>DAOUIZ010000033.1:0-114479 GCA_034423195.1 Dehalococcoidia bacterium | reverse complement strand
TGGTGCGCTATGACAAGAAGCCTGCCAATTACCTGGGCCTGCTTCAATTGGCTTGCGCCCTTATCTGGTACCGTCGCCAACGCCGCCTCGCTATTCTGAGATAGTTTCTTAGTAGTAAACAGGCTTTTCCCGTAATCGTGAAGTTCCTGGCTGAAAGAGGGGGGAGGTTCCCAGACCAGTCAACCATGGCGCGAATTTTGCATTGGTACGTGACAGTTGCGATCTGGGGCCGTTTCTCCGGCGCGACAGAAACTGTGATTAACCAGGATCTGGGTGCTTTAGAAGAAGATAATCCTATTGAGGCGCTGCGGCTCAATCTCCGACAAAGCCAAGGGGAACGTTCGGTTACCCATGAGAATTTTGACCTCAACTACAACAAATCGCGGTTCTACTCGTTGCTTTACATCATGTCCAGGGTACATGACGCACGGGATTGGGGCACGGGCAACCAGTTGCGGCACCACAGCTTGGGGTCCCACACTAACTTGGAAATGCACCATATATTCCCCCGTGCCTATCTGAGTCGTAACGGAGTGTCGGCCAATGATGCCAATAACATTGGAAACATTGCCTTCCAGACAGGGGAGACCAACCGGTCGATAGGCAGCCGGGCACCTGTCGAGTATATGCCGGAAATAGTTGAACGTTGGCCGGGAACGCTGGAATCCCAGTGGGTGCCCACCGACCCTGAATTGTGGAAGGTAGAAAATTACCAGAAATTCCTCTCAACCCGCCGTCGTCTCTTGGCCGAGGCGTCCAACAGTATGCTCGAGACTTTGCGAAGCGGTTTCTTGCCTCCAACCGCAGAGCCAATCGTTTCCTCAAGTCCTAGCGGTTCGGCAGAGGTTTCAGGACAAATAGGCAGCTTAAACTCAGATGATGAAATGGAAA
Source organism: Dehalococcoidia bacterium (assembly GCA_034423195.1). Taxonomy (GTDB): domain Bacteria; phylum Chloroflexota; class Dehalococcoidia; order Lucifugimonadales; family UBA3495; genus CATOSK01. Next base: position 113,588 of record DAOUIZ010000033.1, on the reverse strand, counting down.
AGTTGGTCGAGCTTAATCGGTTTGTTTCGGATAAGGGCCTAGCTTCAGGTGTTTTGGCTTATGAGGTTATAGCTGATGACACCGGAGAACTACTCGCTGTGCTTGACCTTGCCTGGCCGTCCGGACTGCAAGCTGAATATAGTCCTCCTGTTGCCGTGGTCATAGACGAAGATAGCGCCGTCAGGCTGGCGGCCAGCGACGCCGGTTTCAGGGTGTTTACATCTCCTGAACGGTTCCGTAACTATGTGGATCGTGAAATCTTGGTCGACGTGCAATAACTACGGCCATGCCTACGCCAAGGGAAGAAACCCAAATTGATAAACGCTGTTGGGTTGTGCATATACCGTCCCTCCACAACCCCAACTTATGGAGGTGAGTCATGCTGGACAAGCTGATTTCTGGCGGAACGGTGGTTACTCCCGGAGGGGCGGGGGAGTGGGACGTGGGGATCCAGGGGGAGAAGATCGTGGCGGTGGCCGTTCCGGGGGTGTTGTCGCCGGAGGGAGCAACGGTGATTGACGCCTCCGGCAAGATTGTTGTTCCGGGGGGCATCGAGACCCACGCCCACGCCGCGGCCAACGTGCAGCCGGGAGCGCGGCAGCTGGTGGCCGATACTCCCAACGCCGGTCCGCTGGACCACTCGCTGGGGGCCATCTGGGGCGGGACAACGACAGTAATGGACTTCGCCCCGGTGCCCAACGCAGGGGACCTGGCGTCGGGCATCCACGACTTCATCTCCGTGTGGAAGGGCAACGCCTACACCGACTACTCCACCCACTGCATCTACTCCAGCGGGAGCACGCCGGACGCCATCTCGCGGTACAGTGAGCTAATCAGCGCCGGGTTTCCCAGCATCAAGGTTTTCACCACCGACATACGGCCGCCGGAGGGACGGGTCCACAGCCTGACTCCCATCGGCAAGATCGACACGGGAAGGCTGGCCGACGTGATGACGCAGATTTCCCGTCACGGCGGGGTGCTGGCGGTGCATGGCGAGGATGACGAACTGGTGATGTACAACTACCTGCTGGCCCAGCAGCGGGGGCTGTGGGACTGGTACAACGTCCACGAGATTCACTCCAAGCTGGTGGAGGACCTGGCTTTCCAGCACGTCATCCGCCTGGCCCAGCGCACCGAGACGGGGGTCTATTTCGTGCACGTGACGGCCAAGGACGGACTGGATGCGATCTCGGAGGCGCGGGCGGGCGGTTTCCCGGTGTACGGGGAGGTGCTGACCCTGGCGCTGTCCTTCAATTGCGACAACTACAAGGAAAGCGACGGGATGAAGTACCACACCTATCCGTCGCTGAAGTACGAGGACGACCGGAACCACCTGTGGGACGGGCTGCTGCGCCGGGACCTGTCCTTCACGGCGACGGACAGCAGCTTCACGACCTACCTGGACAAGATCGCCGGGCGGAACGTGGTGGACGTGCGGGGCGGGAATATCGGCATCGAGATCCGGATGGGGGTGAACTACACCGAGGCGGTGGTCAAGCGGGGAGTGTCCCTGGAGCAGTACGTGAACTTTACTTCCACCAACGCGGCGAAGATGCTGGGGATGTATCCGCTGAAGGGGGCGATTGCGGCGGGAAGCGACGCCGACATTACCATCATTGACCCGTCCATCAGGAAGACACTGACCATGGCGGACCTGCACCTGCGGGATTACTCTCCGTGGGACGGATGGGAGGTCGAGGGGTGGCCGGCGACGGTGCTGCTGCGGGGGAAGGTGATGGTGGACAACGGGGAGCTGCTGGGGACGCCGGATGACGGGCGGCTGGTGCCCCGGAAGATAGACCAGTCGGTGCTGAACCGGCCGGCGTTCTAGGGGGTGGGGGGCGGAAATTCGGGACAGCTTCGAGGACAATTCGCAGGTTCGGAGTGTCATACTGGTGACCAAGGAGGGGCGCTGAGATGGCTACTTTGGATGTTCTGACCTATGGATTTGCGCTGAACACGGACCAGGGTTCCTTCGGGTATTCGACCAACTCGCTGCTGCGGGTGGGGAACCACAACATCCTGATTGACACCGGTCCGTCGTCGCGTCGGGCCTTCCTGTACCGGGCTTTGCAGTCCAGGGACCTGAGTCCCGAAGACATCGACATCATCATCCTGACCCACATGCACTGGGACCACTGCCAGAACACGGACCTTTTCCCCAACGCGCGGGTGGTGGTGAACCCGACGGAAATCGACTACGCCCGCAATCCCAATCCCTGGGACCTGGCGGTGGCCGGGGCCATGGCGGACATGATGCGGAAGATGAAGGTGGAGATCGTGTCGGAGGGGGATTCCATCGTCGATGGCGTGTCGGTCATCGAGACGCCGGGGCATACCAAGGGTCACATGAGCGTGCTGGCCGAGGTGGACGGGGAGCAGATCCTCATTGCCGGCGACGCGATGCCGGAGAGCGGCACGGTAGCGCGGGGACTGCCCTACAATGTCTTCTGGGACGTGGACGATGCACGGGAGAGCGTGGAGAAGATGGTGGCATCGTCCCAAGTGTTCTACCCGGGGCACGACCGGCCTTTCCGGGTGGAGGATGACCACAAGATTCACTACCTGCACGGGCCGGACAACATCCACGTGGTGGACAGCACGGAGGGCGGGGGCAGCGCATCGCTGACCTTCACCGTCCACGCGGAACGGGCGGTGAACGTGGATATCGTGCAGAAGCCGCGCTAGTCCCGCCGGCTCCCGGCCCAGCGGGCGAGGGCCTTGTCCGGGGCGGTTATCTCCGCGACCGAAGTGTAGTAGCAGTCGCGCCAGCCTTCCTCGGGCATCCCGGTAAAGAGCATCAGGTTGAGGGGGTATTCCTCGCTGTCGGTGGCGCGGCGGAAGTCGTCGCGGAAGAGGAAGGTTGGCTTGCCCAGGGCGATGGCCATTCCCAGCTCGACCATGACGCCCTCGTCCGGGGGAACGCCGTTGACGATGGCGAAGATAGCGTCGGACTCCACCACATCGCGGAAGTCGGCCTGTCCCACGCGGTAGGCCCACCCCGGCCGGGCGAAGTCCACCTGGTTGTTGCGGGCGAAAGGCTCCCACACCTCCAGTCCCAGCGATTCCAGCGCGGCCACAATGGGGGGCAGCAGGGCTTCCTTCTGCTGGGCGGAGAAGCCGTAGGGGTTGGCGAGGTAGAGGGTTCGCGGCATGGGTGCTTTCCTTGAAGGACGGGTTGGGCCAGTTTGGCACGGCGAGGGCGGGGGTTCAAGGATTGGCCTTGTGCTAACTCGCCAGGATTATCGCAAAGGCACCGCGCGCCGGCGTCTTGACGCCGCTTTAGCCGCCAACTATCCTCAGCCGTGGGCACAGGGGCCGGCAGACGCCTCCCGGAGGGGTTCGAGCGCCCCCTGCCCGGAACAGGAAACGAAAGGAAGATTCCGATGAAAGTGCAGATTATGTCTCCCGCCGCCAGCCGGGTGGACTTCAAGGTGCCTCCCGCGCCGCGCCTCACCACCTTCGAGGGCAAGACCATCGGCCTGTACAACAACATGACCGGCGGGGCCGACATCGCGGTGGACCGGTTCGCGGAGCGGCTGCAGGAGCGGTATCCGAGCGTGAAGTTCGAACGGTACGGCGGCGACCTGCGGACGGGCCGCCCGGTGCTGAGCCGGGGAGTCCACATTGACGAGGAGGAGGCGGCCCGCATCGCGTCGGAAGTGGATGCGATGGTCGGGGCGACGGCCCATTGAGGGGGCTGCACGTCGTGGCTTAGCCATGACATGGTAGCCATGGAGAAGGCTGGGGTTCCCGCGGTGGCCATCGCCGCGCAGAGCTTCGCCCGGGCCTGGCAGTCCTGCGTAGACGGGTGGGGACAGCCCAACACGGCCTACGTCATCATCCCCCACTCCACCACCGGGCAGCAGGCGGGGTTCATCCGCAGCATGGTGGACGACCAGATAGACGCGATCATCCAGGGACTGACCACCTTCCCGGCCTCGCGGGGGCCGGCCACCGGCGCGCCGTCCAACGGGACGACGGAGGTCTTCACGGTGGAGATGGACCCATCGCCGGAGGGACTGGACGCAGTGAACCGCTTCCTGGCCGAGCGGGACTGGAGCGACGGGATTCCGGTGGTTCCACCGACGCCGGAGCTGGTGGAGCGGATGCTGGCGGGAACCAGCCGGGCGCCCCAGGACGTGATGATGATAATGGAGCCGGGGTTTGGCGTGGCGACGGTGGAGAAGATTGCCATCAACGCGGTAATGGCGGGATGCCGGCCGGAGCAGTTCCCGGTCCTGCTGGCGGCCATAGACTGCCTGGCCCAGCCGGAGATGAACCACCGGGACATGCAGGTTTCGGGACATACCGAGGCCCCGATTATCCTGGTGAACGGGCCGGTGGCGAAGCACGCGGGGATCAACTGCGGCACGTCGGCCATGGGGCCGGGCGTGGTGAACAGCGCCAACACGGCCATCGGAAGGGCGCTGCGGCTGTGCCTGATGAACATCGGCTACTGCAAGGCAGGGACGGGCGATCCCAACTTCATTGGGTTGCCCACCAAGTTCGGAATGTGCATCGCCGAGAACGAGGAATTGAGCCCCTGGCAGCCCTACCACGTGGACCAGGGTTTCCAGCCCCACGAGAGCGCGGTGACGGTGGTGACGGTCACCGGCCCCGGCGACATCCTGGACTCGGGTTCCAGGAGCGCGAACGACACGCTGAACAACATCTCGTCGCTGATGTACTACCCCGGTTCCGGGGCAGGCGGATGGGTCCGCGGGTGGCAGTCGGCGCAGGTGGGTCACACCGCCGAGCGGGTGGCCTACCCCGGGCCGTTCCACCCAATCATCCTCAGCCCGTCGCGGGCGGTGATCCTGGAGCACGGCGGTTACAGCAAACGGGGCGCGCAGGAATGGCTGCACGAGAACTGCCGGGTCTCGCTGAAGGAGGCCATCGGCAAGCGGGGCGTACCCACGGACGAGAACGGGAAGTGGGTTCACCATCCGGAGCTGCAGGCGCTGGCGAATGATCCCGAAGCCACCATTCCGATGCTGGAGAGTCCCGAGCAGTACCTTCTGTTCGTCACCGGCGGGACGACCCACTACGCCAACTTCTTCTACGGAACCTACGGGATAGCCACGCGGCCGGTAGAGGAGTTTTAGTCCCAACAACAAGGCCCCGTGAGGACAGGGGTTCGTTGCGAAAATCGAGAGGCGGCTCTCCCGTGTCGGGAGGGCCGCCTTTTTTTGCGGTTGCAGCGAGGCGGCGGTGAGAGACGGATTACGGTGTTTCTTCCCACCGTTACTGACAGTTGGGCGGGGCGTTCTCCAGCGGGGCTGTGCTAAACTCTGGCCATGTCCCTCTCGTGCTTTCATCCCGTAATCCAACAGTGGTTCCGGGGCCGGTTTGACGCCCCGACGGAGGCGCAGGCCACCGGCTGGCCGGCCATCGCGGAGGGGCGGCACACGCTGATTGCCGCTCCCACCGGGTCGGGCAAGACGCTGACGGCCTTCCTGACCTGCATTGACCAACTGGTGCGGCAGGGGATGGAGGCAGACCTGCCCGACACCACCCAGGTCGTGTACGTCTCGCCGCTGAAGGCGCTGTCCAACGACATCCAGAAGAACCTGGCAACCCCGCTGGAGGAGATCGCCGCCCTGGCCGAAGAGACGGGGACGCCCATCCCGCAGATAACCACGGCGGTGCGTACCGGGGACACCCCGGCGTCGGAGCGGCAGAAGCTGGCCAAGCGGCCGCCGCACATCCTGATTACCACGCCGGAGTCGCTGTACATCCTGCTGACGTCGGAGAGCGGGCGGCGAGGTCTGAAGCACGTCAGGACCCTGATCCTGGACGAGATACACGCCGTTGCGGACGACAAGCGGGGGTCGCACCTGGCGTTGTCGGTGGAGCGGCTGTGCCAGCTTTCCGAGGAACCGATTACCCGCATCGGGCTGTCGGCCACCCAGCGTCCGCTGTCCGAGATGGCCCGCTTCCTGGTGGGGAACCGGCATATCGGCGTGGAAGGCAACCCGGACTGCGTGGTGGTGGACACGGGCAGCCGCCGCAGGGTGGACCTGTCCGTGGAGTTGCCGGAGCAGGAGCTGGGTCCCATCGCCACCCACGAAATCTGGGGCGAGACGCTGGACGCCATCTCCGCCGCGACGGAGGCCCACGCCATCACCCTGGTCTTCGTGAACACCCGGAGGCTGGTGGAGCGGGTGGCGCACCAGCTTTCGGCGCGGCTGGGAGAGGAGGCGGTAGTGGCGCACCACGGGAGCCTGTCCCGAGCCACCCGGCTGGACGCGGAGCAGAAACTGAAGAACGGCCAGGTGAAGGTCTGCGTGGCCACGGCGTCGCTGGAGCTGGGCATCGACATTGGGGAGATAGACCTGGTCTGCCAGATCGGCTCACCGCGGTCCATCGGGCTGCTGGTGCAGCGGGTGGGACGGTCCGGGCACACCGTCGGGGGCGTCCCCAAGGGGATGCTGTTCCCGCTGACCCGGGACGAGATGCTGGAGTGCGCCGCCCTGTCCCGGGCGATGCGGCGGGGCAACCTGGACACCTTCGCCATCCCAGCGTGGCCGCTGGACGTGCTTTCGCAGCAGATGGTGGCGGCCTGTGCAGCAGAGGAATGGGACGAGGACGCCCTGTTCGAGCTGTTCCGGCGGGCCTACCCGTACCGGGACCTGCCGAGGGAGAAGTTCGACCAGGTGGTGGAGTCGCTGTCCCAAGGGTTTGCGCCCAGGCAGGGAAGGAACGGGGCCCACCTGCACCGGGACGGCATCAACCAAAAACTGAAAGGACGGCGGGGAGCACGCCTGGCGGCCATGACCAGCGGTGGGGCCATCCCGGACAACGCGGACTACGACGTGGTCGCCGATCCGGAGGGCACCTTTGTGGGAACGGTGAACGAAGACTTCGCCATCGAGAGCATGGCCGGGGATATTTTCCTGCTGGGCAACACGCCGTGGAAGATCCGGCGGGTGGAGAGCGGACGGGTGCGGGTGGAGGATGCCCAGGGCAACCTGCCCACCATCCCCTTCTGGCTGGGCGAGGCTCCGGGCCGCACCTGGGAGCTTTCCGACGAGATAACCCAGCTGCGGGAGGGCGTGGACCGGCGGCTGGACAATCCGGCGGACGCGGAGGCGTGGGTCATGGCCGAGGCCGGGGTGTCGGCGGAGGTGGCCCGTCAACTGGTGGCCTACATCGTGGAGGGGAAGCGGGTGCTGGGCGTGGTGCCCACGGCGAACCGGGTGGTGGCGGAGCGGTTCTTCGACGAAAGCGGCGGGATGCAGCTGGTAATCCATGCGCCCTTCGGGGCGGCCGTCAACCGGGCCTGGGGGATGGCCTTGCGGAAGCGCATCTGCCGGACCTTCGACTTTGAACTCCAGGCAACGGCCACCGATGACGGGCTGAACTTTTCCCTGGGGCCCGGCATGGGCTTTCCGGTGGGGGACGTCTTCAATTACCTGTCCCCCAACACGGTGGAGGAGGTGCTGACCCAGGCGGTTTTCCAGGCGCCCCTGTTCGGGACCCGCTGGCGGTGGAACGCAACGCGCTTCCTGGCCATGCTGCGCCACAACGGCGGAAAGAAGGTGCCGGCGCCGCTGCAACGGATGCGCTCCGAGGACCTGCTGGCGGCGGTGTTTCCGGCCCAGGTGCAGTGCCAGGACAACGCCATGCCGGGGGATATCGAGCCGCCGGACCATCCGCTGGTGTTCGAGACCACCCGCGACTGCCTGACCGAGGCCATGAGCCTGGAAGGGTTGAAGGATGTCCTGCAGGCCATCCGCTCCGGGGAAGTAGAGGTCTTCGCCAGGGATACGGTGCAGCCGTCGGTGTTCGCCCACCAGATTCTGAATGCCATGCCCTACGCCTTCCTCGATGATGCTCCCCTGGAGGAGCGGCGGGCCCGGGCCGTGTCCCTGCGGCGGGCGCTGCCCGAGGATGCGCGGGACCTGTCCGCGCTGGACCCGGAGGCCATCCGCGAGGAGTCGGCATACGCCTGGCCGGCCATCCGGGATGCCGACGAGCTTCACGACGCCCTGCTGACTTTGGGGGTGGCGCCGGCGGACGAGCTGGCCGCCCGGACCGAGTCTGGTTTCAAAGGGTCGCCGCCTTTCGCCGCCGCGCAAGGAAACTTGTCGAAGACGGCGGGCGGCTCCGTTCCCGACATGCTGGTGTCCTGGATGGAAGAGTTGGCCCGGGCGGGGCGGGCGCTGTTCCTGGCCCTTCCCCAAGGCGAGTCCCTGTGGCTGCCCGCCGAACACGCCGGGTTGGCGTCAGCCGCCTATCCCGACGCCGCGCTGGAGGGGCGGGTGGGGCTGCTGTCACCGCTGAACGGCAACAGGGGTGAACCCATCGAGCGAGAGGAGGCGGTGCTGTACCTGGTCAGGGGCTGGGCCGAGTCGTCGGGCCCGTTCACCGCCGGAGAGATGGCCAGCCTGCTGGGGCTGTCCCCGGGGGATGTTGAAACCGCCCTGCTGGGCCTGGAAAACGAGGGGTTGGTCCTGCGGGGCAGCTTCCGGCCGGGTGTTGACGAAGAGGAGTTCTGCGACCGCCGCATCCTGGCCCGCATCCACCGATCCACGGTGGGGAGGCTGCGACGGGAAGTCGAGCCGGTGCCCCAATCATCCTTCATGCGCTTCCTGTTCCGGTGGCAGAACGCATCGCCGGGGTGGCAGGTCTCGGGGGAGGGCGGCCTGCTGGACGCCATTGAAAAGCTGCAGGGGTTCGAGACGGCCGCCGCTGCGTGGGAGCCGGAACTGCTGGCCCGGCGGGTGATGGACTACGAGCCGGGATTCCTGGAACGGCTGTGCACCGGCGGCGAGGTTGCCTGGGGCCGCTTCTCCCGGAGCAACGGCCCGGCCAGCGGTGGGGAGGCAGGACCGCGGGCCGCTCCGCTGACCCGCTCGTCAGTCATCACCCTCTGCCTGCGGGACGCGCTGGACGGGCTGGCGGAGCCGTCCGAGGAAAACGCCGGGGGCCTGAGCGGAGCGGCGGCTGAGATTATGGAGGTCCTGTCCAGCCGGGGGGCATGTTTCCAGGCGGACCTGGTCTCGCGCACCCGCCGCCTGCCGTCGGACGTGGAGGAGGCCCTGTGGATGCTGGCGGCCAACGGGCTGGTGACGTCGGACAGCATTGTCCCGCTGCGGGCGCGTCTCGACGGCAACAGGAATCGAGGAAGGCCGGACCGGAAACGGTCGGAACGCCGGGGCCTGGGCGGCCGGGACCCGGGACACGATCCCATGCGGACTCATCCCACCGGGAGCGAGCCTACCGCATCTCACCGTCTCCGCGCCCAACGGCAGGGCGGAGCGGGACGGTGGTCAGTGCTGGAGTCGCTGGACCCGGCGGGGGACTCCCTGGAGCTGAAGGCACGGCAACTTCTGCTCCGTTACGGAGTGGTGTTCCCGGAGTTGCCGGCGCGGGAGAGGATGGCTCCCCGCTGGCGGGACCTGGTGCGGGTCTACCGAAGGCTGGAGGCACGGGGCGAGATTCGCGGTGGACGCTTTGTGTCCGGGTTCGTGGGTGAGCAGTTCGCCCTGCCGGACGCCGTAACCGAGCTGAGGGAGACCCACCGGGCCCCGGCCACGGGAAAGCTGGAAGTTGTCTCCGCCTGCGATCCGCTGAACCTGGCGGGGATTGCTACACCGGGGGAACGGGTTCCAGCGCAGCCGGGGAACCGGGTGGTTTTCCGGGACGGCGTTCCGGTGGCGTCGCTGGAGAGGGGAGTGGTGGTCAACCGGTCAAACGCGGACGGGGAGACCCTGTCCGCCGCGTCAACGCTGCTGTACGGGCCCATCCGGGCTTTTCTGCCGGAACAACGGAAGCCCTTCGACGCTTACGAAGGGTCCATAAGACAGGCTTGGCCTGTTCCAGTGACGGGAGATGCAGGAGAGCAGGCGGAGGGCGTCCGGTTCAACCTGAATTGAGTTTTCCCCATCGCTCGGAAGATGAAGTATCCAGCGACCCCGGGATGGTTATCGACCTGCATCGACATGGTATTCTCTGCTACCGACGAAAACCGGTGAGGAAGGCCACAATGACCTACACCTTTAGGGCAACGCTGCTAGAATAAGAAGATGGACGGTGGAGCGCGTGGATTGAGTCCCTCCCCGGCTGCGCCACTTGGGGTTATGACAGAGAGGATGCCCTGGCCATGCTGCAGGAGGCGGCGGAACTGGTGGTGGAAGATATGCTCGAGTGCGGGGAGGAAATCCCGAACGGCGCCCCCGGTCTTTCTGGCCTAGAGGCTGAATCGGAAGATGCCCGACGGTTGGACCTCATGCGATGAATTACGAAGACCTGCGATGACTTGGCTGGTTTGGCTGCCAGCCGTTTGGAACCCTTGGATCCGCAGTAAAGCCGCTGTCTACGAAAACACATCCAGACCTATCCACTATTGGCCACCCTAAAGGTTCGTAAAGACGTATATCGGAAGCATCCGACGCTTTCTTTCCTCAATACAAACCGTCTTCCGTTGGCGTTGACAGGGTTTCCGCCGAATCTTATTATTGCTCCAATCGGTTCCACCGCCGGGCGGCATTTTGCGGAATGGCACACCGGGCGGCGAGACCCGCAAGCAACCTGAAATCCTTACTTTCAGAGGAGGAAACGCATGGCATCCGACATCGCCTTAATGGCACACCTCATGCGCCGGGCCGGCTTCGGCGCATCGTACGAGGAGTTGGAACGGCGAGCGGCGGCGGGATATGAAGCCACCGTTGATGAGCTGGTCAACCCCGAACAGCAGCCGGAACTGGACATGGACGTGCTGCTGCGGCACTTCGTGGACTGGAAGCAGATCAACGGGCTGGAGTCCAACCAGGCCCACTGGACCTACCGGATGGTCAACACTCCCCGTCCGCTGGAGGAGAAGATCTGCCTGTTCTGGCACGGCATCTTCTGCGTCGGCGACTCCAAGTGCATGAACGGGCGGCAGATCCTGCTGCAGCTGAACAAGTTCCGCAAGCACGGCCTGGGCAAGTTCCCCGACCTTCTGATGGAGCTGGCCTCGGACCCGGCCATGGTTTATTACCTGGACAACCAGATGAGCCACAAGGACGCCATCAACGAGAACTGGGGACGGGAGCTCCTGGAGCTGTTCTCCCTGGGAGTCGGCATGGACGGCGAGCCCAACTACTCGGAGGATGACGTCAAGGAGTGCGCCCGGGCCTTCACAGGCTGGACCGTGGGCAACGCCATCCCCCGCTACCCCTACGGCCGCCACGAGGCCATGTTCCTGTACAACCCCCGGGACCACGACGACGATGAGAAGACCTTCCTGGGCGAGACGGGCAACTTCAACGGCGAGGACATCATCCAGATCATCGCCAAGCAGAAGGCCGCCGCCCGGTTCGTTTCCCGCCACATGTACAACTTCTTCGTGGCGGACGAGCCGCAGGTGCCAGCGTGGCAGGACACTCCGCCGCGGGACATGGAGACCATCAAGATGCTGGAGGACGAGTACTTCCGCTCCGGCTTCGAGATCCGCGCCATGCTGCGGGTGCTGTTCAACTCGGACGCCTTCAAGAACGCCCGCTTCGCCAAGGTGAAGAGTCCGGCCGAAGTGGTGGCAGGAACCCTGCGGCTGACCGGCGAGTTCACCAGGCCGCAGCCGGGCCTGTACGAAGTCTCCCAAGAGATCCGGTACATGGGCCAGGACCTGCTGAATCCGCCGACGGTGGAAGGCTGGCACACCGGCACCGAGTGGATCGACAGCGGCACCCTGGTGGAGCGCCTCAACTTTGCCGCCGGACAGGTGGGCGACACCGACGCACCGGGCATCCGGGCCATCGTGAACCGGCTGGCGGCCGAGGGCGACACCGTCTCCCCGGAGCGGCTGCTGGAGGGGTGCCTGGAGTTCGTGGGCCACTACGAGCTGGGCGACGAGACCCACGCCATGATCCTGGGGCAGGCCCAGCAGCGGGGCCCGGTCCGGACGGACAGCCCGGAGTTTGCCGAGCGCGTGGGGCAGATGCTCCAGTTCGTCGTCTCCACCCAGGAGTACCAGTTCACCTAGGAAAGGTCCAGGGCCCGTCCCTGGGGACGGGCCCTCCGCCAATCGGACAAATTGATTGGGAGAAACGATTATGACCAGTACCAAGAAAGACCCCGTCCTGGTAGTGCTGCAGCTGTCGGGCGGCAATGATGTCCTGAACACGGTCATCCCCTATTCCAACCCCAAGTACTACGACAATCGGCCCAACGTGCGGATCCCCGAGGACCAGGTCCTGCCGATCAACGACCAGATCGGGTTCAACCCCAACATGGGAGAGTTGAAGGAGCTGTACGACCAGGGCAAGGTAGCGGTCATCCAGGGGATCGGCTATCCCACGCCGAACCGCTCCCACTTCCGCTCCATGGACATCTGGCACACCTGCGAGCCGGAAAAGATCGCCAGCGAGGGCTGGCTGGGCCGGGCCATCCGCGACCTGGACCCCAACAAGGACAACGTGCTGACCGGCGTTAACTTCGGCCGCGGCGTCCCCCGGGCCCTGGTAGCGCCCAACACTCCGGTGGCCTCGGTGGGCAACCTGGAGACCTACGGCGTGCTGACGACCATCGAGCAGGAGGGACAGCGGGACGAGGCCATCGACCTGTTCTCCCGCATGTACTCGCCGGCGATGGGCCGGGGCCCGGCGCTGGAGTACCTGTCCCAGACGGGCGTGGACGCGCTGACCGGCGCCGACATTCTGGCGACCGCGCCGGCCCAGTACACCTCGACGGTGGAATACGGCGGCGGCTCCGTTGCCCAGTACATGAGGAACATTGCCCAGGTGCATTGCGCCAACCTGGGGACGCGGATCTTCTACACCACCGCTCCGTACAACAGCTTCGACACCCATGCCACCGAGCTGGTGGCCCACTCCAAGCTGTGGACGGACGTGTCGCGCACCGTCAACGACTTCTACCAGGACCTGGTGGAGCACAACGCTTCGGACAACGTGGTCCTGCTGGTATTCACCGAGTTCGGACGCCGGGTGCATGACAACGGTTCGGGCACCGACCACGGCTCGGGCGGCGGCGCCTTCGTCATCGGTGATGCCGTCAAGGGCGGCCTGTACGCCGAGTACCCGTCGCTGGACGACGACAAGCTGCTGGAAGGCGACCTGCACTACAACAACGACTTCCGCGGCCTTTATTCCACCCTGCTGGAGGACTGGATGGGCCTGGACGCCAAGCCCATCGTCAACGGCAGCTTCGAGAAGCTGGGCTTCCTTTAGGCCGGGCTCCTTTTTGAAGACAGAAGACGGATTTCCCTGAGGCCCTTGCGCCTTCCGCAGTGAGGGCCTCAGGGGACTGACTTATCCCAAACTTGCGAGGTTAGAATGCCAACTCAAACGCTAGGGGTAACGTACAAGTACAGCCACACGGTAGGCCGGGGCGAGGCCTCCGGCACCGGCTTCAGCTACCCGGTGGCGATGGCGCGGGGCGAGGACGACCTGATGTACGTGCTGTGCCGCTCGTACGAGGGACGCCCCGACAGCATGCGCATCACCATGTGCACCGTCGGCGAGGAGTACGTCGGGGAGTTTGCCAAGGGCGCCCCTGCCCGCAACGAAGCGCCCTATCCCGATGCCATGGTCTGGCCCACGGGCATTGCCCTGGACCAGGACGGGCAGGTATACGTTGTGGACGACTGGCTGAACAGCGTCCGCATCTTCACCGGCGACGGCGAGCCAGCCGGGAGCTGGGGCACCACCGGGTCGGGCGCCGGCGAGCTGAAAGGTCCCTCCGGGATCTGTTTCGACGGTGACGGCAACCTTCTGATCGTGGACAGCGGCAACAACCGGGTCCAGAAGTTCACCAGGGACGGGCAGTACATCTCCCAGTTCGGCAGCGGAGGCAGCGGCGACGGCGAGTTCAACATGGCCTGGGGCATCACCGTCGACAACGCCGGCAACATCTACGTCGCCGACTGGCGGAACGACCGCATCCAGAAGTTCAGTTCCGACGGGCAGTACCTGCGGCAGTACGGTTCCTCCGGGAACGGCGACGGCCAACTGAGCCGGCCGACCGACGTGGCGGTGGACGCCGATGGAATCGTCTACGTCTGCGACTGGGGCAACGACCGGGTCCAGGTGTTCGATCCCGACGGCAGTTTCCTGACGGGAATGGTCGGGGACTCTGAAGTATCGAAGTGGGGCCAGGCCAAGCTGGACGCCAACCCGGATATGTGGCTGGAGCGGGAGATCGCCCAGGGACTGGACCGGGAGAAGCTGTTCTGGGGCCCGATGGGGATCGAAGTGGACGAAGAGGGCCGCGTGTTCGTGGTCGAGTCCTCCCGGAACCGCATCCAGGTCTACCGGAAGGTGGACCCCTTCTTCGTGGGCATGTACGACGGCGGCCGGCTGTAAACGCCGGAACTCCAACAGCCAGGGATCACATAGAAGAAGACGCCCCGATGATCACCGGGGCGTCTTCGTATTCATGGTGTGGTTTCCCACAACTTGACTCCGCCATTCCCGAGTAACGCAAGCCAGAGCCGACGGTTGCGGAACGGGGACGATGGTGTTATTGTGGAGTGAAGCAATGGTTGTCTGTTAAAACCACGTTGCGATAGAACACCGCGATAAAACCCCGGGCAAGGAAGCACTTCACCCGATGACATCACCGATTTTCGACACCCACCGAGCGGTCAAGGACTTGGAGGAAGCCGGATTCGAAGAATCCCAGGCCGAGGCGGTGGTCGGAATGATGAGCAGTGCCATCGGCGAAAACGTGGCAACAAGAAGTGACCTGCAAGGGATGCAAACGAACCTGCAGGCCGAATTCCAGCCAATCAGGTCGGATATCGTGAGCCTGGAAGACCGGATGACGGCCCGGATGGAATCGCTGGAAGACCGGATGACGGCCCGAATGGAATCGCTGGAACATCGAATGACCATCAAGCTGGGCGCGTTCGTGTTCGCAGGGGCGGGTGCAGTGGTCGCCTTATTGAAGCTTCTTTCCTAACTTATCCGCGCCTGACTGACCAGGGTCAATTCCCGCCCAGTCTCCTTATCCTCCGAGGCTCCCGGCAAGCAGCGGCCTTTTCTCACGCCGCCCATCATTCTGTCTGTTGATAGGGTATTTCCAGCGTGGATACCAGGGGAGCGATGTCCGGGGCGGCCGCCAGGTCCAGCAGTTGCTGTTCCAGCGCGAGGATGTCTGAACCGGGCAGGCGCAGTCCGGCCAGGGCACGGAACTTCTGCTGGATTTCGCCAAAGTCCATGGGCGGATAACGCAGGTCCTGGGTGATTTCCTGCCCTCCGGTGGTGCGGACCGTGAGGCCGATGTCCAGGCGGTTGCCCCGGGTCGAGTGCCCGGGCCTGGGTATTATCAGGATGCGGGCCCGGTCTAGGAAGGCCGCCACCCGGGGGTCTTCCCTGAACTCGGGCTGGTGGATGTGGCTGAAGGTAAGCTCGCCGTGAACCGCCGTAACGGCCAGGATGGACTCCATGTCCACCGATGGGTGGCGGTTGGTGGTGACCGTCTCGTAGGCGCCCCGGGAAACGGATACTTGGATCTCGGCGATTTCATCAGCGGTCAGTTCGTTCCGGAACATGACCTCCAGCAGGGCGTACACCGGGGCCTGGTTGGGCGCTCCCACCGCGTACCGCTTGTAGGCCAGTTCCCGCATGAGATAGGAATCCCCCAACCCGTCGACGGCCTCGGCGCCCACTTCCTTCACTCCGAGGAAAGCGTCGAAGAAGCCGTTTTCCACCGTGAGGATCTCCTTCGGGCCGAGGACGCCGCGGGAGGCCAGCAGAGCGGACATAACGCCGACCTCGGCGGCCCTTCCCCGCTGCAGGGACTTGGTCTGGTGGTTTTCCTCGATGTGGTGACTGGTCAGGCCCGAGGCGCCGGATGCGGCCAACCCCAGGGCGTTTTCCAACTGGCCGGCGTCCAGGCCAAGCAGGACTCCGGCGTTTACGGCGCAGCCGAGGGCCCCGGTGATGCTGGCGTAGAAGATGTCGCGGGCGGCGTACTTGAAGATGATGGTCTGGAGCCTGGCCGCCACTTCCGACCCCAGCACCAGGGCCCGGATGACCTCGCTCCCCGGTGACCCGAGGGTCTGGCCGACGCTAAGGACCGTTGGAACGGCACTGGCCGCATAGTGTCCGGTGCCCTGCTGGCCGGTGGAGTCCACCTCGTCGCCGTGTCCGATGGCGCCGTTGGCGAGGGCGGCGTAGAGCAGTGAAGTCCGCAGGGGGTGTCCGACGATGGAACATTCCCCGGGGCCGGCGATCTGGCTGACCAGGTCCACCACCGGCTGGCAGGAAGGCAGCGTGGCGGAAGCGATCATGCAGCCCACCTGGTCGTAGAGGAGGGTCGCCGCTTCCCGGCGGACCTCGCCGGGAAGGTCCTGGTATCGGGTGGCGGCGACCCACCGGCACAATCGAGCTGTGGGACCAGTTGGTTCAGCCAAAGCGTTCTCCCTGGCCGCAGACCGTGTTTTATGGAGCGGCCGAAGTTTCGGCTAGTGGCCGCCGGGCGCAGCAGCGGCCGCTATTTCCCCCGGTGCAGTTCCCGGGTAAATCCTAGGCTTGCGCATGATGGCGAAGCAAAGGGCGCTCAGGGCGAAGAACCCGGTGAACACCCACAGGGGGAACGCATAGCTGGGGTCCCCGCCGGTCCCGGTCCGGTCATACCACCAGCCGGCAAACACCGGGGCCATCAACACACCCGGGCTGGAAACGAGCTGGGTTATTCCCCGCAAACGCCCGTAGGCCTGGCGTCCGAAATAATCCCCAAATGTGGCCCAGTTATTGGAACCACTGGTCTCCGCAATGGCGAAGAGAAACACGAAGGCAAACACCAACCAGACGGAGGCCGGCGGAATGGCCAGGAGCAGGAAGGACAGCATTCCACAGACGCCGGAGAAGGCCAGCACCCAGTTCTTGGGGAAGAGGTCGGCCAGCCAGCCGAAGACCAGCGATAGCGGGACCCCCAGGAAAAGGAGGAAGCCGAAAATGAACGCCGCGGTTTCGGCATCTATCCCCTTCCACACCATAATCGGGATTATGTGGAGGATGACACCTGCCTTGGCGGTCAGGCGCAGTATGCTGGCTACCAGCAGAAGCCAGTAGGTGAATGTGCGCAGGGCCTCGTTGAAGGTGTAGTCGGCCATCTCTTCGCTGACGCTGGACGGCAACCGGCTGGGAGTGGAACGGGCCTTCGGCGGCCCGCCGTCGGGCAGCAACCCGACGCTCTCGGGAGTACTCCGGACCAGGAAACACAGGGGAAGGATGACCACCAGTATGGTCACGCCGGCGGCGAAGCTGGCCTCCCGCCAACCCGCGCTGGCGATGATGATGGCGATGACAGGCACCAGGATGGCCGGTCCCAGGGAGGATATGGAATGGTAGGACGACATGGCCAGGGCGCGGCGGCGGTGGAACCAGTTGTTGACCAGGGCGGACAGGGCGTTGGAGAAGGCCAGGTCGCTGCCCAGGGTGACCATACCAAGGTAAACCAGCGCGAAGGTGAACAGGTTTCCGGTCAGCGCGAGCAGGATGAATCCGCCGCCCGATAACAGCGTGCCGACGAATAAGACCGGCTTCGGTCCGAACCGGTCGATGAGCCAACCGGCTATGGGGCCGACCGGTCCGCCTTCGGAACGGGAGAGGGAAAAGACGAAGGAGGTTGAAGCCAGGCTGGCTCCCAGGCTCTGGCTGACCGGCAACAGGAACACGACGAAGCCCTTGTTGTAGGCCGAGCTGTTGAGGGAGTGCATGAACCCGGCCAGCGCAACGGTCCACCATCCCATGAAGATGCGGGGCCTGGACCGGGTCAGGGAAGGAAAGCTCAATGAATCCTCTGGGATGATGGTGGTGAACCGGCGCGGCCCGGGACGGGGGCGGAAGGGACGCCGGGAAGGAGGAGCGGAGGTCCGCCCCACGGAGCGAATGATACCCCCGCCGCCGGAGCAGGACAAGCCGGGCCTGTCCTCCGTGCCCGGCCTGGCTGGAAGGGTGCGGAGGCCATTCCTCCTAATCGAGTGATGCCTGGGGTGATGGGGAGGGGGATTGGGCCGGTCCGGCACATTATTCTATGCCTGATTTTCCGTCTGTTACTGCTGTTAACAGCAATATATTGCCGGATATGTGAGGGAAAGACGTTGACGGTGGGAGGTTATCTGTAATATCCAAACGGGAAATATCAGCGTGGTGTCGTTATTGACGGCTGGGATATAATGGCAAGCATCTTGACCAGACCCGGCATGAGCCAGGTTTCCGACGGGGAGACTTGGGAACGAGTCCCAGCCGTTCTCGCGCCGGGTTGCAACGGGGTAAGCTCCAACAATCCATCCAACTAACCACGGGAGGCTATTTGATGCAGTATTTTAGGAAACCTCACCTGTTATGGTCCGTTGCCCTTTCCCTGGCGCTGGTGCTGGCGGTGGCCTGCGGAACGGCGGCGCCGACCGAGGACTCGACCGCTCCGGCGGATTCCGCCCCGGCAGCGAGTGCAAGTTCGGGAACCAGCCCCACCGCGCCCTCGTCCGGTTCCGGCACAGCCGCCAGCGCGGCGCCCACCGCGGCGCCGCGGGCCCAGGCAATGGCCGAGCCGGAGAGCACCGAGATCCACCCGGGGAAGCTCAATATCATGGTGGGAGACCTGGCAAACGAACGGTTCGACATCGCCTACGTGGGCGGCAGCCCCGGAGGCGCGAACTACGGCCGCATATTGCACGCGATGTTGATTTCCATGACCCCGCAGACGGAAATGGTCCCCGGCATCGCCGAAGAGTGGGACCTCTCGCCGGATGGCCTGACGACCACCTTCACCATCAGGGAGGGCGCCAAGTTCCACGACGGTTCGGACATCAGGCCGGAGGACGTGCTCTGGACCCTCCGGAACTCGTTTGGGCCCCAGGCCCATGAACACCACACTGCGGACTCCACCGGAGCCGCCATATCGCGGTTGATGGAAAGCATCGAGCTGTCCGCTCCCAACCAGGTGGCGGTGAAGACTCAAAAGCCCTTCGTCGCGTTCTCCGGCAATGTTTCGGAGATTGGCGACAAGTGGTATGGCATGATGCCTGAACGCGCCGGATTGTACGATGAAGCTGCGGCGGAGGCGTATGATCTGGCCCCCATCGCAGCCGGCCCGATGAGCCTGACCGAGCATGTCCGGGCCAGCGTGATGTCCTTCGAGCGGTTCGACGACTTCTACTACCAGCCCGCCAACGGTTTTTCCGAGGACAAGCGGGTCAAGTTCCAGTCCCTGGACCTGCACCTGGTTCCCGAGGAAGCCACCAGGGTGGCGGCGGTGCGGTCGGGCGAGGCCGACATAGTGCCGGCGAGCCTGGATGCCCAGGGTCAAATCGAGGCCGGAGGCGGCCACTTGATATTCGGACAGGAGGGAGTCTACGTTCTGGCCAAGCCGCTGGGCTGCTTCGACCCCCAGTATCCCTGCAACGACAAGCGGGTGCGCCAGGCCCTGGACTATGCCCTCAACAAGGAGCTGCTGCGGGACACCCTTTACGGAGATGAAGTGTTCGTGGTCAAGGGCTGGTCCGTGGTCACTCCCAACACCTACGGGTATACCCCCGCCCTGGATCCCAGGCCCTTCGACCCGGACAAGGCCCGCGAGTTGCTGGCTGAAGCCGGGTACCCGGACGGCGAAGGATTCGGGCCGCTGATCATCAACACCTGGCCTTCCACCGGAATGCCCTACCAGGTGGAAGCCGCCCAGCTGGTGGGCGACACCTGGAAGAAGGAACTGAACCTGGACGTGGAAGTCCGGGTCTCCGACAGCACCGGGACCAAGAAGCGTATGGCTGCCGGCGAACTGGATGGTCAAATTCTGTGGCGGGAGAATGAAGCGCGGAAGAACGCGACGATCAACACCAGCAGCGGCTATGGAGACCCGGAGCGGGAGATCAACAAGAATCACGCCGACCCGGCGATCTGGTCCCAAGTTCAGGCGGCCATGGATGTGCTAGACCTGGACGACCGGCAGAAAGCCTGGGAGGACGTGTACACCCACCTCAGGGACGAGAGCTACGAACTGGGCGTCGGGTACGTCAATATCCCCTGGGGCGTCGGTTCCCGGGTGAAGACCTGGGAACCCTATCCCTTCTCGCTATGGATTTCGGCGGTCCACACCATCACGCTGGAAGAGTAGCGGGCAACGGGCGTTGCGAGACGCTTTGCTGCGGGTTGCGGCCTGACCGCAACCCGCAGCTTTCGTAAATCATTTCCAACATCCGGTTGGCCCGGTTCCCGGCAGGTCCATCTCCACTCAGTCCACTTATAATCCACACCAGGTATGATCTATGCGGCGGTTCATTGTCGTGCGCCTATTCCAGGCGGTGATAACCCTGTTAATCCTCAGCCTGGCGGTGTTCCTCAGCGTACACCTCACCGGGGATCCTGCCCTCTATTTGCTGGGCCCCGAATCGACCGACGCAGACTATGAACAAATGAAGAAGAGCATGGGCCTGGACAAGCCCCTGCCGGTCCAGTACGGGGTGTTCCTAACCAATATAGCCCGGGCCGATTTCGGTGACTCCCACATCTCCGGGCAATCGGCCCGGAAGGAACTGATCGACCGGCTCCCGGCGACGCTGCAACTGGCCGGAGCGGCCTTCCTGATGACCATGATCATCGGAATACCCCTGGGGATTCTCTCGGCGGTGAAACGGGACTCGATATTCGACCACGCGGGGAAGTTCTTCGCAGTAGCCGGAATCGCCGCTCCCAGCTTCTGGATTGCCATCATGCTGATCATGCTCTTCGGGGCCATTCTGGGATGGCTGCCCACCTTCGGCCGCGGCGGCATAGACCACTTCATCCTGCCGGCCTTCGTGCTCTCGTGGAGCGGGATGGCGGGCGTACTCCGGCTGGCCCGCTCCAGCATGCTGGAGGTCATGGACAGCGAATACGTGAAATTCGCCCGGATCAAGGGGTTGTCGGAAAGAGTCGTAATTTTCAAGCACGCGCTGAAAAACGCGGTGGTCCCGGTGCTCACCTTCTCGGGACTAACCCTGGCCGGGCTTCTCAACGGCTCGGTTGTCGTGGAGGTCATCTTCGCATGGCCGGGCATCGGACGGCTGATGCTGCAGGGCATCAACCACCGGGACTTCCCCATCGTGCAGGCCACCGTTCTGGCGGCCGGCTTCTTCTACATCGTCACCGCGCTGCTGGTTGACATCCTCTACGCCTACGTGAACCCGAGGATCCGGTACCAGTAGGGCAGACTTCGCCGTCCTCATCGTTTGAACCAGGGGTTTGAACTGTGGAACAGGATAGGCCGCGCTCATTGATTCCGGTTATGGGGCGATTGTAACGATAACGCAATGCCCATAATTGGCAGTTAACCCGCCGATGTAACGACGAATATCGTAAGAAATAACAAAAATATCCAGGGTAAGGGCTTGTAATTGACAGGGCCAGTATAATTATGCGTATTCTCGATTGCCTTCCGGCGCCGTTCATCTTTCCGGGGTGTTAGCGTTGACGCGGGGACGGAGTTGCCGGCAGGAAGGGATGGGCAAGGCCCAACCAACCACAGGAGGCTTGTCAATGCAGTATTTGAGGAAACCCCACCTGTTATTGGCCCTGGCTCTTTCGCTGGCGCTGGTGCTGGCGGTGGCCTGCGGGACATCGGCTCCGGCCGAGGAACCGGCTGCTCCGGCCAGTTCCGGGTCATCCGCGCCCGCGGCGAGTTCCAGTTCGGACTCCGGCTCCGGTTCAACGGCGCCTGCCGCAAGTTCCAGTTCAGGTTCGACCGCTCCCTCCGGAGCGTCTTCAGGGGGTGCAGCGCCCTCCGGCTCCGCGCCGGTGGCCTCGGCTCAACCCACCGCCATGCCCGCCATGGAAGCCTCTGACGAAGTCCACCCCGGCAAGGTAGTCTGGATGGTGGGCAGCTTCGCCAACGAGCGAATGACCTACTGCCTAGCTGGCGGCGGCGGCCACGACTATGGGCGCCAGATCCACGCTTTCCTGCTCGAGTCCGCAGTGAAGGACGGGGCCCGGGTCATCGTTCCCGGAATCGCCAGCGACTGGGCGGTATCTCCCGATGGCCTGTCCTGGACCGTGGACATCCGCGACGGGGTCAAGTTCCACGATGGAAGCGAATTGACGGCCGAGGATGTGTTGTGGACCTGGCAGTGGGGCATGGGGCCCCAGGCGCAGGACTACGCCACTGGCGGCGCCTGCTTGAGCAACTCGCAGCTGACCGAGACCATGGAGATGACCGGTCCGAACCAGGTCAGGGTCTCCTTCAACTCGGTGTTCCTCGACTTCGAGGATGACTTCGGTTCCGCCGGGGGCAACTGGATCGGCACGATTTATCCCGCTGGTCTGGGGCAGGGACCCAGCGTACTACACGATGAACAGGTGGAGTTGGAATTCGACCGCAACCCCGTTGGAGCAGGTCCCTTCCGGCTGACCCGCCACGTTGCATCGGACTTGATGGAATTCGAGCGGTTCGAGGACCATTACTACCATCCCGACAACGGCTTTTCGGAAAACAGGCGTCCCAAGTTCACCACGCTTGAACTCCGGCTGGTGCCCGAACAGGCCACCCGGGTCGCCGCCCTTAGGGCGGGGGAAGCTGACATAGCTCCGGTGAGCATCGGAGCCAGAGGACAAATCGAAGCCGGCGGAGGCCGCCTTCTGTTTGGACAGGAAGGAGCGTTCTTCTTCGCCCGCTTGCTGGGCTGCTGGGAAGCCAATCTGCCCTGCCACGATATTCGGGTCCGTCAGGCACTGAACTACGCCGTTGACCGGCAGTCCATGCAGGACAAGCTCTTCGGCGGCCCCGACGTTTTCCAAGCCAAGGGGTTCCCGAATGTGACGCCCAGCACTGTGGGTTATGTTCCTGAGCTTGATCCCTGGGGGTTCGACCCCGAGAAGGCCCGGCAGTTGATGAGCGAGGCGGGCTACTCCGTGCCCGGACAGGAAGGCGGCAAGGAGTTCGGCAAATTCATCCTCAACACATGGCCTTCGGCTGCCGTGCCCAACTTGCCCGACGCAGCCCAGTTCGTGGCCGAGGTCTGGCAGGAGGAGCTGGGCATCGACGCCGAAGTTCGGGTCAGCGAGGAGTCAGCGGTGAAGAAGCTGACCCGGCTCACCGAAGACGCCTACGGGCAGGTGCTCTTCCGGGATAACGAGACCCGCCTGGATGGTTCGGGGATGCTCAACGGCGGCTACGGCCGCAACCCGGACCGGCCCGACCGCTCCTCGCGGGACCCGGAGGTGGTGGCGCTGGCCAAGGAGATCCGCGTCATCGTGGATCCCGAGGAGCGCATCCCACGCCTGACCGAGTTCTATCTCCGGGCTCGGGATGAGTCCAACGAACTGATGATGGGCTACGTCAACATCCCCTGGGGTGTTGGTCCCCGCATCAAGACCTGGGAGCCCTATCCGCTGGCTTTCTATGTCAACTCGGTCCACACCATCACGCTGGACGAGTAACCACTCCGGTAACCCTTCTACCGGTACAGCAAGCCGGGACCGTCAGGCCCGATGACGTTGACGGTCCCGGCCCCGACCGCCGCAACGTCGGCACAGGGGTAGCCAATGCAACGGTTTATACTCACCCGCGTGATCCAGGCCATCATCACGCTTTTGCTCCTCAGCATCGCCGTGTTCCTCAGCGTGAAGCTGACCGGCGACCCGGCGGTCTATATGCTGGGGCCGGAACAGGGGCGCATCGAGTACGAGATGATGCGCAAGCAGTTGGGGCTGGACCGTCCCATCGTGGTGCAGTACTTCGACTTCCTGACGGACATTCTGCGGGCGGACTTCGGCAAGTCCCACTTCCTGGAGCGCCCCGCCCGGGATGTTCTAATCGAGCGCTTCCCCGCTACAATCCAGCTGGCGGTGGCCGCCTTCATCCTGTCGGTGGCGGTGGGGGTCCCGTTAGGAATCCTCTCAGCGGTGAAGCGGGACACGGTGTTCGACAACTTCGGCAAGCTGTTCGCCACGCTGGGGATTGCCACCCCCAACTTCTGGATCGCCATCATGCTGATCCTGCTCTTTGGCGCCATTCTGGGGTGGCTGCCAACCTTCGGCAGAGGCGGCATCGACCATTTCATCCTGCCGGCTTTCGTGCTGGGATGGTCCGCCATGGCCGGCATGGTCCGGCTGGGGCGCTCCAGCATGCTGGAGGTGCTGGACAGCGAGTACGTGAAGTTCGCACGCATCAAGGGGCTGCGGGAGTCGCTGGTCGTGTGGAAACACGCGCTGAAGAACGCGGTCATTCCCCTGCTCACCTTTTCCGGCCTGACCCTGGCAGGTCTGCTGAACGGGTCGGTAGCCGTCGAGGTGGTGTTCGCCTGGCCCGGCATTGGGCGATTGATGCTGCAGGGGATCCATACCCGGGATTTCCCCATTGTGTCGGCGACGGTCATGGCTTCCGGGTTGTTCTACATCGTCAGCGCCCTGCTGGTCGACATCCTTTACGCCTACGTAAATCCCCGAATCCGGTACGAGTAAGGAGGAATGCCGTAATGGCCTCTTCCACCACGATAAGTCCGCAAGAGTCCACCGGCGTACTCGCCCTTCCCCGGCGAATACTGGCCCTGCAACTGCCGTGGATACCGCTGAGCATTGTCACAGTACTGCTGATCTGCTCGTTGTTCGCGCCGATCCTGACCCCCTACGACCCGGGCAAGACCAGCATCCTGGACTCCAGGACTGCACCGGGAGAGACCTGGGAGCATCCCCTGGGGACGGACGTGCTGGGCCGGGACGTGCTGACCCGGCTGATTTACGGGGCGCGGACCGCGATGTTCATCAGCGTAGTGGCGCTGGGGTTCGGAGCCTTTGTCGGCTCGGTCCTGGGGTTAATATCAGGCTACCGGGGCGGAATACTGGACGTGCTCATCATGCGGGCAGCCGACGCGGCCCTGGGGTTTCCAACGGTGCTGGTGGCGATGATTATCGTGACCATCCTCGGAGCGGGTATCCAGAACATCATCCTGGCCGTGGTGCTGACGGTATGGGCCAGGTTCGCCCGCATGATCCGGGGAGACGTGCTCAGCGTGAAGGAGCTGGACTTCGTCACCTTCGCCAAGATAGCGGGCCTGTCCACCCCGATGATCATCATCCGGCACGTCTTCCCCAACACGATAAACACCATGATGGTGGTGACCAGCCTGCTGGTGGGACAGGTGATCCTGCTGGAGGCGTCCCTGAGCTTCCTGGGGCTGGGCCTTCCGCCGGGAGCGCCGGCCTGGGGCATCATGGTGTCGGAAGGGAAGGACGAGATTCTGCACGTCTGGTGGCTGTCCCTGTTCCCGGGGGTGGCGATAACGGTGGTGGTGCTGGCGTTCAATTTCTTCGGGGACTGGCTGCGGGATACGCTGGACCCGAAGCTGCGGAGGACGTAGGCCAATTGGCCAGCCTGCGGGACTGATCCTAAAGGGACTCCTGAAGCGACTCCCGCAGGCAGGACATCATGCGGTCCATGGTGCTCTGGGCTACGCTGCCCATCATGCGCTGGCCGACCCGGGCGACGGCTCCGCCCACCTGAGCGTCCCCCCGGATGGTGACGACCGTTACGCCGTCCGTTTCCTCCAGGTTCACCACCGCGTCGCCGTTGGCGAAGCCGAGGCGTCCGTTGCCTTCCATCCGCATCCGGTATGAGCGGGGCGGGTCCTGGTCCAGCAGGGAAACCCGGGCGTCATAGGAGCCACGCACGGGGCCGACTCCGATGGTGACCGTTGCCTGGTAGCTATCCGTCCCCACCGCACGCAACGAGTCCACCCCCGGGAGGCATTTTGCGAGCACGTTAGAGTCCATGAAAGCCTCCCATACCCGGGCGGCAGGGGCGTTGAAAGTATAGCTTCCGGTAACTTCCATTTTTCCGTCCTCTCGATTCTGAGGGTGCAATTATAATAACCCGCCTATGACAACCCAGCGCTTGGCGCCGGGCCACGGGGACAGGACGGCAGAGCCCCGGCGGAGCGTGGTTTCCGTTGACTGGTTTCAACCCGAAAGCTATACTCCCCCCAGCCAACGGGCCATAGTTCGATAATGTTAATCATTATTGTTACCGGCGGGTATCACCGCTGAATTTCCCAGGGAGGTAACAGAGTGAAAGTCCCCATCAAGCTGACGGTCAACGACCGGGTCCACGAGGCCGAAGTGGAGCCCCGATTACTGCTGGTGGACCTGCTTCGGGACGTGCTGGGGCTGACCGGCACCAAGATAGGCTGCGACACCAGCCAATGCGGCGCTTGCGTGGTGCGGATGAACGGCTCGACCGTCAAGTCATGCACCTGCCTGGCGGTCCAGGCCGACGGGGCCGAGGTCACCACCATCGAGGGCCTGGGAAAGGGCGGTGAACTCCATGCGGTGCAGGAGGCCTTCTGGAACAGCCACGGCCTGCAGTGCGGCTTCTGCACCGCCGGCATGATCATGTCCGTCACCGAGTTGCTGGAGCGCAACCCCCACCCGTCGGAGCAAGAAGTCCGCGACGGGCTGGAGGGCAACATCTGCCGCTGCACCGGGTACCACAACATAGTCAAGGCTGCCCTGGCTGCCTCCGAAGCGATGGGAGGATAGTGCAATGACCACCAGGATATTCGGGTCGGGTATCCGCCGCAGAGAGGACCCACGGCTGATTACCGGACAGGCCACCTACACCAACGACATCAAGCTCAACGGAATGGTCCACGCGGCCATCCTGCGCAGCCCCCACGCCCACGCCCGCATCTCGGGAATAGACACCTCGGCGGCCAAGAACGCCCCGGGGGTGCTGGCCGTATACACCGGAGCGGACGTAGAGGGCGTTCTTAACCCCATTCCCTGCGCCTGGGTCATCCCAGATTCAGACGTGAAGGCGGTGCCATACAACGCCATCGCCACGGACACCGTCCGATATGTGGGCGACGCCGTCGCGGTGGTGGTGGCCGAGGACCGCTACCAGGCCGAGGACGCGCTGGAACTCATTGACGTAACCTACGAGGCGCTGCCCGCGGTGGTCAACCCGGAGGCGGCGCTGGCGGACGGCGCTCCCCAACTTCACGAAGATGCCCCCAACAACCAGGCTTTCCACTGGGTGGCTGCGGGAGGAGACACGGACGCGGCCTTCGAGTCGGCCGAGGTGGTGGTCAGGGATACCATCATCCAGCAGAAGCTCATCCCCAACGCCATGGAGCCCCGCTCCGCCGTCGCCAGCTACCTACCCTCCATGGGCGAGCTGACGATGTGGAACACCACCCAGAATCCCCACATAGCCCGCTTCGTCACCTGCCTGGTGACCGGCCTTCCTGAGCACAAGATCCGGGTCATCGCGCCGGAGGTGGGCGGCGGGTTCGGCAGCAAGATAGCCGTCTATCCCTGGGAAATGATAGTGGTCTTCTGCTCCATGCAGCTGGGACGGCCAGTGAAGTGGACGGAGACCCGTTCCGAGAACTTCCTGTCCACGACGCACGGCCGGGACCACGTCGAGTACGTGGAGATGGCCGCAACCCGGGAGGGGAAGATTACCGGCGTCCGCAGCGTGGTCTACGCGGGAATGGGGGCCTACCTATCCACCGCCGGACCGGGCATACCGACCATCCTGCACGGGCTGATGTACTCGGGCCCGTATGCCATCCCCAACATCAAGGCCGACATCTACGGCACCTTCACCAATACGGTGCCGGTGGAGGCTTACCGGGGCGCGGGCCGGCCCGAAGCCACCTTCCTGCTGGAACGGCTGGCGGACATGCTGGCAGTGGAGTTGGGCATGGACCCGGTGGAGGTCCGCCGCCGCAACCTGATCCCCAAGTTCGAAGACGGGTACGACACGGCCATTGGCCTGACCTACGACAGCGGCGACTACGAGGGTACCCTGGACGCCGCGCTGGCCCACGTTGACTACTCTGCCCTCCGCGCCGAGCAGGCCCACCAGCGGGAGCACGGCGCCTACATGGGCATCGGCGTTAGCACCTACTGCGAAATCTGCGGCCTGGGTCCCTCCCAGGTGGCTGGAGCCGTCGGGTTCGGAGGCGGGCTCTGGGAAAGCGCCACGGTCCGGTTCTACGCCACCGGCAAGGTCAACGTCTTCGTCGGGACGTCTCCCCACGGGCAGGGAGAGGAGACCACCTTCGCGCAGATCGTCGCCGACGAGATAGGCGTTCCGGTGGACGACGTGGAGGTCATCCACGGCGACACCGACAACACCCCCATGGGGTGGGGCACCTACGGCAGCCGGACCACGGTGGTCGGAGGTGGGGCCGTTGCGCTGAGCGTCCGAAAGATCCGGGAGAAGGCGAAGGTCATCGCGGCCCACCTGCTGGAGGCCAACGAGGCCGACATCGAGTACCGGGACGGACAGTTCTTCGTGCAGGGTTCTCCCGACCAGTCCAAGAGCATCCAGGACGTGGCGCTGATGGCCAACGTGGCCTGGAACATGCCCGAGGGCGTGGAGCCGGGGCTGGAGGCCACCACCTATTACGACCCGCCCAACTTCTCGTACCCCTTCGGGACGCACGTCGCCGTCGTGAGCGTGGACCCGGACAACGGGCACATCGTCCTGCAGCGGTACGTCGCCGCCGATGACTGCGGGCCCCAAATCAACCCCATGGTGGTGGAGGGACAGGTGCACGGAGGAGTGGTCCAGGGCGCTGGGCAGGCCCTCTGGGAGGGGGCGGTCTACGACGACCACGGGCAACTGCTGACCGGCTCCATGCTGGACTATGCCCTGCCCCGCGCCCACCTGGTGCCCAACGTGGAGACCATTTCCACCGTCACGCCGTCACCGACCAATCCACTGGGGGTCAAAGGCATCGGGGAGACGGGGACCATCGCCTCGACCATAACCATCTACAACGCCGTGCTGGACGCGCTGCGTCCCCTGGGCGTTACCCGGCTGGAAATGCCGCTCACCCCGGAGCGGGTGTGGCGGGCCATTCACGAACAGGGGGAGTAGGCAACCATGTTTGCAGCGGCATTCGATTATCAAAAAGCCAGCTCCGTCGCTGAAGCCATTCAGCTGCTGAGCGCGAACCCGGAGTCCAAGCTGCTGGCCGGCGGTCACAGTCTGCTTCCCCTGATGAAGCTGCGGCTGGCCCGTCCCGCCACCCTGATTGACATTGGAGCCGTGGCCGGTCTGAAGGGAATCTCGGTGAGCGGCGACACCATCCGCATTGGCGCGCTGACCACCCACGGCGAGATAGCCCGTTCCCACGACGTGCGGCACGCCAACCCCCTGATGGCTGAGGTAGCGGGCGGCATCGGGGACCCGCAGGTGCGGAACCGGGGGACCATTGGGGGGAACATCGCCCACGCCGACCCGGCATCGGACTGGGGGACGGTTCTGACCGCGCTGGAAGCATCCGTCGAACTGCAGGGGCCCGGTGGAAGCCGGACAGTGGCAGCCGAGGACTTCTTCGTGGACGCCTTCACCACCGCCTGCGGGGAGAACGAGGTCGTCACCGCCATCACGGCCCCGGCGCTGTCCCGGCACATACATGGCAACGGCCACGGACACGAACATGGCCATGACCACGGCGACCATGGACACGATCATGGGCATGATCACGGCCCCGCCCTTTCCCAAATACACGGCGACGTGGGCGAGTACGCCAAGATGTCCCACCCCGCATCCTTCTATCCCGTAATTGGAGGGGCGGTGGTGGTCAGCGTTGAGGATGGTTCATGCACGGCGGCCAAGGTAGCCGTCGGAGGCCTGGTGCCGTCGCCCATCCGGTCCCGCTCCGTTGAGGCGGCGCTGGTGGGCAAGGAACTGACCGTGCAGAACATCTCCAACGCCGTAGACCACCTGGCCGAGGACCTGGGGGACGATATCATCGGAGACGTCTTCGCCTCCGCCGATTTTCGCCGCCGAATCGCCCCGGTGGAGGTGAAGCACGCGCTGTACCACGCCATCGGGCTGGCCCATCACTGAGGCCGTAACCGGCCTGGCATTTCCCCAAGGAAAGGGCAGCGATTCCCGCCAATTGCTGCCCTTTTCGTCCGCCACCGGCCGGAAGGACTGACTACATAGGTCCGTTCAACACCGCAGCAGCCTGGAGAAATTTCTTGACTACCGCCGCCAAGTCCCCTGCCACCGTCGACGACGTTCAACGCCTGCTGAGGGAGCAGCAGTACATAGCCGACCGGGCCCTGGCGGTGGCGGTGTTCCTGGCCATCAAGCTGCAGCGGCCCCTCTTCCTGGAAGGCGAGGCGGGCGTCGGCAAGACGGAGATTGCCCGCGCCCTGGCCCGCGGGCTGGATACCGAGCTGATCCGCCTTCAATGCTACGAGGGGCTGGACATTAACCACGCGGTCTACGAGTGGAACCACGCCCGCCAGATGCTGGAGATACGGCTGATGGAAGCCGGGGGCCAGATGGACCGTTCACAGTCTTCCGCGGACCTGTTCGACGAAAGGTTCCTGATCCAGCGGCCGTTGCTCCAGGCCATTGACCCGGGCCGCGACCGGGCGCCGGTGCTGCTCATAGACGAGCTGGACCGGGCGGATGAAGAATTCGAGGGTTTCCTGCTGGAATTGCTGGCCGACTTCCAGATAACCATACCCGAGCTGGGAACCTTCCAGGCATCCCATCCGCCGGTGGTGGTTATCACCTCCAATCGCACACGGGAGGTCCACGATGCGCTGAAGCGGCGGTGCCTCTATCACTGGGTGGACTATCCCGATTTCCAGCGGGAGCTGCAGATCGTGACCACGCGCCTCCCCGATGCGCCCCGGGAACTGGCGCAGCAGGTGACCGGCTTCATACAGGAGCTCCGCGAAACCGAGCTCTACAAGATTCCCGGAGTGTCGGAGACCATCGACTGGACCTCGGCCCTGATGGCCCTGAACGAGACCAGGCTGGAGTCAGAGGTTATCGACGACACGCTGGGCATAATGCTGAAGTACCAGGACGACATCGAGCTGGTCCGGGGCGAACCGGTCCGCCACATGCTGGAGCGGTCGCAGAACCGGGGGCCACGCCGGGGGGGACGAGGCGGGGGCGGAGGGTAAGAAGGGGCTTTTTGTCGTAAACTGGAAAGGCCCAAGCGGAGGACAAGTCTCAACCCGGCACGGGAGGTAACCCATGGCCTCAGAGGTGCGTGAGCGCATTATTGTGGCTCACCGGACCAACGACGCCCAAGACTTCACCATTGAATTGTTCCTGGATTACAAAATGGACGATGGGGAGTGGGTTGGGTCCTGTGAGCAGCTCGGAATAGCGGCAAATGCCGGAACTCTGGAAGAAACCAAAGAGATATTGAAGGACCTGGTCCTGCTTCAATTGAGCGGGGTCGAAGGGTTGACCGACATATACGACTACATCGAAGGGAATGAGGTCGTGATTATGAAGCCGGAGCGAGCAACGGCCGGTGAATCCGGGTTCGTATTGACTACAGCCGCTCCCGCCTTATAACGTGCCCCACACCTTCCACACACCGATGAACGGTTCCGAAACGGACGCCGGTGACGGCTACATCCTGCACAACCTGATGATGTTCGGGGAGGTGCTGCGGCGGCTTGGGTTGGACTTCGGGTCGGGGAATATGCTGGACCTGGTGCGCGCCACCCGGGACATCCCGATGGGACGGCGGCAGGACTTCCAGAACGCGGCGCGATGCCTGCTGGTACACCGGAAGCGGGATATTCCCATCTTCGACGATGCCTTCAAGGTCTTCTGGCGTCGGCCCAGCCACGGGATCAGCACCCGCGACCTGCGCTCCATGGGGGAGGAACGGCGCTACCGCTCCCCGCGGGTCGCCGCAGATTCCGTCGAGGACGCCAGCGGCGGTGGGGAAGGGCAAGATTCCGGCGGACAGCCAGTCGTGGACCTGACCCGGACCTACAGCGCCCGTGAGGTGCTGCGGGTGAAGGACTTTGCGGAGTATTCGCCGTCGGAAATCTCCCAGGCCAAGGCGCTGATGGCGGAGTTGGGGTGGAACCCGGGGAAGCGCCGCACCCGGCGTCTGCGGGCTGGCGAAGGCTCCTGGCCCGACCTGCGGCGGACCTTCCGCAACAGCCTGCAATACGGCGGAGAGGCGGTGGAACTGGCCCACCTGGAGCGGCGGGACAAGCCGCGCAGCCTGGTGCTCATCTGTGATGTCAGCGGTTCGATGGAACGGTACACCCGCCTGCTGCTCCACTTCATCCACACCATCGCCGCCAACCTGGGACGGGTGGAGTCGTTCCTGTTCGCCACCCGGTTGACCCGCATCACTCGGCACCTGCGCTACCGGAACATCGACCAGGCCGTGACCGAAGTGTCCCGGGCTGTCCCCGACTGGGCTGGGGGCACGCGCATCGGGGAGAATATCCGAAACTTCAACTACCAGTGGGCCCGGCGGGTGCTGCGCGGGGGGTCGGTGGTGCTGATCATTTCAGATGGGTGGGACCGGGGTGAGCCGGAGCTGCTGTCGAGGGAGATGTCCCGCCTTCAGAGGAGCTGCCACCGGCTGATCTGGCTGAACCCGTTGCTGGGCCATGCCGAGTACCAGCCCCTGGCCCAGGGGATGCAGACGGCCCTGCCTTTCGTGGACGACTTCCTGCCAGCCCATAACCTGAACAGCCTGTTGGCGGTGGGGGAACACCTTTCCCGCCTTACACCCCACCGCAACCCCAGCGCCGGCCGCCGCCGGGCCAGGGAAGAAGCACCTGTTCCAGAGCCGGAGGGGCCCGTTCCGGAGCGCCGGGAGTTTAACCCGGCCCTGGCTCCGACCTTTCGGCATCCCCTCTGGGGGAGGATTCCTGACCGGTAACCCACCCATCCATCCGCCGCCGGCCTTCGATGACATCCGCCTTCCGATGTCGCCGAATTTGCGGCTTTCCTGAACATAACCCTCGTGAGGGGTTGATATTGTTAAGTAGTTTCTTAAAATAGTACAAAACTGGGCAGGACACACAATGCCCATCTTGATCCCGTCTAGTATAGTTGCGGGCAAGCCG
This sequence comes from Dehalococcoidia bacterium, assembly GCA_034423195.1. Lineage (GTDB taxonomy): Bacteria > Chloroflexota > Dehalococcoidia > Lucifugimonadales > UBA3495 > CATOSK01. Next base: position 80,787 of record DAOUIZ010000033.1, on the reverse strand, counting down.
ACGACCCGGGCAGTCACCATTAAAGCAAGCGATAAAAGGGAAGTTTATGCCAACTCAGACAGTGCGGAAAACCAAGCTGATGCGGAACGTAGAGGACCAGTTTCAACGGCCATTGGAAAGTCTGGTGCCGGAAATGGTCAATGAACATGGGATGAGTCATGCCGCCAGCGAACTGGGGGTGAGCACGGCCACCCTGGGCTACTGGATGCTGAAGCTGGGGATCCGGTACCGGCGGGTTGCCGTGACCGCCGACGAGACCATTGAAGTGAAACGCCCCGGTTAGCCCCCAATCGGGGCTTCCCAACCCCGGTTTCCCCGGTCCCCCACCGGGGAAACGCAGCGGCCCCGGACAATGTGTCCGGGGCCGTTTTCCATGCCTCTGGGAACGGGGGGGATATGCGAGGGGCTTACAGGCGCCCTCCGTCGTACAGTCCCAGGAAGTAAGGGGGCAGCTTGCGGTAGCACTGGATCCGGTTGCGCTGGGAGTCCACGATGAACACCCGGTCATCGTCGTCGACGGTGACACCGATGGGACCGCGCAGGAAGCGCTCCCGTTCCAAGCCTTGGGAGATCTCCCGCTCCAGCTTCATCTCCGGGTTGGCTTCCAGCTTGGTGACGCCCCACTTGGACAGGGTGGCGTCGCCGATGATCTCGGTGATGAAAGAGCCGTCCAGATCGAAGACCTGAAGCCGGTCGTTGTTCCAGTCGGCAACGTAGATGATCCCTTCCTTGTCTACGGCCACGTCGGTGGGACGGCTGAACTCGCCGTCGCCCTTCCCGGAAGAGCCGAACTTCATGAGGAACTGGCCTTCGGGAGTGAACTTCTGGACGCGGTCGTTGCGCCAGTCGGCAACGAAGATGTTGCCCTCGTAGTCGATTTCGATGCCCCAGGGCATGTTGAACTGGCCGTCGCCAACACCCTGGGTGCCGAACTTCATCAGGAACTTGCCGTCCTTGGTGAACTTCTGGACCCGGTTGTTGCCGGTGTCCACCAGGTAGATGTTGTCCTCGGCGTCGGCGGCGATTCCCGAGGGCTTGTCGAACTGGCCATCGCCGTCTCCGACCACGCCCCAGGCGCCCAGCCAGTCGCCGTCCCTGGAGAACATGGCCACCCGCTGGAGCCACTCGTCGGTGATGTACAGGTTCTCATCCTTGTCCAGGGTGATGTCGGTGGGCCATACCAGGGAGCCGTCGGAGGCGTCCTCGCCCACGTCCATCATGTCGCCGCCCAGGCGGCCGCCGTTACCGATTTCGCCGATATAGTCCTCGTCGACGGTGCAGACAGTGATGCGCTTGGAATCGCCCCGATAGTCGTAGGCGCGGTTCACCACGTACATTACGTCGTTCTCACCCCGGGCTACCGATACCGGGTTCTTGAATCCGGTACCCGCTTCCTCACCCCTTCCGATGGTGTGGGTATAGCGGAAAGTTGCTCCTTGTACTCTGCTGGTAGTCATTCTTTCCTCGCTTCGGTTTTCGTAAACGGCCGTTGCCGCTTCGGGTACGGGCGGGACCACCGGTCGAATCTGGCCCGCGCCGTTGGTATTGACTGCTAGGTAAACTGGTATTCCTGGGTCGAAACGATAAGCTGGAGAAGCTGGGCCACCAGCTCCGGAAACCCGGGGGCGGTGGTATCCACGGAATATCCCGGTGTCACAGCGGAAGCCGAGATGTGGTCCAGCAACAATTCCCTGGTGTCGCCCATCAGGCTGTATCCGCCCAGCATATCCAGGCATCCCTCCACCAGGTCCTGGGGAGAGATTTCCTGCGCCTGGCCCTGCAGGCGGGTGATGATGTCCCGGATGCCCGGGGCGTTGATCCTTCCCACCTCGCCGGCGGTGAAGTTGACCCGCTCGACCAGGGTGCCGGAATCGATCCACTCCTTGCCGGTGTGCCAGCCCTCCACGGTGGGTGGGTTGAGCAGGTCCTGGCCCATGTAGCGGATTTCAAGGCCCGCGTCGTACAGCCGGGGCCTGGGATCAGTGAAGTCTCCGACGACGCGCAATGTTCCGCAAACGACCTCGGAAGGGCTCTTCACCTTGGCGAACCGGGCTTCCTTGAAAAAGTCCGAGTTGAAGAGCAGCCGCAGCATGGAGCGGATGTCATAACCGGAGCGGAAGTATTCTTCTTCCAGCATTCGGATGGCCGCCGGGTCGTTGGGCGGCGTGGTCTCCCAGGCCGGCACCTGGGGTTCGTCGGCAACGAAGAAGTTGTACAGGTGCCGTGATACGAACCGCGCCGTGGCAGGCTGCTTGGCGATGATTCGGATGATGTCGTCGCCGTTGAAGTTGCCCGTCTCGCCCAGGAAGGTTTTTTGGTCGTCGATGTGATCCAGGCGGTTGTACAGGAACTGGTTGAAGTACCGCCCGTAGGGGTACCGGGGCATCGCGTTGCCGATGGTCCAGCCGGTGAACGCCTGGGCACAGGCCTTCACGTCGTCCTCGGTGTAGTTGGGGTGGCCGTCCATCCCGACGCCCATGGAGAACAGCTCCAGGAGCTCCCGTCCCCAGTTCTCGTTGACCGCGTCCTTGTGACTCAGGGGGTTGTCCAGGTAGTAGAGCATGGCCGGGTCGGTCGCCATGGCCAGCAACAGCTCGTCGAACCGGCCCATCCCCTGGGTGCGGAACTTGTTGAGCTGGTCCTGGATGTTGTGGGGAGCCATGCACTTGGAGTCTCCCACGCAAAAGATGGAGTGCCAGAAGAGGGCAATCTTTTCCTCAAGCTGGCGGGGCGAGTTGACCATGCGGTAGGTCCAGTAACCCTGGTTGGCGGCCAGGTAGCCCAGGTCCCGCCAGCCCATGTACCGCTCCATGACGTCCATTTCCAACTGGGGCTGGTCCTCGGGATGGAGCAGTTCCTCCACGGTGGCTTCGTAGCCGAGGGAGGCTCGTTGTTCCAGTTCCCGGTAAGAAGCGCCGAATCCGGCGCGGCGCATGAGATGGGCCATAAGGGCAAGATCGCGTTCTGCCATGGCTTTCCTCTCAAATGTTAGTCGTTGGGGTATGGGCCCGGTTGGAAGCGCAGGGAAGCCCGAAACGCGACGCGCCAAGGCCCGCAAATGGTCTTAGCAACGTAGCCGGGGGGCACAAGGCCAACCGCAGCGAACGATCCCGCTTGCCGGGTTTCCGGCGCCGTCTTCCCACAGGGGGCTGCACATGACGCCCGGACCCATCGTAGAAGCGGGCGGCGGGTTCCATGTCCTGCCGCCCGCCGGTTCAGGCTAGTCCCTGGCGATGAAGTCCATCTTCTCGAAGCTGCCGTTGACGATGGGCTTGGAGTCCAGACCCATCCAGTCCTCGAGCAGCGTGGCGTACAGGCCGCGGAAGTCGTTGTTGAAGTGCAGGTTGCCCTCCAGCAGCTTGTCCTCTTCCAGGGACGGGTACTCGCCGTAGAGGCCACCCTTGACCCGGTCGCCTACGACGAAGGCCGCTCCGCCCGAGCCGTGGTCGGTGCCGGACCCGTTGTCGTGGACCCGCCGCCCGAACTCGGTGAAGACCAGCAGGACGACGTTGTCGCTGGCGTTGTGCTCCTTCAGGTCCTGGTAGAAGTCACTGATGGTCTGCGAAACGTTGAGACACAGGCTGGCATGGGCGCTCATCTGGGTGGCATGGGTGTCGAAGCTGTTGTAGGGAGCCGTGGTGTACAGGAACCGGGTCCCCAGGTCGGCGATGTGGACCTGGGCGATGTTCCGCATGTACTGAGACATGGAACTGGGGCCATACTCGACGCTGGAGGTGTACTTCTCCGGTGCGGTGGCCAGGATGTCGGCGCCGGTCAGCGCGTCCATGCCGGTCTGGGACAGGTACTCCAGCACGGGGCCGCGGCCCATGGCGGGGGAGTACATGCGGGAGAAGATGTCCAGGGCCTGGGTCCGCTCCTGCTCAACCTCGATGCTGGTCAGCACGCCGTAGGTCTCCAGGTTGCCGACGGAGGCCACCGGCACGCCGGGGGCGGCCATGGCCCGGGGAAGGCCCCGCCCAAAGTTGACGCCGGTGAGCACGTTTTCCTTGTTCGGGTCCAAGTCGCGGATTGCCCGTCCGACCCAGCCCTCGTCGGCCAGCTTTTCCGGCTCGCAGGTGTGCCAGATGTCCATGGAGCGGAAGTGGGACAGATTGGGATTGGGGTAGCCGACGCCCTGGATGATGGCCACCTTGCCGTCGTCGTAAAGCTCCTTCAGGGCGGCGGTGTTGGGATTGAAGCCCAACTCGTCGTTCATGGGCAGGACCTGATCCTGGGGGATGACGACGTTGGGGCGGTTGTCGTAGTACAGCGGGTTATTGTAGGGAACGATGGTGTTCAAGAAGTCGTTCCCGCCGGAAAGCTGCAGGACTACCAGTACGGGGTCTTTCTTGGTGCTGGTCATGTTTCCTCCTGGTCTGGTTGGAGGCCGCCTGCGCCAGTGAGGGAGCGGCGGCCGGTCGTTGCTTGTTCGACGATGCGGAGCCTAGTTGAACTGGTACTCCTGGGTTGACACGATGAGTTGGAGAATCTGCCCCACGAACTGGGCAAACTCGGGAGACCCGGTGTCCAGACTGCTGGCGGCCTCGGCGTGGGCGGTGAGCAGGTCCTGGTTGTCCTCGCTGAGCTCGTAGAAACCCAGCATTTCCAGGCAGGCACCAACGATCCGCCCGGCGGAGAGGGTCGAGCCCTCGGCCTTGAGCCGGTCGATGAAGGCGTTGATGCCCGGGGAGTCAACGCGGCCCATCTCGCCTGCGACAAAGTTGATGCGCTCCACCAGGGTGCCGCTGTCGATCCATTCCTTGCCGGTGTGCCACCCCTCGACGGTGGGAGGATTCAGCAGGTCCTGGCCCATGTAGCGGATTTCCAGGGCCGGATCGTACAGCCGCGGCTTGGGCTCGGTGAAGTCGCCGACGACCCGCAAGGCGCCGCATACCACTTCCGAGGGATTCTTGACCTTGGCGAAGCGGGCGTTCTTGAAGGTGTCCGAGTTAAACAGCACCCGCAACATGGACTTGATTTCGTAACCGGAGCGGAAGTACTCGTCCTCCAGTTCCTTGATCAGCTCGGGGTGCCGCGGGGGAACGTGCTGCCAGGCAGGGACCTGGGGCTCGTCGGAGACGAAGCAGTTGGACAGGTGCCGGGCGACGAAGCGGGCGGTGGCCGGCTGCTTGCAGATGATGCGGACGATGTCTTCGCCGTTCCAGTTGCCGGTCTCGCCCAGGAAAGTCTTGTCTTCCTCAATATGGTCATACCGGTTGTAGAGGAAGCGGTTGGCGTAGCTGCCGTAGGGGTACCGGGGAATGGCGTTGGCGATGGTCCAGCCGGTGAACGCCTGGGCACAGGCCTTCACGTCATCTTCGGTGTAGTTGGCCTCACCGTCCATGCCGACACCCATGGAGAACAGCTCCAGCAGCTCCCGGCCCCAGTTCTCGTTGACCGCTTCCTTGTGGCTCAGCTGGTTGTCCAGGTAGTAGAGCATCGCGGGGTCGGTGGACAGGTACATCAGCAGCTCATCGAACTTGCCCAGGCCGTAGTTGCGGAAGTTGTTGAGCTCCAGAAGGATCTGCCGGGCCCTCATGCACTTGGAGTCGCCGACGCAGAAGATGCCGTGCCAGAACAGGCAGATCTTCTCTTCCAGCTGGCGCTGGGAATTGACCATCCGGTAGGTCCAGTAGCCCTGGTTGGCCATGAGGCCGTTCATGTCCCGCCAGCCGTGCATGTAGCGGTTCATGACGTCCATTTCCAGGTCCGGCTGCTCCTGGGGGTTGAGCAGCTCCTCTACGGTGGCCTCGTAGCCCCTGGCGGTGCGTTCCACCAGTTCCTCATAGGAGGCCCCGAACCCGGCGCGGCGCATCAGGTGGGCCATTAACGCAATATCGTTGTCTGCCATGCCTCGAACTCCTTATTAAGATATTTCAGGTAGCTGTGCGTCAAATTGGCACTCACCCGACTCGCCTAATTAGCGAGCTTTCAGACGGGGATAACTTATAATTCTCGGGCAAAAATGTCAATAAATACTGCCTTCAAGGGAAGGGATATTGCCCAAGATTGCAACGAATCCGGCCGCTCCCAGGCTGTTACCCAGCACTCAAACCGGGCAACATGAGCCGTGAATCGTCGCGAATGGCACTCCATCATTCGGGAGAGGGCTACCCGCAACGCCCGGCTGCGGGTTTTTGGCACAACCTAACGGTGAAGTTACGGAAGGCAATCGAAGCTCGAGGCTGGGCGGTGAGCCGCCATCAAGTCAGGTGCGGCGGTAGATCTGGAGGCGGTGGCGGGCGGAATCGGCCACTATCAACCGGCCTTCCCGGTCGATTTTGACGGATACCGGCTGCACGAACTTTTTCTCCGGCTCCAGGCTGCGGACCTGCTCCCGTTGCCCCAGCATGTTTTCGGGGTTGGATGACAGCCGCTGCTCGCCCCACTTGGACATGGTCGCGTCGCCCAGCAATTCAGCGATGAACTCCCCGCTTTCATTGAATATCTGCACGCGGTCGTTGCCCCAGTCACACACGTAGATGCAGCCATCCCGGTCCACCGCGACACCGCTGGGGCGGTTGAACCGGCCGGTTTCGGCACCGGTCCCTCCGATGGACAACAGGAACCGGCCGTCCGGGGTGAACTTCTGGATGCGGTCGTTCCGCCAGTCGGCGACGTAGACCATACCGGCGGCATCGAGGCAAATGCCCCAGGGTGTGTCCAGCTGTCCTGGCTCCGAACCCCCTGATCCCCATTGGCCCAGAGGGTTGCCTTCCCTGGTGAACTTCTGTATGCGGTGGTTGAAGCTGTCGGCCAGGAAAAGGTTGTCATCTGCGTCGAAGGCGATTCCGGCGGGGCGGTTGAGCCGGCCAGGGCCGGATCCTTCCTCGCCCCAATGGGCCAGGTAGTTGCCATCGGGGTCGAAGACCGTTACGCGATTGAGCCATTCGTCGGTGACATAGACGTTGCCGGCGCTGTCGGCAGCCAGCGAATTGGGCCAGGTGAACTGGCCCGGCTCTTCCCCGAAGGAACCGAACTCGGTGAGGAAGTCCTCTTCGTCCAATGTACACTTGGCGATCCGCTTGTTGCCACCGTTGTTTTCAGCGGCATGGCTGAGGACGTATATCAGGTCTCCCCGGGCAGGCGCGACATCCACCGGGTTCCTGAACCCGATCTGGCCCAGGGCGGCGGCGTTGCCGATGGTCTTGATGTACTCAACCCTGGTGTTGGTCACTCCGTGTGTGGCCATGCTGACTGCCTCCGGCAAGATTGGGAAATGGAAATCGGATGCCTATACCATCTGGTATTCCCGGGAGGACACGATGAGCTGGAGGAGACGGGCGACCCGGCGAGCGAAGGCCTCCATGTCCTCCGGGGTGGCGCAGGATGCCGGTCCGGCCAGGGCTACGGCGTCGACCAGTTCCTGGCGGCGGGACTCGGAGACGACCACCGGCCCGGCCAGGTCGAGGCAGCCGTCGACCATCTGCTCCGGGGTCAATGCCAACCCGCCGGCGGACAGGCGCTGGACGATGCGCTGCACCCCGGGCTTGGACAGGTCACCGACCTGGTCCGAGGCGAAGTTGATGCGTTCCACCAGGGCGCCGCTGTCGATCCATTCCCTGCCGGTGTGCCATCCCTCAACGGTGGGTGGGTTGAGGAGTTCCTGGCCCATGAAGTTGCAGGCGGCGGAGATTTCGTGGATGCGGGGTTTGGGCGTGGTGTAGTCATCCACCAGCCGCATCACTCCGGCCACCAGTTCGGCCGGACTCTTCACCTTGGTGTAGCGGGCCGCCTTGAAGAAGTCGGATTGGAACAGCGCCGCCAGCATGGACCGGATGTCGTAGTTGGAGCGGAAGTACACTTCCGACAGCAGTTCGATGGCTTCCGGGTCCTGCGGCGGTGTCGTTGGCCAGGCAGGCACCTGCGGCTCCTCGGCGACGAAGAAATTGTACAGGTGCCGGGATATGAAGCGTCCCGCGGCTGGCTGGCGGCAGATGATATCTATGATGTCCTCGCCGTTGAACCGTCCCAGGTGTCCCAGGAAGGTCTTTTCCGAATCGTCGTGGTCATCCGGGCGGTACTCGAACTCCCGCAGGAACTCGCCCCAAGGATAGCGGGGAATGCCGGGCATGATGGTCCAGCCGGTGAAGGCCCGGGCGCATTCCTTGACGTCGTCTTCGGTATAGTTGCCCACCCCCATGGAGAACAGCTCCAGCAGTTCCCGCCCATAGTTTTCGTTGGGGGCATCCTTGTGGCTCTCGCAGTTGTCCAACCAGAAGATCATCGCCGGGTCCTTGGAGAGCTCGACCAGGAGGGTACGGAAGTTGTCCATGCCGTGATTGCGGAATGTGCCGATCTGCTGGTGCATCTCGGGGGCGTTGTCCACTTTGGCGAAGCCGGTGGCGAAGAGATGATGCCAGAACAGGGTCATCTTTTCTTCCAGGGGCCGGGGGGTGCCGATCATGCGCAGCATCCAGTGGCTCTGCTGGGTGGGTATCGCCGTCCCGATACGGAAATAGGGGTAATACCGGTAGGCGAGGTCGTCATCAAAAGGTGGCGCAGTTTCGGGATGGAGCAACTCCGACAAGGTGGCCTCGTACCCCCTGGCGGCGTACTCCTCCAGACGGTCGCGGTTGGCGCCGAACCCGGCCCGGCGCATGAGGTGGGCAATGAGGGCCAGATCGTGGGAATCGGACATGGGCTCACCTCCGATGGCGTTGTCTCCGCAGCTTGGCTGGTAGTCTTCTCTAGTAGTGTTCAGTAGTCTTCGATGCGGGCTCCGGGCAGTTCCAGCAGGGACATTACATCCGACACGTTGGGGGCGCCTTCCAGTCCCTTCAGCGCCTCAGCCAGTTCCCGGGCCCGGTCCTCTCCCGCCCGCATACCCACCAGGTCGGCGAACTTGGCGTCCAGGTCGTCCTCGGACATGGGCCGGTAGGCGCTTTCCCGGGAGAATTTCCTGCCGTCAGAAGTCTCGATGGTGACCATGGACCGGAAACGCCCTTCGCCGGCCCATTCCTCCCGGGGCAGAATTTCGATCCGGTCGCGCATGGCGAGGACCTCGTTGCTCCGGCCATACTTCGGATTGTGGGCCGCCAGGAACCCGGTCCCGCCGTAAACGGCGCCGATGGCGATGACATCCTTGCCCTCGATGGAGGGGTGATGTACCTCGGTGATGGTGGTGAAGCCGATGGGCGGGACCTCGATGGTGATGCGACCGATGTCCCCGGCGGTCAGCCCGTTCTCGGCCATTATTTCCACCACACCCTGACGGGGGGCCTGGTTGGGTCCGCCGGCGGAGACCCGCTTGAAGACCACGTCCTGGATGGTGTGCCGGTCTTCCACGAACTCAGGGCCGGGGTCTTCGACACCAAGGCGGCTGTGGAAGAAACCGTTGCTTCCTTCGAAGATTCCCCGGGGGCCATCGTAGCCGGCCCTGGCCATCAGGGCGGCGGCGACGCCGTTCCGGGCGCCCAGGCCTCCCCGGACAAAGGACTTGAGCATGTGTTCAGACTCGCGGGCGAAGGGGGTGATTCCGCTGGCCATGGCGGCGGCCATTCCGAAGGCTATATCCATCTGGTCCGGAGTCAGCCCCAGGGGAACACCGGCGGCGGCGGTTGCTCCCATGGTGTTGCCGGCGTCAATCAAGGTGGCCGAGGAACCGGCGGTGAGCACCGACCGGTCCTGGGCTACCGCGGCGACCCGGTGGACCCGTTTGGTCAACTCGAACCCCAGCACCAGCCCCCGCAGCACTTCCTTCCCCGATGCGCCGGCGTACTGGCCCGCGCTCAGGCAGGCGCCCAGATTGGCGGCCAGAACGTGAGCGCCCAGCCCGTCGCTTTCAATGGCATCCACTTCGTCGGCGTGGCCAAGGGTGCCATTGACCTGGGCGGCGTTGAGTACGGAGGAACGGTCGGGAAATCCGATGACGGTGCAGTCCGGAGGGCCGCCCACCAGCTTGATGAAGTCGACCGTCCGATGGGCCACGGGAAGCAGGGAGCAAGCCAAGTTGGCGCCCACGCCGTCGTAGAGGGCCAGCACCGCCTGCCGCCGTATCCCGGCGGGCATGTCGTCGAAACCCGTGGAGAAAATCCAGTCGATTATGGTCTGGGTTGCGCCCTGAACAGCCATGGTTAGACCTCCAGGAACGGTATTGGGGTGCGGGAGTCAGCCGGTGGTTGGCGCCTGGAGCATGGGCCAGAAGGTATGAGCCGCACCACCCATCATCCAGTCCAGGTCTTCCGCGGAAAGCCAGGGCAGGGCCGTCTTGCCCAGCTCCACCTGGCCGATGTAGCCGCCCTGGCGGGATGAAGGAAAGTTGGAGCCCCACATCATGCGTTTCGCGGTGAAGGCTTCAATCACCCGGCGGAAGAGGTCTTTATCACCATCGCCCAGGTTGGCGTAGGGGCCAAGGCTGGTGCTGGATATCCGCAGGCAGGCATTGGGAAGCTGGGCCAGGGCTTCCAGGGCCACGGTCATGGCCGCCTTGTCCTCGGCGCCGCTCCAACCCGCGAAGTGGTCGGGTGCGAACCGCACATTGGGATGCCGCGCCCCGATGTTCCGCATCCGGTTGACCTTGTCGGGGGTCCCTCCGCCACCGATGGAGATGGGGACGTTCAGGCTTTCGGCACGGGCCCAGAAGGCGTCGCAGCTGGGGTCGTCGGGTTCGGCCCGGCTCTGGAGGCGGACACCTTTCATGCCGTGTTCATTGACCCAGTAGGAAAGCTTGTCTGCGCCGTCGGGGGCGGCAGGGTCCAGGATTCCGACCGACACGGTACGCGGGGAATACAGCTTCGCGCTGTCGCACTGGTAGGTGTTGTCCAGGCCGTAGGTGCCGTTGGGCTGCACCAGGGTCGCGCACTCGACCCCGGCGGCGTCCATCTCCTTTATCAGGTCCTCTACGTTGTTGCTTACCTCGGTGGACCACCCGCTGGCGTTGGGGTGCAGGGGATGGGCGGTCTTGTCGCTGCTGACTACGTGGGTGTGGGTATCAATGATCATGGGCCTGTATCCCCCAACGGATTTTTCCGCGAGATTTGTTCCAACAATCGTGGGCAGTCTACCACACAGCCCACCGGGGTTGAATCCCGCGGGGAGCCAGGTTCAGGGCGCTTATGTTCGGTTGACAAGGTGCGTCGAAAACATTAACATCCAAACTCGTTCAGGGCCGTAATGGAATGTATATCGCCCGCAACGCATATTAACTTAACGATTACGGCAGTCCCGGTGAATGGGTTTAACAATCAAAGCTGTCATTCCCAGCGGATATCCGCTGTTATGTGAAGGGAAACCTACTTCTGGCTCATTTGCTCTCAGGAAAGGGGGAAACATGAAAACCGTATCCTACGTCATGGCTTGTCTTATTGCTCTCGTCCTCATCGCGGCCTGCCAATCAGCCGCCGCGCCCGAGGTCATTGAGCGCGAGATTGAAGTGACCAGGGAGGTGCAGGTCGCCGGGGAAACCCGGGTGGAAACCAAGGTGGAAGAGGTGATGGTGGAAGTGACCAAGGAGGTCCAGGTGGCCGGAGAGACCAAGATTGAGCGGGTGATGGTTGTTGCCACTCCTACGCCCGTCCCGACTCCGTCAGCCGTTGAAGAAGGCCCTTCCGGCGAGCTGATCGCTGCCGCCGACGACCTGGTCAACATGAGTACGGACAACCTTGGACTTCTGTCCGTTCCCCAGTCCAGCATCTACATGGAAGAGATGTTCGACTTCCTGGTTGATCTGGACTTCGACAACAAGCTGGTGCCGGGTTTGGCGGAAAGCTGGGAGCTTTCCGACGATCAACTGACCTGGACCTTCAAGATCCGGGAAGGGGTCAAGTTCCACGATGGCACGGACGTGACCGCCGAGGACGTGGCCTACAGCTGGAACCGGACCTTCTTTGATCCGCGAGGGGGAAATACCACCGCGTTGGAGAAGGCCACCCGAACCGAATCTCTGACTGCCGCCAGCGACCACGAGTTCGTCATCAAGACGCACAAGCCGGAGGCCACGGCCTGGCTTTGGGGCAGTTTCCCGGAGATAACCTCCGGCTCCTTCACCTACTCCAAGGCGCAGATCGAGGCCGACGAGGAAGCCTTCAGGGAGAACCCGGTAGGCACGGGCCCCTACGAGTTTGACAGCCGGATTCCTAACCAGTTCATCACCATGACCGCCGCCGACACGGAGCACTGGCGCAAGGACCCAGGCTTCCAGACGGTGACCATCCTGGAGATCCCGGAGCTGGCGACCCGCATGGCGTTGCTCAAGACGGGCGCGGCGGACATCATCGGCGCGTCCATTGCCTCCAAGCAAGAGATTCTGGACAACAACCTGCAGGTCTTCTCGGCACCGTCCACCACCGTCAGCGTGATTTGGTGCTGGTACCAGTGGTCCCCCGGCCATCCGTGCAACGACCCCAAGATTCGGGAGGCCATCGCCATATCCATTGACCGGCAGACCATCGCCGACCGGCTGTATCTGGGCGAGGCTTTCCCCATCGGCAACTTCGTGGCCGCCCCCAACACCTTCGGCTACGACCCGACACTGGAACCCCAGCCTTACGACCCGGACCGGGCCAAGCAGTTGATGGCGGAGTCCACTTTCCCTGACGGGTTCGAGGTCCAGATTGAGACCTATCTGAACGACTCGGACTTCCCGGGGCTGCCTACCCTGGCGGAAGCGGTGCTGGGCTACCTGGGGGAGATTGGGATTACGGGCGAGGTGAAGGTGTACGACTGGACCAACCTGTCCGGTACGCTGCGCACCAGGGGGCAAAGCCCGACGCCTGAGGAGCGTCCCTACCCGCTGGTGGTGCGGGGCAACGACTCCCGCTACACCACCCTGCGGTGGATGAACGGGTGGTACCACTCCGAAAACAGCGCTCGGCCGGTGGTGGGCGACTCGACGCCCCACATCGACGAGTTGCTTGATGCGGCGAACGCGGAGTTCGACCTGGAAAAGCAGGAAGAGTTCATCCGCGAGTACAACCGGGTGCTGACCCAGGAGTTCCGGCACGCTCCGCTGATAACAGCCAACGCGGTGTTCGGGATTTCCAACAAGGTGAAGGAGTGGACGCCCATAACCGGCCGCCCCTTCCCCCACAACTTCTGGAGCGCACGGCCCCATTAGCCGGGGCAGCGCGTGTAACCGGAAGATAACCATAAGCAACAACGGCGCCGCCAATCCAGGACAGGCCTCCACCGGGCACGGGCGGGGGCTTGTTCCGGCGGCGCAACGCAAGTCTGAAGTGAACTGCCCGTCCGCGGCCGGCCCGCCGGTTGAGGACGCCTGGCGAAGGAAAGGGCAATGACCGGCTACATCGCCGGACGGATCCTGCAGGGTCTGATCAACATTCTGTTCATCACCGTTCTGGTGTTTGTCTTGGCCCGGGCCAGCGGGGACCCGCTGGAGGCGTTTGTCCCGGACGATGCCAGCGAAGCGACCATCCAGTTGGTGCGGGATCGGCTGGGCCTGAACGAACCCATGCATGTCCAGTACTGGATTTTCTTCAAGGGCTTGCTGGTGGGGGACCTGGGGGAATCGAAGATTCTGAAGGAGCCGGTAACCAAGCTGCTGGTGGAGCGGCTGCCGGCGACTTTCTCCTTGGCCGCCGTCGCCATGGGCATTGCCATGGTGATGGCCCTGCCGCTTGGGGTGCTAAGCGCCGTGTACCGGGACACGTGGATAGACAGAGTCGCCAAAGTTATCGCATTCTTAGGGCAATCCAGCCCTCAGTTCTGGATTGCCATTATGCTGATGATCCTGTTTTCGGTCCTGTTGGGATGGCTGCCGGTGGCCGGTAGATCCGGGCCTTCCAGTTATGTCCTGCCCGGGTTCGTCATGGGATGGTTCGTCATCGCCGGACTGGTGCGGCTAACGCGATCCAGTATGCTTGACGTGCTGGATAGCGACTACATCACCATGGCCCGGGGGAAGGGGCTCCACGAGCGGACCGTCATCTGGAAACACGCTTTGCGCAACGCCATGATTCCCGTTCTGACTTACTCGGGACTTATCCTAGGGGGGTTCATGAACGGCTCGGTGGTTATCGAGGCAGTGTTCGCCTGGCCGGGCATCGGCCGGCTCGCCCTGGATGCGGTGCAGGGGCGGGACTATCCGGTGGTGCAGGGTGTGGTGATCATGGTGGGGGTGTTCTTTGTGGTGATCAACCTGCTGGTTGACATCACCTACGCCATCGTCAATCCCCGAATCAAGTACTCAACCAGCTAGAAAGGAAAGGATGAGTCCATGGCCCAGGCAGCAGAACGGCCGTTACTGGTAGCCGAAGCCCTTCCATGGCGCCGGCGGGCTATGTCCATCCTGGCCGGCCTGCGGCGGGCGCCGCTGATCCCCACGATCGGCATCGCGCTGATAATAATCTGCGCCGTGTTTGCGCCCTGGATCGCTCCCTTTGGACCCACCAAGAATGACATCATCAACAACTTCGCTCCGCCGGCTTGGCATGAAGACGGAAGCTGGAGCAATGTCCTCGGCACCGACAAGCTGGGCCGGGACATCCTGAGCAGGATCATTCACGGCACCCGAGTTTCCCTGAGCCTTTCCATCGCGGTGATCCTGCTGGGGGGAACGGCGGGGACGTTTTTCGGGCTGGCCTCCGGGTTCCTGGGGGGCAAGACCGACGCGATTGTGCAGCGGGGCGTGGAGGCGATCCTGGCGTTGCCACTCATCCTGGTGGCGCTGGTGTTCATGAGCGCCTTCGGGACCAGCTTCACCAACGTCATCTTCATATTATCGCCCTTCGTCGCCGCCCGGTTCGCCCGCATGGTGCGCGGGGAGGCGCTGGCTATCAAGGAACTGGACTACGTTGCCCTGGCCCGGGTGGTGGGTTCGCCGACTCACCGCATCGTGATCAAGCATATACTGCCCAACGTCTTCAACACGGTGATCGTGCTCTCGACGCTGGAGGTGGGACACCTGATCCTGGTGGAGTCGTCCCTGAGCTTCCTTGGGGTGGGGATTCCCCCGCCGCGCCCGGCGTGGGGCCTGATGGTCGCCGACGGGCGGGACTACATCCAGAGCCACTACTGGCTGACCCTGTTCCCGGGGCTGGCCATCCTGGCCTCGGTGATGTGCCTCAACCTGTTCGGGGACTGGCTGCGGGACACCCTGGATCCCCGGCGGCGCCAACTCTAGGGAAACGGAAGACTTCAGGAAGACGGAATACCTCCGGGTGCAGATGGAAAACCACGACGCTGAAAACGATATCCTCCTCCGGGTTGAAGGGCTGAAGACCTACTTCTTCCAGCGGAACGCCGTCCTCAAGGCGGTGGACGGCGTCAGCTTCACCATCCGGCAAGGGGAGGCCGTGGGCCTGGTGGGGGAGTCGGGCAGCGGGAAGACCATGACCTGCCTGTCCCTGATGCGGCTCGTTCCCCGCCCCGGGGCGCAGATCGTCGAAGGGGAAGTGTGGTTCCGGGACGAGAACCTGCTGGAGCTTTCCGAGCACCAGATGCGGGAGTACCGGGGACACCGCCTGGCCATCATCATGCAGGACCCCCAGACGTCGTTGAACCCGGTCTACACCGTGGGCGATCAGGTGGCTGAGCCGGTCCGGCTGCACCTGAAGGAGCGGGGACAGCAGGCCCTGGACCGGGTGCTGGGGTCGCTGCGGGCGGTGCGCATTCCCAGCCCGGAGCTTCGGCTGGGGCAATACCCCCACCAGTTCAGCGGCGGAATGCGCCAGCGGGTGGTGGCGGCCATGGGCTTGACCACCGAGCCGGAGCTGCTGATCGCCGACGAACCGACCACCTCCCTGGACGTCACCATCCAGGCCCAGTTCCTGGGGCTGATCCGTGAGTTGCAGCGGGAGAGCGGCACCAGCGTCATCTGGGTAACCCACGACCTGGGGATCGTTGCCCAGATGTGCGACCGGGTCAACGTCATGTACGCGGGCCGGATCGTGGAAAGCGCCGGCGTCCGGCAGATTTACAAGGAACCCCAACACCCCTATACCCGGGCCCTGCTGGCCTCGGTGCCGGTGATGGGGACCAAGCGTGACCGGCTCTACCAGATCGAGGGCCAGCCGCCCGACCTGAGAAACATTCCCCAGGGGTGTCCCTTCTGGCCGCGCTGTCCCGAGGCGATGGACAAGTGCAAGGAGGAGTATCCGCCGAGAACTTCCCTGGGGGACCAGGACTTCGTGCATTGCTGGCTGGCGGAACCGGGGGGCTGAAGTGGCAGAGCGATTGCTGGAAGTAGAAGGACTGGTCAAGCACTTCCGGGGCGGTGGAAGCTGGCTCGGCCGCAACGCCGAATCCATCCAGGCCGTGGACGGGGTCAACTTCTCCATCGGCGAGGGGGAGACCTTCGCGCTGGTGGGGGAAAGCGGCTGCGGGAAGACCACGGTCGCCAAGATGATCCTGCTCCTGGAGCGCCCCACCGGGGGGGTCATCCGGTTCCGGGGCAATGACATCAATGGACTGCGGGGCGGCGGTCTGCGGGAATACAAGCGGCTGGTGCAGGCGGTGTTCCAGGACCCGTACAGCTCGCTGAATCCGCGAATGCAGGTGCTGGACATCATCGGCGAACCGTTGCAGGTCCACGAGGGTTTGCGGGGCCGCGAACTGCGGATGCGGGTGGGAGAGCTGCTGGAGAACGTGGGCCTCAGCCCGGTGACCGGGTCCTTCTTTCCCCACCAGTTCAGCGGAGGACAACGCCAGCGCATTGCCATCGCCCGGTCCCTGGCCCTGCGTCCCCAGCTTATCGTGCTGGATGAGCCGGTTTCCGGACTGGACGTTTCCATCCGGGCCCAGATCCTGAACCTGCTGGTGGACCTGCAGAGGGACCTGGGGTTGAGCTACCTGCTCATCTCCCACGACCTGGCGATTGTCGAGCACATGAGCCACCGGGTGGGCGTGATGTACGTAGGGAAGATGGTGGAGCTGGGCGACAAGGACCAGCTGTACGAGAACACATTGCATCCCTACAGCAAGGCGCTGCTGGCCTCAGTCCCCCAACCCGACCCGGATATCCCCATGGGCACCACTATCAGCGGCGAGGTTGCCAGCCCGATCAACCCTCCCAGCGGATGCCGATTCCACCCCCGTTGCCCCATCTACTACGAGACCGGCATGTGCCGGGAGGTGGAGCCCGACTGGCGGGAGATCGACACGGAGCACCTGACCGCCTGCCACAAAGTGGAGCCGGCGGTAGTCGCCTGATCCCCGTCGGGCCCGGACTCGGGAATAAGAAACTATCCCGAGACTAACACCCTTCACCCCCATCCCAGCCTTCCCTCATCAAGGGGGAAGGGACTATGACCTTTCCCGTCACCTATTCTGACCTTCCCCATCAAGGGGAAGGAACTCGTTCCGATGTTTCTTACAAAGCGAGGGCATAGCAGGCGCGGCGGGGGTCGGCGCCGGTGCTGAGGGTCCCGGTGGCGCCGTCGCGGACGGAAACGGTAGCTCCCAAGCCGCAGTTGGCGGTCCGCTCAATCTTGTGTCCCAACGCCCGCAAAGCATCGGCGGTGGACTCGGGGACTCCCTCTTCCAGGTCGAGCTGGCCCGGGTAGTAGACGTGGGGATAGAAGGAATTTACGTTGCTGGCGGTGGCGAACCGGGGAGCTTCCACGGCCTGCTGGGGGTCCATACCGAAAACGAGGGAGTTGAGCATCAGCTGGACGTTGGCCTGGACCTGATGGTCGCCGCCGGGGCATCCGACGGTCATCAGGGGCTGCCCATCCCTGGAGACGATGTAGTTGACCAGGGTGGTGCGGGGGCGCTTGCCGGGCTCGACGCAGTTGGGATGGCCCGGTTCGCAGTTGAACATCTCGATGCGGGTGCTCAGGGCGCAGCCCAGCTCGGGGAAGAAAACGGACTTGGCGAAGGAACCGCCGCTGATGGTGCCGCAGGCGAGGTTACCCCGCTTGTCCAGGACGGAAACGTGGGTGGTGCCGTCGCCGGCGGAAGGATCGGCAACGGCGACGGTGGGCTGGGACATGACGGGGGACGGGGTGGAACCCCGTCGCGTGGAGAAACGCCAGGGATCACCCGCCGGAGGCTGGGCGGGATAGGCGCCTTCCGGGTCGATTAGCTGGGCGCGCTCGGCGGCGTATTCCTTTGAAAGCAGGCCGTCCATGGGGACGGTGGCGAAGGCGGGGTCCGCGTAGAAAGCCTCGCGGTCACCGAAGCATAGCTTCAGGGCTTCGGCCACGGCGTGGATGTAGGCCGGGCTGTTGTGACCCATCGCCTTCAGGTCGAAGTTCTCCAGGATGTTGAGGGTCTGCATCAGCATGGGGGCCTGGCTCCAGGAGTCCTGTCCGCTGATGTCGTAACCGTGGAAGGCGCCGCCGACGGGAGTTTCGAACCGGCTGGAGTAGGAAGCCAGGTCGTCCTGGGAAATGATCCCGCCGACTTTCTCCGAGCATTCGACAATCAGCCTGGCGATGGGCCCTCGATAGAAGGCGTCGCGGGCGGCCTGCATCCGGTGGGAGCGGTCTCCGGCAGCCGAGGCCGCGGCGTCACGCATGGCCTGAAGCGTATGGGCCAGACCGGGCTGAACCAGCAGCGACCCGGCGGGAGGGACCTGGTGGTCATGGTAAAAGACATCCCAACCGCCCGGCGGGAAGTTGTCGAACTGCTGCCGGCCGGAACGGGAGTGGAGACGCTCCAGCATGTACTCGTAGTGGGGGATTCCCTCGGCGGCATAGCTGACGGCGGGAGCGATGACTTCGGCCAACTCCATGGTGCCGCAGCGTTCCAGCAGGGAGATGAATGCGTCGACGATCCCGGGCAGGGTGAAGGCAAGCGGGGCGTCCATGCCGGGGCCGGTGGGGATGCGCTGGTGGCCGCGGGAGATGTAGAACTCGGCGGTGGCCTTTCCGGGGGCGGTGCCCTGCCCCGAAAGGGACAGCAGGTCGCCGGTGGCGGAGTCGTAGAGCATGAACACGCCCTCGGCGGCCAGAGAGTAGGAGGCGATGGGTTCGACAACGGCGGCGGCGAACCCGGCGGCCACCAGGGCGTCGAAGGCGTTGCCGCCGGCCAGCAGCATCCGCATCCCGGCCATGGAGGTGAGGTAGTGGCCGGAGGAGATTACGCCCTCGGTGGAGCGCACCACCGGGCGGCCGGTGGCGGGCAGGGACGGGTCCCCCTGTTCCAGGTTGTGGTCGAACTGGGCGCTTACCATTTCACGTCCTCCGTTCTAAGAGTCGCGGCCCTCCCCCTTTCCCTCGCTCCGCTCGCCAGGGGCAGGCTTAGCCAAGTTAGGCAACTTGTCCAAGGCTCCCCGGCCTTCGCTCGGGGCAGGCTCTTGGGCGCTCCGTGGGGCGGCGTTGGGAACGCTCCGGTGGTTGGAGTGCTGACGGGCTTTCCCGCGGCGGGGCCGGGCTATGGCCAGAAGCTCTGTCGAGCTTCTGGCCAGCAGGGGTTTTACGGCCAATGGAGTCTAGATGGGGTTGTAAGTCCATCCGAACCCCGGCTCAACCCAGGGCTATCGCATACAAGGGCGACCAACCGATTTTTTACTTTTTGGGACATTTCGGCGATTTTGTGCTTAAAACCTCGGGATCCTCGGGAAAATTTGTGCCGTTCCAAGACATGTTTGCGCTCTTCTGCGACAGACTTTGGGACACGATTGAGACATAATGGGACAAATTGGGACATTTCGGGACACCGGAGGTGAGGGCGTCGTGTTCCCGGTAGCCGGGGCCGCAGGCCGTTCACGGCTATCGGCCTATCCCGGCTGGGAGGTTTGGAACCCCGGATGCTTGGAGTTGACAGGTCTTCATCGCGTTCCACTCCACGTTACCGGCGGCAGGGATAGGTGTCAACGGCCTGCTGTCAGTGGGAATCGTGACGGGGTGGAGCGGGCGCCTGTAAAATGCCAATAATCCGGGCTGACAATCCGGCCGGGCCTTTGAAGGAGACGGTTTACGATGAGCAACCAATCGGCACACGCACGGGAGGACCTGGCGGGACGCTCCAACTCGGCCATCGAGGCTGCCAGGCAGGCGCTGCTCGACATTTCGCTGGATGTCCATGCCCACCCGGAACTGAACTACCAGGAACATTATTCCTCCGATGCCCTGGCGGGGTTTCTCGAAGGGCGGGATTTCCAGGTGGAGCGGGGAATCGGCGGCGTGGAGACGGCGTTCCGCGCCACCATCCCTGGCGGGGGAGGCGACGGCCCGACCATCGCCGTGCTGGCGGAGTACGACGCGCTGCCCGAGATTGGGCACGGCTGCGGGCATAATCTCATCGCCATGGCGGCGATGGGCGCGGCCCTGGGCCTGCAGGCCAGCGCACCGGACCTGCCCGGGCGGGCGGTTATCATCGGGACACCGGCGGAAGAGGGGGGCGGCGGCAAGATACGGCTGCTGGAAGCGGGAGTGTTCGACGGGGTGGACGCCACCCTGTCGTCCCATCCCTTTTCCAACCGGACGCTGGCGCCCGCATCGGCGGCGAAGGGGGAGAGCTGGAGCCTGGCCATGGTGGGGTACCGGTACATGTACCACGGCAGGGCGGCCCACGCCGCGGCGGCTCCCGAGGCCGGCATCAACGCGCTGAATGCGGTCATCCATCTGTTCACCGGGATAGACGCTCTGCGGCAACATCTGAGGGACGACGTGCGGATTCACGGCGTGATCACCGACGGAGGGTTGGCGCCCAACGTGGTGCCGGAGTTCGCCGCCGCCAACTTCATGCTGCGGTCAAGGGACGGGAGATACCTGGCCGACGAGGTGGTGGGCAAGGTGAGGCAGGTGGCGGAAGGCGCGGCGGCCATGACCGGCGCCCGCCTGGAGGTGGAGGAGTTCTATCCGTTTTATGAGAACGTGCAACCGAACGTGACCCTGGCGCAGGCGGTGGGGGCCAACGCCCAGGCTCTGGGGATGAGGCTGGATGAGCCGGCGGCGGGACGCCCGGGCAGCGGGGCTTCCACGGATTTCGGCAACGTGAGCCAGGTCATGCCTGCCTTTGAGCTGCGGTACGCGGTCAGCGAGACTCCGGTGGCATCCCACACCCGGGACATGGCCGAGACGGCGGTGACGGAACTGGCCCTGTCCAACGCGCTGCTGGTGGCCAAGGCCCTGAGCCTGACGGCGGGCGACCTGCTCCGCGACCCGGCGCTGGTGGAGGCGGCCATAGCCGAATTCGCCGACCGCAGCAACTAAGGACTCCAAACCGCTCCAGGCAGGGGAAAAAGGATACGGAGAAGGCCGGGGGTTATCCGAATTGACCCCATCTTTCCGCAGATACTAGAATGCGGCCAGTCCGGGAGCACTATCCAATCAGGAAAATGCCGATGCGGGATACGAATGTTGAGCTGATAGCCCACCTGTTGCGGCGGGCCGGATTCGGGGCCAACCGCGATGAGCTGGAAGGCTACGCGGCCGGGGGATACGAGGCCGCCGTCGAGGAGCTGCTGAACCCCGGGGAGGAGCAGCGGCTGAGCGATTACCTGGTGCGGCGCTTCCACCCGGAGCTGTCGGGCATGATGGGCCCGCAGGCGCCGGGGGAGAACTGGCTGTACCGGATGGCCACCACCACGGCGCCGCTGCAGGAGAAGATGACCCTGTTCTGGCACAGCATCTTCGCCACCGGGTACGCCAAGGTGATCCACGGGAAGGCCCTGTCCGACCAGACGCGAATGTTCCGGCGGCACGCGATGGGCAGCTTCCGCACCCTGCTGCTGGAGCTGTCCCGGGACCCGGCGATGATTATCTGGCTGGACAACCAGGACAACCACAAGGACGCCATCAACGAGAACTACGGGCGGGAACTGCTGGAATTGTTCTCCATGGGTGTGGGCAACTACACCGAGGAGGACGTGAAGGAGTGCGCCCGGGCCTTCACCGGCTGGACCATCGCCAACCGGGAGTACATGGAACTGCGGTCCCAGCGGGACTCGGACTGGCCCTACGGCCGTATTTCCTGGCATTTTGAGTTTCATCCCGAGGACCACGACGACGGGGAGAAGGAGTTCCTTGGCGAGCGGGGGAACTTCGACGGCGGCGACGTCGTGGACATCATCTGCAAGCAGCCCGCCACGGCGCGCTTCATCTCCCGCCACCTGTACAGCTTCTTCGTGGCGGACGAGCCGCCGGTGCCGGAGTGGCCCTATGCCCCTCCCGCCGACCCGGAGGCGATAGACGCGCTGGTCCAGGCCTATTTCGACAGCAACTATGAAATCGGCACGATGCTCCGCGTCCTGTTCAACTCCGATTTCTTCAAGGCGGCGCGCTATGCCAAGGTGAAGAGTCCGGTGGAACTGGTGGCCGGCGTGCTGAGGCTGACGGGGGAGTTCAACCGGCCCCGCTACGAGATACTGGAACGGTACAGCCAGGCGTCCTACATGGGACAGATACTGAACAATCCGCCCAGCGTGGAAGGGTGGCACACCGGCACCGACTGGCTGAACAGCGGCACACTGGTTGAGCGGATCAACTTCGCCAGCCAGCAGGTCGGGGACGCAAGCAAGCCGGGGATCCGGGCCATGGTCGAACGGATCAGTTCGCAGATGAGCGAGGCAACGTCTCCCGAGCGGCTGGTGGACGCCTGCCTGGAAGAGGTGGGAGCGCTGGAGGTTAAGGAAGACACCCGGCGGGTGCTGGTGGAATTTTCCGCCCGGAAGCAGGGTGCCCAGGCCGACCGGCGGCACATCGCCGACGTTCTGCAGATGGTGGCGGCCACCCAGGAGTTCCAGCGGGCCTAGCGGCGGACCGCATGGACGGGGGGCGGAACAGACCTGGATACAGAACCGTCCCGTCATTGGGAGAGATTTATGCCGGTTGAGGCTGCGGGAATAGTGGAGACCACAGGAATAGTGGAATGACAACTCGAAGCGTCAAGCCACAGGAAGCGGGGCAGGCTCCGGTGGGGCCGGTTGGGCCGGAGCCGTTGGGGCCGACTGTGCTCAAGCTGTCCCCGGTTTTGAAGTTGACCGACGAACAGCTTCTCAGGTTGTGCTCTTTGAATGATGCACTCCGAATTGAACTGAATGCCAAAGGAGAGTTGGAAATCTTGCCACCGGCCAACCCTCACACCAGCATCCAAAACGCAAGCCTCACCGTCGATTTGGGCATTTGGGCCAGGGCCGATGGCACCGGCTGGGGATTCGATGCCACCGCCGGGTTCACCCTTCCCAACGGTGCGGTACGCTCCCCCGACGCTTCATGGATACTCAAGGAGCGTTGGGCGGAACTCCCGCACGGGGAGAAGCGGAAATTTGCCGCCATCGTTCCCGATTTTGTGGTGGAACTGCGATCCCCGTCCGACAGGTTGGGCTATGTCCAGGCCAAAATGCAGGAGTACATGGACAGCGGCGTCCGGCTGGGCTGGCTGATTGATCCCTTTCAGGGGCGCGTCCATGTTTACCGGCCCGGCGCACCGGTCGAGGTGCTGGAGGGGCCCGAAACACTGTCCGGGGACCCGGAGCTGCCGGGCTTTTCGCTGGACCTGAAACCCATCTGGGAGCCGGACTTCTGAACTCGGGAATCCCGGGGAATAGATACGGGCGGATCGCCAAACCGTCACTGGGCGAGATTCATGCCATGGCAACGCCAGAATGACAACTCGAAGCGTCAAGCCACAGGAAGCGGGGCAGGCTCCGGCGGGGCCGGTTGGGCCGGAGCCGTTGGGGCCGACTGTGCTCAAGCTGTCCCCGGTATTGGAGTTGACCGACGAACAGTTGCGGAGTCTCTGTTCGCTGAACGACGACCTGCGCATCGAGCGCAACGACAAGGGAGAACTGGAGCTTTTGCCCCCAACCAACATCACTGCGGGAAGCCAGAACGCCGGCATCAACGCCAGGCTGTTCGTTTGGGCAGAAGGCGACGGCAGAGGCGTCGCTTTCGATTCCTCCACCGGATTCACCCTGCCCAACGGCGCCGTGCGGTCTCCAGACGCTTCCTGGGTCCTGAAGAGCCGGCTTGCGGAATTGAACGATTCGGAAAAGCGCAGGTTTGCCCCCATTTGTCCCGACTTCGTTATCGAACTTCGCTCCAATTCAGACGCATTGACATTCCTGACAGCAAAGATGCAGGAGTACATGGACAGCGGTGTCCGGCTGGGCTGGCTGATAGATCCCTTCCAGGGGCGCGTCCATGTTTACCGGCCCAGCGCACCGGTGGAGGTGCTGGAGGGGCCCGAAACGCTGTCCGGGGACCCGGAGCTGCCGGGCTTTTCGCTGGACCTGAAACCCATCTGGGAGCCGGACTTCTGACCGGCGGCATCCAAGACCTGGAACGAGGGGAGCAACCATGACCACCACGCAGGAAACCGGCTTCCTGGTGTACGACCGGACCGTGGGAATGACGGTCATGGAGGGACGGGGCTTCTACTATCCGGTGGATACGGTGGTGGGGCAGGGCGACCGGCTGTACGTGATCAGCCGCAGCAAGGAGGAGACCACCCGGGGCATCCGCGTGACGGTGTGCGACCTGGAGAGCGGGTACCACGGCAACTTCGGCGGCTACGGGTTTGACGGAGGCCAGTTCGTCTGGCCGTCCTGCGGGGCGGTGGACAGCCAGGGACGGTTCTTCATCAGCGACGAGCGGCTGCACCGTGTTACCGCCTACGACGCGGCGGGAAAGTACCTGTTCCACTGGGGGAAGGCGGGATCCGGCGATGGGGAGCTGGACACTCCGTCGGGCCTGGCCTTCGACAGCGGGGACAACCTGTACGTTTCCGACACTTACAACAACCGCATCCAGAAGTTCACCGCCGACGGGCAGTTTTTGATGTCCATCGGGGGGCAAGAGGAGGCAGCGGTCAGCCTTCCCTGGGGCCTGGCGACGGACGGGCAGGACAACCTGTACGCGGCGGACTTCGGCAACGACTGCGTCAAGAAGTTTTCATCCGACGGGGAGTTGCTGGCCAGTTTCGGGGAGCCGGGGCGGGACGACGGGCAGTTCACCCGTCCGGCCTCGGTGGCAGTGGACGGGGAAGGCTACATCTACGTGGCGGACTGGGGCAACGAACGCGTGCAGGTGCTGGATCCCGGCGGCAGCTTTGTCACCAAGCTGCGGGGAGAGTCCACCCTGTCCGAGTGGGCCGCCAACTTCTTGAGCATCAACCAGGAGGAGGCCGCCGCGCGGGCCACCGCCAACCTGGAAATGGAGATAGACTACCCGGTGGACGATCCGCACGAGGAGTCGTCCCACATTGAGAAGTATTTCTGGTGCCCTTCCTCGGTGAAGCTGGACAGCCGGGGTTACCTGTACGTCACCGAGACCAACCGGCACCGCATCCAGGTCTACCGGCGAGGGCAAGTGTGCCGGCGGGATAAGTAGCGCCGCCGTCGCACCGGATTCCTTCCCCTGGAAAGGGACAGCAGCCACGGCAAAGGAGCGAAATCATGGTATCGACCAGGAAAGAGCGGACCCTGGTGGTCATCGAGCTGAACGGGGGAAACGACGGCCTGAATACCGTGGTTCCCTATACCAATGGCCTCTACTACGACAACCGGCCCGGCATAGGCATTGCCCAGCAGGAAGTCTTGCCGATTGACGGGGACCTCGGGTTCAACCCGAACATGCAGGAAATCAAGAGCCTGTGGGACCGGGGCGAACTGGCCGTCATCAAGGGCATCGGGTATCCGCAGCCCAACCGCTCCCACTTCCGGTCGAGGGACATCTGGTACACGGCCGAGCCGGAGACCATCGGGAGCCAGGGCTGGCTGGGCGCGGCGATCCGGGACCTGGACGAGAAGGGCGAGAACGTACTGACGGGGGTGAACTTCGGGCGGGGGCTGCCCCGGGCCTTCGTATGCAAGGGCGTTCCGGTGGCGTCGGTGGGCGACCTGGAGACCTATGGACTCCTGCCGGACATCGACGATGAAAAAGCCCGCGGCCATGCCCTGGACGCCCTGGCCCGAATGTACGGGCCGGACGGCGGGCGGGACATCGTGGCCCAAGCCCTGAGCCAGAACGGGGCGCAGGCCCTGCTGGGGGCCGACATCCTCCGCACCGCGCCGGAGCGTTACTCCTCCAGCGTGGAGTACGCCGACACTCCCATCGCCAAGAGCCTGAAGGGAGCGGCGCAGGTGATGAGCGCCGGACTGGGCACGCGCATCCTGTACGCCCAGCACGGCAGCTTCGACACTCACAGCAACGAGCTCCAGGCCCACGGCAAGCTGTGGCGGGACGCCTCGTCCGCCATTGGGGACTTCACCGCCGATCTGAAAGAGCAGGGGCTGTGGGACGATACGGTGGTGCTGGTATGGTCCGAGTTCGGGCGGCGGGTGCGGGACAACGGCACCGGGTGCGACCACGGCTCCGGCGGAGTCGCCTTCGTCCTGGGCGGTCCGGTGCAGGGCGGTCAATACGGCGAATACCCGTCCCTGCGGGAAGCTGACCTTTCGGAGGGGGACCTGGCCTACACCACCGACTTCCGGTCCACCTACGCGACCATACTGGAGCGGTGGCTGGGGCTGGACCCGGACCCGATAGTCCACGGCCAGTTCGAGCAGTTCGACTTCGTGGCCGGGTAGGATTCCGGCCGGTCATAAGGCCGCTATTTCAGAACTGATCCCATCACCCCCATCCGGGCCTTCCTTCGTTAAAGAGGGAGGGAACTGTTGAGATAGTTTCCAAGGGCGGCGGACGGCGCGATGCCGCCGGAATTCGTAGCGGTTGCCGGTGGAAATCCAGGATTGTAGGCGCCGATGACGGGGAGTATCATGGGTTCCGGCAGGGATGGGCGGCCCGGCAGTTCTGATGGACCTTTGCAACCGGCCGAAGGCAAGGGCCTCCCGACGGGCGGGCTTCCAAGATTGTGTCCCGCAGGCCGTCCGGCAACCAGGGCGTGTCCCCTATAACGGCGCCAAGGAGGATGAGGATATGGCAAGGATACCCGTTGCTACCAGGGAAAGCGTACCCGAGGCACACCGCGGCACCTTTGACGAAATCACCGCCGCCCGGGGCGGGCCCATCGCCAGCGGACCAGTGTCGGTGCTGATCAACAGCCCGGAGATGGCCAAGCGGGCCGGCCACCTGTCCGGGTATCTGAGGCAGGAATCGACCCTGCCCTCCAAGATCCAGGAGTTGGCCATGCTGGTGACCGCCCGGGAGCGAGACTGCCAGTACATCTGGAATGCCCATGCTGCTTCGGGACGGAGGGCCGGACTGAGCGATGGGCTGGTGGACGCCCTGCGCGACAAGCAGGACCTTCCCGATATACCCGCCGACGAAAGCGCCGTGGTCAGCCTGGGGAGGGAATTCTTCCGTACCAACCAGGTCAGCGATGCGACATTCCAGGCAGCATCGCAGCAGTTCGGCACCCAGGGGCTGGTCGAGCTGGTCACCCTGATGGGCTACTACGCGCTGCTGGCCTTCAACGCCAATACTTTCGCGATAGATTTGCCGGCGGAGAGGTCAGAAGCCGTCCTGCCTATTTAGCAACTGCCTCGAAAACAATCCCATGACCCCATCCTGGCCTTCCTTCGTCAAAGAGGGAGGGAATATGGCCCTTTCCCCAACCCAGGTTTTCATTTTTGGGAGGCGACAGTGACTCAAGAGATAATCGACACCACGTCCGGCAGAATCCCGCTGCGTACCCACTGGATACCCCGCATGGTCGCGGGAGGGGTGGGCTACGAAGACCTGCAGGACCTACTGCGGAGCATAGATTCCTGGGACGCCTGGTGCCGGGAGTGGTCGGCCAAGGGAGCGATGCACGAGGCATTGGGGGAAGAGGCATTGTCCCAGGGGCGGCTGGTGTCGGCCGGCCAGGCCCTCCACCGGGCGGCGGTCTGCTACCACTTCGGTGGGTTCCGGTTCTACCAGGCCCTGGAGGAAAAGGGGGCAGCCGACGAGAAGGCCCAGCAGTGCTACCGGAAAGCGGCGCCCAATTTTGCCATCCCGGCGGAAAGAATCCTGGTGCCCTTCAAGGGATCCAGCCTGGTGGGCTATCTGCGGGTCCCCCCGGGCGCGGCCAAATCCCCCTGCGTCATCACCATCGCCGGCAACGACGCCCGGAAGGAGGAGTTCAAGAACCTGGAAGAGGAATTCCTGGTCCGGGGGATGGCCACCGTCAGCTATGACGGACCGGGTCAGGGCGAGGTTTGGGAAGACCTGAAGATGCGCTCGGATGACGAGCTGGCGACGATGGCCATAATGGACTACCTGGAAACCCGGCCCGAAATCGACATGGGGCGCATCGGAATCTACGGCTGGGCCATGGGCGGGTTCTTCTCGCCGCGGGTGGCTGCGGCGGACAGCCGGGTCCGCGCCTGCGTGTCCATGCCGGTCCGGTATTCCCTGATTGACTGGGACAACGCCGGAAAGATGCAGACCGACGCCTACCAGCACCTATTCGGCAACGTATCCTACGACGAGGGCCGGGAGATTGCCCAGTCGTTCACCCAGGAGGACATCCTGCCCAACGTGCGGTGTCCCTTCCTGATCGTGCATGGCGGCAGCGGGGATACGGTGGAGCAGGCCGACTCGGAGAGAGCAGCGCGGGAAGCGGGAGGTCCCACTCAACTGGTGGTGTACGACGAGGGGGACCACCTGTGCATCAACATCCGGCACAAGTCCTGGCCGATGATGATGGACTGGTTCGCGGAAAAGCTGGGCGGGTAAGGTCAACCGCCGCTGGGCGGCGCAGCGGAGCAGAATCAATCAGGCGGCAGGGGGGCTCCCTGCCGCCTGATTGCGTTGTTACGGGCTGGGCCCTACACCCGCCGCAATTTGGGGTCGAGGGTGTCGCGCATCCAGTCGCCGAAGAAGTTGAAGGCCAGCACCACCACGGTGATGGCCAGGCCTGGGAACAGGGCCAGCCACCACACGTCCAGGATGACGTCCCTCCCCTCAGCCACCATGATCCCCCACGCCGGGTCGCCCGGAGGCAGCCCCAGACCCAGGAAGCTCAACGAAGCTTCCAGGAGGATCACCTGACCAATCTGCAGGCTGGTTATCACCAACAAGGTATTAACTGTGTTGGGGAAAATGTGACGCATGATTATCACCGGCATGGACAGGCCGGCGATCTTGGCGAAGGTCACGAAGTCCAGTTCCTTGATTGCCAGGACATCTCCCCGAATCATCCTGGCAAATCTGGCCCAGACCGTCAAAGCCACTGCCAGGATGATGTTTTCGATCCCCGCCCCCAGGATGGTCACGATTATCATCGCCACCAGGATGGTGGGGAACCCCAGCGCCGCGTCCGAGGTCCGCATTATCAGGTGGTCCACCCAGCCGGTCTTGAAGCCCGCCACCAGCCCCAGCACAGTGCCCACGAAGGCCCCGGTCCCCAGGGCGATCAGGCTGATGAACAGGGCGGTCCGGGCGCCGTAGATCAGCCGGCTCAGCATATCCCGGCCCATGATGTCCGTGCCCAGTAGGTAGGCCGGATTGTCCCCGGGGGCCAGGTGGGAGTCCAGCATCTTGATCTCGGTGGGGTCATGGGGGGCCAGCAACGGGGCGAAAAGAGCGCAGACCAACAGCACCGTCATGATTGCCAGGGGGAACCAGGGCAGCCGCGCCTGTCTCGCCCTTCTGGGGAGCGCCAGTATCTGTTCGATTCTGCCTCTGCCGGTTGCGAGAGTAGCTGTAGAAGCCACGGGAACCCTCCTGTTAATCGCGCCTGTCAGCACTGCCGGTTAATCGCGCGGTTAGTCGTACCTGCTAGTCGTACCTGATGCGGGGATTGACGTAGGCGTAGGTGATGTCGACGATGAGCGCGGTGGCGATGTAGAAGAATCCGGCCGCCAGCACGGTGGCCTGCACCACCGGGAAGTCCCGGCTCTTGATCCCCTCCAGCATCAGCCGCCCGATCCCGGGCCAAGCGAACACCACTTCAATGGCCACCGACCCGTTGAGAAGGCCCGCCAGGGTCAGCCCGGAGAAGGTGAGGACCGGGATGACCGAGTTCTTCATGGCGTGCTTCAAGATGACCATCCGCTCCGACAATCCCTTGATGCGGGCGAACTTGACGTACTCGCTGTCCATGACCTCCAGCATGCTGGACCGGGCCAGGCGCAGCACGCCGGCCATGCTGTGCCAGGACAGGACGAAGGCGGGCAGGATGAAGTGCTCGATTCCGCCCCGGCCGTAGGTGGGCAGCCAGCCCAGGATGGCACCGAACAACAGGATCAGCATGATGGCGATCCAGAAGCTGGGGGCCGCGATGCCCACCACCGCGAAGAACTTGCCGATCTGGTCGAAAATGGAGTCCCGCTTAATGGCCGACAGGATTCCCAGGGGAATCCCCACTATTATGGTGAGGATGAAGGCGACTCCGGCCAGTTGCAGCGTGGCAGGCAGCCGCTGCAGCAAAATGTCCCGGGCCGGCACCCCCCGAATGTGGGACATTCCGAAGTCGGCCTGGACCACGTTGCCCAGGAAGCTGGCGTACTGCACCGGCAGCGGCCGGTCCAGGCCCATGTTCTTCTTCATCTGCTCGTAATCGGCATCCGTCGCCTCGGGACCCAGGAGGTAGAGGGCGGGGTCGCCGGTCAGATGCACGCTGAGAAACACTGCCAGGCTGAGGATCACCAGGGTGATCCCCGCCTGACCTATCCTGATGAATATGTACCGCTGCATGGCCCGCCCCCGCGCCGGTTGCGCTGCTTAAAATTCCGCCCCAACCCGGAGTGCCAGGGACACTCCGGGCCGGGGCCAGTGTTGTCAGGGCTGCCCGCCGCCGGACCTGCCTGGTCCGGGCCGGACAACCGGATAAGCCGGTGAGTTACTCCTCTTTAAGAATCAGGGTGTGCATGCTGCTGGGATAGAAGGCCACCGGGAAGGGCTGCCAGTCGGCGACATCGGGTCCGAGGGCCCACGGGATGTTGATGGTCCCGATGCCGATGAGGTACTGCTCCTCGTAGAGCTGGCGGTACAGCTTGTTCAATGCCGCCGGCCGCTCTGCGTCGGCGAACACCGAGATGGCTTCCTCGACCGCGTCGAACAGGACGGGATCATTGTGTCCCCGGTCCCGCTTGTCGCGGCGTCCGAAGTGGGACCCCATGATGCTGGCTGCGTCCAGGCGGGTCTCGTTGTCCCGCCAGACTATCTGGCCATCCAGGTTGCCGGCCTTGTAGGCCTCTTTCATGGAGACCTCTTCTCCGACGACCACCTCGGTGTCAATCCCCAGCTCCCGCTTCCAGTTCTCGGCGGCCAGCTGGGCCGACTCCGGCAGGAAGGGCATCAGGGCGGACACCCAGGTGTTGACCACCAGCGGACCGAAGTCCTTGCCGTTGGGGTTGTCCGGGTTCTTGTAGCCCGCCTCGGTCAGGAGGGCCCGCGCCTTGGCCGGGTCGAAGGGGAAGGGTTTCAGATCAGCGCTGTAACCGATGGTGCTGGGAGTGACTGCGCCCCAGCCTCCCCTTTCCACTTCCATGGCTTCGGGTCCGCCATACAGCCGGTCACGCATCAGCTCCTTGTCTACGGCGTAGGACAGGGCGTGGCGGACCCGCTTGTCCATGCAGGGATAGGTCTCCATTCCGGCCCGTTCGGCGCCGGTCCAGCAACCGAACAGCATGATGCGGAAGTAGCCGCCCTCGGCGCCCCAGACTATACGGCCGCCGCCCTTCTCGACCTGGGGACGGGCCCGCAAGCTGACCGGGGCGACGTCGGCGTCGCCCGCC
Source organism: Dehalococcoidia bacterium (assembly GCA_034423195.1). Classification (GTDB taxonomy): domain Bacteria; phylum Chloroflexota; class Dehalococcoidia; order Lucifugimonadales; family UBA3495; genus CATOSK01. Next base: position 49,313 of record DAOUIZ010000033.1, on the reverse strand, counting down.
CGGATGGCGGCCACCCGGGTGGCTTCCTCGGGCACCAGCCTCAGGTCCAGGGTCGCGAACTTCACGGTCCGGTCTTCGTCGAAGCCGCTGGCCGGCTGGAAATAGTAGTCGTCGTAGCGCTCGAACTCGATCACCTCGGAGGGGACGAAACGGCCGCGCTTCATGACGCCGGCGCCGATGGGGTTCTTGTCGTAGGCCGCCTCCTCCTCCTCGTTGCGGAGGGTTGCCCGCGCGGGGTAGATGGCCGGCCACGTCGGCCCGGCGGCGGACATATAGCCGGGGAATCCCGTCTCGATGCTCTTGAACGTGGAGCTAACCTCGTTGGGGCCGGTCTGCTCCACCTTTGCCATCTTCTTGGCGAACCCTACGGCCGTGCTGGACTGGGCGTACTCGGCTGCCTGGGGGCCGAAGTTGTGCTCGATGGACCAGGCGACGTCCTTGGCGGTCAGGTCAGTGCCGTCATGGAACTTGACGCCGTCCCTTACAGTGACGATCCAGGTGAGGCCGTCCTCGGAAAAGCCCCATTCGCTGGCGATCCCGGGGATCAGCTCGGTTTCAGCAGTGCTTTCAATAAGGAATCCGTGAAGGATTCTGCCGTAGCTGTTGCTGGCGCCGCCGCTGAAGGTCCGGTCGAACCTTTCATCGCCCCAGGCAGCCACCATAAAGGTGACGTTACCGGGATGGACCTGCACCATGCCCGCTTCCTCGGGTTGGACCGCGGCCTGGGGCACGGCGGTCGGAGCCGCTTCAGCGGCTGGCTGGGCCGGCGGCTGCTGCGGGGCCGTTTCAGCCGCGGGCAGGGATTCCTCGGCCGGGGCGGCGGCGGAACCGCAGGCCACGCCGAAGATTAGGGTAAGTGCCAACACAGGCAGGATGATCTGCCAAGCCCGAAGTCGTAACCTGTTCAATGATTCCATCACTCCTCCTTTATTGCATTGCGTCGGGTTTATTGACGCTGTGCCAGGGATCATTGGGATTACCGTTGCCTTGGGCCTATTTATGGACTATTCCGCAAATTTGAGGGAAATTATCATGCTGATTATGGTTTGTCAATATATAGCACAATTTATAGCAGGATATTAGATATATATGGGAATGAAGTAACGATATAACGCTATATCAAGGGCGGCACCGTCCTGTTCCAGCAGGTCGAGCTATCCTCATCCAATGAAGAGCCGACGGAATCCTGCAGGCAGCCGTTCGGGCTTACCGCAATGGACCAAGGCAGCTTTCATGCCGGGACAACGCCCCACGGCATTGACCGCTCCAACTTGGGAGGCGCCACCGGGGCAAGGCCGGCTCAGGCCCGGGAAAGGCGAGGGAACGGAGCGCGACTCCCCGGTGGCGGAGGCGGGAGACGAGGAACCAGAGTCGCGCCGAGTTGCCGGGCGTGTCTGTACGTAATTCGTAATTCAAGTGTACATTAGCCATGTTATCAGGATGATTGACGAGGGATAGTTACGCATTTATACTGGCAGGCACGTATGGACGCACATAGTGGGAACAATCCCGTGTTGGCGGCTGTTTCCGACCTGTGACCGGATGGCATGGGCCAATCTCACCAGGGCGTCTGTGGAACTGGACATGAGCACGGCAGAACCGAAATTTATAGAGGAGGACAAGGTATGGCGGACCAGGATATAGCCTTGATGGCACACCTGCTGCGGCGCGCCGGATTCGGGGCGACGCGGAAAGACCTGGAAGCGTACGTGGCCAAGGGCTACGAGGCTACCGTTGAAGAGCTGCTGCATCCCGAGGACTCTCCCGACCTGGAATACGACCTGCTGGAACGGTACATGGAGGAGTGGCATGACCGCTCGGCCACCGATGCCTGCCGCCAGCTGTGGTTCTACCGGATGATCACCGGGGAACGCCCGCTCCAGGAGAAGATGGCGTTGTTCTGGCACGGTATCCTCTGCACCGGCGACACCAAGGTGCAGCACGGCCGCATGACCGCCGCCCAGGTCGAAATGTTCCGGGACAAGGGCATGGGCAAGCTGGAAACCCTGCTGCTGGAGCTGGCCCGCGATCCCGCCATGGGTTTCTTCCTAGACAACTGGATGAGCCACAAGGGTTCCATCAATGAGAACTTCGGACGGGAGCTGCTGGAGCTGTTCTCCATGGGCGTCGGCATGGACGGCCAGCCCAACTACACCGAGGACGACGTGAAGGAGTGCTCGCGGGCTTTCACCGGGTGGACCTATACCGGGCACATCCCCCGCTACCCCTACGGGCGGTACAGCTGGCAGTTCCAGTACGACCCCGAGGACCACGATGACGGCGAGAAGACCTTCCTGGGCCAGACCGGCAACTGGAACGGTGAGGACATCATCGAGATCATCGGCAACCAGCCGTCCACCGCCCGGTTCATCTGCCGCCACCTGTACAACTTCTTCGTCGCCGACGAGCCCCAGGTCCCCCAGTGGACGATGACTCCGCCCGCGGACCAGGAAGCCATCAGGATGATGGAGGAGGCGTACTTCGAGAGCGGCCACGACATCCGCGCGGTGCTGCGGGTGCTGTTCAACTCCGACTTCTTCAAGAACTCCCGCTTCACCCGGGTGAAGAGCCCGGTGGAGCTGGTGGCCAGCATCGTCCGCCAGTCGGGATACTTCGACGACGGGTTCAAGATGGGCATCGGCCCCATCGCCTACGAGGCCGCCTACATGGGGCAGGACCTCTATGAGCCTCCCACGGTGGAGGGTTGGCACTACGGCCGGGAGTGGATTGACAGCGGCACCCTGGTGGAGCGGATCAACTGGGCCGCCGAGTGGGTGGGCCAGACCGACCTTCCCGGGTTCAAGGACATTGTGGACCGTCTCTCCGACCGGGGTGAAATGTCGCCCCGGGAGTTCGTCGAGGGCTGCCTCGATCTGATGGGCCCCATTGATGTTGTTGACGAGACCATGACCGGTCTGGTCGCCTTTGCCGAGGAAGCCGGGCCGATCCGCAACAGCACCGAGGAAGAGCGCATCGACTTCGCCCGCCGGGTGGGCCAGATGCTGCAGATGATCGTATCCACCCAGGACTTCCAGTTCGTATAGCGGGAAAGAAGCCGCCCCGCAAGCCTTCGACCAATTGCCTTGTCAACAGCTTGCGGGAGCGGCGGCCCATGGGCGGAGCCGCCCAGCCCTCTTGGACAAGTTACCTCGAAATGAGGGCGAAAGCGGCGACTATTGGCGGAGCCGCCCAGCCCTCTTAGACAAGTTACCTCGAATGAGGGCGAAAGCGGCGACTATTTAGAAAGAGAGGAAACGATGACGTCTACCAAGAAGGACCCCATACTGGTAGTGGTCCAGCTGTCGGGAGGGAACGACGGCATCAACACGGTCGTACCCTACGGCGACCCCCACTACTACGACGAGCGCCCCAGCCTGGGCATCCCGGCCGAGCAGGTCCTGGACCTGGACGGCCACGCCGGGTTCCACCCCAGCATGGGCCCGATGAAGGAACTCTACGACCAGGGGAACGTGGCGGTTATCCAGGGCATCGGGTTCCCCAACTGCAACCGCTCCCACTTCCGGTCCATGGACGTCTGGCACACCTGCGAGCCCGACATCCTGGCCACCGAGGGCTGGCTGGGCCGCACCATCCGGGACATCGACCCGGACAAGGAGAACGTGCTGACCGGCGTCAACTTCGGCCGAGGCCTTCCCCATGCCCTGGCCCTGCCGGGCGTTCCCGTGGCATCGGTGGGCAACCTGGCCACCTACGGCCTGCTGACCGGCATCGAGGACGAGGAGCGGATGACGGCCCTGGACACCTTCAGCCGCATCTACTCTCCGACGCTGGGCGGCAGCTTCACCTACGACTACCTGTCCCAGACCGGAATGGACGCCTTCAAGGGCGCCGACATCCTGAAGACGGTGCCGGACAAGTACGAGTCCAGCGTGGAGTACGGGGACAACACGGTGGCCCGCTACGTCCGCATGATGGCCCAGACCATCGTCGGCGACGTGGGCACCCGCATCCTGTACACCACCTCGCCCTACAACAGCTTCGACCTGCACGGTTCGGCCCTGACCCTCCAGGCGTCGCTGTGGTCCGACGTATCCCGGTATGTCCAGTCCTTCTTCGACGACATGCGGGAGCATGACCTGTCCGAAAACGTGACCATGCTCATCTTCACCGAGTTCGGGCGGAGGGTGCGGGACAACGGCTCCGGCACCGACCATGGGACCGGCGGCTGCGCGCTGGTCGTGGGCGACCAGGTCAAGGGCGGGATGTACAGCGAGTACCCGTCCCTGGACCCGGCCAAGCAGGCCGATGGCGACCTCCAGTTCAACTACGACTTCCGCGGGCTGTACTCCACTCTGCTGGAGGACTGGATGGGCCTCGATGCCAAGCCCATCGTGAACGGCTCATTCGAGAAGCTGGACCTGTTCTAGGGAAAGGCAAGGCGGACCGGGGGTTAACATCTCCCGGTCCCGGTCCTTCCCCAATCCCTGCTTTGACAGGAGTCCATTCCAAGGAGAAAAGAATGGTTATCGAGCAGCAGGTATTCAACGACAATTACTGGGGTCCGGCCCGGGGCCACGCTCCCGAGTTGGAGCTGCCGGTCGACGATCAGACCGGCACCCCGCCGTTGACCTACAGCCACTCCATAGGCCGCGGCGAGCAGACCGGACAGGGATTTCGATACCCGGTGGACCTGGCCGTCAACCCGCGCACCGGGTGCATGTACGTGCCAAACCGCTCCTACGAGTACCGCATCGAGCTGAAGCGGATCACGATGCTGACGGTGGATGAGGAGTTCCTGGGGCAGTTTTCCACCGGCGGCGAGGGCGACGGGGACATCTTCGGGCCTCGCAATATTGCCATTGACGGCGAGGACAACGTCTACGTGACGGACGAGCTGCTCCAGCGGGTGTCCATCTGGGACGAGGACGGCGAGTTCCTGGGCAAGTGGGGCACCGAGGGTTCGGGCGACGGGGAGTTCAACAAGCCCGCCGGAATCGCCTTCGACAGCGAGGACAACCTGTTCCTGGTGGACGCGGACAACCACCGCGTCCAGAAGTTCACCAAGGATGGCAAGTTCCTGGGCAAGTTCGGCAGCTTCGGCGCCGGCGAAGGCCAGTTCAACTACCCCTGGGGCATCACCATCGACAAGGGTGACAACATCTACGTGGCCGACTGGCGCAACGACCGCATCCAGAAGTTCGACCACGACGGCAACTTCCTGATGCAGGTCGGAAGCTCCGGCAGCGGGCACGGCCAGTTCAAGCGGCCCACCGGCGTGGCGGTGGACCAGGACGGAGACATCTACGTTTCCGACTGGGGCAACGACCGGCTCCAGATGTTCGACTCCGCCGGCAACCACGTATATTCCTTCCTCGGCGAGGGCACCCTCTCCAAGTGGGGCATCTCCAAGCTCGACTCCAACGACTACATGTGGAAGGAGCGCGAGGCGGCGTGGGGCCTGGAACGGGAAAAGTTCTTCTGGCACCCCATCGCCGTCGAGGTTGACCCGGAGGGGCGGGTCCTGGTGCTGGAGCCTTTCCGCACCCGCATCCAGGTGTACAACAAGAACAAGTAGCTTGAATAGGTAGCTCCCGGCGGCAGACCAACCCGGCAAACCGGGCCGGAGGCAGCGTTGGTGTATTCCAGCGCTGCCTCCGGCCTTTGTGTGTCCACCGATGTCATGGAAGCTGCCCTGACAGGTCTTTTCCTGTCCCTGCCGGTATCGGAGATACGGAGTCTCACCCGCTGCATTTGCCTTACAATGGGAGCCAGACGGCGCCTCGAAGACCCCGGCGGACAGTCCGCTAGGCACGGCCCGCCGCTCCCACCGATTCTCCAGGCAGAAAGGTAAACCATGAACCGGATACTCGTTGGGCTGAGTTCCCTGGTCACGGCCCGGCCGTATATCACCCTCCTCGTCCTGGTGCTCATTACCATCCTGCTGGGCTCGGGGATGACCCGGCGGGCGCCGCCGCCGGAGACCGAGGCGACCCTGCCCCGGGGCAGCGCGGTCGCCGAAGCCCTGGCCGAGATCGACGAACTCTTCAGGGATTCCGGTGAAGCCAATGTCGTCACGGTCCTGTTCCGGGGAGACGCCCTCACACCCGCCGGGCTGGCGCAGATGGACTCGCTGATTACCGAGGCCGTCACCGACCCCAGCGTCGCAGGGTTGCTGGCACCGGAACACCCCTTCATCGCACCATCCACGCTGGTGAAGGCTCTGCTCCGGGTGGAGGGATTCGACTCGGTCACCCAGGAGCAGATTGACTCGCTGACCGGCCCTCCGCGGATCCTGGAAGCGCTCCGGGCAATGACCGGCACCGACACCGACGGCACACCAGTTTCAGTCGCCGCCATCCGCCTTCGGGACACCGGCGATGAGCGCATAGAGCGAGCCGAACGGAGAATCCACGAACTCGCCTCCACCGACCAGGGCCCCCTCCAGGCCAGCAGCGTCTCGCCCGTGATTATCGAGGACGAGTACAAAAAGGCAACCGAGGATGTCATGGCGCCCCTGATCGGGCTGGCGTTCCTGCTGATTGCGGCGCTGCTCCTCCTTTTCATGCGCACCATTTCCGACCTGCTGCTCACAGTGACCGGGCTGCTCATGTCCATAATCTGGATCAACGGAGCGGAGGGCTGGCTCGGCCCCAACGCGCTCGGCCTCACCGGCCCTCCCAACTCGCTGACCACCATGGTGCCCATCATCGTCATCGGCCTCACGGTGGACTACGCAATCCAGATTGTCTCCCACTACCGGGAACAGCGGAATGCCGGCGAGCCGGTGCTGGCCGCCGTCCGCATGGGCACGCGGAACGTGGCAATCCCCCTCCTCCTGGCTGCCGTCACGACCATCGTTAGCCTGCTGGCCAGCCTGTTCTCTCCCATTGACATCGTGAAGGACTTCGGCATCATTGGCGGGTTGGGCGTGGGCATGAGCCTGGTTGTCATGCTGACCCTGGTGCCGGCGGGCCGGACCATCATCGACCGGCGCCGCGAGGCCCGCGGCACGCTGAAGCCGCCCAACCCCATCGTCAACGCGCTGCCCGGAGTCGAGCGGGCCGCCGCGCTCATGGGAAGGAGCATCACCCGTGCGCCGGGACCCTACCTGGCCGGCGTCCTCATAGTAACCGTTGCCCTTGGCTATGCCGCCACCGGACTGAAGTCGGAATTCAGCGTCCGCGACATCCTGCCCCGGGGAGGCGACCTGCTGGCGGATATGGAGACCCTGGACGCCACAGTCGGCGGCTCCACCGAAATTACCACCGTGCTCGTGAAGGCCGAGGCTACCGAAACCCGCACCCTCCTGAACTTGCAGGATCTGACGGAGGCGTTCCGCGACGAGCGGACCCGGCCCCCCGCGGCAGCCGGACCGGTCCAAACATCCTACGAGCTCTTTGTGCATGACTGGACCAATGACAGCGGGGCACCGGGCGACAACTACGACCCCGAACTCGCCGACCTCTTCCAGCGGGCCTCGGCGGGAGTGGAGCTGGACCCCGTGTTGATGCAGGAGTTCGTGGACAAGCTGGAAGCCAGGGATCCCGCCCTCGGGCGCATCCTGGTCAACAACCCCGACGGCATCGACACGATATTGGTCCGCTTCCCGACCTACACGGGCGACCCGGCGCGGACCAAGACCTTGCAGGGAGACCTGGAAGCCCTCTGGTTCGGCGACGACGAATCCGTTACGGCGACCTCGGGAACGGTCATCTCCATCACGGTCGTCGACGCCATCACCGAGCGGCAGACGGAAGCCATTTCCACCACCATCGCTGCCGCCCTGACGGTCCTGGCCATCTTCTTCTGGATAACCGTGCGCCAGCCCGCCCTGGCGCTCATCGCGGTGGGGCCCATCGTGCTGGTCCTCGTCTCGGTGCTGGGGACGATGGCGCTGCTGGGGATTCCCTACACCATCTTCACGTCCATCATCACCGCCCTGTCCATCGGAATCGGGGTTGACTACACGATCCACATGATCCACCGCTACCGGGAAGAATACTCCCACCTGCGGGACCCGGAGCTGGCAGCGGTGCGGACCCTGTCGATAACCGGCTCCGCCCTCCTGGGATCGGCGCTGACGACGGCCCTGGGGCTGGGCGTCCTGGTGCTATCCCCGCTGGCGTCGTCCCAGCAGTTCGGTTTCACAGCCGCCATCACCATCGGATACTCCCTGCTCGTCTCCATCCTGGTGGTTCCGGCCGCCATGACCTTCTGGGGAGCCTACCAGAACATGAAGCTGCGCTCGTCGCTGCGGCGCTGGGCCGACGAACTCGACCTGGAGATCGAGGCCGTACACCGGCGCCACGAACAGGAATGAGGAACCCCTGGGACTCCCGCCTGGCCGGCGCGGCGTACTCACCGGATCGTCGCCGGAATCAGAAGCACGACCGTTGCGCCCGCCGGAATGCCGCCGTACACTGTCCAGGCCCAGCACAGGGGCGCACCGCTATGGAGGATGCCATGAGTGAACTGGATGATCGCTACCAACGGGGACAGGAAACGCGGAGGATGTTCGGGGGCGGGCAGGTAACCGGCGGCTCGGCCCCGGGAGCCTGGGACATCGCGCCGGACCTGGAACGGATTCTGGGAGAGGCGCTGTTCGGCACCATCTGGACGCGGCCGGCCCTGACGCCGGTGCAGCGGGAGATGATCACGCTGTCCTGCCTCATCGTGCTGAACCGGGAGGTGCAACTGAAGCGCCACCTCGGCAACGCGCTGAACATAGGACTGACCCCGGAGCAGGTGGTGGAGCTGATAATCCACGACACCTGGTACGGCGGGGCGCCGGCGGGCATCCAGGCCCTCGCGCTGTGCCGGCAGGTCTTCGAAGAGCGGGGGATAGACTTCACCCCGGCCCGCATCCACGATCCCAACGAAGACCCGGACAGCCTCTTCCAGCGGGGCGAGGAGTTCCGCCGCAGCTACATGGGCGGCGGCTCCGGAGCGCGGCCAGCCCCTCCGACGGACGCCGAGAAGGAGCTGGGGCGGACCACCGGAGAGTACTACTGGGGAGCGACCTGGACCCGGCCTGGGCTGGATCTCCCCAGCCGCTGCATCTGCACCATGACCTGCCTGGCGGCGCTGGGACGGGAGGGCCCCCTGCGGAGCCATATCCGGGGCGCACTGAACATCGGGTTCACCAGGGACCAGGTAATCGAGGTGTTCGGCCACATGACGCTGTACGCCGGCATACCCTTCGCCCGGGGCGCAATGGACATTGCCAACGAGATATTCGCCAGCGCCTAACCGGACTTTCCCAAGCCTCCCGGAAGCGAGTGGAACCGAACGGGGCCGGTCAATTGACCGGCCCCTGGTTATTCTGTTGGAATTGGCGGGATTCCGGCAGAGTCGGCGGGAACCTCAGCCCCGCAGCAGTTCCGCCAGGCCGCTGACCGGCCCCTCGTCCTCCAGCCGCTCCAAGCGGTACAGGACCTCCGCCGCAGTTGCTTCGGCGAGGACCGGGGACGCGCAGTCGCGGAATTTCTCCCGGATGTCTTCCATGGACACGCCCCGCAGCGCGCCCGAGTCGGCGCGGCGGGCATGCTGTCGGAGTACGCTGCCGTCCTTCAGGTGAACCTCCACTTCATGGTAGCCTTCGGTCCAGCTTGGCCGGCCCTCGTTGCCCGGGATGCGGCGCATGTCTATTCGGGGAATCAGCGACTGGGCCTCGGGACGCAGCACCTGACCGTCGGTGAAGGACTGGAGGCCCACCCGGCGGTCCAGCAGGGCCGCCGCCAGGCAATACTGCATGCTGAACTTTCCTTCCAGGGACGATGCCGGGCGCGAGTGGATTAGCGAGCGGGGCGGGTCGAAGTCGACCAGCACCTCGATTCTGTCCACCGCCCCGGGATCAATCGCGCCCTGGGACAGCAGGTCGAAGGTGGCGTCCAGGGCCAGGTGGGCGCTGCCGCAGCAGGGGTACTTCTTTATCTCGATGCCCGACTCCACCAGGTAATGCCTGTTCCCCAGGTTTTCCGCCGCCAGCCCGGGGTTGAAGTCCTGTCCTCCCGAAAAAGCCCGGATAAACCCGAACCTTCCCTCCAGGGCATCCTGGCTGGCGGTAAAACCCTCCCGCACCAGCCGGGCCGACACCACTCCGGCCCGGGCGGCGTCTCCGGCGTGGAAGGGCTTGGTCATGGTGCCGAAGTTCTGGCGTAGTCCCGACGCCTGGGATGCGGCCAGCGACACGGCCATGGCCGTCTGCTCCTGGTCCAGCCCCATTGTCCGGCTGGCCGCCGCCGCCGCTCCGACTGCTCCCAGCGGGCCGGTGGGATGCCAGCCCAGGTCGTCATAATAGGCTTCGCTCAGGGTCTCGCCGACGGCGCAGGCCACCTCGAAGCCGGTCATGTAGCCAAGCAGCATGTCCCCTCCGGTGGCCCCGGTCTCCTCGGCGGCGGCCAGTGCCGCCGGAAGCAGGACGGCGGTGGGGTGGGTCTTGGTTATCTGGGTAATGTCGTCGTAGTCCAGGGCGTGGGCCATGGCCCCGTTGACGAGGGCGGCGTTGGCCGCCGATGTCCTGAATCCCCGCCCCACGACGGTGGCCGCGGGAGCGGCGCTTTCGGCGTCCACGTAGCGGCAGAGGATGTCGGCCAGAGATTCCTGGCTGCCGGCCAACGTGCAGGCCAGGCAGTCCATGATTGCTCCCCTGGCCGCTTCCACCGCGTCGGGGGGAAAGTCTTCGATGGTGGCGCCGGTCACGTACTCGGCGATGCGCCTGGTGATTTCCATGAAGGGCCTCCTCCTGATTCGCGCCGGGTGCAATGCCCAATACGATTATGTCATGGACTGGGCAGTTTCAGTTTAACCCCGCCCATCAAGATTGCAACCACGCCCGGATTGACACCCCCAGCGCCCCACGGGGATAATCCCGAAAACTTCCCCCGGAAAATTCCCCTGGAAAAATTCCCAAGGAGGGCGGTAAATTGCCTGAAACTGCGGACGTGGTTGTCATCGGCGCGGGCGTGGTCGGCTGCTCGGCCGCCTATTACCTGGCCCGGGAAGGTGTTAACGTAACCCTGGTGGAGCGGGAAGCCATCGGCAGCGGGGCATCCGCGCACGCCACCGGCTCCCTCAGCCTGCTGGGCGCCGAGTTCTCCCCCGGGGCATCCTTCCAGATGGCCCGGGCCTCTTCCGCCGAGTTTCAGCAGATTGTCCCGGAACTGGAAGCCGCCACCGGCATGGACCTGCTCTACCAGCGCCGCCCCTCCCTCCGGCTGGCCCTGGACGGCGACGAAGCCGACCTGATCAGGAGCCTGATGGTGTGGCAGCAGCCCCACGTCGAGATGCACTGGATCGACGCCGGAGAGGTCCACGCCATTGAACCCCGGCTGTCCCCATCCATCATCGGAGCCGTCTACGAGGACGAGTCAGCCCAATTGGACAGCTACCGCCTCAACCTGGCCCTGGGACGGGGCGCCGAGCTCAAGGGCGCCAACCTTCTCTACCGGGAAGTGACCGGCCTGGTCACCGACGGTGCTACGGTTTCCGGCGTCAGGACCGCTTCCGGCGAAATCCACTGCGGCACGGTGGTGGTGGCCGCCGGGACCTGGAGCCGCGCCTTCACTCCCTGGCTGGACTTCCCCGTCCCCGTCCGCCCGATGAAGGGCGAGCGGCTGCTGTTGAGCTACCCCGGCGAACCCCTCCCCGTGCTGATAAGCTCCCCCAAGCGGGGGCACATGGTCAGCCGGATGGACGGCTTCACCAGCGTCGGCAGCACCGGCGGGCGGGACTACGACCAGAAGGAGCTTTTCTGGGGCGAGGAGTTCGACCGCCAGCCCACCGAGTCGGCGCGGCTGGAAATTCTGCAGAGGGCCATCGACGTCTTTCCCGACCTGGAGCGGGCGGAGCTGGTGCAGCAGCTGGCCGGGTCCCGTCCCCTGAGTCCCGACAGCAAGCCGATTATCGGCCCGGTGCCGGGGCGGGAGGGCGTGCTACTGGCGACCGGCCACACCACCAAGGGCATCCACCTGGGGCCGGTCACCGGCCGCATCATCGCCGACTACGTCTGCCGGGGTTCAACCCAGGTCGTGTCCGACATGAGCGAGTTCCTCCCCGACCGGTTCGCGGACTTCGCCGACGCCGATTTCCTTTCCGCCGCCCAGACCGTGGAGGAATAGTCCCGGGCCTTTCCCACACCGGACCATTGGCCCGCTCACCGGGCCGGGTACTTGTCCAGCCACCACCGGGCAATGTCGATGCGGCGGGGCAGCCAGACGTCGGGCTTCCCCTTCACGTATTCCAGGAAGCGGCGCAGCGCCGCCGCCCTCGCCGGCTTGCCGATGATGCGGCAGTGCAGGCCCACCGACATCATCTTGGGGTGGGTCTCCCCTTCCCGGTAGAGGGTGTCGAAGCAGTGGCGGGCCGCCTCGAAGAAGTCCATCGGGGTTGAAAGCTGGCCCCGCCAGAACCCGTAGTCATTGACCTCCAGCGAGTAGGGTACCACCAGCCACGGCTTGCCATGGACCTGGGTATAGTAGGGAAGGTCGTCGTTGTAGGCGTTGCAGTCGTAGACGAACCCGCCTTCTTCCACCACCAGATCCCGGGTATTGACGCTGGGCCCGTAGCGGGTATACCAGCCCAGCGGCCGCTGCCCGGTGGTGCGGGTGATGGAGGCCACCGCCTGCCGGATGGCCTCGCGCTCCTCGTCCCGGTCCATCTTGTAATACTCTTCCCAGCGGTTGCCGTGGCCCATCACCTCGTGGCCCCGCCGGACGACCTCCGGCCCCACCTCCGGGTTCCGCTCCAGGGCCAGGGCGCAGGCGAAGAAGGTCGAGTCCACCCCGTACTCGTCCAGCAGGTCCAGGATGCGCCAGACGCCGACCCGGCTGCCGTACTCGAAGAAGGACTCGTTGGCCAGGTCCCGCTCCCCCAGGGCCACCGGCGACGGCGACTCGCCGGACGTCTCGCCGTGGGGGTCCCCGTCGAGGATGGAGTTCTCCGACCCCTCCTCGTAGTTGACGACAAAGGAAACGGCGATGCGGGCGCCGTCGGGCCATTCCACCACCGGGGGATTGGGGCCGTAGCCAATCAGGTCGCGTTCTGTCATCAGATCCCTCCTTCTCCCCGTCTCCCCCGGGCGGGGAAAGCTGCGGGGCAGTCCTGGGAGGGATTTTACAGGTCTTGCAGAAGTCCTGCCCGCCGCCGCCACCCGGTCAGGGCCCGGTATACAGTTCCGTGTCCGGGTGGAACTGGAACCAACCGAACCAGAAGGACATGTGGGTGGGTATCCGCGCCAGCGTATCCGACTCCTCCGCCGTGTTGACCAGGAAATCCTCGGTCACCCGCCACGTTCCCCCATCCGCGTCCGCAATCACCGTCGGGATGCCGGAGCCGCCCCCGTCTTCCCCGGGAAGCAACCGGAAGGACTTGTCGTCCCGGTAGTAGGCCCTCGCCCCCTGGCTTCCGGCCGATCCCAATACCACTATCTCCCCGCCGCCCACCGCGTCGTTGACAACCCGGCGCTCCCGCAGCAGCGCCGAGGGATAAGCCTTGTAGCTGCCGTTCAGCTGCACCCCCAGCACCACGTCCTTCGTCTCCAGCCGGTCGCTCCGGTCCGGCACCGGAAACATGGTATCCGGTGCGTTGAAGTAACTGTAGTAGATCGCCCCGGGGTTATCCTCCGGCGCGTAGAAATCGGCCTCATAGATTCCCGTGTCCTGCTTGAGCACCGTGGTGTCGGGATGAAGCTCCACCCACTCCTCCCAGGTGGTCAGCATTACCGGAAAGAAGTCCAGCTTTATCCCCGAGTCCCACAAGGGCCCGATGACGGGCTCGCTGGTGAGCTGGTTCCAGAGGGAGTTGGTCAGCCGGTCGTACATCACCTTGTTGCTGCGGTACAGCATCCCCGACGTGCCGAAAGTGGTCGGCTCCCCGTTTATCCTGGCGGAATACACGATTCCGGTGCCGCAGAGGGTTCAATAGGCCAGGGCGATGGGTTCGCCTCCCAGCACGTCGTTGGCCATCTCGTGGGCGTTCACGATGCGGAGGGGATAGGCCCGGTGTTCCCCGTTGATGGACACGCCGAAGACCCGGTCGCTGGGCAGCAGGTAGTCCTGCTCGTCCGCCCTGACCACCGGGGCGTTCTGGAGGTCCGGGATCCCGTCGGGAATGACCCCTCCCCACGCGATCTCGGCCACGTTTATCCGGGAGCCCTTCTCCGCCGGAAGCAGGAACTCCCCGAACCTGGGGTCGATCAGGCTCATGAGAGTGCTCTTCCACGCCACGTACCCCTCGGGGGGCTGATACTCGTCGGCGTTCCTGCCCAGCCACTCCATCCACTGGCTCCAGTCGCCCACCACGCCGCCGAACTCCTCGCCCGTAATCAGCGATATGGCCGCGCTGGTCTCGATCAAGAGGTCCTCGTCCCAGAAGAACCGCAGCATCTCGATCATCACCGGCACCATCGACTTGTCCTCGTTGACGGTGGCCAGCGTGATGGCCTCGTAGGTGTCGTCCGGGTTGTAGCCTCCCCCCGAGAAGAACAGCCACATGTTTCCGGTGGAGCTGTACTCCGCGACCGGGGTTGGCCGCTGAGCTTCCGCCCGCGCTTCCCTCGGATCGGGCATCGCGGTCGAAGGAACGGGGGTTGCGGCCGCCTTGCCCATCCCCTCCGGAGAATCCGCCGGTGTAAGCTCGACAGTATTGCCAAGGGCCGGCGCGGGAGCCTCAGCATGGGTCGGGGAAGGCGCCGGAGGGCTTTCGACGGCAGCAGCAGGTTCAGCCATGCCCGAGCAGGCCACGGACGAAATCAGCACGAGTCCGGCCGTCAAAGCTCCAATACTGCCCAAGACCCCGCGCCTGTCGTCTCTTTCCATTACCTCACAGCCTTCCCCGTATGGTTGCAACACTTGGTACGGCATCCCGGGCGTTTCAGATGTGCAGGGAACGGCCGAAACGGGTCATTGGAAGCACGGTTGGAGCCTGTTGAGCGGGGACAGCCTTGAGCAGCAAGCAGGGGCCACCAGGCCCGAAGCCGACGACACCACCCCTGGATGGGAGAAGACCATGAATGCCGCAAAGGGCTGGGAGGAAGCTAATCCGAAGGAGAGGGGACGGGGGGGCCGGTTCTGGCTACAGTACATGATGGCTGGGGATCCCAGATTCGAACTGGGGCTACCTGATCCAGAGTCAGGCGTCCTACCGCTAGACTAATCCCCAGCGGGGGCATCGTCTATACTATTGAGCCTCCTTGCCCGCTGTCAAGGACGGCTCCTGCGGCCAGCAGTGAGGGAACGGCCGGCCCTACTCCCCCGCCGCCAGTTCTTCCATGCGGTTTTGGTGGACCGATGCCCAGTACCGGGCCCAGTCTTCCCGGGTCTCGCCCTCCGTCTTGCCGGATACGTAGGCGGGAGAGACCAGCGGCAGCGCCCGCTCCACCTTGACCAGCACAAAGGCGCGAAAGGGAAGCTGCACTTGGTGGAGTCCCCGGGAGCCGGTCTCGAAGGCGTGGCGCATCTCGTCGAATAGCTCTTTGTCCTGCACCGGGTCGATGATGCGGGCCGTCCCCTTGAAGCGGTATCCCTTCCGCGAGAAAAGGTCCACCAGGTTGGCTTCCAGCACCGGATTGGCCCGCAGGTTGGCCATCGTGCCCGGGGATGCCAGGTCGGCAAAGACCAGGTGGTCGTCGTCCCACACCGCCGCCGTCCCCTTGGGAGAAAGATTGGGAGTGCCGTCGGGGCAGACAGTCGCCACGAAACCGATCCGCTGCTGCCGGACCACCCGCTTCATGTCATCGGTCAAAATTCCCATGGCTGCCTTCCCGCCTCAGGGTTGATTTCTTGCCGGCCCCTGCGCCGCAGTCTCTACTGGGCCGTCCACCCGCCGTCGATCACCAACTCGCTGCCGGTCATGAATGACGACTCATCTGACGCCAGGAACAACACCCCGTAGGCCACCTCCTCGGGACGCCCGTACCGCCCCAGCGGCGTCCGGGAGACCAGCAGCCGGACCCGTTCCTCGTCGGCCCGGCCCTCCTCCGTCATGGGGGTTACGATGGGGCCGGGGTGGACCGAGTTGCAGCGGATGCCGTCCCGGGCGTGCTGGATGGCTGTGGACTTGGTCAGCAGCCGCACCGCGCCCTTGGACGCCTGGTACTGGGGGCTGCTGTTGTCCGTGCCCACCAGTCCCAGCTGGGATGAGATGTTGATGATGGACCCGCCCCCCGCTTGACGCATGGCCGGAATCACCGCCCTCGTTCCCAGGAAGACTCCCTTGGCGTTGATGTCCATCACCCGGTCCCATTCCTCGCCGGTTACGTCTTCCACCCGGCCCCGGCCGCTGACTCCGGCGTTGTTCACCAGGGCGTTCACCGCGCCGAACCTTTCCACCGCCGTCGCGACGGCGGTTTCCCACTGTTCCTCCACCGTCACGTCCAGGGGCACGAAGATGGCCTCTCCGCCGGTGTCGCGGATCTGCTGTGCCAGGTCCTGCCCCTCGTCCTCGAGGATGTCCCCGATGACGACCTTGGCGCCCTCCCGGGCAAACATCCGCGCTTCCACCGCTCCCATCCCCGGGACGCCGCTGCGCACTCCCCTCGCGCCGCCGCTGATGATGGCAACCTTTCCTTCCAGGCGCATGGCATACCTCTTGGATTGAGTGTTGTGTGGGAAGGGTTCCAGGGCGGAAGCCGTGTCCCCGGGGTGCCTGGGATAGAACGAGAGGGTTACCGCCCGATTTCCCGCTGTATCCGGACCATCAGCCTCTGAACGCCGGGAATGTCCTGCAGGTTTTCCGTCGTTTCGCAGTAGTCCTGCAGGTCCTCGAGCGCGCTCTGGAAGTTGCGCATCTGGTAGTGCAACAGACCCCGGTCCCGCAGCTCCCGCCGCGCTTCGGGCTGGATCAGGATCAGCCGGTCCATCACCGCCAACCCGCGCTGGTAGTCCGGCTCGCCCAGGTAGATGGCTTTCAGGTTCCTCAGCATCCGGGCTATGAACTCCCGGCTGCCGATGGGACTCAGAAAGGACGGGTCCCAGGACACCGTCCCCTGGGACATCTGCTGCAGCCGTTCCTCGCACTCTTGCCGGGACAGCAGGATGCCGCCGTGGAAGGGATCAATGAACCAGTCTTCTACGTCCTTGTGGCGGATCACCAGGTGGCCGGGCAGCCCGATGGACACCAGGGGCACTCCGCACCGTTCGCCCACCGCGATGCACACCAGGGACAGGGCAATGGGAATGCCCGTCCGCCGCGACAGAACGTCGTTGAGGAAGCTGTTGCGGGGATTGTAGTAGTCCTGCTCGTTCCCGTAGAATCCCACCTCGTCGAACAGGTACTCGCTGAGGCGGTTTACGGCGGTGAGGGGCTCGGCGGCATCCCCGATGCGGCGCGCCGCCGCGGCAGCCAGTGAGTCCAGCAGGCCCAGCTGCTCCTTCAGGTCCAGGTCGGGGTACTCGGCGCCGGCAATGTGAAAGGCGGCGCGGGCCAGGTCGATTTCGGCCTCCGGCAGAGCCGCCAACCTGGCGAAGGCATCAATCCCGTAGTCGTTGCGGTGGCTCTGCGTCATCTTCCGTTGAGGACGGGGAAAGGCTGGGCGCCGCCCTATCTGGCGGGACGCAACTGGGGATAGCTGGCCTGTTCCCTTTCGACCGACTCCCTGCGGCCGGCTATGTCCCGGTCCTCGGGCCGTTCCGCGCCGCAGGTCTCGCACCACACCAGCTCATCCGAGAACAGGCGCATGTTGTCCTTCTTGACCTTGATCGTCTCGAATTCCGAGCCGCACACCCGGCAGCTTCGGACCACCTCTACGTCGGTAATCGGCATCTCTCGTTCCTGGAAACTCCGGCTCGCCGCAACAGGGCTTTGCCGGACTATTTATCGCTCAAATCGAGTGTATTCTTGCCCTTGTTGGGTGTCAACGCAGGGAGGTGTGGGTGAAATCCGGCGGCTCAGTCTCCGGCAAGCCGCTCGGCATCACTAATGTACTGCTCGGTTTCGCGGATGGTCTCGGCCAACTGGCCCGCTGGTTCGCAGTGCCCATCATAGAAGCAGTCGGAGTGAAGTTCTTTGACGCAGGTGTTGTAGAAGGACCTCAGGCGTTGAAACCGTGCATCCTGGAAGGCCAGGGCTCGGAGACCGCCCGCGGTCTGGGCCGGAGTCTGTGGTTCCCTGCCCGTCTTTGCCAGCAGAAGGCCGTCGGTGGCCCGCTTGGTTGCGCACCACGCTTTCTCTGCCGCGTCCCGGATATCATCCGCCGCCAACCGTTGCAGGGCTTGTGTCTGCATCAGGCGGGCATCGGCGAACAGTTCTCTGATTATATCGGTGGCTACCAAGTGTTTCTCCTTCGCTTATTTGCGTACCGGGAATTATACCCCATGTGCCGGGTTCTCACCTTGCCCGGGCCGTCGTCCCAGGTTGGCGTTTCAACCTCTTGGCAACCCATTTAACCCGGCGTATACTCCAACAAACGGCCCGCCGCCCAGGGCGTTATACATCGTTGTCGGCGGCGCGGCGACCTTTAAGGAGGAACCAAATGGCGAAACCCATGCGCGTTGGCCACCTGGTCTTGAACGTAAAGGACATCGAGGCTTCCACCAAGTTCTACACCGAAGTCCTGGGGTTTGAAGTCTCCCTGTCCCGCCCCACCGGCACCTTCCTGACCTGCGGCAAGATCCACCACGACCTGGCCCTGTTCCAGGCTCCCGAGAACGCCATCCCCGTCACCGAGGGACAGCTCGGCCTCAACCACTTCGCCGTTCAGGTCGAGGACCTGGAGGCCCTGAAAGAGGTCTACGGCAACCTGAAGGACCAGGACGTCACGCTGGACCGGAACACCGACCACGGCATGACCTCCAGCATCTACTTC
This sequence comes from Dehalococcoidia bacterium, assembly GCA_034423195.1. Taxonomy (GTDB): domain Bacteria; phylum Chloroflexota; class Dehalococcoidia; order Lucifugimonadales; family UBA3495; genus CATOSK01. Next base: position 30,550 of record DAOUIZ010000033.1, on the reverse strand, counting down.
TTCGACCCCGACGGCAACCGGATCGAGTTCTTCTGCAACAACACCGGCCCCGAGGAAGGTCTGGCTCTCATGGGCGCGCCCGAGCGCGTCAACAAGGAGCTGGTACTGGACTAACTGCCCTCTGACCGAAGTTCACGCCCCGGCCGCGTCAAGCGTCGGGGCGTTTCTTTGTCGGGCAGGAAGCCTCCAGCCCTTCACCGGAGCATCCATCCCATGCCCACCGCGGACAAGCCGGTTGTCGTCGGAATCACCGGGGCCAGCGGCGCCGTTCTGGCCCGCCGCACGGTGGACGAGTTGCTCCGGCGGGAGGTCCCGACCATCTGCGTCTGCTCCAACGGCGGCAAGCTGGTGTGGCAGGACGAGCTGGGGGAGTCCTTCAACACCGCCCTCGCCGAGTGGGTGGAGCACCCCTCCTTCACCTGGTATCCGGTCAGCGACCTGCGCGCTCCCATCGCCAGCGGCACCTTCTCAACCGCGGGGATGGCCGTCGTGCCGTGCAGCATGAACAGCCTCGCGTCCCTGGCCCACGGCATATCCAACAATCTCCTTCTCCGCGCCGCCGATGTGTGCCTCAAGGAAAAACGTCCGCTGGTGCTGGTGCCCCGGGAGACGCCCGTCCACAGCATCCACCTGGAAAACATGCTCGCCCTTTCCCGCATGGGCGTCACCATCCTGCCCCCCGCGCCCGCCTTCTACCTCCAGCCCGCTTCCGTTGATGACATGGTCCGGTACTTCGTCGAGAAGATACTGGTGTCCCTCGGCGTCAATGAGGAACTGTCCGATGACCTGCGCTACGACGAACGCAGTCAGGACTGAACCCCGGCTTTCCGGTCAGTGCCATGGCCCAGCTAAAGGGTGAAGCCAGGCAGCGTTACGTTGCCGACCTGTTTGCCCGCATCTCCCCCCGGTACGACTTGATGAACACCCTGATGACCGGCGGGATGCACCACCGCTGGAAGCGCCGGACCGCCGCCCTGACCACTGCCGGCCTGGAGGGTCCCGCCCTCGACATCGCCACCGGGACTGGCGATCTGGCCTTCGCCCTTGCCGCCCATCGCGGAGTCACCCACGCCGTCGGAGTGGACCTGCTCCCCGAAATGCTGTCCGTCGGACTGTGCAAGTCCCGCAAACGCGGACTCCAGGAAAGCGTCACCCTCCTGGCCGGCGATGCGCTGGCGCTCCCCTTCCCCGACGGCGCCTTCGCCTGCGCCACCGCCGGATTCAGCCTGCGCAACATGCCCGACCTGCCCGCGGCCATCAGGGAAATGGTGCGCGTCGTCCGTCCCGGGGGCCGGGTCACCACTCTCGAACTCACCCCCATGGACCGGGGAATGAAGGCCGGGCTTTTCCGCTTGTACTTCCACCGCATGGTCCCCCTCATGGGCCAGTTGGTCGCCGGGGACCGCGCCGCCTACACCTACCTTCCCCAGTCGGTGGACTACTTCCTCCAGGCCGGCCGTCTCGCCGAGTTGTTCCGCCAGACCGGCCTGGTCGACGTGGGCTACGTCACCCTGGGCTTCGGCGCCGTCGCCGTCCACCACGGGACCAAGCCGTGACCGGCGTTTATGTCGGGCTCTATTGTTGAGTCAGCGGGTTTGGGATAAACTAGGAACCGTGCATATTATCCGCCCTTTCCCTACCTTCCAGGACCACAAGCCGTAACTGCCGATATGAGTTCCATCTTCGACAAGCTGACACCCATCGTCCACCGGTACGAAGAAATCGAAGCCGAGATGGGCCGCCCCGAGGTTGCCGTCAACTTCGAGCGGATCCAGGAGTTGGCCAAGGAGCGTGCCTCGCTGGATGACCTCGTTGCAATCGCCCGCCGTTACGAGGACTTGACCGTCGAGCAGAAGGACCTGAGAGCCCTGGTGGAAGAGGGGGGCGACCCGGAATTGGTGGCCATGGCCCGCGAGGAGATGGAGTCCGTTGACGCCGCCCTCGACGATCTGGCCCAGTCTCTTCGCATCGCCCTGCTCCCCAAGGACCCCAACGACGAGCGGGACGTCATCGTTGAGATTCGCTCCGGCGCCGGCGGACAGGAGGCCAGCCTCTTCGCCGCCGACCTGTACCGCCTCTACTCCCGCTACGCCCTGCTCCAGAACTGGAACGTCGAGGTCATGGACGCCAACCCGTCGGACCTGGGCGGGTTCAACAAGATTGTCTTCGAAATCCAGGGCAAGGGGGCTTTCAGCCGCCTCAAGTACGAGCGGGGGGTCCATCGCGTCCAGCGCGTCCCGGACACCGAGGCCCAGGGCCGGATTCACACCTCCACCGCCACCGTGGCTGTCCTCCCCGAAGCCGACGAAGTCGAAGTCAAGGTGAACCCCGACGAGCTGCGCATCGACATCTTCCATGCCGGCGGACACGGCGGACAGAACGTCAACAAGGTCGCCACCGCCGTCCGCATCGTCCATGAGCCCAGCGGAGTGGTGGTCGTCTGCCAGGACGAGCGCTCCCAGCACAAGAACAAGCAGAAGGCCATGGCCATGCTGCGGGCCCGTCTCTTCGAGGCCGAGCAGGAACGCCACGATGCGGAGATCAGCAGCAGCCGCAAGTCCCAGGTGGGCAGCGCCGACCGCTCCGAGAAAATCCGCACCTACAACTACCCCCAGGACCGCATCACCGACCACCGCATCTCGTCCAGCTTTCATCCCGTCCAGCGGGTCATGGACGGCGAACTGAACGACGTCATTGACGCCCTAGTCTCCCACGAACAGGACGAGCTCCTCGGAGAGGGCTCCGCCTAGTCCCGGTCATGCCGTCCCTCCGCGACGTCCTCCAGCAGACCCACCGCACCCTTGAAGCATCCGGCATCCCCGACGCCCGGTTGGAAGCCGAAGTCATGGTGATGAACGTGATGCGGTTCCCCCGTGCCGCCCTGTTCTCCGAGCAGGAGTCCGAGGTCCCGGCCCAGCAGGGGCAGGCCCTCGCCCAGATCGTTGACCGCAGACTTACCCGCGAACCCCTGGCCTACATCCTGGGCTACAAGGAGTTCTACGGCGTGAACCTGCTGGTCAACTCCGATGTTCTCATCCCCCGCCCCGAGACCGAATCACTGGTGGAACACGCCCTGTTCATGGCGCTGATGGGAATGGAGACGCCGGAGCTGGTCATCGCCGACGTTGGCACCGGCACCGGAGCGGTGGCGGTCAACCTGGCCATCCACCTGGCCATGGCCCGCATCTACGCCATCGACAACTTCGACCCGGTGCTGGACGTTGCCAACTACAACATACGCTCCCACAACGTCTCCGACCGGGTAACTCTCCTCAAGGGAGATCTCCTGGAACCCCTCCCCGAGCCGGTGGACCTTATCGTTGCCAACCTGCCCTACCTGCCCACCGACCACATCCCCACCCTCCAGCCGGAAATCCAGTGGGAGCCGGCCGCCGCTCTTGACGGAGGGCTCGAAGGGTTGGACCTGATGATGCGCCTTCTGGAACAGGCCGCCGGCGGCAAGCTGAAGGAGCACGGCATCATCCTGCTGGAAATGGACCCCGAACAGGCTCCGCCCGTGACCGCAAGAGCGGCCCAGCTCTTCCCGGGCGCCGAGGTCAGCGTGGAAAAGGACCTGGCCCAGCTCGACCGGATGCTGGTCATCAACTGCGCTGCTGACGGCCACTGAGTCCGGCCTTCATCACTTCACCCTCACCCGCCGGTGTATTCCCGCTTCCGACCCCTGAGCGTACAGGGCGGATACTGGCCCCTTCCGCAGCGATGGTGACAAGACCTTCCCCACCACCCCGCTGTCCCTCACGGCCAGGTCAGCCTGTCCAGCCCGTTGGATTTCCCACTCGGGGCGGGAGACCCGGTACTCCAGCGCCGTCCCCCCCGGGCGGATGCTGTATCCCCAGTAACGGCACGTGATGAACTCTTCAAGGGAACCGGGCTCTGGCAGGTCGGGTTGCTGCAGGTCCCATACGGCGAAGTTGCCCTCGCTGCTGCCGTCGCTCCAGGCGTACTCGGCCCTGGCCGGCTCAACCTCTCGGGAATGGGTTACCGGCGCCTGGCGGAACCGTTCGCGGTAGACCATACGCGCTGCCAGGGCGGTCAGCCGGTAGGGCACCAACTGCCGGATAAATACCACTCCCCTTCGGGTTGCCCCATCCACTTCCCTCCGCACGTAAAACCGGAGGTTGACCTCCGGGTAGCTGCCGCACACCGGAAGATGCACTCCCAGGACCCGGGTGTCCAGGAACCTCAGTCCGACGAGGCTCACCAGGCACTTGCCCTGCCACAGGTCCAAATAAACACCCCAGGGCAGCCGCATCGGCAGCGCCCCGGGGTCTGCTTCGTAGGTCAGGATGACTATGTCCCGCCAGGTGGCGGTTATCACCCCGGCGGGGGAGGAAGGCATCGCTTCCCGGATGGGTCTAGGCGTACTTGCCGGTCAGTTGCGGGGTGGTCCCCTCCAGGCCGGCCTCCATCCGGTCCAGCCGGGTATCCCGCCCCCACGTCCGCTTCAGGTCGTCGCGGACGTTGAAGGACAGTGTACCCAGGCCTTCCACCATCAGCGTAATCTCGTCCCCGTCCTGGAAGGCGCTCAGGCCCCTGTGGTTGGTGCCGGTGGCAACCACGTCCCCGGGATGCAGGGTGTGGATGGATGACGCCCATTCCACGCAGCGGGCAATGTCGTGGGCCATGTCGTTGGTGTTGAAGTTCTGCTTCAGCTCTCCATTGACTGTGAGCTGCACCTGGAGGTTCATTGGGTTGGCCACTTCGTCCGCGGTCACCAGGTACGGCCCCATGGGAGCGAAGGTGTCCCGGGACTTCATCTGGAAGAAGGTGTTGCCCGCCGGCGGCAGCCCCCGGGCCGAGCCGTCGATGAAGTTCAGGTACCCGAAGATGTGGTCGTAGGCGTCTTCGGCCTTGACGTTGTCGGCCGTCTTGCCAATGACGAAGGCCATCTCGGCCTCCCCCTCGAAGATGGTGGCCGGAACGTCGGGCAGCACCATGGTGTCCCCGTCTCCGATAACCGCAGTCCCCGCCTTGTGGAAGGCGTTGATCGGCGCCGGCTCATCCCGCGTGCCGTCTTCCATGTAGTTCACCGCCATCGCCACGATGTTGTTGGGCTTCGGCACCGGCGACCGCAACCTCACGGATGCGATGGGCGTTCCCGGCTGCTCGGCAATCACCGCTTCCAGGGCGCCCCGGCGCTGGTCGAAGCTTTCAATCAGGCGGTTGAGCAGATACTGGGGCCTGGTGTGGCCAAGATCCTCCACAGCGCCGGACAGGTCGACAACGTTGTCTCCTTTGACCGCGCCCAGCTTGAAATCGTCAAAAAACACCAGCTTCACGATTGGTCCTCCTTGTTCTGGTTTCGGTCCGTCTTGCTGAATCCGACCTCGGAGTGGTCGCCAATCTCGGGCCGCTCGCTTCGCCGCAGCCCCAGCAGCTGCCCAACCCGGTTCCGGTCCGACTCGTTGGCTATGGTGAAGGGCCTCGGCCCTGCGTCACGGACTTCTTCAAGGTCGGCAATGAAGCCTTCCGCCTCGTCTATCGCCCGCCTGATACTGTCTTCCTCTTCTTCGTTTTCGTAGAAGTTCTCGTGGAAAGAGTTCGCGATCCTGATTTTCGCCTCAAAGTCCGGCCGCCCAAACTCGTTACCGATTTGGATAGCAATACTGTGGATGTCCCGGTGCTTCGTGTGGCTCCAACCCCGCTGGATCGCCACGGCCTTCAGGGCGTGGGCACACGCTCCCCACAGCTTCTCCGAAGCCTGGAGCCGGTCGCCCCGGTCCAACTCATCCCGGGCATGAGCGATAAACCGTCGGCTCATGGCTGCGTGCGATTCTACACCGTTGGAGCCGGGTGGCGGCAGTTCCTGTGTCATTCGGCTTCTCCCGCCGCCATTATACATCCGGTGGGAAACCGGATGCGGGAATAACTGCGGTGGTGGAGGCTCAACCCCCACCACCGCTTGCAGGTTCATCGGCTGGATGCGATAGCTGGAAGGTTAGTTGGGCGTCACCGCCACGGTGCGGACCTCGCCGAACTCCTTCCTCAGCTTGCTCCAGGACTCCCCGCCGTCCTCGCTCAGGTACACATACCCGTATAGGCTGGCCGCCGCGATGACGTTGGGCCGCTCGGCATGGGTCCCGAACCAGTACACCACCGAGTTGGGCTCCACCGGCAGCGGCGCCGAGTCCCAGTTCCGGCCCCCGTCCTTGCTGCGGCGGATCGCTCCGGTCACGCCGGGAATGAAGTCGCCGTTGCCGACGAACATGGTATCCGGGTCGTCGGCCTTTAGCGCCACGCCCCGGCAGTAGGAGCGGGCGTCGCCCTCGTGGAACTTGGGGAACTCGTGGTAGTCCCAGCTCTCCCCCTCATCGGTGCTGGTGGCGATTCCGAAGGGGCTGGTCACGTACACCGAGGTCTCCCGTCCCGGCTTTATGGCCATGCCGTGAACGTCGCCGTGGAAGGGATCGGGACCCAGGTCCGGCAGGTGGACCCAGCTGTCGCCGCCGTCCAGGCTCTTGTAGACACCGTCCACCTCGATGCCCGCCCAGATGGTGCGGTGGTCCCGGGGATCGACTATCATGTTGGTCGTCCGGGGAATGCCCACCGGGCAGGGGATCGTCACTCCTATGTCCAGGTGGTCCCAGGTCTTACCGCCGTCCCGGGAGCGATAGGCGTCGGGCCGCGCGCCCACGAAGATGGTGTCGCTGTCCTCCGCGTCAACAGTGACCGACCAGGTCTGGATGTTGTCGTCCAGGGGCGATTCAATATGCTCCCAGCTTCCGCCGTTGTCGTTGCTGCGGAACAGGCCCACGTCCGACCCGACGATGACCCGGTGCGGGTCGTTGGGATCGACCGTCAGCGCCCGCACGTTGCATTCAGAGGGCAGCGGGTCCCGCACCCGGTTCCAGGTCTCGCCGCCGTCCGGGCTGAAGGACAGCCCCCCGCCGACGCTCCCTACGTAAATCGTATAATCCTTCGCCATTGGTGCATCCTCCTTTCGGCACGAAGCCGTTGGATTTTCCGTTAGGCCACCCTTGGTTAGCCGTATGATAGCCGCAACTCATCCGAAAAGCTACCGGCGATTATCCGGTCCGGCTCCGCCGCCGAAATGACGTCAACAACCCGGTGCGCCGGTGCGCCGCCGCCCGCCGGACAGTTCGTCCGTTGGCGCTTTGTCCCCCGCCGAGTGTAAACTGGGAACACCAAATCCCCGGAGGACAGCCCCATGCCGGAAGACCAGATACCGCCGGAACCAGCCCCTCCCGCCGGAGTCGTCTTCGGAGACGCCCATACCCACCTCGATCAGTACGCTCCCTCGGAAATCCCCGGGATAGTCCAGCGGGCCGAGGCCGCCGCCATCAAGTTCATCGTCTTGGCCGGCACCACCATGGACTCCACCCGCGCCTGCATCGACATGGCCCGCCAGTACGACATCTTCCACGCCGGCGTCGGCATCCACCCCACCAACGCCCACCAGACCGTTGACGAGGACGCCTACGCCGAGCTGGAAGGGATGGCCCGGACGCGCCCCGAGGTGGTCTGCATCAGCGAGGTCGGCCTGGACTACCTGCCTGGCTCTCCCGACCCCGAGACCCAGCACCAGGTCTTCCGGGAGCATATCCGCCTGGCCCGCAGCCTGGACCTGCCCGTCATCTTCCACTCCCGCGAGTCCCACCCCGACGTTTTCCGCCTGCTCCGGGAGGAACGCGCCCACGAGGTCGGCGGCGCGATGCACTACTTCCAGGGTGACGAGCCCACCGCGCTGGAGGCCATCGACTGCGGCTTCTTCATATCCCTGGCCCGACCCCTGCTCCGCCTCCCCGAGCTCCAGGAGACCGCCCGCAACATCCCCCTGGAGAACATGGTCCTGGAAACCGACGCCTATCCCCAGCCCTTCAAGAAATACCGCCACAACTGGACCGAACCCCGCCACGTCCTCGAGGTCGCCCGCAAGCTGGCCGAAATCAAGGGCATCGCCGTGGAAGAGGTCTCCGAAGTGACCACCCGCAACCTGGCCGGGATGCTCAAGCTCAACCAGTTCCTCTAACGAACGGGGTGCGGCGTCCTGTCCATCCCCTCCGGGGATTGAGCGCCTGTACGCCGGATGCTACCATTGCCATACATTGACTGATTAAGATTGCGATGGGAGGAACGCCATGCTGCCAAACCGTTGCCAGCTAGCCTTGAAGGAATGGGCCGTCACCGTCGACGCCCTCAGCAAGGGGCAGCAGATTCTCCTGCTCCGCAAGGGCGGCATCCACGAGGAAGGCAAGGACTTTCGGGTCATCCACCCCGAGTTTCTCCTCTACCCCACCTACGAGCACCAGCGGGAGGACCTGCTCAAGGACGAGCACCAGCCCGCCCTGTCCCGCCTGCTCGAAGACTCCCCCCGGTCCGAATCCATCACCTTCACCCACTTCGCGAAGGTCGAAGAACTCATGGAAGTCGAGGCCCAGGAAAAGGTGGACGACCTATCGCCCCACCACATCTGGACCGATGCCTACGCCCAGTCCCGCCTCCACTGGAAGCCCATGCTGCCCCTGTCCATCATGCTGCTGCGGGTCTACCGGATAGAGCAGCCCGTCACCGTCCCCTTCATCCCCGAATACGGCGGCTGCAAGTCCTGGGTGGACATCATCCCCCGCGTTGACCTCGGCAACCTCACCCCTGCCCTCACCGACCAAGCCTTCCAACAGGAAGTCGAGGCCATCAAGGGAAGCCTGGGGCTGGTAAGGGCGTAAAAGCTGATGGTCAGCTTCAAGAAACGCCCCCTGTCGAAAATGGAGATCGAGGGCATCCCGTCGGTAGCCGCTGCCCGTGATATGCTGTGCGCTTGGGGCCGGAACGATCTGGCGGACCGCATAGGTTATTTTGCATCGGATGAAGATTTGGAAGACGGGGACGTCCCGGTAACCCTGGAGAGCGTCCTGGGGTTCCTCGCCTTTTTTGCAGAGGTGGAATCCACCGGAAAGTTGGACTTGGCGTGTTCCCCCGAGGGCTGGATTTGCGCCGTTTGGCGTTTTTCTGACCCGAGGCGTGCAACCCTCTGGTTCCTCGACCGGGACAATGTGATGTACGCCGCTTGCAAATCCGACGGCACTTTCGCAGACCTGGCCGGAGGACAGGAAACGGGCAGTCGTTCCCACATAACCAGCCGGCTTGTAGAGTTCGGGGAATGGTTCCAGCGAATTAAGGAGGACTGACCGTAACGGACTTGCTCCCGCATCACCACGTTGCGCGGTATTGCCGGCGTCGCGACATCGGAATCAGCGGAACTCCGCTGGATACCGCCTTTTATCTGCGGTCAGGAGAAGAGTATCTTTCCACCAACTGGCTGGAATACTTCCATGAATCGGAACGACGGTCGCAAATCAGCGGGGTTATTGGAGCCCTGTCGGGAAAGGGTTTCCGCCTTGCTGGCAGCGGTTCGTTCGCTGTCCTGGGTGTCGGAGACGCAGTCTCGGCTTGCAAAGACCGGCTGGAACTTGACATCCGTTTCCTGATGTTGGGCGATGCTCACGACCCATCCCACACCGGGATATATGGATACGGAGAACGAAATGTTTCTGTGGCCTCCCTCCTGGCCGCCTTGGTCGGTCGGGACGAAGTTCATCCAGCCCGCACCTAACCCACAAAGGAATTAACTCCCCATGAAATACCGCAACCTCCCCCGCACCGACCGCTTGTATTGAACTATTGGAAGATGACCTCGCATTACGGCAAGCATTCCATGCTCTTCCTAAAACCCGCCACGGAGAGACAGCATTGGGCCGCCACTCGGATATACGTCCAGAGTGGGTGGTACTCATCACCAGAGATCCCTATGACCGGTGGGAAGAAACCAGCCAGGCCACCGGAAATCCCATGACCGTTCTGGTTGGAAGAGTTCCAGGCTGGGACCGGTGGATCAAGGTAGTATACGAGGGAAATTCCCCGGAAAATGGCAGGTTCGAAACCGCTTATTCCGACCGCGGTTTGGAAGACCAGTACGGAGGCAGACCATGGCAAAACCAGACACCAACCAGATCCCCGAACCAGTAGTGACCTACTACCCCGAAGAAGGGTACTTGTACATCGAAACCGGTCGGCCCTTTGGGGACGGTGAAACCATCGCCAGGAACGTGGTCGTCTTCTACGACCGGGAAAATGAGAACCGGGTGGCGGGAATCTGCATCGAAATGGGAGCGGAGGCTATCCTCAAACCCTTTGTGGACGCCATTCTCGCCAGGCACGGGATAGTTACGGGAGTACCCGGTTAAAGGATTTCCCGTCTACGGAATGGCTTTCGTCGATTCAACCACCAGAAAAGGATGTAACCCCCCATGAAATACCGCAACCTCCCCCGCACCGACCTTTCCCTCTCCGAAGTCGGCTTCGGCGTCTGGACCGTCGCCACCAACTGGTGGGGCCATATCCCGGACAATGAGAAGGCCGCCCTCCTGGAAAACGCCGTTGACCTGGGAATCAACTTCTTCGACACCGCCGACACCTACGGCGAGGGGTTTGGTGAGGAAGTCCTCGCCAAGCACATCGGCCACCGCCGCCACGACATCGTCATAGCCACCAAGTTCGGCTACGACTTCTACGACACCCTCACCCCCCGCGTCGGCCACCAGGAGCGGCCCCAGAAGTTCGAGCCCGAGTTCATCCGCTTCGCCTGCGAGCAGAGCCTCCGCCGCCTCAACACCGACTACATCGATCTCTACCAGCTCCACAACCCCAGGATCGACGCCCTGGAAAAGGAAGAGGTCTTCGAGACCCTGGAGGAGCTCAAGACCGAGGGGAAAATCCGCTACTACGGCTCCGCCCTCGGCCCCGACATCGGCTGGTTCGAGGAAGGCGAGGCGTCCATGAAGGAGCGCCACGTCCACAGCCTGCAGATCATATACAGCATCCTGGAGCAGGAACCCGCCAGGGACTTCTTCCCCATCGCCCAGGACTGCGAGGTCGGCCTCCTCTCCCGCGTCCCCCACGCCTCCGAGGCCCTGACCGGCCGCTACACCCAGGTACCCGAGTTCGACGAAAGCGACCACCGCTCCCACCGCCGCATGGAATGGCTGCGCGAGGCCCTCCGCAAGGTGGAAAGGGTGCAGTTCCTCGCCGGTGAGGACACCGGACGGTTGTTGAGCCAGGCCGCCATCCAGTTCGCCCTCTACCAGCCCAGCATCGTCTCCGTCCTGCCCAACTTCACCAACCTGGACGAACTGCGGGACTACTCGGAGGCGGTGGATACCCCGCCGCTGACCGAAGCCGAGCAGGCGGAGTTGGACTTCCTCTGGGAAAACAACTTCGAGCTGGAGGAACTGTCCCCCAACCTCACCGAGGTTTAGCCGGCTCCCAACCCCAGCAACCGCTCCAGCAGCGCGAAGAACCGGGGCGCGTCCACACCTTCAACCACTGCCGTTGGACCGCCCTCCCGGATTACCCGAGACTCACCCAGCCGCCCGGGATCCCCGGTATCCACCTCCAGCGTCACCGACCGGACTCTGACCACGGCGGGATCAATTACTGCCGCCACAGTCAAGGGATCGTAGAACTCGAACCGGTCCCGCCCCGGGTCCTGCTCGAACCATCCCTGCAGGATTTCCGCTGCCAGCCGGCCCAGCGGCCCTCCCCCCTGGCTTGCCGCCGCGTCCTCCCTCGATATCCACACCTGCCGGCAGGCCCCCAGGTCCACCAGCGTCATCGGCACTCCCGTTTCCAGGACCTCCTGCGCCGCCACTGGATCGCTGTAAAAGTTGAACTCGGCGTGGGGAGTCACGTTGCCCGGCACCCCCACGGCGCCGCCCATGACAATCACGGAACGGCCCTTGGCCAGCGCTCCCGGATATCTGCGTTGCAGTCGGGCCAGGTTGGTCAACGGGCCCAGCGCAACCAGGTCTATCTCCCCCGGTTGCTGTTCCAGCCGTCCCGCCGTGAACTCCACCGCCGGTTCGCCAACCGCCCGGATGGACGGAGCGGGCATCCGCCGCGTCAACCCCGTCCTTCCGTGAAACTCGTGGGAATACCGGTACTTCCCCCGCCGCGGCCGGGACGCCCCCCGCGATACGGGAACGTTGCCGGCTCCCGTGAATTCCAGCAGGGAAAGCGCGTTCCGCGTCCCCTGGGCCAGGGAAACGTTGCCGCCCACCGTGGTCAGCCCCAACACTTCCACTTCGGGAGCCGCCAGGGCCATCAGGATGGCGATGGCGTCGTCCACCCCGGGGTCCGTGTCGATGATGAGTCGCCGGCGCGGAGTCACGCTTCACACCAGCGCCGCGTTGACGAAGGATGTCAGCGTCTCCAGGGACGAATACCGGGCTCGCAGCCCCAGCGCGTGCTTGACCTTACCCGTGCTGAGGATTACAGGGTGCTTCAGCACGTCCCGTTGCCGGAATCCGTCTCCCCGTTCCAGCTTGGGCATCTGCGGCAGGTCGACGGGCAGCAGCCCCGGAATCCCGAGTCCCGGAATTCTGCGCTTCGTTTTGGAGCCGGAGAGCAATGCCTCCGCGATCTCGCTGTATGTGGCAATCCCTTCCGCGGCCAGGTTGAAAGTCCCTGCCGTTTGCCGGTCAACAACCGTCGTTATCGCCCGCGCCAGGTCGTCCTCGTGCAGGAACTGGAATGGGATGCCCCTCGGCCGCCGGCACGGGGGCACGGCGGTTGGGAATATCCGCGAAGGGTCGGGTGGCGTGCTCGGGCCCAGGACCGGCGGCGTCCGCAGGACCGTAAGGCAGGCTTCGGGATGACGCAGCGCGTATTTCTGCACCGCGCCTTCGCACAGGAATTTCTCGTTCGAGGGAGGGTAGTCCTTGTTGGGCCGGAGGAGCGAGTCCTCGGTCAACGGGATCGGATTGTCCGGCCAGACGCCGTAGACCAGGTGGGAACTCAGGAACACCACGTTGTTGACCCCGGCCCGTTCGCAGGAGTGCAGCACCGATTCCAGCATCAGCAGGTTGGCATTGGTTGTTGAGTCCCCGTCCCCGGCGTCTCCGTCGGGACTGGCCGCCGATGCCAGGTGCACCAGGGTGGATACCCGGTGCTGGTGCAGGATGTCGTCGATGGGCCTGCTGACATCCTTCCGCCTCGCCACGATGTTGTGGACCGGCAACGCCAGCGGACGGGTGTCCAGGGCGACCAGGCGCCCGTCCCCCCGTTTTTCCAGCTCCCTTAGCAGGCGGGTTCCTATGTAACCCGACGCCCCGGTCACCGCCACCGTGTTGCTCCTTACGGTCATCCGCCCTCCGTCCGCCGGACCGGACCCGGGGTCTTCCCCAACGACGACGACGCGGCTTGGGCTGCGTTGAACCCGCTTCGCGCCGCCCCCTCCAGCGTCGAAGGCCACCCGGTCTTCGTCCAGTCCCCGGCCAGGAACAAGTTGGAGATCGGGGTTGCACTCGGCGGCCGCAGCTCCTCCGCCCCGGGCAGGCACCGGATTGTCGCGTTCCTCTGCTTCACCACCGACCAGTGCAGCAGGCTTGGGGGGCCTCCCTTCTCCCGCGCCGCCTCATGGGAGAAGGCCGACAGGACCTCGGCGTGGATCGCCTGTGCCAGCTCCTCCCTGGGCAGGTCAATGTGCTCCCACGCCGCGCTCAGGGAAACGCAGATCCGCTGCCCGGTGGCGCCCCCGCCCTCCGGTTGTCCCCTTCCCGGGATAGACCTTCCCGAAGCCGCTCCCTTATTGAACACCCACTGCAGGGGGCTGTCCACAAAGGCGCAGAAATCCTCCTCCATGACCGGCCGGTCGTACCACAGGTGAACATTCACGATGGGGGCCTGCTCAATCTTTCCCGACCTGGAGAAAACCGGCATACCGGCCGTCTCATCGGGCAGGACCGTCCCCAGCACATCCCGGGGCAGGGCGCTGACATACTTGTCCCCGGTCACCATCTCCCCCGACCCCAGTTCTACCCCCGCCACCCGTGCCCCGGGCAGCACCCCGCCCGTGGACTCATGCCCCGTAAGAGCGGCGGACGCTGGCTGGGAGGAGCCGCTTCCCGCTTCCACAACTATCCGCTTCACCGGCGCCCCCAGCATCACGCTGCAGCCCAGCCCTGACAATCGCTCCCTGGCCGGCTCGCCCAGGCACGGCAGCAGGCCGCCCGTCGGATAGCCGATGTTGGGGTCTTCGTATCCCTTCAGCATCGCCTCCTGGACGAACATGAGCCCCATGGCGGCGCTCACGTCGGAAACGCTGTCGTTCAGGACCGGTTCGACGAATACGTTCCAGAACTTAGCGATGGCCCCTTCCGTCTGCCCTCGCTCCACCAGCCAGTCCCGGAACGTCATGCGCTCAAATCCGGTTTGCCAGCGGTCCGTGAACTTGGCCGTCACCAGCGCGGCGAGGACCCGGACCTTGTCCGCCGCCGGTAGATGGGGATACCGCAGCAATGACCCCAGCAGGTGGAAGGGGGGCGGCGCCAGCCCGGTGCGGAGCGCCCCCTCGGTCCCCTGCCGTGAACGCACCTTTATGTGCAGTCGGGGCTGCACGAACCACCGCTCCCGGGCCCCTAGGCGCTCCAGCAAGTCCAGGAACCGGGTGCAGCCGCCGGTGATTACATGCTGGCCGTTGTCCACCTCGTCCCCGGTTTTCCCGTCCGTGAAGGAAAACGCCCTCCCTCCCAGGAAACGGCGGGACTCCACCAGCGTGACCTTGAACCCGGCTTCGGAGAGGTGCAGGGCGGCGGATATTCCGGCGACTCCCCCGCCCAGCACGACTACGCTGGTATCGGACGGCGGCGGTTCAGTTGGCTGACCAGCCATGTCTGGGCGGTAACCCCCACCTTCTCCATCTTGCTCAGGCTGACCCGGTGGTTCAGCACATCGTAGTCCACGGCTTCGATGTGGTCCAACACCCTCGAGTATAGACCTCCCAGCACGGCGGGACACGCCCGGGAACGTGGGGGAAGGTAGGGCATCAGTTGAAACCCCGAGTCGAAATACCCCCGCGCCCGCTGGCAGTGGAAGCGCATGAAGTCGGTGAAGGCAGGATTCACCGTGCCCGCCGTCAGGTCCGCCTCGCTGTACCCGAATCTCTCCATCTCGTCCCTGGGAAGGTACACCCTTCCCATGTCCAGGTCCTCCTTCACGTCCCGCGCGATGTTGGTCAGCTGCATCGCCAGCCCGAGGTCAACGGCATGGTCTTTCGCCTTCGGGTTCTCGAAGCCGAAGATGTGCAGGCAGACCAGCCCGACCGCGGATGCCACCTGGTAGCAGTACCGCCTCAGTTCGTCAAAGTTCTCGTACCGGTCCTTCACCAGGTCCGATTCCACCCCCGCCAGGATCTCCAGGAAATACTCCTGCGGAATCCCGTATCGCCGCACCACGTCGGCCAGGGCCAGGAATACCGTTTCCTCTTCCTGTCCCTCGTAGCACCGTCCCAGCTTGCCCCTCAGTTCGCCCAGCATGGACAGCTTCGCGTCCATGGTCCCCTCTTCGTCCACCGCGTCGTCGCAGTACCGGCAGAAAGTATACGCCACGTAGATTGCGGCCCGTTGGGGGCGGGGCAGGGTCAGGAAGGCGAAGTAGAAATTCTTGGCCTCCCGGCGTGTTATCCGGCGGCACTCTTCGTAGGCCGCCGCCAGGGTCGTCACTGGCGCACCTCCCCGTTACGGCTTTCCGGCAGCCCCCAGCCGGCTCCCAGCTTCGCCCCCGTCCACGCGGAGAGGAACAACCCCGCCTTGCGGGCGCGGGAAAGCGAGGGCCTTTTCCCCAGCACCCGGTAGTCCTGCTTCCGTATTGCCTCCAGCACCGCCATTCCCCCCCGGGTGAACAGCGCCACGTCCAGCCGCGCCGGGCCGGTCAGCGTTCCCGCCAGAGGCGCCCCTTCCCGGAACAGCCCTTCCGCCCGCTCCACCTCGAACGCCATCAGCTCCCGGAAAGCCCGGCTCTCCACGCCCTCCGCCAGCTCGCTCTCGGTATACCCGAAGGTCTCCATGTCCTCCAGCGGAATGTAAATCCGCCCCTTCCGGTAGTCCCTTGCCACGTCCTGCCAGAAGTTGGCCAGCTGCAGGGCGGTGCAGGTGGCGTCCGACATCCGCTGCCGTTCCTCGTCACCGTACCCGAACAGGTACAGCACCAACCGGCCCACCGGGTTGGCCGAGTGATCGCAGTAATGCAGGAGGTCCCCGTAGGTGGGATGCCGTTGTGCCCGCTGGTCCATCCGGTTCGCTTCGACAAGCCTCTGGAACGGCTCCCGGGGCAGGTCGAACTCGCGGATCGTCTCCTTCAGCGCCACGTGCACCGGATGGGACGGCTGGCCCTCGTAGCACGCGGCCAGCTCCCCTTCCCACCAGTCCAGCAGCGCCAGCCGGTAGCTTCCCGTGTCGCCGCCGGAAGCCCCGGCCGGGACCGGCTCCGTGGCAAAGTGAGGGTTGGCCTCTCCCCGGACAGCTTCGTCCCCCAGGTCGTCCACCGTGCGGCAGTAGGCATACAGGGCGTACATGTGCCGCCGCAGGGGCCGGGGCATCAGGAGTGATCCCACTGTGAAGTTTTCGTAGTGAGTCCGGGCCAGTCTCTCGCAATGCCGGTAGGCATCCTCTACTGACCATGAAGTCCCTGGAGATGTCGCCCCTTGGGTCATAGGGCCGCCTCGGGTTGAGGTGATGATTTCGTGAACTATTTTAACAACTTTTTCGGCCCCCGTTGCTGCGTCCCCGGTTGGCATTGAGGCAATACGCCCGCGGACCCGTTCCGGGATCCGTTCTCGGAACCTTTATCGGAACCCTTCTTCAAGGTCAGCCGCCGGAACCGTCCCAGCGCCAGCAGCGGCCAGTAGTTGCGGTAGAGATGGTAATTGATCATGAACGATGCCCCCATCTCCAGGTCCTGCCTTTTCCGCCCGTTCCTGCCGTTCTGCCGCGCCGGCTCTCCGATGCCATACCCCGGGAACCCGGTGCCCGTGAAATAGGGTTCGTCCCAGGTGCCGTCCTCCAGTTGGGTCCTGACCAGGTACTCGGCTCCCCTCCGCGTGGCCGGATTGTCCACCTCTCCCGCCGCCATCAGCCCCAGCATTGCCCAGGCGGTCTGTGAGGCGGTGCTGGGGCCCACGCCATGCAGCGCCGGATCAACGTATGACCCGCAGCTCTCTCCCCAGCCTCCGTCGTCGTTCTGGTGCTCCAGCAGCCAGGAGACCGCCCGGCGGACGTATGGCTGGCCCATATCCTCCCCGATGGCCTGCAGCCCGGGCAGCACCGCCCCCGTGCCATAGACGTAGTTGACCCCCCACCGCCCGAACCAGGAGCCGTTGTCTTCCTGCTGCTCCCGCAGGAACCGGTAGCCCTTCGCCACCGGGCCGTAATCCCGCCCGTGCCCGCGGCGGCCCAGCATCTCCAGGACATGGCCGGTAACGTCCGCGCTGGGGGGGTCCACCGTCTCCCCGAAATCGCTGAAGGGCAGGTCGGCCATGTACTTCCGGTTATTGTCCTTGTCGAACGCCCCCCAGCCGCCGTCCTTGCACTGGAGCGCCATCATCCAGTCTATCCCCCGCCGTACCGCCCGCTTCTTGGCCTCCTCCCCGTCCCCCAAGTCCGACAGCATCAGCGCCATCACCACGATGGCCGCGTCGTCAATATCGGGATAGAGCTCGTTGTGGAACTCGAAGGCCCATCCCCCCGGCTCGACGTTCCTGGTCCTGACCTGCCAGTCCCCGGGACTCAGGATCTGCCGCTCCAGCAGCCACCCCCCGGACTTCAGGATCGCCGGATCATCCGGCGGCACCCCCGACTCCAGCAGGGCCAGCTGCGCCAGGCACGTATCCCATACCGGGGAAATGCACCCCTGTATGGTCATCGTGTCCTCCGTTTCGATGGCGAACCCCTCTATCCCGGCAAACCCCCGCTCGATTACCGGATGGTCCGCTCCGTACCCCAGGTGGTGCAGCGCGATCAGGGAATACACCCACGGCGGCTGTATCCCTCCCCACGACCCGTCGTACTCCTGGTGGGCCAGCAGCCACTCCTCCGCCTTCTGCGCCGCCTGTCCCCGCAGCGGGTGGATCGGAAACCGCCGGTACAGCCCCACCAGTTGGTCCGCGTGGTACAGCAGGCTCGACCACGTCAGGTTCAACCCCGGGTAGGGCAGCGAATAGTCCACCTCGGACCGGGGCTGCAGGTACAGCTCGTCAATGTTCGCCCAGTCCGGCGGCTCGCAGGTCGGACGGTAGGTCAAAACCAGCATCAGCGGCACCACCGTCGGCCGCGCCCAGCTGGAAAACTCGTAGATGTTGAAGGGAAACCACGACGGCAGCAGCATCAGCTCCGGCGGCATGTTGGGAGTCCCCTTCCAGTCCCACTGGCCGAACATCGCCAGCCAGATCTTGGTGAACACCCGGCAACCGGGAACGCCCCCCCTGGACCGGATGAACTCCCGCGCCCGCCGCAGCGGGTCCGACTCCGCCGCATAACCCGCCAGCTTCAGCCCGAAGTAGCACTCAACCGTAGTGCTCAGATCTCCCGGCGCCTCGTAATACTGGCCCCACGAACCATCCTCCCGCTGCTTGCTGACTATGTAATTGGTCAGCTTCCTCCACTTCTCCTCGTCCTTCCGTCCCAGGAAGTGGGACAGCATGATGTACTCGGCTTCCATCGTGTTGTTGGACTCCAGCTCTCCCCACCAGTACCCATCTTCATCCTGCGTCCGCATGAAGTAGTCCTGGCTGCGGCCAATAGCCCGCTCCACCCCGTCCTCAAGGTCTCCCCTGCGCCCATTTCCGGCCAACTTGCCTTGGTCCGGAATGGGCGAATACCAAAATTTCAACAATTTGGTGTGCCGGTCAATCACTCGAACTGCTCCGTCCGCACAGAGATGTTCAACTTCGGGCCGTCCGGTCGCCCGGGGCCGTCCCGTAGGGAAAATACCACCATGCAGGCGCCGCAGCTTGGCATCTATATCCTTTCAACACAACTATTGCAACTCCACTGGATTGCAAGACGATTGCAAAGCTCCTTTTCTGGTGCCCCTGACCGTCATTCTCGACTCTCACCCGTCTTTCCCGCGCCGAACCGCGCGACAGCCGCCGGCGTTGAGACAAGCCTGCCCCCGCGCAGGCGGGGGTCGCCTTGCGCCTGCGGTGGAGTCGCAAAAAAGGGGGAATCCAGACCCCCGTCGTATGTTCCCCACGGTTTCGTGATGACCATTCACCCGCAGTTGACCCAACTGGCAGTCGTGCGATTGCCACAGCCCCCCACCCGCCTACCGGACATAGCCGTGGTCGGTGAACCACCGGACCGCTTCCTCCAGCGCATCCTCCACCGGCGTTTGCGGCAGCCCCAGTTCCCTCACCGCTTTCTGGCAACTCACGTACATCGGTGTCCTTGCCACCTTCAGCCCCTCCAGCGGAAGCGCCGGCTGTCTCCGTGCCAGCGCCCCTTCGACGAATTGGTCCACGTAGGCCGCGCCGATGGCGGCCCACATGGGCGCCCGCAGGGATGGCGCCCGCC
The DNA here is from genome assembly GCA_034423195.1 of Dehalococcoidia bacterium. Lineage (GTDB taxonomy): Bacteria > Chloroflexota > Dehalococcoidia > Lucifugimonadales > UBA3495 > CATOSK01. The sequence continues at coordinate 11,168 of DAOUIZ010000033.1, read as the reverse complement.
TTCCTGTAATCTCCGACAGCATCCCCAGCAATTCTCTCAGCGACGCATTCCGGTTGCCCAGAACATACCGCTGCCCCGGTTCCCCGCGCTCCATCGCCAGGATGTGACCCGCCGCCACGTCCCGCACGTCCACCGCGTTCATCCCGGTGTCCACGTAGCACGGCATCCGGCCCCGCAGGAAGTCCAGCAGGATTCGTCCCGTCGGCGTCGGCTTGACGTCCCACGGCCCGAAGGGCGCCGCCGGATTCACCACCACCACCGGAAGGCCCTCCGAGGCGTATTCCAGCGCCGCCTGCTCCGCTGCGAACTTCGACTTCTTGTAATGCCCCACCAGGTGGCCGGGGTCCACCGGAACATTCTCGTCCCCCAGTCCCCCTTCCTTCAGCCCGATGGTGGAGACCGTGCTGGTGTGCACCACCCCTGCCACGCCGGCCCGCTTCGCCTCTTCCAGCACCACCCGGGTCCCCTCCACGTTGGTCCGGTAGATGGATGCCGGGTCACGTGCCCAGAAAGTATATGCGGCCGCGCAATGGAAAACGGCGTCGCACCCCTTCATGCCCTCCCGGACCGAGGGAGGATCAACGATGTCCCCCGACACGGGCTCAACCCCGGTGCCATCGATTGTTAAGGTGTTGCTTCCGGGACGCACCAGCGCCCTGACTTCATGCCCCCGGGCCGCCAACTCCCGCGCCAGGTTCCCGCCGATGAACCCGGTCGCTCCCGTGACCAGTGCTTTCATCCTACGGCGCGGAGACCTGTCCGCCGGCCAGCTCGGCGGAGCGGCGCTCCAGGTATGCCTCGGCGAAGCGGGCCAGGCTCTCCCGGGCCGCCCGCACCTGCCGAGCCAGCCGCACCAGCGTCGGGGCATCCCAGGGATGAGTGGCCGCTTTCCATGCCGCCACCCCGGCCGGCCTGTTTGAGAGCCGCGCCAGGTAGGAAGGCAGCCACTGTTCCCCGGTGTCCAGCACCGCCCGCACCGACAGGAAGGGCACCCTGGCGGTCTGGGCCAGCCGGGAAACCCAGTAGTCCTCCATGTTCACCGTTCCCACCCCGAACTGCCGGTACAGCTCCCGCTTCTCGCTCTTGCGGGTCACCACCCTTTCCACTGTCATGGAATCGGTCTCAACCGCCGCCAGGCCCGCCTCCCGCAGGGACTCCCGGGCCCGCTCCCGCATCGCCGGGTCCGGCTCGAGGAACTTGAGCTCGTAGCGCTCGGGAATCACTGGGTCCACCCACCCCACCGAGGAAAGCGAGATATACCCAGGCTGGACCAGCCCAAGGGCAAACCCGGTCCTCAACCGTTCCAGCAGCTCCGGCGGCGTCCCGCTCCGGTCCAGCCCAGCCGCATCGGGGTCATACGTCAGGACCATGGGACCGGGGATCAGCCGGCAGTAGCGGCCGGCCAGCGCCAGGTCTCCGGCGGCAAGGGCCGGGTCAAGCCCACCGGCGAACCCCAGCAGCAGCATTTCGTCAGGAGCTACGGCGCCTGCCCGCTGCTGCTTGATGGTGGGCAACACCCCCCGCAGACCGCGCTCCAGCTTTTCCCGTCCAATCCCGATGACATGGAGTTCGACATCCCCATGCCGCTGCGATTGCAGGATGCGGCGCACCCCCGCCAGCTCCTCCTCCATGGCCGCCACGATGGTCAGCATCCGCCCGGTTCCGCGGTTTCCCGGTCAGCCCGCCGTGATGCCGCCCTTGTGCGCGGCTCCCGACTTTATCAGCGTCACCCAGTCCTTGGGAGTCCCCACCGCCTGGAAAATGGTCGCCGACTCAAACCCGCAGTGCATCATGCAGTTGCCGCAGCGCGGGTCCCGCCCCACCCCGTACTCCTGCTCCCACAGGCTGGCGTCGTAGAGCTGATTCACGTCGTCGGTGTGTTCATCGGCCAGCGGATAGCACGGCTTCCGCCAGCCCATCACCGTGTAGGTCGGGTTGGACCACGCGGTACACTGGTATTCCCGTTTCCCCTGCAGAAAGTTCAGGTACAGGGGGTTGTTGTAGAACTTCATGCCCGCCGTCTTCTCCGGGGACAGCAGCTCCTTGAAAATCCGCCGCGACTCCTTCCGGCTCAGGAACAGGTCCCGGTCCGGCGCGTCCTCGAAGTCATACCCGGGAGAGATCATGGAACCCTCAACACCCAGGCCGCTGACATACCGGAACATCTCGTGCAGGTCTTCCACGTTGCTGTTCTTGAACACCGTCGTGTTGGTGCAGACCCGGTATCCCCGGGAAACCGCCAGTTCTATCCCCTCCACCGCCTTCTTGAAAACCCCGGCCCGCGCCACCGACTCGTCGTGCTTCTCCTCCATCCCGTCCATGTGCACCACCCAGCAGAAGTATTTGGACGGCGGAATCTTGGACAACATCCGTTCCAGAAGGAGGGCGTTGGTGCAGCAGTACACGAAATACTTCCGCTCCACCAGCCTGTTGATGATCTCGTCAATGTGCGGATGTATGGTCGGCTCACCGCCCGCTATCGAAACGATGGGCGCCCCGGCTTCTTCCACCGCCGACAGCGCTTCCTCCACCGGCATCATCTTGTCCAGGACGGGCCGGTACTCCCGGATGCGTCCGCAGCCGATGCAGGCCAGGTTGCACATCTCCAGCGGTTCCAGCATGGTGACCAGGGGAAAACGCTTCCGGCCGTGCAGGCGGTTCCTGAGGATGTACCATCCCAGCCGCACCGACATTTCGATGGGTCTCTTGGCCGGAGACTTCTTGGCCGGAGATATTTCGGACTGGGGTCCTTTGACGGTCGTTGCCTCAGTCATCGTCACCCGTGCTTTCGTTCAGAATCGGTTGGCCGGAAGGGGCGCGGGGACTCCCGCAGTCAGTACAGCCGCCGCGCCAGGAAGTCCACCAGTCCGTTCACCTCTTCCCGTGCCCACGACGGAAGCTCCACCCCCTGCAGGGCTTCCACCGCCCGCTCCGCGCTGGTCTGGGTCAGGGAGTCGGAAAACCCGTCGGCGTTCAGCTCGTCCAGTATCGCCATCACCCGCAGCACGTCCGGGTCGTCCAGGTCCTCCTGCCCGTAGATCCGCAGCAGTTCATCCCTGGATGCGCCGGATGCGTGCTCGAAGGCGTACACCACCGGAAAGGACTTCTTCCTGCGCCGGATATCGTTGTCGGTGGACTTGCCGGTCACTCCCTGGTCTCCCCAGATCCCCAGGTAGTCGTCCCGGATCTGGAACGCCCTTCCCAGGTGATCTCCAAACTCCGCGAAGGACTGGGTGGCCGCTTCGTCGTCGCTGGCCAGCAAAGCGCCGATGTGAACGGCGCTGCGGATCAGGGCACCCGTCTTCCCCGCGATCATCTCCAGGTAGTCCTGAGTCGTAATGTCCGTGCGGGACTCGAACCCCAGGTCCAGGCACTGCCCGCCGATCATCTCCATGTAGCCTTCGGTCAGGATTTCCGACACCCGCAGCGCCACCTCCGGGCGCGCCGGGGAGGCATGGCTTTGCAGCATCGTCAGGTCCCCCAGCGACTGCATCGCGTCCCCGGCCACCAGCGCCTTCGGGATGCCCCACAGCGACCAGACGGTCGCCTGGTGCCGCCGCTCCGTGTCCTGGTCCTGGATGTCGTCGTGCAGCAGGGAAAAGTTGTGGATTAGCTCCAGCGCCGCTGCGGCGGGCGCGGCCGCCGCCGGGTCTCCCTCCAGCGCTTCGCAGGCGAACATGCAGAGGGTCGGTCTGAGGGCTTTTCCCTGGGAAGCGGGAGACGCTGCCGGTTCTCCCTGCGGGTCCACCCACCCCAGGTGGTAGCGCATCAAGGCGGGCAGGGACCCCTCCCCGCCTTCGGGGGCGGCGTCCTTCAGTTGCCCTTCCACCAACTCCCGGTAGCGGTCGAACATGGGCGGAAGGACTGGCCCGCTGCCAGGTGGGGTCCCGGACGGGTTCACTGTCTCGCGTTCAGTGTCTCGGCTGCGCTCGCTGCCCATAACTCCTGGCCCGATGATGCATGACGCCAACTGTCATGGCGTCCAGGGGGTCGTGAGTTGACGGCTTTCTCTCTTGTCTCGCTTTGGCTGGAATCTAGCAAAGGGCCGGAACACTGTCAAGAATTCCCCCCTGTGGCTGGCCTGAAATTGGTCGGGGCGGGCAGGATCGAACTGCCGACCTCCTGGTCCCAAACCAGGCGCCCTGCCGCTGGGCCACGCCCCGAAAAGCACCCAATCCCGGCGCGACAGTCCCTGGAAACCGCCGGTCACCCCGGGAACTGAAAAGGGGGAGTGCGTAAAAGAGGAATGGTACCCCCGGAGAGGATCGAACTCTCGTCTCTGGCTCCGGAGGCCAGCACTCTATCCGCTGAGCTACAGGGGCACCGGACTTTTAGGATACCATGCCCCCCAGAGCCCCACAAGACGCCCGAAAACCCTCGCGGAAACACCGTGGAACCCTTCTAAACCCCCATCCCCATCCCCTCCCGTTCCTGGTACGCCTTCACGTCCAGGACCTGGATGGAGTTGGTCGTCCCCGACACCCCCGTCATGAACCCGTGCACTATCGTCACCAGGTCGCTGTCCGACACCAGCCCCGTGGACAGCGACTCCCGGATCAGCATCTGCACCAGCTTGGCGATGTCCGGCTCCGGCGGAATGGCCCCCACCGGGCAGACTCCCCACACCAGCGCCAGCTTCCGCAGCACCGCGTCTTCGTGGGAAAACGCTATGATGTCGCTCTCGGGCCGGAAACGCGAGACCTCCACCGCCGCCCGTCCGGTGCTGGTTACAACGATGGGTTTGGAACTGAGCTCCCGGGTCAAACGCGACGCCCCGGAAGCGATGGCCTGCGTCCGGTCATAGGAACGCAGGTCCTTGTAGTACGGGAATATCTTCTCCGCCTCCCGGATCGTCGTGTCCGCCACCCGCACCGCCTCCACCGGGTAGTCCCCCACCGCAATTTCGTCGGAAAGCAGGATGCAGTCGCACCCCTCCAGCACCGCGTTGGCAATGTCCGACACCTCCGCCCGCGTCGGCGTGGGCGCCACCACCATCGACCGCAGCATCTGCGTCGCTATGCACGACACCCGCGCCTGCTCCGACGCCTTCTGGACAATCTCCCGCTGGACTATCGGCACCCGTTCCATCGGAATCTCGACGCCCAGGTCGCCCCGGGCCACCATCACCCCGTCCAGCTCCTGCAGGATGCTGTCCAGGTTCTCGATTCCCTCCGCCCGCTCCAGCTTGGCCATCACCCGCGCCTCGGACCCGATGCTGCGCAGGTACGCCTTGGCGTAGCGCATATCCTCCACCGTGCGGACAAAGGACACGCCCACCCAGTCCACCTCGTGCTCAACGCCGAACTGGAGGGCCACCTTGTCCGCGTCCGTCAACACCGGATGGTCAATCTGCACCCCCGGCAGGTTCATCCCCTTGTGCGACGAGATAATCCCCCCGTTGCGGACCCGGGCCTTGATCTCCATGTCCCGGTTTTCCTCGACTTCCAGGCAGACCACGCCGTCGGAAATGTAGACCAGGTTCCCCGGCCGGAAGTTCCTGATGATGCTGGGTTCGGGAAACGGGATGACGTCGGGCCGGTCCGACGATTCCTCGGCGACGATGGTAACCTCGTCCCCGTGGTTCAGCTGCACCGCTTCCCTCATCGTCCCCAGCCGCAGTTTGATGCCCCCCAGGTCCTGCAGGACCGCCACCGGACGCTGGTGCTTCTCCGACAGCTTCCGCACCGTCCGGATGACCTCGGCGTGTTCCTCCAGTGTGCCGTGGGAAAAGTTCAGCCTCGCGCAGTCCATTCCCGCGCTGACCAGTTGGTCCAGCGTCGCCTCGTCCCGCGATGCGGGCCCAATCGTCGCGATAATCTTCGTCTTCCGCATTTCCCGCTGCCTCCCTCAACATTCCCGGTGGACCCTTGGCTTCCCCTCAGCCCATTTCCCCTTCGCCCATAATATCAGAACCCCGCCACCCCACCGAACCTCTCCGGCCTCTAACGATCCGCCACAATAACAAGCGGCCCAAGCCCCGAAAACGGGCCTGGACCGCCGCCGCCGATACCTGTATGAACCGGGGTTGTGGTTGGGAGCGACTCTCCCCCAGGGCGGAGCCATTGGGAGTTTACGGCCACTGGCCGGAGCGAACCCGCAGCGTTAAGACAAGTTACCTTGCGCTGCGGGTGAGCGATTTAGATACGCCTTGGTCGCCGCCTCCAGGCCGGCCCGCCGGTTCACCTGCAGCTCATCCTTGATCTGCGCTGCCCACTGGTTCGAGCCCTCTATTCCCACCAGGCTTCCCTGGAACCGGGGCATCACGTACCGCGCCAGCAGCTCGTAGCTGCGGAGAATCTTGTCCCTCGGCGCCCAGTCCTCCACCCGGATCAGCAGCCCGCCGAACCCTCCGCTGGCCTCCAGCAGCCGTTCAATCCCGGCGATGCAATCGTCCGGCGTGCCCACGATCCACTGGTTATTCTCCGCCATGAAGTCCACGATCTTGTCCTGCGGAACGTCCGGCACCTCGTGCCCCAGCGTGTTCCCGAAATACTCCGTAACCACTCTGCCGGACCCAACCCGGATGTCCTCGAAGGCTTCCTTCCGCGTCTCCGCCAAGTGACATCCCACGGACAGCCGCCACTGGTTCCGGTCCACCGTCTTCCCGTGTTCCGCCGCCGACTCCTCAGCGATGGCCCACTGGTCTTTCAGCGTAGTCCGCCGGATCAGATCCCGCGGCACGCTCAGGGAAATGACAGCCGTCCCGTGCTTCCCGGCCAGCAGCACCCCCGCCGGACTCTGCACCGAAGCCACCGCCACCGGAAAGGTCTCCTGGTAGGGCCGTAATTGCAGGGTAGCGTCGTGCAGCTCGAACCAGTCGCTCTGGTAGTTGATGGGTTCCGTCTCGTTGAACAGCCGCATGATGATTCCCAGCGACTCGTCCATCATCTCACGCTGCCGCGCCGGATCAATTCCGAGCATATACGCGTCGGAGGCCAGCGCCCCGGGCCCGACCCCCAGCATCACCCGCCCCCGGGTCAGGTGGTCCAGCAGCACCATACGGTTTGCCACCATGTAGGGATGGTGATACGGCAGGCTGACCACTCCGGTTCCCAGACGGATGTTGCGGGTACGCTCCGCAGCCGTGGCCATGAACACCTCGGGAGAAGCTATCGTCTCCCAGCCCGCGCTGTGGTGCTCGCCGATCCACGCCTCGTCAAACCCCAGCGTGTCCAGCCATTGCAGGAGTTCCAGGTCCCGCTCCAGGGCCAGGGTGGGATTCTCCCCCACCCGGTGGAACGGGGCCATGAATACTCCGAATTTCATCCTTTTGGGAGCAGCCATCGGGTTCTCCTTTATCGTTTGTCGTCACACGATTGGAATTCGTATCGCGGATTTTCTGAGTTCGGCCAATTCTAACACGCACACCTCGTAAGCTCCAATTCAGAGGCGCTTTCATCGGGGTAGCGGCACCCAATGAAAAATGCTATTGTGATGCGAACCAAATGGCAGCCCCCGGTTGGAAACCATATACGCTACTCATTCAAAGGAGGAGATATGCCCCAGATTAAGCACATCGCCATCGCCACCAACGACGCCGAAAAGACCGCCAAGTTCTACGCCGAGGTCTTCGGTCTGCGCCAGGTTGCCCAGCTCAGCAGCGAAAACGCCAAGGGATTCATGCTCAGCGACGGCAACGTCAACATGGCCATCCTCGACTTCCAGAACGACGCCGTCGCCGGTGAGCGCGGCAAGGACTGGGAAGGCATCCACCACATCGGATTCGAGGTCGAGAGCCTGGAGGAGATCGAAGCCCGCCTGGCCGACGCCGGCTCCAAGCCCATGGACTCCGTCAACAACGCCCTCCACGCCGGCATGGGCGGCCCCCGCACCGAGAACGTCGAGACCAAGTATGAAGGCCCCAACGGCGAGATGATCGACGTTTCCGGCACCGGCTGGGTCGGCACCCGCGGCTTCGACTAGACCACCAGCCCCAGGAGGAAAGCGCCCCGTCTGGATAGCAATAGCCCCCGTCTCGTAGGAGCGGGGGCTTCTTCGTTTTATCCGAAAACCCCGCCAGCCGGGGCTCGAAACCAACTCCTACATAAAATGGTTATACGGAATAACCATAATGTCCCGCTGCAGCTGGTCCCAATCCTCCTTCTTCTCCTCAATCATCTGCTGCATCACCGCCGGGTCCTCGTGGAAGGTGTCCCGCCACAGGTCGTCCCCGAACCGGAGCGCGTCCAGCATCCGCCCAAACTCGTTCAGGACCACGCCGTGCCCACTGGAGTTGTCGATGACGGACAGGCAGATGCCGTCCTCGTCATACTCCCCTTGGCCTGGGAACTGAGAGTAATCGTAGGCCCGCATCTCGACGCCGCTGGCATCGGGGCTCACGTTGTGATAGTAGACGAGTTCCGGCGCTTCGGGCGTCGCGCTGGTCCTCGATATCCTCTCCCAAGGACAGCCGTCCCGGTTCAGGTATCTTGCCAGGTCCGCCGCGTCCTTCCGCCACACCATGTATCCCAGCCACACGGCGGCCACTACCAGTCCCACGCCGATAACGACGTATATCCAGATCATCCCTAATACCCCTGGCGCAAATCTCCCGGGTCCCCGGGTTTCCTACAACTATATCTATGACCGGACAGAGTCCGGGGTTTCACGTCGCCGGCCGCCGCTGGGAGGACCCTGCCGCGCCGGCCCGGCAGTTCCCCTTCAGACCGGCCTGAACGTCAGCGTCGGATGCTCCGCATCGACTTCCGAAAAGTCCGCCACCAGAGCCATTCCGGTGCGGATGCTCTGGGGATTCGCGGCATCCACTCCGACGATGGCAGCGCTGATCCGAGGGCCCTCGTCCAGCGCCACTATCCCGGTGCAGTACGGGTTGTTCCTGCCGTATCCCCGGTCCGCCATGACCTGCGGCACCACCGAGATGCAGGTGAAGGCCCCCAGCGACCCGGTCCCAGCGAACTGGTACCAGGACATATTCCGGCCGTGGCAGTCCGGGCACATCGGCCGCGGCTCGGCGGACAGTCTCCCGCAGTCGTTGCACCGCACCCCCATCAGCTTTCCTTCCTGCAGGTAAGCGTAGAAGGATGCTCCCGTGAACTCCCGCCTTTCGGCCCCGGTGGTCATGCCCCTGTCTCCTCTGCCCGCTTATTCCCGCCTCAGAATGTTCACGACGCAGGTCCCGCCCGTGCCGCCCACGTTGTGGGTCAACCCCACTTCCAGATCAGGATTGGGCAGTTGACGCTCTCCGGCTTCGCCCCGCAGTTGGTGGAAGATCTCGATGACCTGCGCCACTCCCGACGCTCCCACCGGATGCCCCTTCGCCTTCAGCCCACCCGAGGTGTTGATCGGACGGTCGCCGTTCCGGGCCGTCCGGCCTTCGTCCACCGCCCTGGCCCCTTCGCCCGGGCCGAAGAACCCCAAGTCTTCCGTGGCGATTATCTCGGCGATGGTGAAGCAGTCGTGGACCTCCGCCAACTGCACGTCATCCGGCCTGATTCCCGCCATTGCGTAGGCCTGCTCCGATGCGTGCTTGGCCGCCGACAGCGACGTCAGCTCGTCCGCATCGTGCAGCGGCCTGCCGGTCGCCTGCCCGATTCCGGCGACCCTGATGGGCTTGTCCGTGAAGTCGGCCGCGATGTCCGATGCCACCAGCAGCAGGCAGGCCGCCCCGTCGGTTATCGGAGCGCAGTCGAACAGGCGCAGCGGCCACGCGATCCACGGATTGGACCTCGGGTCGTTCAAGAAGTCCATCTCGTCCTGCCAGTCCGGGACCGCCTGCCCCTGCTGCTGGGCCCGCGCCACCCGCCGGTCCATCAGGCTCCGTATGGTGGTGTTGAACTGCGCCTTGGGATTCAACGCGCCGTTGTTGTGGTTCTTGATGCCCACCTTCAGCAGGTGGTCCAGGTTGGTCTCGTACCGGTCCATGTGGGCCTTGGCCAGCGCCCCGAAGATCCCCGGGAAAGTCAGCCCGGCGGGAACCTCGTACAGGTTGTCCGCCGCCGATGCCAGCACCTCCGTCACGCCCTCGGTGGGCAGGCTGGTCATCTTTTCCACGCCGCCCACCAGCACCACGTCGTACATCCCCGACGCGATGGCCATGATGCCCTCCCGCAGGGCGCTGCCGCTGCTGGCACAGGCGTTCTCAATGCGGGTCATCGGGACCGGCGTCATCCCCAGCCAGTCCGCGATGATGGGCGCCGTGTGTCCCTGCCCTTCGAACAGGTCCGACGAGTAGTTGCCGATGTATCCCGTCTCGATGTCCTCGACGTCCACACCCTGGTCCAGGTGGTCCATCATGTCCTGGAAGGCATCCACGAACAGGTCCCGGCTGGTCTGGTTGGCGAAGGCCCCGAACTGGGACATTCCGGCCCCGACAATCGAGACCCCCCGGCCCAGTTGACGCCGCTTGGTTATAGTGGCCATACGCTACCGTCTTTCTATGATGAAGTTCGTTGGGAAACAGGTTTCGGAAGAACCACTGTTGCCCACAGTCCGGTGTTGCCCACAGTCCGGCGGCTCGATTATCGGCGACGGTACCCTGCCCGTCAACCGCGTCCCCCGGTCCGACCGACAGATCGGCAGACCGGCAGACCGGCAGACCGGCAGGTCTGTGCGACTGAGGGGAAGGTGATGGCGAGAGGGTATAGCTAGCGGGGCTGCCAGCCGCCTTCTTCCACTTCCAGCAGGAAGTCGAGGACGGTGCGGTTGAAGAGGTCGGGTTCTTCGAGGTTGATGGCGTGGCCGCTGCGGGGGAAGACGACGAGGCCGCTGCGGGGGATGTTCCGCTTCATGAAGACGGCGGGGTTGACGCAGGGGTCGTCCTCGTCGCCGATCATGACGAGGGTGGGCACCTGGAGCCGGCGCATCCCTTCCTGAAGGTCGTAGACGGGCGGGCGGGTCATCTGGATGCCCCGGTAGGTGAGGGCGGAGCCGAGGGCGGAGTGGGAGGCGAGGCCGTCGTAGAACACCTGGAATCCCTTGGGGTCCTTGCGGAGAAGCTGGGTGCGGGTCGGGCCATGGCCGTAGTCCCGGGCCATGGGCTCCATGCCCTGGGTCATCAGCACGCCGGTCATGCGGGCGCCGTCGGAGCGGAACTGTTCCGGGTCGTCGCTGCCGGAGCCGCAGGCGGCAACGATGAGGGAGCGGGCCATTTCGGGGTGGCGCAGGCCGAAGTTCAAGGCCACGTTGCCGCCCATGGACAGTCCGCCGAT
>DAOUIZ010000032.1:0-59063 GCA_034423195.1 Dehalococcoidia bacterium | reverse complement strand
CGGCAGGACCGGCACTCCAAACTCTCAGTCAAGGCCAAGCGAAAGCTGGCCGCTTGGGATAACGACTACCTGCTCTCCATCCTCTCCAATTAGAATGCGTCGGCCCTGGCCGCCCTGGCTTCCAACGGCGCACAATAGTCTGCGGGCAAGTTAAAATGGGATTCGGACCACTCCAAAAGGAACGATAAACATGACAGCCCCCGAACCGGCTCCGCCGGAACCGACCAAGGGAATGACGCCCTCCGAATACATGGATCTGGCCGACCGCGAACTCGCCGCCGGCAACCACCGCCGCGCCGCCGGCCTGCTCTGGAAGGCCACCGAAGCCATTTTCATCAACCTCGCCAAAGAACGGGGAATTGACCACAGCGACCCCGACCTCATCGACGTTGCCAAGGCTTTGGAGGCCGACGGCTCCGTCCCTAGATTCCACTACCGCGGCGGATTGGGGGCTGGCAAACTTCTGCGTGACCACGCGGAATTGGACACTCTCGAAGATTATGAGCTCGAATTCGCGTACGAGACCATGCGGGGATTCATCAAAGAGTGCCAGGGTGACCTTTAGTCCACAGTCCAGTTCCAGAGCGGAACTGCACGAAGCCATGGCCCGCAACTACCGCAGTCGGGCCCAAATACTGCTCGACCGGGACGGCGACCTCGATTCTGCGGGGGCTCTCTTGTACGAGTCTGCGAAACAGTGCATCAACGCCGTCGCCAATCAACAAGGAGAAAACCCCGGCCCCACGGGAGCCAAGATGAGATTCCTGCGCGAATTGGTCGAACAGGACCCAATGGCTGCTGACATGCTGAGAAACTGGCAAAACGCTGTCCAGCTCCACATCCACGCCGACCGGGGCAGCCTTATTCCCTCTGCGTTCATGGAACATTGGAGCGCCACCCAATTCTTTATCAACCAGATGCTCCTCATCTGCCGCGCCCCGGAGTAACCCCATGCCCCCCTTCCAGCTCCTCTCCCCCCAGACCATCCCCGAAGCCGTCGCCCTCCTCTCCGCCGCAGACGGACCGGAAAACGCCCTCCCTATCGCCGGAGGCTCCGACCTCCTCAGCGAAATCAAGGAAGGCGTCGCCCGCCCGGACACCCTCGTCAGCCTCGCCGGCATCCCGGACCTCCGCGGAATAACCGTCTCCGGTGAAGAACTCACCATCGGAGCCGCCGCCACCATCGCCGAAATCGCGGAACACCCCGTCATCCGGAGAGAATTCACCGCCCTAACCCAGGCCGCTGCCGGACTCGCCACCCCCCAGATCCGCAACGTCGGCACCCTGGGAGGCAACCTCAACCAGCGTCCCCGCTGCTGGTACTACCGCCACCCCCTCACCAACTGCCTCAAAAAGGGAGGGGACCACTGCTTCGCCATCGCCGGAAACAGCAAGTACCTCTGCCTCACCGGCGGCGACCGCTGCTACATCGTCCACCCCTCCGACACCGCCGTCGCCCTCCTCGCCTTCAACGCCGTCATAGACACCGCCGGACCCAGCGGCAGCCGCTCCATCCCCATCGCAGACTACTTCACCTCCCCATCCCGCGACATCACCCGCGAAAACTGCCTCCAGCCCGGAGAAATCCTCACCCGCGTCCGCATCCCCCGGTTGTCCGCCGGAACCGCCACCCGCCGCAGCCTCTACCTCAAGGCCCGCGAGCGCGAGGCCGGCGACTTTGCCCTAGTCAGCGTCGCCGCCGTCATCGACCTCCACGAATCCCCGGACGGACCAGCCATCGCCCGTGCCGCCGTCACCCTCGGCGGAGTCGCCCCCGTCCCCTACTGCGCTTCCGAAGTCGAAGACTACCTCACCGGACAACCCGTCTCCGCCATTGACCCATCCCACGCCGGAAGTCTCGCCCTCCCCGAAGCCCGCCCCCTAACCCAGAACGCCTACAAGCTCCCCATGGCCCGCAACCTCATCCACCGGGCCGTCGCCCGACTGTCGATTGGCTGGATTTGAGACCGGCAGTTATCCAGATTAAGTAAGGACTCGTCTCAACCCAGGAAGGGGGCTGGAAAGCAGCTTCATCGCACTAAATGGGAGGGAAGGGGTCACCCCCCCTCCCCCGACAACCCCGCCAAAACTTCGTAGAGCGCCGCAAAGTCCCGTTCTCCCACTCCCCAGCCCCGGGCCGCCGTCAGCCACTGATTGCTCAGCGCCGTCGTCGGAAGCGGTACCCCCAGCGCCTCCCCCATCTCCAGCGCCAGCCTCAGGTCCTTCTGCATCATGTGTACGTCGAACAGCGGCTCCTCCGGCGGCTCCACGATCAGCGGAATCCGGTAATGCAGCGCGGGAGAAGCGACGACGCTGTTGAGCAGCACCTCTATCGCCGTCTCCCGGGGAATCCCGCTCTTCTCCGCCAGCAGGATGCTCTCGCAGAAGGCCAGCACCTGCACCGGAAGGCTCAGGTTCGTCGCCACCTTCATCGTCACCGCCAGCCCGTTCTCTCCCACGTAGTTCACCGTCGGGCCGATGGCCTCCAGGACCGGCTTCACCCGCTCGAAAACCTCCCGCTCTCCCCCGACCATGATGGACAATCTCCCCGCCAGCAGTGTCACCTGGCTCCCAGACACCGGCGCGTCCAGCATTCGCGCCCCCGTCTCCGCCACCCGCTGGGAAAGCTCCCGGCTCGCCTCCGGGCTAACCGTGCTCATATCCGCGAACACCTTCCCCGGACCCAGCCCCGCCAGCACGCCGTCGGGCCCCTCCGCAACATCATATAGCGCCTGCGTGTCCCGCAGCATGGCCAGCGTCACCTCCGACGCCTCCGCCACCGCCCTCGGACAGTCCGCCAGCTCCACCCCCAGGTCCGCCAGCCACTGCGCCCGCGCCCGCGTCCGGTTGTACCCCGTAACCTCATGCCCGGCATCCAGCAGCCGCTGCGCCATTGGCCCGCCCATCGTGCCCAAACCGATGAACCCCACCTTTGCCATCTATTTCCCTCCCGGTCTTCCCGTCATTCCCCGGAAAGTTCCCTCTGTGGACCTGCCTACCCTCCGGAGCAGGCCAGCAATATACCATGCCGGACTCCGCACGGTAGCCGCTGCCGTTGAGAGACAAGTCTGCCCCGCGCAGGCGGGGGTTGCCTTGCGCCAGCGGTGGAGTCGCCAAAAGGGAATCCAGACCCCGGTAAATCCTTCCCTGCAACCCTCTATCCCACACCCAACACCTCTCCCGTTACAGCCACGCCCAGCCTGCCACCACCTCCTTCTTTCCCGTCACTCCCGCCCTTGCCAGCCGGGTTGTATGTTCCCTTCACCTTTGCTAAAATCGGCCCAACTTGGGAAGGTGCCGCACCCCGTCGCAACCGCGCCGCCCAGGATACGTGGAGTTGCTCCCCGGGGAACCCCAGGCCTGACCCGGTGGCCGCTGGAGAGTTCCCGTCAATAGCGGCGGAGCCCTGAAACTCACTTAGGAGGAGGAGGCTAAGTATGCCATCACTTTGGGAACATCTCAGGTTTGCCGGCGGCGAAGGCGAAGACCACCCCGGGCAGAGCTATGACGCCAACATGGGCGCCGAAAGCCAGGACATGGCGATGTACGTCAGCCATCCCCTGCCCAGTGCCGGCAACAGTTGGCCGACCATCATCGTGGCCCAGGAAGCCTTTGGCGTCAACCGCCACATCGAGCGCGTCTGCGACCGGTTCGCCGCCGAGGGATTCGTCGCCGTCGCTCCGGCCCTGTTCCACCGCGAGCATCCCAACCCCAAGCTTGGCTATGGCGATGAAGATGTCCCCGCCCGCAACCGCTACATGGGCGCCCTCCGCGACGACGAAATCGTCGAGGACATCAACGAAGTAATCAAGTGGACCCAGTCCGAGCAGTTCCGCCGCACCAACGGCAACAAGATTGGCATCGTCGGCTACTGCGTCGGCGGACGCATCGCCTACCTCGCCGCCACCAGCTGCGCCGGTATCGATGCATCCTGCGTCTACTACGGCGGACGCATCCTCGTTCCCTTCGGCGACGGTCCTGCCCCCATCGAACTCACCGGCAACATCAAGTGCCCGGTCATGGGCAACTTCGGCGGACAGGACGAAAACCCCTCTCCCGCCGATGTTGAGCAGATTGCCGCCGCCCTCTCCGCCGCCGGGGTCTCCCACGACTTCAAGTCCTACCCCGACGCCGGTCACGGCTTCAACTGCGACGAGCGCGGCAGCTACAACCAGGCCGCAGCCGACGACGCTCTCGCCCGCACCATCGCCTTCTTCAAGGAGCACCTGTCCTAACCGGCCCGCTCCCCTGTCCCGCTAGGGATACAAGGAAAGGCCCGGGCAACAATCGCCCGGGCCTTCGCCTTTCTTCCCGTCATTCCCGCGTGGGCGGGAATCCAGCCCCCCCTGGCTGCCGCTCTCTTGATGGGGGGCCTCACCTTCGGTACAGCGTCACTCCCGGAACGAGTTCCTGAACCGGTAAAGCGTCATCTCCGGCTCAATCGGAGAGACCGGCATGTAACCCGCCTCCTCGATCTTTGCCACGATGAACCAGGGGCCTTCCTGCTCGAGCGCCTGCACCAGCGCGCCCTCCAGCGACTCCAGGTCCCGCACCGTCTCCGTATGCTCGATGCTGCAGCTGCGGGCCACCTGTTCCAGGTCCGTGCCGTGGGCCGTGTGGCTGGACTGGTGCCCCGTCTGTCCCCACTGCTCGTTGTCCCAGACGATGACGATCAGGTTCTTCGGCTGCTCCCTTCCTATCGTCGCGATGGTCCCCAGGTTCATCAGCAGCGACCCGTCGCCGTCCAGCGAGATGACCTGCTCGCCGGTGGATACCGCCATCCCCAGCGCAATGGATGAGCACAGCCCCATGTTCCCGTAGGTGTAGAAGTTCCGGTCCCGGTGCCCGGCGTGCCACAGCTCGTCCGTAGTCGGTCCCAGGTTGCTGACGATGGGCCGGTTTCCGGCGTGTTTCAATACCAGTTGCGTAGCTTCGAACCTAAGCAATCTTCCCTCCGTGCAGCAGTTGGGTCAGGCAGATGGCTACCGGCTGCCGGTTGGCGTGGCACAGCTTCATCGCCCCGTCGACGATGTTGTCCATCCGGTACTCGTCTTCCAGGGTAAAGTGAACCAGCCCCAGTTGGTCCAGGATCGGACGGGTGGAACGCCCCATCGGCACCTGCGCGATGTTGAACTCCCCCGGGCCGCCCCGCAGGTTAACGAACATCGGGATCGGGGTCCGCGCCGGGATGCACAGGCTGGCGATGGCGTTGACGCTGTTGCCGAACCCGCTGGACTGCATGAACACCGCCGAGTTGCGGCCCGTCGCATAGGCCCCAACGGCCACGCCCACCGCCTCCTCCTCCCGGCTGCACGATACCAGATGGAAGAAGGGGTCGGCGTCTATCCGGCTGGTCACCTGGTCAATCGATATATCCGGGACGTAGGCGATCAGCGAGGTGTCCCAGTTCTTCAGCGCCTGCACAATGGTCTCGGCCCAGTTCATTCCGTTGCACCCTCACCCTGGACATAACTTGGATACGCTTCCGGGCCCCGCGCCACCTTCCTCCGCACCCGCCGGACAGCACCGTAAACCTTAGCAGTGTTGCTATTCACTGTCAAAAGAATCCCTGCCTCGGAGACGGATGCTCCCAATGTATAATGGACTCAAAAGCCGCCCGAAAAAGCAACGCCGGACGAGGACGCCGTGCAAACCTACGTTTTCTCCGTAGTTATCGAACCCGACGAGGAAGGTTGGAGGGCCTTTTACCCTTCCTGGGAACACATCGGGGCCTCCACCTGGGGACAGACCCGCGAAGACGCTCTGAAAAACATCCAGGAAGTCCTGGAAATGATCTTGGACGAGTTCGAGCAGGAAGGTAAGCCCATGACCGGCGATGGTCAACCTGTAATTTCCGAGGAAACCTTGGTTGTGGTCAACCGGTGAGCGATGTCGACTTCAGTCGCCTCCGGTCACTCACGGCCCGCCAACTCGTCAATGCTCTCCAGCGGGATGGATTCCATCTGAACCGCCAGGCTGGCAGCCATGCCCGCTTTGCACATCCCGACGGGCGTCGGGTGACAGTGCCTTACAGCCGTCCGGGAGAAACCTTCGCTTTGGCGACGTTGCGCAGCATAATCGTCGTCCAGGCTCGTTGGTCCGAAGGGGACTTGATCAGGCTGCGGCTCCTCTGAGGTTCGGCCGGATATCTTCACCAACCCCAACCCATCCTACTGACGCTCTCCCCCTTGCGCCCCAACCCCTCCCCCGCGTACCATCAGACGCACAATGGACTTCGGATTCGGCTGTCTATAACCTGTCTCCAGCAGGTGCTCTTTTGCAAACTTACACGTTTCGCGTCTTAATTGAACCCGACGAAGACCGGTGGTTGGCCTACTGTCCTGCCTTGGACCATTACGCAGCGGAAACGTGGGGCTATACCAAAGACGAGGCTCGGAAGAACATTCATGAAGTCATTCGCATGGTGGTGGAAGATCTGTTAGAAGAAGGGGATCCCATCCCCAAAGAATCCTGCGATTCAAGCAGGGTTTCCTCTGAGCAGGTTGCAGTATCCGTCTGAATTGGGTATCGACTGGAGTAAACTACGCGGCTTAACCGCTCGTGAGTTGACCAGCGCACTGCTTAGGGACGGCTTTGAACTCCGTCGACAAACCGGTAGCCATCAACAGTATCTGCACCCCGATGGCCGCAGAGTGACAGTTTCGTTCCACCACCCCGGCGAAACGTTTAGGGTCGGCATATTGAGAAGAATGATCCAAGCCCGTGCTCAATGGACGGTTGAGGATTTGGAACGGTTGAGGTTGCTGTAATCGATACGGATTCTTTTACTGACGCTCTCCCCCTTGCGCCCCAACCCCTCCCCCACGTACCATCGAAGCATGGAACCTCCGTCGTCACCTTCCCCTGACAACCGCCTCCCGAAACTCAGGGAAAGCCGTGCCGCCGCAACCTTATTCGCTGCCGTGATTGAGGCAAAAAGCAGCAAAATGTGGCAGGAAAATTTCCTTCGCTCCCGTACAAACCTCCGGCCCCACCGCCCTCGGAACCAATGCCACGAAATGTCTCAAAAATGTCTCACTTTGACCCGATCGTGCCCCAAACCAGGGGCACTTGGCCCCTCCATTGGCATACTTTAGGACTAGCCGCGCCATCAATCCGTGCTCAAATCCTTCGAAAACAATCCAAATGTCCCAAAAACCGGAAAAACGTCCGCTCCGTCCCCGCTTCCAA
Organism: Dehalococcoidia bacterium; assembly: GCA_034423195.1. GTDB lineage: Bacteria > Chloroflexota > Dehalococcoidia > Lucifugimonadales > UBA3495 > CATOSK01. The sequence continues at coordinate 51,872 of DAOUIZ010000032.1, read as the reverse complement.
CAACTCCCTTTCAGCCCTCCCCGATGGGACAAAATAGGACACATTTAATTTTCGTCCCAGCCGCTCCCGTCCCTCCTTTGTCCCCATCCCGGCTTATATGGCATAATGGCGCCACTCCCTTTCAGCCCCCTTTGGAGGATTCTTTCGTATGGTCGACCTTAAGCACGGCGCAGCCATCGTGGGCATCCACGAGCACGTCACCCGCTACGCCCCCGACCTCAGCGAGCTCCAGATCCAGGGCGAGAGCGTCATCAAGGCCCTCGAAGATGCCGGCCTCACCAAGAACGACGTCGACGGACTCTTCACCGCCTCCAGCAGCATCCGCAACAGCGGAATGAACCTGGCCGACTATCTCAACATGTACCCCAGGTACGTCGACAACACCACGGTCGGCGGAGGCTCCTTCGAGTTCCACCTCTCCCACGCCCTCACCGCCATCGCCGCCGGACGCATCAACTGCGCCGTCATCACCTACAGCAGCCTTGCTCGTTCCGGCGGAGTCTCCGTCGGCACCGGCGGAGTCGGACGCTACGGCCACCCCCGCCTCGACCCTTCCCCGGACAGCTTCGAGGAAATCTACGGCCTGACCACGGTCGGCCTATACGCGATGATCGCCCAGCGTCACATGCACCTCTACGGCACCACCTCCGAGCAGCTCGCCGAGGTCTCTGTGGCAATGCGCCACCACGCCTCCATGAACCCCGATGCCCTGTTCCGCACCCCCATTACCGTCGGGGATGTGGTCAACGCCCGCATGATTTCCTCCCCCCTTCACCTCCTCGATTGCTGCGTCATCACCGACGGCGGCGGAGCGGTCGTCGTGGCATCCCCCGAGGTCGCCCGCAACTGCCGTCAGCACCCCGTCTGGGTTCTCGGCGCTGGTGAGGCCATCGCCCACCAGGGCGCCGGTCAGCGCGACCTCATCTACATCGCCGCCCACCAGAGCGCCCCCCGCGCCTTCGGGATGGCCGGTGTCACCCACGCCGACATCGACATGGCAATGGTCTACGACTCCTTCACCATCACCGTGGTGGAAACCCTGGAAGACCTCGGGTTCTGCCAGAAGGGAGAGGGCGGCGAGTTCGTCTCCGGCGGACGCCTCAAGGTGGGCGGCGAGCTGCCCATCAACACCGATGGCGGCGGCCTGTCCTCCAACCATCCGGGGATGCGCGGCATCTTCCTTCTCCTGGAAGCGACGCGCCAGCTCCGACACCAGTTCGCGGGAACTCCCCGCCAGGTCGAAAACTGTCAAATTGCCCTGTGCCACGGCACCGGCGGCGCCCTCGGCTCCCGCCACAGCGGCGGCACCGTAATCCTCGGGAGGGACTAGTTATGCCTGAGTGGACCAAGCCTTTGCCCACCGTCGTTGGTGAAACCCGTCCCTACTGGGAGTCCTGCCGCCGCGGCGAGCTGGTCATCCAGCGTTGCGAGAAGTGCGGCCAGTACCAGTTCTACCCCCGAGGAATCTGCGCCAACTGCTGGTCCACCGACATTAGGTGGGTCAAGTCCACCGGACGCGGCACCGTCTGGACCTACACCGTCACCTACCAGAACCGCACCCAGGGATTCGCCCAGGAAGTCCCCTACGTCCTCGCCCTCGTCGAGCTGGAAGAGGGCGTCCGCATGTTCAGCAACATAGTTGAGTGCAACCCCCGCGACGTGACCATCGGCATGCCCGTCGAGGTCACCTTCGTCCAGGCCACCGGCCAAATCAGCGTCCCCTTCTTCAAACCCTCCGCTGCCTAGCTGGTCCGGGATAGTTCACGGACAGCACCATCGGCAAAAATACAGGGGCGCCGCATGCGGCGCCCCTGTGGAACTCCCTGTCTTCGGGAAGGATTGGGTTAGCGGGGGACCAGGTTGGGAGTGGGCTCTTCCGGCAGAGGCTGGGCCTGGATTTCCCGGGCCCGGGCCGCCAGGGCCGGGAAGATCTCATCCACCACGCGCTGGTCGTAATCGGCAGCCACGCCGGGGTACCCGGCACGGGCGATCATATCCCGTAGCTTGCCGGTGCGGAACTGCTCCAGCGTCCACTCCAGCGTGTCGGGCACCACGGTCTTGTCCCAGAAGATCCGGTGGTTCTTGTTGCGGGGGCCGTAGTGGTAATGGGGGTCGATCCGGAAGCAGTCGAAGGCCAGGAGCTCGGTCTCCTCCATGTAGGTCCGGCCCGGAGTGCCGGCCAGGTCGGCCAGGACGTGAATCGCCAGGCCGCCGTCGCCGCCAGCCTGCTTCCGCATCTCAAGCCCGAACCGGAAGTTGCCGGCCTCGAACATATCATGGCCCCGGTTGTGCTTGACCGTGTTGCGGCCGGTTGCAAACAGCTCCCGGGCCGTGGCTTCCAGGTCCTTCAGGACTCCGGCAACCTTGCTCTTGTCGATCTGCCCTGCAACCTCGGGATACCCGGCCTCGGTCACCATCTCCGGCAGGATGTTCCGAATCTGGGTTACGGACCAGCCGATAGGATTGCCGTCCACCGTGGGGTCCATGCGGAACAGCTTGTTCTTGCCTTCCGGCCCGTAGACGTAGCTCCGCTCGATGTCGAAGCAGTTGAACCGGAGCACGGTGGTATCGTTACCGCCCTGGACCAGAATGGCTACGCCCTGGTCCGAGTGGTCCTGGATGTTGCCGTCCCAGAGCTCGTGCTGGACGATGAACGAGACGGCTCCGGCGTCGAATCTTTCCCTGGTGCGCTGCTGCATAGAGTGGGACCTCCTTGAGGTGCAAATATTCTGGCGGCATTCTTCCTCCGCCATTAGTGGTGTATTATAGCATCAAAGGGACCCCAAATTGTGGGGTTGACCAAAACGGGCAGGTGTCCTCTTCCACGTACCTGCGGATGGTGATGGCGTCGAAATGACTATCGGACTTCTGGGTGTCTGGACCGGGCGCATGTTGGCGGGATTGGCCTTCGCCGTCGTTATGAGCTTCATAGGGGACGTTTCGGGCCGGGTCTTCAACCTGCTGTCGGAATACCCCTGGTCCTTCACAGTGCATTTCAACATCCAGCTCGTGTTCATCGGTGTCGCGGCCGGCATCGGGGCCAACCTGGGCTGGATCAGTCTTAGGTGGAGCCGGTACTACTCCTGGACCACATGGGTTGTCGTATGTGCCGCGGCTGTGGCGGGAGTCTACGGGGCCCACAACTTTGGTCCTGGCGTGGCGGATGATTACTGGTGGAGCCGCTTCGCCATGGACACAACGATTCACATCACCGCTGCGGTCACCGGCACCTTGGTCGCCACCGCCATTGGGGTTACTCAGCAGGCCGTCGTAATTTACCGCGCCGAAAATCGCGCTAAGTTAACCCCGATGACCACCCAAACCGCACCCGTGGGGGCCGACGAACCCACTTCTCCCCGGTAGCTTCGTTCCCCTATCTCCAATCCCAAAGCCCTTCCGGCCAAACCTGCTTCCGGTGGCTGTGGCTCGGAAGCATATATGCCGGTCTCGCAGCCATATACAGTCATCTGGATGTTTGCTCAGGACATGTCGGGTTTGGTATAAGGTGCCATTCCTAACTGTCCCGGCCAGCGTAAGGATTATCCGAGCAGCTTTAATCTTCAACCCCAGGATCCGCTACCAATAGCCCAGGAGGACCACTTTGGCTACGGATGCCCCGATCGTATCCCGCGACATAGGAAAAGTTCAGCAACTGCGCGAACAGGTTCGCGTTCTCCGCTTGCCCTGGGTCCCCGTAGCCATCATGCTGGTTATGCTCGTCTGTGCCATGTTCGCCCCCTGGCTGGCCCAGCACGACCCCACCGCCATCAACATGCTCGACCGCCGGATAGCCCCCTTCGAAAATTCTGACTACCCATTGGGGACCGACATTCTGGGGCGGGACATGCTTAGCCGCTTGATTTACGGCGCCCGCACCAGCGTTTTCATCAGTTTAATTGCTCTGGGGACCGGGGCGTTCGTCGGCACGGTCTTGGGTTTGACCGCGGGATACCGGGGCGGTTGGTTCGACATTCTGATCATGCGCGCCGCCGACGCCGCTCTCGGGTTTCCCACCGTCCTGGTTGCGATGATAATCGTGACTATCCTGGGGGCCGGCATCGAAAACATCATCCTGGCCGTGGTTGTCACCGTGTGGGCCAGGTTTGCGCGGATGATCCGGGGCGACGTGTTGTCCATTAAAGAGCTGGATTTCGTAACGTTCGCCAAGATTGCGGGCTTATCCTCCCCGGTGATTATTGCCCGCCACATCTTTCCCAACACCATCAATACCCTGCTGGTTATAACGAGTCTTCAAGTGGGACAGGTCATTCTCCTGGAAGCGTCTCTCAGCTTCCTCGGATTGGGCCTCCCACCCGGTGACCCCGCCTGGGGCATCATGGTTGCCGAAGGCCGGTCGGTAATGCTCCAGGTCTGGTGGCTGTCTCTATTGCCCGGCCTGGCCATCACCATCGTAGTCTTGGCGTTCAACTTCTTCGGTGACTGGATGCGCGACACCCTCGACCCCAAGCTGCGCCGCGTCTAGCCGCCCTTCATCCCCAAGCCTTCCCTGGCAGGTAGTCACAGTCGCTTCCCTCTGTTGCCAACTGGAGGGCAAGCAACGACCTGCCCGTTGGGCTTACCGTGCGCTCCGCAACGTTTTCGTTATACCTGGTCTGCGTTTTATGTTGTCCCAATCCAAATATCGCAATTGATCATACCAACGGCGTTACTATTATCGTAACTTAACCAGGCATCATGCGCGGGTTTTGAATTGATCACGCCGCCAAATTGACACTATCCAACGCCGATGCTAGAATCCTCCCACCTTTCGACCACCCCCGGCGGAAGGAGTGCCAGAACCAGCGCGTCGGACGAACTGTATCGGAACGAGACTCCGCAAAGCGAAGGTCCCCCTTCAGGTCATTCCGCATCCTGAATTATTACCGCATCAAGGGACCACCCTGGGTATCTCGTCTATTGCGAAAAGGCTTGCTTAAGACCCGTCTGAAACTGGCACACACGAAGGGGGTATTCGACAAGCACCCTGCTCAAGGTTCGGAGGAAGACTGTATGCAGTATTGGTACGCTAGTAGGAACAAACCCGCATCCTGGCTGTTGGCCGTTATGGCGCTAACCCTCATCTTGGGTATAGCCTGCGGGTCAGCCGCCCAGGCCCCTGAAGCATCCGAGGAACCAGCCCAGCCTGCCGCACCAGCCGCGGCGGAACCGGCTGCCGCGGCTCCCGCGAGCTCCGGGTCAAGCGCTCCGGCAGCGGCAGCGGCCCCCACGGCCGTGCCCCAGCAAGCGGCGGAGCCCGCCCAAGCCATGGCCGAAGTGTCGGACATCACTCTGACCGTGATGGTCGGTGGCTGGGGACACCGGTTCCTGCCGGTGCATGGGACCAACTGCCACAATCACTACAACGTGATACACGACTTCCTGATCCGCACCGATGCAAACCGGGCCTCCATCCCTGGAATGCTCTCCGCTTGGGAACTGTCTGAAGACGGTCACACCTGGACCGCCACGGTCAGGGATGACGGTTACTTCCATGACGGAAGCCAGGTTACGGGCGAGGATCTGCTGTTCACCTGGCTGCAATCCTGGGGCCCTGGGGCTCAGGAAGTGGCAACGAGCTCCAGCGCTGCCAATATGGCCTCCAACGTGGAGTTGATCGAGCAGATAGGGCCCCAACAGGTCAGCATCACGCATGGCAATATCGATTCCAGCTTTGAAGGGTTCATTTCCGATGCCAGTGGCGCCTGCCAGGGCATTATCCGGCCCGCCGGAGACATGGCGACCATTCATGAAGCCGATGCTATGGTCGCTTATGACCAGAACCCGATAGGCGCCGGCATCATGGCCATGACACGCCAGGTTGAAGATGAGGTGATGTCCTTCGAGCGGTTTGACCAGTACTATGCCGAGGACCGCCGCGTTCCATTCCAGTTCCTCGACCTCCGCAAGATACCCGAAGAGTCCACCCGCGCTGCCGCGCTGCGGGCCGGGGAAGCTGACATAGCTCCGGTTAGCCTGGCTACCAAGGACCAGGTCGAGGCCGGTGGCGGACAAGTTATTGTCGGGCCGGAAGCTTCCTACCTTCGCATCATGTTCATTGGCTGTGGCTGGGACTACTATCCGGACCTGCCATGCAACGACAAGCGGGTCCGGCAGGCTTTGGGTTATGCCATCGACAAAGACGCGCTCCGCGACGACCTGTTTGGCGGACCGGAGATCTTCGAGGCCAAGGGTTGGGCGCATGTGACCCCAAGTTCCATGGGTTATAGCCCTGCCCTCGACCCCTTCCCCTACGACCCGGACAAGGCCAGGCAGCTCATGGCCGAGGCCGGCTACCCCAATGGAGAGGGGTTCGGAAAGCTCATCGTGAATACGTGGTCATCTCGGGCTGTGCCCTTCCTCCCCGAATCCGCTCAGTTGGCGGCCAACTATTGGAAGGACGAGCTTGGCCTTGATACCGAGGTTCGCGTCGGCGACGAGACCGCTCTGAAGAAAGCAACCAAGGCCCGCGACCCGCTGGCTGGCCAGATTCTGTGGCGGGACAACGAAGCTCGCCGCGATGGCCGCAGTGCTGCCCGCTCCAGTTACGGGACCGCCCCCAAGGACGGGTCTAAGGGCGGTAACTGGAGCCACACGCCGGAAATCGTGAATCAGGTCCAGGAAGCCCTGGCCGTGTTTGACCCCAACCAGATTGACGAAGTCTGGCATGACGTGTTTGTCAGGCTCCGGGAAGAACACTACGAAATGGCCATGGGATACGTCCATGTGCAGTGGGGAGTTGGCCCTCGTATCGAGAGTTGGCAGCCGCTGCCATTGGCGTTCTACCCCTCCGCCTACCACACAATCGTGCTCGCCGATCAATAGAAGCGCGGGCAGGTTGCACCGTCAGCCGGCTTGCTGCGTAGGCTGTTAATTCCGGGCTGGCAGGTGGGGGAACAAGCTTTCCTTCCACCTGCCGCCCATCGGTTTCTCCGGTCAAGGAAATTTCATGCAACGCTATGTAATCACCCGGGTCTTCCAGGCAATCATCACCTTGTTGATACTGAGCTTGGCGGTTTTCCTTAGTGTGCACTTGACGGGCAATACCGCCGACTACCTGTTGGGGCCTGAAACGACAGAGGCGGACTACGAGCAACTCAAGAAGAACTTCGGCCTGGACCGGCCCCTCATAGTCCAATACGCTGACTTTCTGACCGACATCGTAAGATTGGACTTCGGCACCTCTTTCCTGAAGGGACGGCCCGCCCGGGATATCCTGATGTCCCGTCTTCCGGCCACTCTGCAGCTGGCGGGGGCCGCTTTTGCCTTGTCGGTTATCGTAGGGGTTCCGCTGGGGATATTGTCGGCTGTTAAACGGGACGGGTTCCTGGACAACTTTGGCAAGCTTTTCGCGATCATGGGGATCGCTACACCCAACTTCTGGATCGCGATTATGCTCATCATGCTATTTGGCGCCATCTTGGGGTGGCTGCCAACCTTTGGTAGAGGAGGCGTGGAGCACTTTGTTCTGCCTGCTTTCGTTCTTGGTTGGTCCGCAATGGCGGGAATGGTCCGCCTGGGCCGGTCCAGTATGCTGGAGGTCCTTGACAGCGAATACGTGAAGTTCGCCCGGGTAAAGGGATTGAACGAACGCCTGGTGGTCTGGAAACACGCTCTCAAGAACGCGGTTATCCCCTTGCTGACATTCTCGGGCCTTACCTTGGCGGGGCTCTTGAACGGCTCAGTAGCCGTAGAAGTGGTCTTTGCATGGCCAGGTATTGGTCAACTGATGTTGCAGGGAATCCAAACCCGCGACTTCGCCGTAGTCCAGGCAACCGTGTTGGCAGCCGGGTTCTTCTACATAGTCACTGCCCTGCTGGTGGACATCCTGTACGCCTACGTGAACCCCAGAATCAGGTACGATTAACCCCGGAGGAATTTGTGGCATCTACATTAACTGCAACCAATCGCCCCATGACCCGCTTCCGGGTGTTCCTGGGAGCAACCCAACGTGGCCGGTTGCCATTGATACCTCTGACGGTAATGTCGGTCCTGTTGATATGCGCTCTCTTCGCTCCCCTGATATCACCGCATGATCCCACCCAAATAAGCATGAGCAATGCCAGGCTGGCCCCGTTCGAAAACCTGACCTACCCGTTGGGTACGGACGTCATGGGGCGGGATATGCTCAGCCGCCTGATCTACGGGGCCCGTACCGGGGTCTTCATCAGCCTCGTGGCCTTGGGCACCGGCGCGTTTGTCGGAACCATTCTTGGGCTGGTCGCCGGTTTTCGTGGTGGGTGGATCGACAACTTGATCATGCGTGCCGCCGATGCCGCGCTGGGTTTCCCCACCGTGCTCGTCGCGATGATTATCGTCACGCTCCTGGGAGCCGGTATCGAAAACATCATCCTCGCAGTTGCGCTGACCGTTTGGGCCAGATTCTCACGCATGATCCGGGGCGATGTGCTGAGCATTAAAGAACTGGATTTTGTAACCTTCGCCAAGATCGCCGGGCTTTCGACTCCAATGATCATCCTTCGCCACGTTTTCCCCAACACCATCAACACACTGCTGGTAATCACCAGCCTGCAAATCGGACAAGTAATCCTCCTGGAAGCTTCACTCAGCTTCCTGGGCTTGGGTTTGCCTCCAGGGGACCCTGCTTGGGGGATAATGGTTTCCGAGGGCCGCACCGTCCTGCTCCAGGTCTGGTGGCTGTCCCTGCTTCCCGGTGTGGCGATAACCATTGTCGTTCTCGCCTTCAACTTCTTCGGCGACTGGATGCGCGATACGTTGGACCCCAAACTGCGCCGTATCTGACCTGTCCCCCCAATAAACGGGGCAGCGCTTTCCAAAAGGGGCGGAGTAACTCCCGCCCCTTTGTCGTTCCGACGGTAAGCCTGTATACCCTGCAATAACATCGTAGATTTAGTATTGCAAATGACCGTGTATTGACAATAACTTTACCCCAGTGCTAGTATCCGGCAAGTTTTCGGCGTGGCATACGAAAATCAATGATTAGGAGGGATAATCTTTCAGAATCTACGTCATAGTTTGCACTAAACAGTGTTACTAAGTGTGGTGATTTCGTTAAAGGATATCGAATTCGCAGTTTAATGCGGTCTCAGTTACTCCGAATTATGCTAACAGGCTGCGCGCGTTCAGCCTTGGAGTTCGAAGCCGCAAAACCGGCCAAGGAGGAGATAATGGAGTACGCAAATGGTCCCAACATTCGCCCATTGAGCCGACCCTTCCGACTGCTGGTCCCCGTCATGGCCTTACTTCTCCTGTTTGCAGCAGCTTGTGGTACCGCCGCCACCACAGAGGAAAGCGCAGAGCCCCCCGCAGCGGCGCCGCAAGCGCAACAGCAGCAGCAACAAGCGCAGCCAACCGCCATTCCCCAAGCCATGACCGAAGCCGCACAAGAGGCTATGGCCTCACCCGAGGTCAACCCGGGAAACGTGGTAATGCTGGTGAGCGACTTTGGCACTGAGCGGTTCGACACCATCTATGGGTCCACGTTCAAGGAGCTGCGGAAGCACTTCCACAGCAACCTGACCTCGTGGGACTCTTTCGATGGCGTCATGAAGATAACACCCGGAGTAGCCACCAAGTGGGAATTGGCCAACGACGGTAAGACAATCATCTACACCGTCAGGGAAGGCGCCCTTTTCCACGATGGTACGGAAATCACGCCCGAGGATGTGCTTTGGACCCTCCGTCATTCGGTTGGCCCCGGCGCCGAAGAATGGGGTTACAGCGGCGTCACCGTGGCTTACGCCACCAAGATGGACCGCATTGAGTTGGGACCGGGGCCTAACCAGGTAAGCGTACACAGCACCGTCGGCATCCCTGAGGCGCCGGTTTACTGGTCGGAAAACGAGGGCGGGGCCTCTATGGGCCAGGTAATGCCCGCTCGTTCCAGCCTCCACGACCAGGCGGAACTCGATGCTTACGAGAAGAATCCCATCGGAGCGGGACCGGTCAAGCTGGTTAAGCACGTTCCCCTGGAAGCCTTCTTCTTCGAGCGCCACGACGGCTACTACTACCAGCCGGACCACGGTTTCCAAACCGATCGCCGCCTCAGTTTCCAGACGCTGGAGATGCGGCAGGTTCCCGACGAATCTACCCGAGTCGCGGCGATTCGGGCCGGGGAAGCTGACATCGGCCGCCTCAGCATGGCAACCCGAAAGCAGGTAGAGGCCGATGGGGGCAAGCTGGTGTTTAGCCCTGAAGCGGTCATCGTCGAGTCTCATTTCTGGGGTTGCTACAAAGAAGGCTTGGGCTGCAGCAACAAGGGAGTACGGCAGGCATTCAACTACGCTCTGGACAAGGAACTGTTGCGGGACCGCCTCTTCGGGCCGGAGGTTATGGATCTGAAGGGCTGGTGGGTGGTTACGCCCAGCACCATCGGTTACAGTGACGAACTGGCGCCTTGGCCCTACGACCCGGACAAGGCCCGGCAACTGTTTGCCGAAGCCGGGTACAAGACTCCCGACAATCCCGGCGGAGAGGACATCGGAACCTTCGTCATCAACACCTACGCTGACCAGTTGGTCCCCAATCTCATCGAGTCGGCCCGCCTCGCCGCTGACATGTGGGAGAAGGAGCTGGGTATCGAGACCGAAGTCCGCGTGATGGACAAGGTTAACTGGGGTCTGCTGCGCAACGAAGAGATCGAAAAGCTCGATGGTCAGATTAACTGGGTGGCGCAGAACACCCGGCTGGATGCGGCAGGAATCGCGCGTCTCTACTTCCTGTCCATCCACAAGAACCTGACCGATGTCGGCGCAACCCGGGTGCACAAGAACGACGAAATCTTTGCCATGATGGAGGAAACCCTCGCAGCGACCGGTCAACCCGGGTATGAACAGGTTTACAACGACACTTGGCTCAAATTACAGGAAGAGTCGTACCAGATATCCGTCGGATATCTCAATCCTCCCATTGGTGTGGGCCCCCGGATACTCAACTGGGAACCTTACGGGGTATCCGAGTACATTTCGGCCCTTCACACCATCGAGTTAGACGACAACTAGGAGTCGGCATTGGGTCTGCCCCGTCGATGGCGGGACAGACCCCCACTATACAGGTCCCACCTTTCCCCAGGGGGGGCTTTGCACAAAAAAGGGCTAAAATCAGGGCCTTTTTGTAGCCAGAGACGAATTTTTGTAACGGGGAACTGATTTTTGTAGCGAGCCGTTCCAAAAATATACCTTGAGACTAACAGGTCTGCTAATACCTGCCAAGGGGCTTTGCACCAAAATCTAGGGTGGCAGGGTCCGAACCAAGTTCTCTCGAACTACCTTCGAGAATTCGCTCCCATCGTCAGTAGTCAAGTAGGTGGCGTTCTTGTTCTGCTCACTGTGAATGCCAAAGTTGTGCTTCGGATTGTCCATGACGCTTATGGCGGCCACCTGCTGGGCTAACCCCCTCTCCCTGTCGAAGTCTACGACCCACCATTCCCCGCGTAATCGCAAGCAATGAAACTCAGGGACAACGTTCTGTTCAGCGGACAACTTGGTGTCCCAGTATTGGTATTTTATTCCGGCGGGTTCGGGGTCACAGTAGAAGGTTCTGACATCGGCTTCTTGGTCGAGACGGCCCGTTGAGTAATCGCCTTCCACGGGGTTGAGAATCGGGCCGTAATTCCCGACATAGGTGCCGTCACTGGCCATGTGTACGACCAGCTTCCGAGAGGGTGACGCCTCGGCGTAGGTCATATCCACCGTGTATTGGAGCGGGTCGACCTCTTCAGAAGAATTCTGGTCAAGCTCCGACCCCTTCGCCCTGGTGAAATAGATGGCCAATAGGAGGCCGTCACCGTCTTCCCAGACTTGGGGGATGACGTGGGCGATAAGCTGCATGATGCCCTCGCCGGGTGGCTGTCTGCACCACGGATGGGGCGACACACACTCTGAGTGTCTGTCCATGAACCATCCGCAGAGTGCCCGCAGACCGTGATACTTCAGAACGGGCAGGTCTTCTAGCTCCGGCGGAAACGGCACGACCGTTACTTCAGGTCTTGCAGGGGTCTTTTTCCTGCCGAAAGGCCACAGTCTCATATCAACTTCTCCTGACAACGCTGAGATGGGGTGTATCTACATGACGCTCACCCGGTGCATCCGCTTAAAACCAAGTCACCCACAAAGTCGGACCCGACGGCTGCGGCGGCCTGTCCAACCGCATCAATCAGGTCGGGATTCACACGGGTAATGTCCCAGGACACCCTGGCCCAATCCTTGTGGAACTCCAAGATGGCGGAGTGATAATCCGCCAGTTTCTTGGGCGGTTCCAGGGCTGCCCAATTCGTCGTGACGTGTCTGTACATGGTCTCCGTGGGTGCCATCTGCGGGGTGGTCAGCGTGATGGCGGAACACGCTTCCAGATATTCTTCGACCGTGCCGGGGTGATAGAACCCCTGTGACTCCATACGGTCAACCGCTGCCAGTATTCGCCTGGACGCTTCAACCTCTCCTTCCAGCAGGCACCCCCCTTCCACGAGAACGGTTTCCCACCAACGGGAGAGACCTGACAACTCGATAATCTCTCTCTTCCACCAGAAGTCGGTGCGTTCATTAAGCCCCAGAATCCTGACCACGTTGTCAACGTACTCGACCTGCAAGATGTACTGCCCAACCCTGGCGGCGTGGAATTTCTCCAATTCCGCCGGTGGTTCCAAGTCCTTCAAATCGAGTGCCCACAACGCGAAATCAATTGGCTCTGGTCCAATGTCCTGTCTCATCAGGACTCCGCATTCCGTCGCGAACTCCACCGCATGGGTGACTTCTTCCGATGTCGCAGGTGATGGCAATACCGGCTGCAGCGTCGGAATAAGAGCCGGTTGCAGTGTCGGAATGAGAATGGGACGCGGTGTCGGGACAGGAATCAACGTGGGGCGGGCCACGGGAGTCGGTATGAGAACTGGGGTAGATGGGACGGGTAATGGCGTGGAGGTCGGTATCGGTGTTGCCGTTGGCTCTGGGGTAGGCGTGGGTGACGGGGTCGGCGTAGGAGACAACGTTGGCGTTGGCTCCGGTGTTTCGGTCGGTGTGGGTTCCGGTTGGACGTTGGCTTCGGTTATGGGTGTGGAAGAAGGAGTGGGGGTTGGAGCGACCGTTGGGGTGGGTGGAGTCTGGCAACCAATGAACGTAATTCCGAGGATGGTCAGAGATACCAGAAGGAACAAGCTACGGAACATGGGGGACCCCCTCGCAGCATCAGGATGAAGGCACTCGTCACAGACACCAACTTCCTTTGAATGGCAACCTGCAAGGGGGCGCATTGCGCCCTCTGTAACTGATAACTCGGCAACGCCGAGAGTTGGGTTCCAAAGGAAGTATCTTGGGTCTGTGACGACTTAGGTTATACAAGAAAAGTACGTCTCCAGCAACTTGAGACTCGCCGTTATTTCGACCGCTGTCCCTTAGCCGGTTCGTAGGGTAGATGCCGAAGCTCTTGCATCCCTAATGGAGAATGGCGATACAGAAAAAGACCGGCCCTAACGCTGGGCCGGTCTTTTGCGTTCCCCGTGGCTGGTCCTAGAAATCGCCGGTCTCGCCCTCGTTCTCAGCCGCTTCTTCCACCCGCTCAGGGCAGTCCGCCGATGTGATGTCGCAGAACCGGCACTCCGCCAAGCTGGGGACTTTCACCGCCGGTTCTTCCCCGCCGATTCTCCTGAGCAATGCCCCCAGGTTGGCGACGAACTCGGGAGTAAGCGACTCCGCCGGTATGTCCACGGCGTGGTCCGGGTAGACCACCTGCCCGTCGAAGCCTATACCCTTGTACTGGCCCAGTGCCTTCGGGACCGCGTACATATAGACCATGACCTGGGCGATGTGCGACGGGCTGGGTTTCCCCGTCTTCACGTCCATGACCATGCCCTGCGGGTTCCCGTCGTCTAAGTCTCTTAGAGCGATGATGTCGGGCTTGCCGCCCAAAGTGGCGCACTTGCCCGCCAGCCGGAAGGTATTCTGGTTCTCGGTGAAGACGCGGAAGGAATTGGATGCCAAATCCGCCCGCGTGTCCGAGATGAGCGCGGTGTGCCTCATCAATACTTCGGCCATCTGGTGACCTTGGCCGAAACTCCGTTCCGCCTTATCCCAACTGCAGCCGTCGAAGTGGGCCTTGAACCAGGGTGACCACTCGCAGCCGTTCTCTCCAACCATGAGTCTCGTTATCCAGGTCACCCATACGTATGGGTTCCCGTGACGCCGTGTTGCCAAAGTGTACCTCCATTCCAGATTAGCGTTCCAAGGTTTAAGCATGGGAGTTATTCCATCTCATCGGACAGTTCATCCGAACGATGGAATTGTCCCGGCCCAAGAAGCTGGTGGCAGTCCAACTTGTAGGCGGTCAGCACCAGGACCCGTAGATTGTGGCATAACACTTTCAACATCACTTCGTTGATTCGAGCTTCAGGTTTGCGAAAGTATGTCGTCGCGCCTAACTTTCTCTTTATCATAGTGAAGACGGACTCCGCATTGCTCCGCCGGTGATACAGGCGGTTGAACTCGTCCGGCTCGCTCTGGAAGAAATGGAGTGCCTGCTCCCAAACGTAATCTCTCTTGTGGTGGCCAGGGTCAGCGGTGGAGTTGCTTTTGAAAGGGATTCGCCCCGCCGCGCCAATGTCGTAGATGGCGCGCAGATTCGGCTTTGATAGGTAGCCCTTGTCTGCCGCAACCAACTTGACCTGGAAATTCCGGTTCGTGACATCGAGGAAACCGGGCAGGTACGGAGAATCGTTGGTCGGCTTATCTGACACCATCGCCACCGTGACAATATGCGACTGCAGACCCGCCATCATGTGGAGCTTGGTCCACTGCGCCTCGGAAATCTCCCGTCCCCACTTCGCACTGAACCAGGAATCGTACACCGATGATGAAAAGCCGGTCGAATCAGGCCCGAATTCCGTCTCCAGTTCCTTGAGCGGCAGTGCGCTGGCAATAACGAGGTCGTAGAGCACCGAGAACAGATAGTCCTGCTCCATGTAGTGGTAGACCGATGAGACAGCGGGAACCTGGGACAAATATCCCTTCTCGTGGTAGTCCTCCCAGTAGGCAACGGCATCGCGCCCTGAGCATTTCTCCCGTACCTTGACGGCACAGGCGAAAACCACGTCTGATAGGAGAAGTCGCGGCCTTCCCGGACCCGCCAAATTGATTACTGGAACCACCGAATCGCAAAGCTCGCGCAACAGCTTGGCGAAATAGGGCTTCACCTTGTACTCCCCGTTGTTGTACCTGTTCCAGTCCCGGTGAAAGGTCGGCTTCTTCGGCTTCAGGTCCTTCACCGACGGCAGTGGGAGCGGACCCGTTGGAACGACGAGAGCTTGGGATTCAGGGAGAATCAACCCATCGTTCTTGGAGCCGTTCTTGGAGCCGTCGCTGTCGCTGGCCGGTTCAACGCCGTTGCTGCTGGAGCAATTGTCCCGCTCTACCTTGTAGGAAACCGCGTACACATGTTTGCACAGGTGGCGGTTGTCCCAATCAGGACAGGAACAATATGGCTCAGGGGATAGGTTCACGATGTAGGAGCCATTCCCAGACTGGGACGGAACCTTGTATCCCAGCGGCACCTTCTTTATGGGGACCAGAGCCGCGATTGCCATTCCACGGGTCTGGCGGCCCAGGTCTCCGTCGTCCGGGTCCGATGGCCCCAAAGCCGTGGTCGGCCTCTCTGGGGCAAGCATAGTTACCATGGCAGCCTCCCTATACAGTATACCTGGTAAGTATACCAAATGGGATTGCTTTGTCAACCCCGTTGGGGTATCCTGATAGGTAGACTGACAGGGAGAAGGCAATGATGGGCAACGGCGACAGTCAGGAGCAGAAACTCCCGGGGGAGTTTCTGGTAACAGCATACCGGTGCAGATGCGGTCACGAGTGGGTCCCGAAGGGTCTGTACCGGTCAGAGCGACCCCGGTTGTGTCCCAAGTGCAAGACGGTGAACTGGGACAAGCCAAGGGAGCCAAGGGAAGGTTAGCAAGGTGCGGGCCGGTTACTCAAGGGTCTAGGGATGGAGGGTTGGTTTCATCATACCAATAGTACCCCT
This sequence comes from Dehalococcoidia bacterium, assembly GCA_034423195.1. Taxonomy (GTDB): domain Bacteria; phylum Chloroflexota; class Dehalococcoidia; order Lucifugimonadales; family UBA3495; genus CATOSK01. The sequence continues at coordinate 35,879 of DAOUIZ010000032.1, read as the reverse complement.
CCGTAACTCTCCGGTACTCCCACATGTGGGAGATAGCACCCGAAATCTTGGAGCGGAGACCCTGAATGGGTTGCTTTGATTTGGTCTGAGCCTGAATAAGGCGAGCGGCCAGCGTCAGGTTGACGCTTTGCCGGTGCTTGGAGCACACCACCCGACCAACCCTGCGCATCCTCTCATTTAGGTTCGTCGCTCCGGTTAGGTCAACCTCTTCGTATACTTCCGGCGGTGCAGGTTCGGGATGTGGGTGGGGATGGTCCCGATGGTCATGTATCGCCGACTCTGCTTGCAGGGGTTCTGTGGGCGCATCTCCACAGTCGCCATACTCCTGTATCAAGCCATGCAGAATGTCCCTCTTGCGCTCATGGGAAGCCATGACATCTCTGAGGGTCGCCATTTCCTCTTCCAAGCGGTCCAGTTCAGACTTTGCTTCTCCGATGGCCATGGGGGATAGGCTGCCGTCCATTTTGATACCCTCCTAAATTTGGTCGGAACCCATGGAATGTTCCTTGAAGTACGGTAAATATCGGAAGACATGAGGAGACTGATATTCCCATGTGTTCGGCATCTGCATCAGTTTCCTGTCAATGGCATGAACGAGATTTCCCTCTGCGGACTGACTCTCCCCTTGGGCGATGAGTGCGCGTGCCGCATCCCTGCTATCCAGAACCCCGTCGCGCGTAAGGACATACACTGCCAGTTTGTCTGAGACGTTCCGGCACATGGAGAAATCCAACCAGTCATGGCCATCACTGGTTGGTTCGGATTCCGAATCGTACTCATCGCCCGTGAAATTGGAATCCAACACTGGAGCTAGGCGCAGCATGAGGTCAATCGAGTCCATGAGCAATTTGCGCTCACCCGTTTTCTGCTCATAAGTGACACGGGCAGCTTCCTCTTGCTCTTGGATTACCAACAGAGCTTCTCGCATCCCTTGGATAGTTTGGGCAATGTCTTGGCTTACCATGATGCCTGCCTCCGCGATGTATCGGCATGTGGATTTACCATCGTCGTACCAGGGGCTTACCCAATTTCAGTTTCGGGTACGATTTACTCTTGTGACGGACCGAATATCACTGTTACGATGGATACACGTGGAGCGGGGGAGAGTCGAACTCCCATTCGCCGGATTTGAAGTCCGGTGTCTTCCCATTAGATGACCGCCCCTCGTGTGTGGTGCGTCCCCTAGTCGCTTGGTCGTGGATGGGGGACGTGCCTTTTATATGGTAACAACGCAAAATCGTGGGGCGCAAGTTCTACGGGATGGCCCCCAAAACTTCTGGAAATATCGACTAGAGGAACACCCGAGGAAGAAAAAAACTCGCGAGAGCATCGAAGTACCCTCGCGAGTTTTTTCTTCCTGCTCTAGCGGAACCGGATTCAACAGCGTATAATTCTTCGCCCAGATGTGTTACCGCGAACGAACCATGACCACGCCATCGACACCATAAGGAGGAACCATGCCATCCCCCACATTGCTAGATGACCATAAAATCTCCTTGCCTTGTCCCAAATGCAAACGTAAGGCGGTAAAGACAGTGGGATGGGTTCGTCGCAACCGTTACTTTGTTTGTGGCTGCGGGACTCGGGTAAATTTGGATTCGACCGGGCTAGATAACGCTGTTTGCGCTCTTGACCGCCAGGTCAGCGATGTGCGACGGCAATTCAGCAATCTGAATCTGAACCTGAACATCAAGCTATGATTCTGTCCTCATGCCACATGACGACGGATGGAATTAGGGGGAAAGGTGGAATTTCAGCAATACAGCCTGGGGCACCAGCAACAGGGCAGCACTGTGGAGGTAACACTATCGGGAACCGAAGCCAATGTGCAACTTGTTGACACTGCGAACCTTGCGAACTACAAGTCGGGGCGAAGTTTTACCTACTACGGGGGCCACTACAGGAGTTCGCCCATCCACTTAGCCATTCCATATTCAGGGACATGGTATGTCGTTATTGACCTGGGAGGATACGCAGGTCAAGTCCGCTCTGTGGTCCGTATGCTCACCTGAGAGTTACTTAATGAGAATGAATAGAGCCGCCAAGAACATGGGGGCTACGTGGGCAACCGCCGACCTTTGATGCGGTGGCAGGGACGGTAGCTAACCGAAATTCCCAAACAACCACCAACCGTCGCAATGCTCGCCGGAATGACCCGTTCGGCGGGCTTTTCGGCTAAAGCATGAGACAGCCGATGCAATCCCCGGCATACCTGCTTCCATCCATTTTTGTAGCCAAATCTGAATTCTTGTAACCGAAGCAGAGTTCTTGTAGCCAAATGAATTTTTGTGCAAAGCCCCCCAGGGGGTAAGGCGGGGCCTCACTTTAACCACGGCTACGACAAACCCTCCCGGCAAGGTGTCCCATGCAACGTTATATCTTGATACGCCTGGGCCAAGCAGTGATAACCCTGATGGTCCTCAGCTTGGCGGTGTTCCTCAGCGTACACATGACCGGGAACCCGGCCGCCTACCTGCTAGGCCCGGACGACGGCTTTGAAGAATATGAGCAGCTGAAGAAGAACCTGGGCCTAGACAAGCCCCTCTACGTTCAGTATGGCCTGTTCCTGGGGAAAGTGGTCCAGGGCGAGTTTGGCAAGTCCTTTACGATGGGCCGGGATGCCCGCGATCTGCTCTTCCAGCGCTTTCCCGCTACCATCCAGTTGGCCGGAGCAGCGTTCGTCATAACTATTGTGATTGGCATTCCCATCGGAGTCTTGTCAGCCGTCAAACGTGACTCGATCTTCGACCAGATGGGCAAGTTTTTTGCCGTTGCGGGTATCGCAGCCCCCAGCTTCTGGATCGCCATCATGCTGATTCTGCTGTTTGGTGCCATTTTGGGATGGCTCCCGACCCACGGGCGCGGCGGGATCGACCACTTCATCCTGCCTGCCTTCGTCTTGTCCTGGAACGGCATGGCCGGCGTGGTCCGGCTTTCCCGGTCCAGCATGTTGGAGGTCTTGGACAGCGAGTATGTGAAGTTCGCCCGCATCAAGGGCCTAAACGAACGGATTGTGGTCTACAAACACGCCCTTAAGAACGCAGTCATCCCGGTCATGACCTTTTCCGGCCTGACCCTGGCGGGATTGCTCAACGGGTCGGTCGTCGTTGAAGTCGTCTTTGCTTGGCCCGGCGTTGGACGGCTCATGCTACAGGGAATCAACCAGCGGGACTTTCCAGTCGTGCAGGCAACGGTGCTGGCCGCGGGGGCGCTCTACATCGTCACCGCCTTGTTGGTTGACATCCTGTACGCCTACGTGAATCCCAGGATCCGGTACGATTAGTGGGGAGGTTTTTGTGGCTTCTACTCTTGCTAGCGCACCGACCCGAGTTGACCGCTTGTTGGCCTTCCCCAGGTGGGCCAGGCAGGCCCGCTTGCCCTGGATATCCATCACCATAATGGTCGTGCTCCTTGCCTGCGCCGTCTTCGCCCCCTGGCTGGCTCCTCATGACCCCACGGGGATCAACATGCTGGATGCCAAATTCTCCCCCGTGTATATGGGCGAATACTGGGATTGGCGATATCCCCTTGGTACCGACGTCCTAGGCCAGGATATGCTGAGCCGTCTTATCTATGGCGCCCGGACCGCCATGTTCATCAGCTTGATAGCCCTGGGCACCGGCGCACTTGTCGGCACGGTTCTCGGACTCATATCGGGATTTCGGACAGGCTGGGCGGACATACTGATAATGCGGGCTGCCGATGCCGCCTTGGGGTTCCCCACCATCCTCGTGGCCTTGATTATCGTCACCATCCTGGGTGCGGGGATCGAAAACATCATCCTGGCGGTTGCGGTTACCGTCTGGGCCAGGTTTGCCAGGATGATCCGGGGTGACGTTCTGGCAATTAAAGAACTCGACTTTGTCACATTCGCCAAGATAGCCGGACTGCCCATGCCTATGATTATTGCCCGTCACATTTTCCCCAACACCATCAACACATTGATGGTCATCACCAGCCTGCAGGTCGGCCAGGTGATCCTGCTCGAAGCTTCCTTGAGCTTCCTCGGATTGGGTCTGCCCGTGGGTGCTCCCGCCTGGGGCATCATGGTGTCGGAAGGCCGTTCTGTGATCCTGGATGTGTGGTGGCTGGCGCTCCTGCCCGGCCTTGCCATAACCGCGGTGGTCTTGGCGTTCAACTTCTTCGGCGACTGGATGCGTGATACTCTCGACCCCAAGCTACGGCGTATCTGATTCCCGCGGCGGAGGGGATAAGACCTGGCGAAGCGGGCGGTCTTCACCGCCCGCTTCGCCTTTGGTTAACCTCGGCGGTATAATGTGCACCATGGTTCAACCCTCCCTATCCGCTGCTTCAGAGGCCCCAATGATCGTTTCCGATACCCACGTCCACGTTGCCCTGCATACCTATGAGCCGGTGGAGATGCTGCTGACCCAGATGCAGTACAACAACGTCGAGCACGCCGTCCTTGTTCAATCCTCCACTACCACCGACAACAGCTATGTCATTGAATGTCTGCGCCGGTTCCCCAGAAGGCTGGCGGTGGTCTGCAGGGTGGATGTGGACAGCCCATCGGCCGCCGGCGACCTGGAGCACTGGCGAAACGAGGGAGCTGAGTCGATCAGGCTAAGGAACTTCAACCGCTCCCCGGGCAACGACCCCTTCGCCATTTGGCGGAAGGCGGCGGACCTGGGCATGAGCGTCAGCGTGGGTGGGCCGGTGGACGGGTTCCTGGCCCCTGAATTTACCGGGATGGTGGAAGCCCTGCCTCAGCTGAAACTCATCATCGAGCACCTGGGCGGGATGGGGTTCAACGCGGTCAGCGACTACCAGGATGCTCGACCCTCCGATGACCAGTACCGGCGGGTGCTGGAGCTTTCCCGCTTTCCCAACACATACATCAAGCTGCACGGGATGGGCGAGTTCTGCAACCCTCCCTTCCCCTATCAGGATGTCCCTCCCTACCTGAAGATGGCCTGCGACGCCTTCGGCTCCCACCGGATGATGTGGGGCAGCGACTACCCCCGGGTTATCCTCCGGGAAGGGTACCGCAACGCCCTCCGGTTCACCCAGGAGCAGCTCTCCTTCTGCAGCCAGGACGATTTGGAGTGGATTTTCGGGCGTACCGCTCAGTCTCTTTGGCGGTTCGCCTGAAGCAAATCTGGTAAACTGGCCGGCAAATCCACCACCGGCATCCCACGGAGGTTCCATGGTTTCACGAGGGTTCTTTGGCCGGCGCCGTCCCGAGCCGTCCCGGCCGATTCCACCTGGACAGTACCTGGAGAACGGGTTTCCGGTCCTGTCCGCCGGGCCGACTCCGCGGACGTCCCTGGACACATGGACCTTCAGTCTGGTGGACAGCATGGCCGAACTGGTGGCCCAATGGTCATGGGAAGAGTTCATCGCCCTGCCCCAGACCGGGATATTTGTGGACATCCATTGCGTCACCAAGTGGAGCAAGCTGGACACCACCTGGAAAGGGGTCTCCTTCGATACCCTCTTGGAAGCCGCCGGAATCACCGATCCTGATCCCTATATCATGGCCTTCTGCGATGGGGGCTACACCACCAACGTACCGACGGCGGACCTGCTGGACGGCAGGGGTATGGTGGCCCTGCAGTTCGACGGCGCTCCATTGCAGCCGGCCCACGGCGGACCGGCACGCCTGCTGGTGCCCCACCTCTACTTCTGGAAGTCGGCCAAGTGGGTGCGCGGGCTTCATTTCATGACCCAGGACCGCCCCGGATTCTGGGAGCAGGCCGGGTATCACATGTACGGCGACCCCTGGAAGGAACAGCGCTACTGGGGCGACTAGACCCGGTTCCGGCGTTCCACAACCGTTATGCCCGGACCTTTTCCACCCCCGTCCCGGCTGCGCTGGCAGACCGGGGTTGTCACCCACGTCACGGAAGAAACTTACCGTGCTAAGACCTTCACCATCCAGCTGCCCGAATGGGCCCCTTTCCGTGCCGGGCAGCACTACGATGTGCGATTGACGGCTCCCGACGGGTACCAGGCCCAGCGCAGCTACTCCATCGCGTCGGCCCCGGAGACCCGGGGAACCATCGACCTGACCATAGAAGAGATCCCCGGCGGCGAAGTATCGTCCTACTTCCACAACGTTGTTGAGCTGGGTGACCGGATCGAGTTGAGGGGGCCTATCGGCGGTCCCTTCACCTGGGAGGCGGGAGATGGCGGACCGTTGCTTCTGGTGGCCGGCGGCTCCGGGGTTGTCCCCCTGATGTCAATCATACGGCACAAGCTGGCGTCGGCCCCGGATGTTAGAGCAGTCCTGCTTTACTCGGCCCGGTCAATCGAGGACGTCATCTACCGGGAAGCGCTGGCCGGTGCTGTGGAGACAACTCCCAGCCTGTCCGCGATGTTTACGCTGACCCGTCGGAAGCTTGCCGGTTGGGGAGGGCGCTCGCGGCGGATCGACCGGGCGATGCTGGAAGAGATGCTGGAGATGCTGGGAGAGCCGCCCTTGAGCTACGTTTGCGGGCCAACGTCCTTCGTTGAGACAGTGGCGGACGCGCTGGTGGAAGCGGGCGCGTTGCCCGAGCGCGTCCGCACCGAGCGGTTCGGCCCGTCGGGGGGATGAACTCCGGAGTCCGGGAATGGTATCGTCAGGGCGGCCAACCGGATTCAGAAGCCGGTGGCCAGGGTCATCAGGGTTGTGACCACCGGGCCGATGATGCTCCAGAGAATGCCGATACGGAATACCACGTCGGCTAGGACGACCGCTATCAGGACGATGGGCCCCCAGCGTTCCACGTAGGCGTACTGGCTGGCCCAGCGGGAGGGAATCAGCCCGCCCACCACCCGGGAACCGTCCAGGGGGAAAATGGGGATGAGGTTGAAAACCCCCAGCAGAAGGTTGAACAGGACGAGCATCATGGCAATGTCCGTCAGACCCTCCCGCAGCCCTCCGGTCATGACCAGGTTGGTACGGCCGATGGCCAGGGGACTGACCCCGAGAATGCCAAGCTTGATGGGAATGGCCACGAGGAAGGCGACCACCAGGTTGGACAAGGGGCCGGCGAGGGCGACGAGGGTCATGCCCATCCGTCCGCAGGAGAGGCGGTGATGGTCCACCGGCACGGGCTTGCCCCAGCCAAACCCGACGATCAGCAGCATCAGGGTGCCGCTGGCATCGAGGTGCCGGACGGGATTGAGGGAGAGGCGTCCCAGGCGGCGGGCGGTGCCGTCGCCCAGTCCGGTGGCTATCAGGGCGTGACTGAATTCGTGGACGGTGACGGCCACCAGCAGGGAAAAGGAAACCAGGGCCATCAGGCGCACGAAAGACGCCGGATCGTTCAGGAGCAGCTCATAGGCGCCAAGCAGCATGGCCTAGCGGGACCGGCCGCCAACCCGGCAGCAGCTAACGGGGAGCACGGCTTCCGGGAAGCCCGATGCTAATCGTCGTCATCATCCTCGTCCGGCTCCGGCTCGGGAGGCGGGGAGTACCCGCTGCCGGGCAGGATGGGACGGCTGCGGGAGCGGCTGCGGGGAGACGGCCGAGGCATGTCCAGCAGGGCGGCACGAAGTTGGGACAACCCATCGGCTCCAAAGGAAGCAACGTCAACGACGAGAGCATTGACGCCCACATCCCGAAGGGTCTCCAGATCCTTGCCGCCGGGGGCCTCGGATACTTCCAGCAATATGTACTTGTCAACGCGGCGGCTGACGGTGCCCAAGGCCGCCAATTGCTGCAGGGTCCAGGGGCCGGATACCTCTTTCATGGAGATGAGGAAGGCGTCCACGGGCAGGGAAGCCACGGCCCGAAGCTCGGCTTCTTCGAGACCGGTCTCAACGCAGAGGATGCGGGCGATGTCCTCAGATGCCATGGCGGAAGCGGCGGTGCCTTCCAGGTTGAACACCAGCAGGTCGGAGCCGCTCGACTGGTAGGCCTCGGCATCCTCGGCGCTGAGGGAGGCGACGCGGGGGCCAAAAGGCACGGAAACCGAGGAGGCGAGTTCCTTGAGACTTTCCGGAGAGGTTCCGCCGGAAACGATGACGGCGTCGGTCGAGGCACCGGCAGCGACCAGGCCGTCGGCAGCCGATGCGGAGACGTGCCCCACCAGGGCGATTCCGGGGAGCTTTTCAGCCCGGGTGGCGGCGAATCCCAAGGGAGCGGTTACGCCGTCCCTGACCCGCTCCAGAACATCGAGAAACTTGCTCATCAGTTTCCTTTCACCATGACTTCCAGAATTGGACCGAACCGCGGGCACCGGAGGCCAGCGCTGGCTCACAGCAATTATAACCCATGCCCCGGCCTCTTTGGGCATAGTGCAAACGAGTTACGGGACACATCGGAGGGGATGAAGGACTGGCAGGGTTGGGTAATGGGAGGGAATGGCAGCCAAAGAGGGGCAGGAAAGAAACCTGCCCCTCTGAAAGTCTCAAGGGAATTGAGACGGCGGGAAATTACAGGGGTTCCCAGTGTCGGGTGTTGCCCTCTCGAACGACCTTGCCAATCTGCTTGCCAGGAGGGAAGTGGCCGGCGGCGACAACCCAGCCCTCCTTCTCGGCAAGGTCCAGCAGCCTCTCCCGGCTGGCAGCGCTGATTTCCTTGTTCCAGTCCACGCCGGCGCACCAGGTGGACTCGGAAACCTGGGCGATGTTGTGGAGCAAGTCCCCGGCGACCATGGCCTTTTGTCCGCCGGAGTTGATCAGGACAACCTGGTGTCCGGGAGTGTGTCCGGGGGCCGGCACCACCATGACGCCTTCGGAGACTTCGTGCTCTCCCTCGACGATCTGCTGGAGGCGGAGGCGCCGGAGGGGTATGACCTGCCGCTGGACGTGGGGGCTCTGCTCCAGCATCTTCTCTTCGGTGTAATAGTCGTAGTCGTCCTTGGAGATGATGTAGCGGGCGCGGCGGAAGTTGGGAGCGGGCATCCCGCCGGAATAGCGGAGGTTCCAGCCGACGTGGTCAGCATGAAGGTGGGTGTGGATTACGAAGTTGACCTGGTCGGAAGGGGATACGTTGGTGTTGCGGGTGTTGTCCGGGGGGGCCAGAACGTCGCTGACCAACTCATAGAGGTTGCCAGTGACGTTGCCGCGGTCGGGGTGGGGCCCGGGACCCATGCCGGTGTCGACGAGGATGGTCCTGTCGGAACTGACCAGGACCAGGACTCCGTAGTAAAGCTGCAACTGGCCGTCTTCGAGGGTATCCTTGTAAGGCTCCCAGGCGCTTTCGGGGACCTCCGGGAACATTGCGGAAGGGGCGCGGGACGGGGGAACCATGTCGATGACCGCGGTCATCTCAAAATCGCCAATCGTAGCCTTGTCTGCCATCTGCTCCTCCTGATTTCGCTTTGTGTTGAAGCCGCTCCGATCGGACCAACGCTGGTTTCCGGGATGGATCCGGATGGCCTGTACGGAGGCGGCGCACACCGTCGGAAAACCGCCGGTTCAGTTTGGTCTAATATTGCACCAATGAAAAAACGTCATAATTGGACAGGCGCTCACGGCCGCCCAGTCCGGCAAGCTCGATGACCAGCCCGATGCCGGCCACCACGCCGCCGGAAATCTCCACCAGCCTGGCGGCGGCTTCCAGCGTCCCGCCGGTAGCCAGCAGGTCGTCCAGGATCAGCACCGGCTCGCCTGGGGTGATGTCTCCCGAGTGAATTTCCATGACGTTGGAGCCGTATTCCAGGGAATACTCGGCGGAGTGGGTGTGGGCGGGCAGCTTGCCTTCCTTGCGGACGGGGACGAATGGCTTGTTCATCTGGTAGGCCAGGGGCGCGCCGAAGAGGAACCCCCGGGACTCGATGCCCACGACGGAGTTGAAGTCCAGATCCCAATACCTGGCGATAAACCCGTTGACCACGGCGCTGTAGGCGTGGTGGTCCTTGAGGAGAGGGGTTATATCCCGGAAAAGGATACCCGGCTTGGGAAAGTCCGGGATGTCGCGGATGTACTGCTTAAGGTCCATGAATTGGCCGGTTGCCCATTTGCCCGCGAGTGCGGGCACAAGGTTAGGAAGCGCCGGTGAAAGCCACGAGAAGTGTAGTTTAAGCGGCGAATCGCGTCAAGACAGCTTTCGTGAACCGCCAGGGCAATCGGATTTGGGTCCTGGAAGACCTATTGGCGTTCACGATACAGTGCCATACCCGATGAAGTGAGGGATGGGCAGTGCATTACTCCAGGCAATAATTGTGGAATGGATATATTAGCACCAAGAATCAGCGCCAACATGGTGGTGCTTTCGTCTGGGACAGCCCAGAGCTAACCGCAGATTGAGGCGGGATGCAGGGGACGGGGGATGAGAGACTAAACAGGGCCGGTCACTGGAGGAACAGCAGGCGGACGGCATTCAGGACGACGGCGCCGTACAAGCCTGCGGCCAGGTCGTCGGCCATGATTCCCAGTCCGCCGTGGAGGGACTCCAGCCGGCGGGCGGGCCAGGGTTTGAGAACGTCGAGGATGCGGAAACACAGGAAAGCGGCGGCCAGCCAGAGGAGCTCCTTGGGCAGAAGCAGGCAGGTGACCCAGAGGCCCACGAACTCGTCCCAGACGGCCACCGATGGGTCGGGGTCGTCGGGGGATACCAGGGTTCCCGTCGCCCAGATGCCGAGCAGAAAACCGCCGGCAATCATCCCGTAGAACGCCGGTGACGTGCTTCCCACCGGAAGCACCCAGTAGATGACGACGGCGGCAAAGCTGCCCACCGTTCCGGGCGCGACGGGAGAGAGTCCCGTTCCGAACCCGGAGCCGATGATGCGGCCGAGGGCTGCGATCCAGCGGGTGGCGGGGTTCAAGGGAGGGGGTTACCCGTAGCCGAGGCGGTGGAGGGCGTCCTCGTCCATCCCGAGGTAGTGTCCCACCTCGTGCCAGAGGGTCACCCGGATTTCGTGCCGGACTTCCTCCAGGGTGGAGCAGCTTTCGAGGATGGGACCACGGAAGAGGATGATCCGGTCGGGCAAGGGCGGTCCGACTCCCTCCCTTTCAGTGGCGGGGACGCCGGTGAATAATCCGAAGAGGGTGCCGGGGGATTCCAGCAAATCCAGGTCGTCCCGGCTGGGCCAGTCCTCGACGGATATGTCCACGTTGTCCATGCGGCGGTGGACGTGAGCGGGCAGGGCGCGGTAGGACTGGCGCACCATCTTGGCGAACTCGCGGGAGGATACGGGGATCATCCGTAGGCTATTGCCTGGCGCCGACCCGCCGGCGGATGTCCTTGAGAATGTCGATGTTGGGCTGGTCCGGGCCCTTGCCGCTGAAGCCGGGGACTTCGAGGAAGAAGGGCACGTCCTGGAAGGCGGGGTGGGCCATGATTGCCTCGAACCCTTCCTCTCCGATGAGGCCCTCGCCGATGTTGTCGTGGCGGTCGACGCCGGAGCCGCAGGGCTGCTTGGAGTCGTTGGCGTGGACGGCGGCCAGCTTGTCAACACCAATGTCGGCGTCGAACTCCTCCATCATGGCGTTGACGCCGGCGGCGGCGGTGAGGTCGTATCCGGCGGCGAAGCTGTGCTGGGTATCCAGGCAGATGCGGAGGCGAGGGCTGTCCACAGCCTTGATAATCTGGCCCAACTCGGCGAACTTGGCGCCGATGTGCTGGCCCATCCCCGCCATGTTTTCCAGGCAGAGGCATGGCCCGTCCGGGGACTGGTCGAGGACCTGGCGGATGCCGGCGACGGCCTGCTCGAAGATGGCGTCGTAGCCAACTCCCTTGTGGCTGCCGGGGTGGAAGATCACCCCGCCGGCCCCGATTTCAGAGGCAAGGGTCATGTAATTGACCAGGGACTGGATGCCCTTTTCCAGGTTCACCTGGTTGGGGGTGCCCATGTTGATGAGGTAGATGGCGTGGAGGAAGGCGGGGGCCATACCGGTTTCCTCCGATTTGGCGCGGAAGGCGTCAATTTCGGCGTCAGGCACGGGTTTGAACGCCCAGCTCTGGGGTGAGGAGCCGAATATCTGGATGGCCTCGCAGCCGATGTCCGCGCCCCGGCCGACGGCCTTGCTGATCCCGCCGGCGGTTGAGACGTGCGCTCCAATTTTCATGTCGGCCTCCTATTTCCCGGGGTGGAGATAGTGGCTGTGAATGGCGGGTTCCCGGGGTCCTTACTTGCCTATCAGGGAAAGGAGCGCGGTTCCGGCGGCGGCCGGGGAGCGGCGCATCCAACGGAAGATGTTCCCGAACTCGCGTCGGTCCCAGATAACGAGGAACTGAGCGGCGATGAACACGGAACTGTAGGTTCCGACCACAACTCCGATGGCAACCACCAGCAGCAGACCTCGAATGCTGGGGCCGCCGATCAAGAGCATGGCGAGGAGAACCATGAGGGTGGTGAAGCTGGTGTTGAGGGAACGCCCGATGGTCTCGACGATGCTCAGGTTGACCAGGGAATCGAAGGCCCGCTCCGGGTGGCGAATGACGTTCTCGCGGATCCGGTCGAAAACGACGATGGTGTCGTTGACGCTGTACCCAGCGACGGTGAGAATCCCGATGATGAAGGTTGAGTTGACCTCCAGGTTAATCAACCGTCCCAGGATGGAGAAAATACCGAGGACTATCAGGGTGTCGTGCACCAGCGCAATGATGGCGCTGATCCCGTAGCGGTAAGCGCGGGGAGCCCGTCGGAAGGCGTACCAGATGTAGAGCAGGATGAAAACCGAAGCAGCCAGGAGGGCCAGGAAGGTGTTGCGGACTGTTTCGGCGGCGATGATCGGGGAAATGGAGTCGAACGCTATGGACTCGATTCCGGCGATGTTGTCCTCAAGGTCGTCCTGGATGCGCTGGCGTTCGGATACACCGCCCGATTCGGCCTCGTCCAGGACCTTGGTCCGAATCAGGACTGAATTGCTGCCCGTGCTCTGGATCAACGCTTCCGAGTGGCCGAGGGCATTCATGCGTTCCTGTATCTGCCCCTGGGACACCGGGCGTTCGAATCTGATGTCCATGACGGAACCGCTGGTGAAGTCGATGCCCGGGTTCAAACCGGAGTCCAGCGTGGACCAACCCGGCGGGACAATCATGGAAACCAGGCCGGGCAGGATAATCAAAGCCGAGATGAGGAAGTACCAACCGCGCTTTCCTACGATGTTCAACATGACTAGCGGCCTCCCCGCGCGGCCTGGGGTCTTCCCGCAGCTGAGGGCTGACGTTCGACCTTTTCCGGCGAAAACAGGTTAATGCGCCGGGCAAAGCCGGCCCAGGCCAGCAACTGCAGCACGTTTCGGCTGAGGACGACGGCGGTGAACATGCTGACTATCACGCCGATGAGCAGGCTCAGGGCAAAACCGTTAATCAGTCCTCCGCCCAGGCGGCTGCCGAACCAGAGGAGAACGCCGCAGGTGATGATGGTTGATACGTTGCCGTCCCGGATGGCGGGCCACGCCCGGCTGAAGCCCACTTCCATGGACGATGCCAGGGTCCGGCCGACGCGGATTTCCTCTTTCATGCGCTCGAAGATGAGGATGTTGGCGTCGACGGCCAGGCCGATGGAAAGGATGAATCCCCCGATGTGGGGGAGCGTAAGGGTGACCGGAATCATCTTGAAGACGGCCAGGACCACGATGGAATAAAAGACGAGAGCCAGGGCGGCTACCACTCCGGCCATGCGGTAGTAGACGAGCATGAACACGATGACCAGGCCCAGCCCGATGATCCCGGCCAACAGACTCTTTTCCAGGGACTCGGAGCCCAGCAGGGCGTCAACCTCGCTCTCCTGAATCAGCTCCAGGGGAACGGGAAGGCGGCCGGACTCGAGCTGTATGGAGAGGGTGCGGGCCTCCTCCCGGTTGAAATTGCCGGTTATCTGGCTGCGCCCGTCGCGGATCCAGGCCCGGGCAACGGGGGCGATGACGAGCTGGTCGTCGATGAAAACAGCGATGCGCCTGGTGGGGTCGCCGACGATGCGGCGGGTGAGCTCGCCGAAAATATCGGCGCCGCGATCGTTGAACTGGATGTTGACGGCCCACTCCCCGGTCTGCTGATCGGTGGAGGCATAGGCGCTAACGAGGTCGTCGCCAGTCAGGTTGAGCTCCGAGTCGGTGAAGGCGGCACAGGAGGCATCGGTGCAAATCCGCTCACGGAATTCGAGCAAAGCGGTCCCACCGATGAGGGACTTGGCGGCCTCGATACCTCCGGTGACGAGGAAGCTGTCGACCGCGCCGATCTGGTCACGGAAGGCGTCTTCCAACTCGTCCTGGCTGCTGCGGGGCAAGGAGACAGGCATCCTGATGCGGTAACCCGTGTCTCCTTCGGCGGAAATTGTGTAGTCGACGAACTCCATCTTGCGGAGCAGTCCGGCGATATCTTCAAAGTCGGCGGGTTCCTCGAACTCCACGTCGGTGACGGAGCCGGAGGCGCCGGGCAACTGGACGATAACGCGGTCCTCGCCGAACTGCTGGACGATGGGTTCCTCGGTCCCGAACAAGTTGACGCGGCGGGAAATGATGCTGATGACGCCTTCCATGTCGTCGGCATCCGGGGGAAGAGTCTCGGTGAACTTGGGGGCTTCGACCACGCCAAGCTCGTCCAGCAATCCGCTTTCGACGGCGGCCCGGGTCGGCTGGTCCAGCAGGGGGGCCTCGATTTCGATGGTTTCGGGCGTGAGCAGGCGAGTCTCGTAGCCGACGACACCCGCTTCATCCAGCATCTCCTCCACCGCGGCCACGTCTGCCGCTTCGGGGAAGGTCGCGCGGATTCTGGTGCCGACGTCAGCCTGGTAGACCAGGTGAGCGCCGCCGCGCAGGTCCAATCCCAGCTTCAGCCCCAGGGGGCCCGTACCCCCCCGTTGAACCTCGGGGAAGCCGGGGATATCGATGTTGATTTCCGAGAAAGCCAGGGAAGCGATGGAAATCGCTAGGATGGCCAGAATCAAAATTGTCAGCCGGATGCTGCGGCCACGCATGAATTACTCCTGGTCGCCTGAATGACCGTTCCGGCCATTTACAAGAGCCGCGGCGAGTTCCAGCGCTTCCTGGGGGCTGGCGACCTCGCCGGCGGCATGGGCTTCGTTGATTCGTTCGATGAGTTCGCCGATGAGCGGGCCCTGGGACAGGCCCATCTCCCTCATCAGGTCGTGTCCGGTTATGATCCGGGCCGGCCGCTCGGGGGACATCTGTTCGGCGCCGGTTTGCATAATATGCGCCATAATTTTAGCATGGCGGGCCCAATCATCGTAGGAAACTTCAGGGCCTTTTGCGGCCAGATAATCGGCCATTGCCAGGTAGACAGTGTCCAGGGCGACCTCGCCCAGGTCGCGGAAGTAGCGGTAGACGGCGCGCCGGGAGGGCAATTCGGAACCGTGGTTCATGGAGGCAGGGCGCAGGTGCTGCTCCACCATCTTGGAAACCATGGCGATTCCCCTGGAACTGAGGCGGAGTTGGCCCAGCCTCTCCTCGCAGATTCTGGCGCCCTGCTCCGAGTGGCCGAGAAAGCGGGTGCGCCCCGTGGCGTCGACCGCCTTGGTCTGGGGCTTGGCGATGTCGTGGAGCAGAGCGGTGAGCTTGAGGATGGTCCGGCGGGTGTGGCCGTCGCTGACTATCTCGCCGAAGTGAGCTTCGGACTCCTGGGTCCAGGGGACCATGGAGTAGATGGGGGAGTTCTGATGTCCCCGGGTTACGAGTTCCGCGGTCTCCACGGCGTGGATGGAGTGTCCCCATACGTCCCAATAGTGCACCCGGGGCTGGCTGACGCCCTTGGTGACGGCCAGTTCGGGGATGATGCGGCAAAGGAGGTCGAGGCGGTCCAGTATCTCCAGGGCAACGCGGGAACGGTCGCCGGCCAGGATGGCCAGCAGCTCATCCCGGACCCGTTCCGGCGAAACCCGGTGGACCAGGCCCGCATGGCGGCGGATGGACCGGGCGGTCTCGGGATCCAGGCGGAAGTTGAGGGAGTTGGCCAGGCGCACACCCCGCATGAGCCGTCCGGGGTCGGCCTCGAAGACCGAGTCGCCGGTGGCGCGGACGATCTTGCGGGAGAGGTCGGCCCTCCCGCCCACAGGATCAATAATCCGCTCCTCCCAGTGGTCTGCGTCCCATAGCTCCAGGGGCAGGGCCATGGCGTTGATGGTGAAGTCGCGGCCCTGCAGGTCCCCATAGATGTCCCCGGGGAAACCGGCCAGGTCCAGCTGATCTTGCCCATCGCCTTCGCCTGGAAGGACTATCCGGCAAACCGACCGGGCAGCAATGGGGACGGGTGTTCCGCCCAGGAATCGGGCCAGATCATGGCCGCATTCCGACGGGTCGCCGTGAATTGCCAGATCCAGGTCGTGGGACCGGCGTCCCATAAGCTGGTCCCGGAGAAACCCGCCGACGAGAAACGCAGGCTGACGGCGTTCCCGGAAGAAGGGCGCGATGCGCGGAAGGAGGTCATGGGAAGAGTTTGGTACGGACAATATCGGTTCTCAGGAGCAGGACGGATGAACGCCGGCGCCCGGGGAAGGGCTGGCGCCGAAAGGAAGACCGAAGGGGCAGCTGGCATCTCCCAACGTAATGAGCAGCGGGGGCGGGAAGCTGATCATTCCTGGCGGGGGTGGGCGGGCTCGGATTCGGCCGGCTCCGCAGCGGTTTCCTCGGGACTTTCGGAGGAAGGCTCGTACCCGATGCGGTGGAGGGTGTCCTGGGAAACCAATCGGTCAATGTAGAGAATGCCGTTGAGGTGGTCGGTCTCGTGTTCCAATGCCTGGGCCAGGAGTCCCTCCGCTCGAATCCGCACAACCTTTCCGTTGAGGTCCAGGGCACGGGCGCGGACCCGTTCGGAGCGCTTGACGGTGCCCCGGTAGCCCGGGATGCTGAGGCAGCCCTCTTCGACCTCGCGCTCTCCCTCACGGCGGACGATCTCCGGGTTGATGAGGATCATGGGTTCGTCCCAGTCGGGCAGCTGGATGACTGCCACCTTCTGGAGGGAGCCGACCTGGTTGGCGGCCAGTCCCACGCCGTTTTCGGCATGCATCGTCTCCACCATGTCGGCGGTGTACTGCTTCAAGGTCGGGGGGATTTTTCCGATTTTCTTGGCTTTCTCGCGGAGAATGCCATCGGGGACGAGCCGCATCTTCAACAGGGCCACGGCGACAACCTTTCAACAAGGATACCGAAAAAGGTACGCAACGATTATAAACAGACCGTTTTGAGAGTGCAAAGATGGGCCCGCACAATGGCCGGGTCCGGCCCCCCTTTAGAGGGTTCATTTGCAGGGGTCAGACGAGCCGGACGGGGTCGATGTCCACGGTCCAGGACGGGGACAGGGTCAGGTCCTCGAGGAAGCGATGGATGTTGCGGCCGCGGAGGGTGAGGTGCCACCGGTAACGGCCGCGGACCCTCTGGGGTATGCCGGGAGCGGGTCCGATGACTTCCAGGCCGGAGAGGCCCCGGGCGGAGGAAAGCTGCCGGCAGAGGTCGGCGGTGGCGAAGGCCTGGCGCCGGCAGTTGTCCGAGTTGGTGTCCTGGTACACCAGGTGGGCCAGGCGGTTGAAGGGAGGGTTCCCCTGCTCCCGGCGGGCGGCGATTTCCTGCCGGTACAAGCTGAGGTAGTCCTGTCCGGCGGCGGCGGAGATGGCGTAGTGGGACGGGTCGTAGGTCTGGATGATAACCCGCCCTTGGTCCGCACCTCTCCCGGCCCGGCCGGCGACCTGGCACAGAAGGTCGAAAGCCCGTTCGCCGGCGCGAAAGTCGGGCAGACTGATGCCCACGTCGGCAAGAACGGCCCCAACCAGGGTCACGTTGGGGACGTCGAATCCCTTGGCCACCATCTGGGTGCCGACGAGCACCCGGGTCTCGCCCGAGGCCAGGCGGCGCATCATTTCATCGGGGCTGTCGCCGCCGCGGGAGGTATCCATGTCCCAACGGTCCACCCGGACGCCGGGGAGGAGGCGGGACGCCTCCTGGGCCACGCGCTGGGTGCCGATGCCCAATTGCCGGATGCGTCCGCTGCGGCACTGGCGGCAGGTCCCGGGCATGCGGCGGCGGCGGTTGCACTGGTGGCACAATAGGTGAGGCCCGGCGTTGCGGCCGCCGGAGGGCCCGTCGGGCGAGTGGTAGGTCAGGGCGACCGAGCAGCCGGAACAGACCATCACGTATCCACAATCGCGGCATTGAACGAAGGAGGAGTTGCCGCGGCGGTTCAGGAACAGGATGGCCTGCTGTCCCGCGGACACGCAGGCCCGCAAAGCCTGCTGGAGGCTGCGGGAGAAGATGCTGCGGTTGCCCTGGCGCAGCTCCTCCCGCATATCGCAGATTTCGGCCTGGGCCAGGGGGATGGCATGGTACGGCAAGTCCTGGTCGTGGAGCATCCCTCCGGAATCCCGGGGAGTTGGGGAGATGCGGCGAGGGAGGCGCAGGAGGCAATGCCTTCCCCGCTCGGCCAGGTGGTAGGACTCCACGTCCGGCGTGGCGCTGCCAAGAACGACCACCGAGCCGGTGACCCGGGCGATTTCCAGGGCAACAGTGCGGGCATGGTACAGGGGACTGCCATCCTGCTGCTTGAAGGTGGGCTCATGCTCCTCGTCAATGACAATCAGTCCAACTGAAGGCAGGGGAGCGAACAGGGCGCTGCGGGGCCCGACGACCACGTCATAGCGGCCGTCCCGGATGCCCCACCACTGGTTGAACTGCTCCCCGGGTTTCTGGCGGCTGTGCAGGACCGCGACCTTCCCGGGAAAGCGGGCGCTGACCCGCTCGACGGTCTGGGGTGTGAGGCTGATTTCCGGGACGAGGAAAATGGCCTGCTTTCCCAGGGACACGGCGTGCTCTATGGCCCGGAGGTAGACCTCGGTCTTGCCGCTGCCGGTGACTCCGTGGAGCAGGAAGCTGCGATGTCGGCTGTCGGACCCGTCCAGGGCGGCGGAGATGCGTTCGGCGGCAAAGCGTTGTTCGGGGGTGAGGGAAAGAGGCGGGCCGGCGGGCGGAGAGTCACGGCGAGGGGATGAGGGCGGACTGGCCCTGGTCCACTCGAGGCCAACCAGGCCCTTGTCCACGAGGGCGTTTACGGCGTAGGCGCCGAATTCCTTGCGAGCCAAAGCGAGAGGCATCCGCTCCTGGGCACCGGCGACTGCGGACAGGAGTTGGGACTGGCGTTCGGACAGTCCGTCGGAGATAAAGGCCTCCAGGTCGAGTCCTGAAAGGGGGACGATGTGGCTGTCGTACTGGAAGCGGCCCGGGTGGGGCAGGGACACATTCCGTTGAATGATCCCGCGCTCCACCAGGCGGTTGACGGTACGCAGGCCGCCGCGTCCCAGGGACTTGGTGAAATCGGCTTCGGGCATACGGCCGGCTTCGCGGAGGCTGTCCAGGGCCGGCGAGGCGGATTCGGGGGCCTCGGAATCCAGGTCCCCGGGAGTGATGGTGGAGGTGACGTGGGCCTTGAACTGGGGCGGAAGGAACAGGGCCAGGGAATCGAACAGTCCGGCGAGGTAGTAGCGGCTGATCCAGTCGCCGACCTGAAGGGCCAGGGGCGAGAGGAGGGGAGACGGCTCAACGGGCTGGAGGATGTCCCTGGTCACGTCGACCTGGGGGGCGGCGGCGAGCTTGACGACGATTCCCTGGAGGGTGCGGCGGCCAAATGGGACCCAGACCAGTTGTCCGGGTTCGACGGGAAAGGCGCCCGGGATGTGGTAGGAGAAGGTGCGGGATGGACCTACCGGGGCGTCAACAGCGACTTCTGCGTAGTCCATAAGTCAGCCATCGTAAGGAACGGCTGCGCGCCCGGAGGGGCAACGGGGACTCTCTCCCGGATCAGGACTGCTGGGGGCGCTGGCGCCGGGCTCTGGGCTTTTCCTTGATGCGGGCGGCGCGGCCCTGGAGACCCCGGAGGTAGTAGAGCTTGGCGCGGCGGACCTTGCCTTCGCGGGTCACTTCCAGCGAATCAACCAGGGGAGAGTAGAGGGGGAAGACCTTTTCGACGCCGATGCCGCCGCCGGCGATGCGGCGGACGGTGAAGTTGGCGGCAGGACCCTTGCCATTCTGGCGGCGGATGCACACCCCCTGGAAGGCCTGAATCCGCTCCCGCTCGCCTTCTCGGATGCGGAAGTTGACGCGGACGGTATCGCCCGGGCCAAAGTTGGGGATCTTGGGGTTGGCTTCCGTGGGAACGAGCTGGGATGCGTCCATGCCGATGGCCTCTATGGTGGTCTTGTCCCGGAGCCGCCGGAACTGGGAACAGGATAACACAAGGTGTGTGGTTTGGGTATTTGGACGGGCGGCCGGAGTGTCATGGAAAGGGCAAAGAATTTTTTCTGCTGCATTTTGCTGCATTTTGGTGCTTTTAACAGATTACCGAGCACCCCCGGCTCAAGGCCGGGGCTAAAGGTTGGGTGGTTTCCATCTCAGCCGTTTCCGATGTATCCATGATAAGGGTCAAGGGTCCCGGGCCGCAAGGCAGCGGGCGTCATCAATTACTCCGACAGAAAGGGGCAGAAATTTAATGACAGTTGGAGGTTGCGTAAAGAACGGGCGTTCTATATTATGTCGGCACCAGAAGCCCGTGAGCGGCAGGGAGGAAGAAGATGACCAGCACGTTGACAGCAATCCAAGGGAGCCTGGACCTGGCATTGATCGATCTCGGTCGGGACCGTTGCACTGTCCCGGCGGAGGTCATAGAACGGGACGAAGAAGGACGGGCGTGGCTGAAGTTGGGCAACGAGTGGCGCCGGCTGGCCGGAATCGAGAACCTGTGGGAGCTCGCCCCCACGCACGGGCGGGCGCAGCCCGGGGTGGGCCTTCACTTCCGGGCGGTCACGGAGGATGGGCGTACAGTAAGGTTGGTCCAGGACCTCTGCCAGGGCGAATGGTTCCGGGAGTTGACCCCGGCGGTTTCGACGCCCTAATCCGGCGCGGCGATGCTGGATGGGCCGATGGGTTAAAGGTGCCGCTGGAACCACTCCAATGTGCGGGACAGGTATTCGACGCGCATCCTGGGGTGGCCGGTGCGGGGGAAGGAGTGGGAGCCTCCCGGGAAGCGGACGAACTCGACCTCCTTTCCCAGCCGCTTCAGCATGGTGTAATACTCCTCGCTCTGCGAGATGGGACAGCGGGCGTCGGACTCGCCGTGGAGCAGCAGGACCGGGGTGGTGACGTTGGGGGCGAAGGTTATGGGAGACCGGTCAAGCAGCTTGGCCGCCATCTGCTGGAAGCCGTCCGGGTTGTACCCGCCGCCGTCCAGTCCGGCCTCGGCAGCGGCTTCAATGGACGTGCCCCACTGGAGCTCGCCGAATGTTGCGCCGATGTCGGAAGTTCCGTACATGCTGAGGAGGTTGATGCAGGGGGCCCCGACCACGGCTGCGCCGAACCGGGGGGTGTGCCCCACGGCCCAACTGGTCATGTACCCGCCGTAGCTGTACCCGTGGATGCCGAGGCGCGCCTCGTCGACGTAGGGTCGGGCAACGACGGCGTCGAGGGCGGCGGTGAGGTCCAGGTAGTCCTCTCCACCCCAGTCGTCAAGGACGGCGGACATGAACTCCTCGCCGTAGGTGGATGAGCCGCGGGGGTTGGCGGCGAGGACGAGGTATCCGGCGGTGGCGAGGACCTGCTGCCAGGCGACGAAGGAGTCGTAGAAAGCGCCGTTGGGGCCGCCGTGAATGTCCAGCACCAGGGGGTAACGGTTGGCGGGGTCGAAGTCCGGCGGAAAGTAGAGGCGGCAGTCAATGTCCCAGCCATCCCGGGAAACGGTGAGTTTTTCCAGGGAAGCGGGGCGGTTTTCATCCAGGTACCCGGTGTTGTAATCGGTGATCCGCCGGGCCTGCCCGGTGGACAAGTCCAGGTGGTGAAGGTCGCTGGGGGAATCGGGCGAGGAACAGACGATGACTCCCGTTGCACCGCCCGAATCGAGAACGAGGTCGGATATGAGGCGCCCGCCTCCGAAGGCTGGCTCGGCGGTTCGAGAAGAGATGGAGACGCGGTAAACGAAGGACTCCCCGCGGCGTTCCCCGAGGATGGTTATGGTATCGTCTTCGCTCCACCGGATTTCGGGGAAGCGGAAGGTGGGCGGGAAGGCCAGGACGGGCTTGAAGGAATCATCGGTGATGATTTGCGGGGGTTGGCCCGGCTGGAGAACGTAGAGCCAGCCCTGCCAGAAGACCTGGAAGCCGGGGGCCTGGGAGCCGACGGTGAGGATGCGGCTGCCGTCGGGGGACCAGGCCAGTCCGCCAACGCTGGAGAGGGTTTCAGACCATAGCTCCGGCTCTCCACCGTCTGCCGGGACAACGTATACCTGGGTCTGGGCCGCATGGTCCCGGTCGGGGCGCCGTTCCGATATGAAGGCGATGTTCCGTCCATCGGGGGACCACACCGGGTTGATGTCGTCCCAGTCGCCGTCGGTCAACTGGATTGAGCCGCCATCGGCAACATCGGCGACGAAGAGATGGAAGTGGGAGTCGCCGCGCCAGCCGAGGCCGTCGAAGCGGTAGCGCAGGCGGTTCACTTCCTTCGTCTCGGGCACGCCGGAAGGTTCGTCTCCGGCGGTTTCCGCCGCCGCTTCTGGCTGCACGTCGGCGCAGTAGACGATGCGGGACCCGTCGGGGCTCCAGGCGTAGTCCACGATTCCGGCGGGCGATGAAAGCAGGAGGGAGGCTTCCCCTCCCGTGGCGTCCATGACCCAGAGCTGCTTGTGGTCGTCGTCATCGGCGCGGAGGAAAGCCATCCGGCGGCCGTCGGGAGAGAAGCGGGGGCAGGAGTCCTTGGGACCCTCGGATATTTCGTGGGTCTGACCGCTTCCCAGGTGGGTCATGATGATCCCCGAATGGACCTGCCAGTCATCGGGGTTGATGGACGTGAGAGTGTAGGCAAGATGGGCGCCGTCGCGGGCCAGGGAAGGTTCGGCGACGGTCTTGAGGCGGTAAACCAGGTCGGGGCCGATGGGCTGGGGCATGACGCTCCTCGGGACGTTGTGGGATCGTTGTGCGGTGGTGGGCCGGATTGGCTGATAAGTTACTCGATTCGCTGGAAGATTGCCAGAAGGACCAAGGCGGCCAGAGCGGCCGCGATAATCCACAGGCTGCAACCCCGGCGGGAAGATCTTCGTCGCCGCGGTGCTCCCGCCCGGGTCGCCCGGCGGTGTTCCCAGGGGCGGATGGGGTCGGACCCTTCGGCCCAGACGCCTCTGCGGTGGCGGCGGGCGTTGCGTTCGGCGGCGTAGAAGCCCATCCGCTCGACGGTGGCGCGGGAGCGGTGGTAGGTGGAGGCGAAGGCGTGGCCGGAATGGACCATTCCCAGGTTGACGGAGCGGCGGCGGCCCTGCCTGCGCCAGTAGAGGATGCCGACGGCGCGGCCATACTGGTCGAAGGCGACGGTTTCCAACAGGAGCCGGTCGTCGCCGTCCAGCAGCTCCTGGAGTTGGGACGCGGAGTCCCAACCGCCGGGCTGGTCAATTTCCGGGGCGTCGATGCCGAAGAGGCGGACTCTCAGGAAGCCCCGGGCGCTCCGCTGGTCAATCTCGACGGTGTCCCCGTCGATGATCCGGCGCACCTCTACGGAAACGGTTTGGCGGCGGCTGGGCATAGGCTATTCTACCGAGGTTGACGCCCGACGTTCCCAGCGGAAGTTGTCCGTGTACGGGGCAAAAAGAAGGGGCCCCAGCAACGGGGCCCCTTCCAAGGTGTCCGGTTCCGGGCGGAAGGTTAGAGCTGGCCGCCGCCGAAGATGGCGTGCTGCTTGTGGTAGACCTGGAGGCGCTGGCGGGGGCACTCCAGGACGAAGATGCGGCCCTCGTCATCAACCTCGACGGAGATGGGGCCGTGGAACAGCTTCTCCCGCTCGTGGAGGTTGTGGGCCATTTCCCGGGCCTTGACGATGGTGGGGTCCAGCTCCACCCGCTCCCTTCCCCAAGAGGACAGGGTGGCCTCGCCGAGGAGCTTGGTGATGAAGTTGCCCTCGGCGTCGAAGACCTGGAGGCGGTCGTTCTTGAAATCGGCGACGTAGATGATGCCTTCCTTGTCCACGGCGACCTTGGTGGGGTGGTTGAGCTGGCCGTCGCCGTCGCCGGAGGAGCCGAACTTCATCAGGAAAGTGCCGTCGGGGGCGAACTTCTGGATGCGGTCGTTGCGCCAGTCGGCGACCCAGACATTGCCGTCGTAGTCGATCTCGATGCCCCACGGGAAGCTGAACTGGCCGTCGCCCGTGCCCTCGCTGCCCCACTGGAACTTGTACTCTCCATCCCTGGAGAACACCTGCACCCGGTGGTTGTAACTGTCCACCAGGTAGAGGTTGTCCTGGGCGTCGAAGGCCAGGCCGGAGGGCTTGTTGAACTCGCCGTCGCCGCTCCCCTCCTGGCCCCATTTGCCGGTGCACTCGCCATCCTTGTTGAAGACGGTGATGCGCTGGAGCCACTCGTCGGCGACGCAGGTGTTGCCCTGGCTGTCGACGGCCAGGGCGGTGGGCCACATGAAGGTGCCGGCGGGAGCGTTCTCGTCGGCCTCCTCCGGGGGAATCTTCTGGCCGAACTCCTGGACCAATTGCTCGTCCACCGTGAAAACCGTCACGCGCTTGCAGGGGAAGAAGGCGGGGGTCTCGGAGCCGCGGCTGATGACGGACAACTGGTTCTTGCCGCTGCGGGCGATGTCCACCGGGTAGAAAAAGCCGGAGCCGCTCCGGTTTTCCTGCCGCCCAATGGTATGGCTGTACTGGAAGGTTATGGGCGCAATCTCAGTAGTAACCATGCTTCCTCTCTTCTTAATGCTCTGTTGGCAGGACGCACAAGGGCCGGCAGCGTTGCGCCGCCAGCCCCTGCCGTCAATCCGCCGTTGTTACTTGATGAAGTCGAACTTCTCGAAGCTGCCGTTGAGGATGGGCTGGGCGTCCAGGCCCATCCAGTCCTCCAAAAGGGTGGCGTAGGTGCCGCGGAAGTCGTTGTTCCACCGCAGGTCGCCCTCGTCCAGCTTGTCCGGTTCGAGGGACGGGTACTCGCCGTAGAGGCCGCCCTTGACCGCGTCGCCGATGATGAAGGCCACGCCGCCGGAGCCGTGGTCGGTGCCGGAGCCGTTTTCCTTGACGCGGCGGCCGAACTCGGTGAAGACCACCATGACGACTTCCTCGTTGGCGTTGTGTTCCTTGATGTCCTGGTAGAAGTCGCCAATGGCGGTGGTGACATCGTTCCACAGCCGGGGCAGGGTGATGTGCTGGTTGGCGTGGGTGTCGAAGGTGCCCGGGTTGACGCCGGTGTAGAGCACCCGGGTGCCGAAGCCGGCGGTGTGGACCTGGGCGATGTTCTTCAGCCACTGGGCGAAGGGGCTGCCGCCGTACTCGATGCTGGAGGAGTAGGTGTCCGGCGCGGTCTTCAGGATGTCGGCGCCCTTGAGGGCGTCCAGGCCGGTCTGGGACAGGTAGTCGTTGACCGGGCCGGAGCCGATCATCGGAGAGTACATGCGCCCGAAGATGTCCAGGGCGTCCATGCGCTGTTCCTCGCCGTCGATGCCGGTGAGGACGCCGTAGCTGGCCAGATCTCCCACCGAGGCGACGGAGACGCCGGGCGCGGCCAGGGCGCGGGGAAGGCCGCGGCCGAAGTTGACGGCGGTCAGGATGTTTTCCTTGTTGGGGTCCAGGTCCCGGATGGCCTTGCCCAGCCAGCCGTCGGTGACCATCTTGTCCGGCTCGGCGGTGTGCCAGATGTCCAGGGAGCGGAAGTGGGAGCGGATGGGGTTGGGGTAGCCGATGCCCTGGATGACGGCGACCTTGCCCTGGTCATAAAGCTCCTTCATGGGGCCCATGCCGGGGTTGAAGCCCACGTAGTCGTCCACCGCATGGACATCCTCCGCCGACAGCCGCAGCACGTCCCGGTAGTCCTGGTAGTGGGGGTCGCCGTAGGGAACGAAGGTGTTCAGCGCGTCGTAGGCGCCGGTCATCTGAAGGATTACCAGGACCGGGTCTTTCTTGTTGGTGGTCATCGTGTTCTCCTTAGCGGAATTCGATTTGGGTTTCTCTTTCTAAGGGTCGCCGCCTCCGCTCGCTGTTCGTTCGGGTGGGTTCTCAAAGGCTCGCTTGGCGGCTCCGTAGGGTTTCAGCCAACCGAAAGTTCCGGTCAGGCGTAGAGGTATTCCTTGGTCGCCACGATCATCTGGAGCATCTGGGCCACCTGCACGGCGAACTCCTTGTTGGTGGTGGGCAGGTCGCCGCTCTTCTCGGCGTGGGTTACCAGCATCCGGCGGGTCTCCGGCTCCAACTCGTAGCAGCCCAGCAGCCGCAGGCAGCCGTCCACCAATTCGGTGGGCGAAAGGGTGGGGGCTTCGGCCTGGAGCTTGCGTACGATGTCCTGGATGCCGGGCTGGGTCAGGTCGCCCACGTAGTCGGCGATGAAGTTGATCCGCCGCACCAATGTGCCGCCGTCAATCCACTCCTTGCCGGTGTGCCAGCCCTCGACGCTGGGGGGGTTCAGGATTTCCTGGCCCATGTGCTTCATTTCGTCGAAGATGATCTCGAAGCCGGGCCGGGGGGTGTCCCAGTCGCCCACCAGGCGGATCGTCCCGATCACCGTCTCGATGGGGCCCTTGATGCGGGAGAAGCGGGCCTCCTTGAAGGCGTCGGAGTGGAACAGGACCCGCAGCATGGACTTGATGTCGTACCCGGAGCGGAAGTACTCGTCCTCCAGCATCTTGACGGTGTCCGCGTCCCGGGGCGGGGTCTCCATCCAGGAAGGCACCTGGGCTTCGTCGGCCACGAAGAAGTTGTAGATATGGCGGGAAAGGAAGCGGGCGGTGGCGGGCTGCTTGCAGATGATGTCGATGACATCCTCGCCGTCGAAGTTGCCCGTCTCGCCCAGGAAGGTCTTGTCCCCCTCATCGTGGTCGTCGGGGTTGAATACGAACTGGGAAGGATAGCGGCCGTAGGGCTGGCCGGGGATGTTGTTGGCGATGGTCCAGCCGGTGAAGGCCCGGGAGCATTCCTTGACGTCGTCCTCGGTGTAGTTGAACTGGCCGTCCTTGCCCACGCCCATGGAGAACAGCTCCAGCAGCTCGCGGCCGTAGTTCTCGTTGATGTTGCCCTTGTGGCTCAGGCAGTTGTCCAAGAAGTAGATCATGGCCGGGTCTTTGGAGATTTCAACCAGCAGGTCCCTGAAGTTGCCCATGCCGTTGCGCCGGAGCATGTCCAGCTCCGCCTGGGAGGTGACGTAGCTCTGGGTCTTGCTGTCGGCGGTGCAGAGGATCCCGTGCCAAAACAGCACCATCTTTTCTTCCAGCTGGTTCCTGGAATTGATCATCCGCCAGGCCACGTACTCGGGCACACAGCGGATGAAGTGGTTCCATTCCAGGAAGCTGCGCTCCCACAGGTCGAGGCTCATCCCGTGGGATTCCTCGGTGGGGTTGAGCAGTTCCTCCACCGTCGCCTCGTACCCCTTGGCGGCGCGCTCGGCGATTTCGTCGTACTGGGCGCCAAACCCGGCTCGCCGCATGAGGTGAGCCATCAAGCCAATGTCGTGGTCATCCATAGCCTGTCCTCCAGAGTGGGGTTTTGCAACCATCCTTTCCAAATAATGGCAAAGTTATACGGATGAATCCTAGCATTTTAGAAGGGAAATGTCATCCCGCAAACGGCATTCTCCAGGGCCTGTCCATTATTATTCCCGGCAGCCGAATCCGCCGGTTCGCGGCGAGTCCCCAGGTGGAACGTCTGCCGGTTGTCCCGAGGTCCCTTTGAACGGGCCCCCCAGAATGCCAAATGTGCCGGCCCGCTTTACGTTGACACCGATTCGACGCCAATGATATATTCCGCTGAACAAAGTCGGCTACTGCCGAGTGGTTTCAACCGACTCCAGTTAGGCCCAACCACAACAGAGGATTACCTGGCGGGCCGGTGGACCATGCGCCGTCGTCAGCGTCTGCGCACTCTTCCGCCGGAGCCGTACCCACCCGTGGCAGGTTCCCTCGCCAGGGCGGGGCAACGGCAGCCCAAAGAGAAGATGACGACCTTCAATAAATGTGCGACCCGGCGCCCCTGCCGGGCCCCTCTTGGCTTGCCCTCCTCGGCCCGGTATCCCGGCACTCCCGCCGACTATCCCCTGCTTCACCATTTATCACGCCACCGCTAGACGGGAGGAGCTTTGATGCAAATGCGCGACTTCGTAGTCCGCTTCGCCGGAGAAGGCGGACAGGGAGTAGTTACCTCGGCCGAAGGACTGGCCCAAGTTTCCACCCAGGTCGGGTACCACGCCCTCACCTATGCCACCTTCCCTTCCCAGATCCTGGGCGGCCCAACCTGGACCCAGGCCCGCATTTCCGATTCTCCCATCCTCAGCGCCGGCGATGATGTCGATGTCCTGGTGGCATTCAACCGGGAAGCCTACGAGACCCATGGCTGGGAAGTCCGGGACGGCGGAGTCATCATCTACAACTCCAACGACCGGGACTTCGAGGAATTTACCCCCACGGGCGAAGCCCGCGTCGTCGGAATGCCCATTGACGAGCTGGCCCGCTCCACCGGCAACAACCGGGCCGCCAACATGGTGGTCATCGGCGCCCTGGCCCACCTCGTCAACATGCCCCAGGAATACCTGGAGCGCTTCGTCGAAGAACGGTTCAGCCGCGGTCGCGCCAACGACGACGAAATCATCCGGTCCAACATCCAGGCCATCAACCTGGGCCGCGAGCATACCGCCCAGAGCGGCTTCGTCCTCGGCGACCTGGCCCCTCCCCGGATGCCCGATTACAAGCAACTGATGCTGAAGGGCAACGAGGCCCTGTGCCTGGGCGCCACGGCCGCCGGCGTCGACTTCTATGTGGGCTACCCCATATCTCCCGCCACCACCATCCTGGTCTGGATGGAGCGCAACCTGGTCGGCCCCGGCAAGTTCGCCTACCAGGTGAGTTCGGAAATCGAGTCCATCACCGGCATCCTTGGCGCCGGGTTCGCCGGCAAGAAGGCGATGACCGCCACCGCCGGCCCCGGCTTCTCGCTGATGAGCGAGGGACTGGGCCTGGCCTGGATGGCCGAGATACCGCTGGTGGTCGTCGACGTGCAGCGCGGCGGTCCCGCCACCGGGCTGCCCACCAAGACGGAGCAGTCCGACCTGATGGCCTGCATGTTCCCCGCCCACGGCGACGTCCGGATTCCCATCATTGCCGTCGGCACGGTGGAGGAAGCCTTCTTCGGGGCGATGTGGGCTTTCAACTGGGCCGAGCGCTACCAGGGCCCGGTGGTCCTGATGACCGAAATGTCCCTGGCCGAGCGGGTGCAGAACATCCCGGTCCCCGACGTATCCAGCGTCAAGGTCGAGTACCGCCAGACTTATCAGGGGACCAACGGGTACCAGCGCTACGACGGGTTTGAGCTCTCTCCCATGCCCCTGCCGGGCAACCCCGGCGCCTACGTGGCCAACGGCTCGGAACACGATGCCATGGGCGACACCACCCACCTGCCCGAGCGCCACATCCAGATGACCGAGCGGCGCTTCAGCAAGCTGGGCCTTCTCGAAGACGGATACTACGAGTCGGAGAACCCGGACGCCCGGGTGGCCGTGATGCCCTGGGGCGGCTCCAAGGGCCCCGGCTACGAAGCCTACCGGCAACTGCGGGAGCAAGGAGTTGATGTTGGATGGAACTACACCATGTTCCTCCATCCCCTTCCCCCCAAACTCCTGGAGGAACTCAAGAGCAAGGAACTGGTCATTGTGCCTGAGCTCAACTTCCAGGGGCAGTTTTCCTCGATTCTCAGGTCCCAGGGAGTGAACGCCTATTCCATAACCCAGTACACCGGCCTGCCGTTCAAGGTGCGGGAGCTGGTCAGGCAAATCAGCGAGATGACCCAGTCTCACCAGAAGGAGATGGTGCGGGCATGAGCAAGAAAAATCCCGAGTACGACTTCAAGTGGTGCCCCGGCTGCGGGGACTTCGGTGTGCGCCGGGCCCTTGAGCTGGCCATGATCAACCGGCTGGAGGAGACCGGCGAGCCCATTGAGAACAACGTGGTGGTCGCCGGTATCGGCTGCTCCGGCAACCTGGTCCATCTCCTGGAAGGTTCCCAGCCTTACGGCTTCCACGGCATCCACGGCCGGACGCTCCCCATCTCCATGGGCGTGAAGATGGCCCGCCCCGAGTTGAACGTGATAATCGTAGCCGGCGACGGCGACTTCCTCAGCATCGGGGGGGAACACATCGGCCCCCAGGCGGCTCGGAACCTCAATGTATGCGCCGTCATCATGGACAACGGGGTCTACGGCCTGACCAAGGGCCAGAGTTCTCCCACCACCAAGGAAGGGACGGTCACCAGCTCAACCCCCTTCGGCAAGCTGGAACACGAGACCGACCCGCTGGAACTCTACCTGACCCTGGGGACTTCCTTCATCGCCTCCGGGTTCTCCGGCAACCCCCGCCAGTTGGCTTCCCTGATTAACCAGGGGATGAACCACAAGGGCTTTGCGATGGTCCATGTCCAGTCCCCCTGCGTGACCTACAACGACACCTACGAACTGCTCAAGGGGAAGCCCCGGGAGGGCATCCAGCCCCTCATCTGGGACATCCCGGAAGACCACGATGCCTCGGACAAGGCTGCCGCCTACTCCCTCATCCAGCAGCGCGGCCTGCCCCTGGGCGTCATATACCAGGACGAGAGCCGCCAGTCCCTGGACGGCCGGCTCGAAGATGTCTGGAGCAAGAACCGGGGACGCTCCCTGGAAGAGCTGATGAACTCCTACGCCATCTAGTCCTGCCCCCAACCCAGGGTCAATGCGAAACGCCCCGCCAGTCCGGCGGGGCGTTGCTTTTGCCAATGAGTTGCGGGAGCGATCACCCGCTGGCCGGGTACTCCACGGCTGGATATTCCTCATACGGGAGCCCGTCCTGGCCTTGCGCCTCTTCCAGGGCTTGGTACTTGGAGGGACACTTGACCAGGATGTGGTCCGTCGCGAACACCTCTTCGGGAGTGTACCGGCCTTCCAGGACAATCTCCGAGTGGGGGTTGAAGAACAGGTCAGGCATGACCCCGACGTATGACGCCGTCACTTGCGGGTGAGCCTGCTCCGCATCGCTGGTTAGCCGGAAGTAGGACTGGGTTGACCCTTCCTCCCTGACAAAGCTGTCGGCCACCAGTTTCCCCGAGACCCGCAGCATCTGGCCATCCTGGTACTCCTCGCCGGCCATGAACTCGTCCACCGTCAGGAAATACTGGGTGTTGCTGGGGAAGGCCGCGTAGACCATGAACCCCACGGCCACGGCCACCGCGATTCCCAGGACGATGAACCGGAGCCGGTGTCCCCGGTTGGACTCGTCTTCGTCGGTCAGCAGCCGCACCGGCTGCGGGTCAGCTTCCGCCACTTTTCGCCTCTATCGGACCGTAATGCTGGACTGTCATTCCTGTTCATCCATTCTAACCCCGGAAGATGCAACCCCGGAAGATTCGACCATCCAGATGGTTTGGACACCCTTCGCCCGCCGGAATCCCTTCCTGCATCAACCGCCCGGCCCATCCTGCCTTTCCTCGCCTTCCAGTCCCAGGACCTCCCGCTCCGCTTCCCGCCGCCGCCGGAACACATAGAACCCGTAGGCCAGGAGGGCAACGCCGGTAACGGCGAAGGCGGCGACTATGAAGGGGATATTCGCCGGTGGCACACCGCTCTGCAACAAGACCGCCAGCTCCACTGGACCACCCACTGGCCTACGCTTCCGCAGACAATCGGGTGTATCTCAACGCGGCCGCCCGGTCCTCGGCCCCTCTCAGCGCCGTCCGTTCCACCACCAGGTACAGGAACAGTACCAGGAATGTAAGGAAGGAGAACATGAGTATGTTCGTCATGATCGGTTCCAGTGACCCGGTCTCCGCCAGCGGCCCGACCACCGCCTCCGGGTGCAGGGAGCGCCACCAGTTAACCGAGAAGTAGACGATGGGCACATCCACGAAGCCGACGATCCCCACCACCGCCCCGTAGACCGCTCCCCGGGAGCGGTTGGGCGCGTAGGAGCGGATCATCAGGTACGCCGCGTAGATCAGCCACAGGATAAGCGTTGTCGTCAGCCGGGGGTCCCACGTCCACCACACTCCCCACACCGGCCGCGCCCAGATGATGCCCGTGATGAGAGCCAGGGAGACAAACACCAGACCCACTTCGGCGGAGGCATGGGCCACCCGGTCCCATTTCTCCCCTCTGCGCGCAAGGTAGACGATGCTGGCAACAAAGACCACGGCAAAGGCCAGGAAGGACATTATGGCCAGGGGAACGTGAACGTAAAAAATCCGCTGTACATCGCCCATCACCGCTTCCGTGGGCGCCACAGCGAATATGAGGTAGAGGTCGCACGCCATCAGGACGGCCCCGATGCCGAGCAGCCAGTTGGCCGGCGACCGCCACCACCCGGTGCGCGTTCCCTGCCGGCCGGAGTTCGCAGTCAACGCTTACTCCTCAACCACGAAGGAAAATACCCACGGACATATTACCACAAAGAGCACGTCGAAAGCGGCGATTAAGGGCACCCACCGTCCGAAAGCGCCCACCGGCGCGCCGTTTATCGCCTCGCCCGAAGCCTCCACCGCGCCGATCAGCACCGGGATAATCACCGGAAAGAACAGCACCGGAAGCATGATCTCCCGGGACCGGGTCTGCACCGCCATCGCGGAAAAGAGCGTCCCGACAACGGCAAACCCCAGCGTCGCCGCCACCACGACCACAACCAACTGCCAGGAAAACGCGGAGAACCCCAGCATCGCCGCGAAGATGGGCAGCAGCACGGCCTCCACTATCAGCATGATGCAGAAGATGACCGCCGCCTTGCCGAAGAAAATCGCCTCCCGGCTCGCCGGAGTCAGCAGCAATCCCTCCAGCCCGCCCTGCTCCCGTTCCCGCACGAAGGCCCGGTTCATCGCCAGCGTGCCCGCGAAGGCAAAGGCCACCCAGAGTATTCCCGGGGCCAGCGGATTGACGAACTGAGGATTCACGCTCAGGGCGAAGTTGAACACCACCGCCATCAGGAATCCGAACAGGGCCACCGAAACAACGATGTCCCGCGACCGCAGCTCCAGCAGCAGGTCCTTCCAGAGGATGACCCCCACCGGGTGGAGGGCGTTAATCATCAGCCCCGCCGCCGGAGAAATTAGACCCGTAAGCCGCCGCTTCCGGCTCCTCGGCCACCACCTTGCCACCGCGCAGGTACGCCGTCCGGTGGGCCCACTCCCGACCCCGTTCCACGTTATGGGTGGTCATCACCACCGTCTTGCCTTCGCTGGTGAACTGCTCCAGGATTCCCCGCAGCATCTCCACCGATTCCGGGTCCAGCCCGCCCTCCGGCTCATCCAGAAGCAGCACGTCGGGATCGTGCAGGACCGCCCGGGCGATTGCCACCCGCTTGGTCATTCCGTGGGACAGGGTTCTCACCCGCTGCCCCGCCCGGTCCTTCATCCCGACCCGCTCCAGGGCCTCGTCAACCCGGCGGTCCAGTTGGGAAAGTCCGAAGAGGCGGCCGTAGAAAGCCAGGTTCTCCCGGCAGGTCAGGTCGTCGTAGAGAAAGCCCTGGTGGCCAACGACACCAACGCGGCGGCGGACGCTCCGCCCTTGCTTCCGAAGGTCTAGCCCGGCCACCGTCACCGTTCCCGCGTCGGACCGTGCCTGGGTGGAAAGCACCCGCAGGAGGGTTGTCTTTCCCGCACCGTTGGCGCCGAACAACACCAGAAGCTGCCCCCAGGGAACGGCCAAGTCCAGGTCCGCCAGCACCGGACGGTCGCCGTATCCCTTCCGCAGCCCGGAAACGGCAATGGCGTTCCCCGCGTTCGGATCGGACACCTCCGCCCTTCCTCTGCAACCGGCCGGATCCCGCGCCGGAACGCTACGGGTTCGGGTGCTTGACGCTCATCCCGCCGTCCACCGCCCAAGTCTGTCCCGTCACGTAGGCTGCCGCCGGTGATGCCAGGTACACGGCCAGGTAGCCGATCTCCTTTAGACGGCCCACTCGTCCTAGCGGGACCGTCCCCTTCGCCGCCTCGTTCCGGTTCCGGTAAGCCTCCTCCCCAATCTGCTCCGGGTCGGGGAAACTCCCCGGCGCGATGGAGTTGACCCGGATCCCGTAGGGCGCCCATTCCTGGGACAGACATTCGGTCATCCGCATGATGCCCGCCTTGGATGCGTCGTAGGCTGCCGACTCGGGACGCCCGCGGAAAGCCGCCCAGCCGGAAACGTTGATGACGCTCCCCTGTCGCCGCTCCAGCAGATGAGGGCCCAGGGCCCGGCACCCCTGGAAGGCCTGGGTCAGGTTGATGTCCACGATGAAGTGCCAGTTCTCCTCCGTCATCGCCGGAGTGGAGCTGCCCGGCAGCGGGGCGACAGATCCCCGGATCGAGTCCCCCACGCAGGTCACCAGGACGTCGATGTGCCCCAGGGCGGCGATGGCTTCCTCCGCCACCCGGTCCATGTCCGCCGCCTTGGTGGCGTCGCCGGTGAAGGCATGGCCCTTGGCGCCTAGGGCTTCGATCTCCTTCACCACCTGCGTAACTCCGGTGGGAGTCAGCGCGCTCACCCCCACTTCCGCGCCCGCCTCGGCGAAGGCCAGCGCGATTCCCTTGCCTATGCCGCGACCAGCGCCGGTAATCAGGACCTTCTGGCCGGTAACGTCAAAAACATCAAGACTCATCGTTCCTCCGGGGACGCCAGGGCGTCATAAGGTAGCTTGGGGATGCTGGTACCAGACCTGCGGCGGAACCGTTGCCGTGGCCTAGCTGGAGCCGTTCGCGGCCGCCGCCCGCTTTTCCTTCTCCCGGAAATGAGGGATGACGTACTTCCCGAACAGGCGGATGGAGTTCATCACCTCTTCGTTGGTGGCGTAGCCCGCCTGGAAGATGGGCATGATCTCGTCCACGCCCATCGCCTCGAACTCCTCAATCACCCGGATGCAGTCGTCCGGGTTGCCCACGCAGTAGCCGCCGCCCGCCAGCAGCTCATCCGGCGTTGGCGGTTTCTGCTGCTGCGGGTCCTGGGAAGGCCCGCCGCCCCGGACCGCGCCGCCCTGCACGTAGAACTGGTATTCCTTCGGCACCGCGTCGGGATCAACCCCCGCCCATTCCAGGGTGAACCGCTGGCGGCTCTGGGTCAGGTACCAGTTGGCGACTCCCGCCCCCTTCTCTCGGGCCCGGGCGCCGTTCTCGTCGCAGAATCC
The DNA here is from genome assembly GCA_034423195.1 of Dehalococcoidia bacterium. Taxonomy (GTDB): domain Bacteria; phylum Chloroflexota; class Dehalococcoidia; order Lucifugimonadales; family UBA3495; genus CATOSK01. The sequence goes on along the minus strand of DAOUIZ010000032.1, from coordinate 919 downwards.
CATCGTCGACGCCACCACCTGCCGGTTGACGAAGTGTCCCACCGGGGTGCAGTTTTCGATGGACTCGTAATAGGCGTTGACCAGCCCCCGGGTTTTGTCCGTCCCGCCCAGGGTGTTCACCAGGCATCCCAGCCCCAGTTGTCCCGCCAGACGGAAGGTGTCCTCCTGGGTGCAGGCCATCCAAAGCGGCGGGTGCGGCTTCTGGAGGGGCTTGGGAATGACCTCCCGGGGCGGGATGCTCCAGTTCTCCCCCTCGTGGGAGAAAACGTCCTGGGTCCACATCCCCGCCAGGCACTCCAGCGTCTCCACCATCATGCTCTGAGTCTGGTCCACCGAAGTACCGAAGGGAGTTATCTGGTACGGCCCCTTGGTGCGCCCCACTCCCACGTCCAGCCGCCCGTTGCAGTAGATGTCCAGCGTCGCCGCCCGGGCCGCCACGTGCAGAGGATGATGCACGGGAGCCAGCACCACGCCGAACCCAAGGCGCATCTTCTCCGTCTCCTGCGCCATCACCGCCAGGGTCACTTCCGGCGCGCTGGAGTGGGCGAACTCGGGCAGGAAGTGGTGTTCCACCAGCCAGACGTGCTCGAACCCCATCTCCTCGGCGTATGTCACCTGGCGGACGGCGTCCCACAGCGTGTCGTACTCGGCGGTGGCCGACCAGGGCTTGGGCATCTGTAGCTCGTAAAACATCCCGAAGCGCATCGTTTTTCCTCTCAGCAACGCCGGTTAGAACGCCGGGACCCGGCAACTGAGCCGAGTGTAGAGCAGCCCCGCCGGTCAGTCAATGAAGGTGCTCAATGAAGGGGGTATGGCTGAAAGTGGTTGGGAAAGGGAGTTTACAAAGCAGGGCAGGATTGGCAGTCTGCTGATAAGTGGAAACGAACAGGGTGGAGGGGTGATGCAGCCAACAATGCTG
>DAOUIZ010000031.1:0-67869 GCA_034423195.1 Dehalococcoidia bacterium | reverse complement strand
TGGTTTCCGAGGTTGGTCCATTCCACGACCGAGGAGCGGAGGAATTGGAGGTTCATCGGGAAAGGACAGGGCATCCATTGGCCGGACCTGGATGAAGACATCAGCGTGGAAGGTCTCCTGGCAGGACGCCCGTCGGGGGAGAGTCAGGGTTCCCTGAAACGGTGGCTGGAGGCGCGTGACGCGGACGTCAACGGGATATCAGCCGGGACGGGGAGTTGACGGGGTACGTTGGGGGATTCATTCCCCAAAACCCCCGGGATTATTATGGGGCAACTGCAAGGCCCCGGGCGTCGAACCCGGGGCCTTGCAGTGCTTCCCGCGTGGGGTGGGTTACTTGAAGTGGGGGATGACGTCCTCGCTGAGGCACTTGAGGGTGTCCATGACGACCTCGCGGGGGACGGAGGAGGTCCAGTTGCACTCGAACATAATCTCGTCGGTGGTGAAGGCCTCCTTGAACATGTGAATCTTCTCGACCACTTCCGCCGGGGTGCCGAAGAGGTTGACTTCCTCGGTGGCGTCGGGGCCGGCGCTGCCGGCGTCGGTGGAGCCGATGGCGACGCGGCCGGCGTAGTAGATGCGGGCGAGTTCCATGAGGTTCTCAACCCGTCGGTCGGCCTTTTCCTGGGTGTCGGCGACGAGGGTGGGAACCCGGACGACGGTGGTGGGGTCGCCCTCATGTCCGGCTTTCTTCCAGGCGTCGCGGTAGGCCTGGACGTCCTGGCGGAGGATGGCGGAGCCGCGCAGGTTGTGGGGGGAGCTGCCGGCGCCGATGGCGATGCGGTAGCCGTGCTCGCCCATGGGGACGAAGCTCTCCTGGCTGTCCACGGGGAGCAGCATGGGGAGAGGCTTCTGCACCGGCTTGGGGATGCCCATGTAGCCCTCGTAGAAGGCCGGGTAGTTGAAGTACTTGCCCTCGAAACCGGAGAAGCTGTCCTCGTTCCAGAGCTGCTTGAGGAGCTCGAGGTACTCGAAGAAGTACTCGCGGCGCTCGTCGGAGCCGCGGGTGCGGGCCCCGGCGCCGTAGATGAAGCGTCCCTCGCTGACCTGGTCAACGATGGCGACCTGTTCGGCGACCTGGAAGGGGTCCTCGGGGGCAAGGTTGTCGAAGGCGTAGCGCTCGTGGGGGAGGGCGCGGGGGGACGGGGTCTCGCCGGGGAGGCGCAGGGTCGGGCGGTGGATGGAGGTGCCGATCCTGATGTTCTCGGTGCGCTCGGCGATGATGCCGGAGAGCATGATGGACTGGGGGTCCATGCTGCCCTGGGTGGAGAAGTGACCGCCGCCGAACCAGACGTAGTCCCAACCGTTGTTCTCGATGTGATCGATTTCCTTGAAGTTCTGCTTGTAGGCCGCTGCCTCAAGGAGCTTGCCGCCCTGGTATTCGGGGTCCCAGGGAACCTTCCCGCCCTCGTAGACAGCGTTCCAGGTGGTGAACAATCCGAAATCCATGTTTGCCCCTCCTTGTTTGTTGATTATTCTTTCAGGTCAGAGCCGTTGATTGCCCCAATGCTAGCACCGGGGATGGGGCGGGTCAACGGCCGGGGTCCGTTGTCGGCGCGGGGAGCGCCGGACGTTGTTCTTCGAGGGGTAACAGTGGTATACTAGGTTTGGCGCATTATACCCATTGGACAAGCGGATTTGATCCCTGCCAGATGCAATTGAATCCGGGAGTTGACCAGCACGCTGACGGTAACGGTTTTCCAGATTAGTCCGGTGTTGCACCGGAACGGGCCTGGGGAGGCATAGCCGTCCCATGACCGTTGTCGACGACATAAAGAGCCGCCTGGATATCCTGGACGTGGTTTCCAGCAAGGTGGCGCTGCAACGTTCCGGGCAGTCGTACAAGGCCAACTGTCCCTTCCACCAGGAACGCACCCCGTCGTTTTACGTTTTTCCCGACCGGCAAACGTGGCGGTGCTTCGGCGCCTGCGCGGCCGGGGGGGATGTCTTCACCTTCGTGATGAAGGCAGAGAACCTGGAGTTCGGGGAGGCGCTGCGTCAACTGGCGCAGCAGACCGGGGTGACGCTGCCCAGCGCGGAACGGCGCAGCGAAGTCCAGAGCGCTTTCGATCTGAACGAGGCGGCGAAGACTTTTTTCCAACAGCGTCTGGCTTCGTCCCAAGGGACGGAGGCGCGGGCGTACCTGGAAGGCCGGGGGCTGAACCGGGAGACGATAGCCCATTTCGAGTTGGGCCTCAGCCCGAATGACGGAGAATCGCTGAGGACTCACCTGGAGGGGCGGGGCTACTCCCCGGAGCAACTGGCAGAGGCCGGGCTGGTTTCCAGCGGGAACAACGGCAGCTACCGGGACATGTTCCGGCGGCGGCTGATGATTCCGATAAGGAACGGGCAGGGCGAGCTGGCCGGATTCGGGGGCCGGGCGCTGGACGACTCGAATCCGAAGTACCTGAACTCGCCGAGGACGGCGATATTCGACAAGGGGCGCATACTCTACGCTCTGAATGTAGCCCGGGAGCCAGCCCGCCAGCAGGGGATGGTGGTGGTGGAGGGGTACATGGACGCAATCATGGCCCACCAGCACGGGTACCGCAACGTGGTGGCCTCGATGGGCACAGCGTTGACGGAGACGCAGGTTTCCGAGGCGCGGCGGGTGACCGGGAACATTACGATGGCGCTGGACGCGGATGCCGCCGGGCAGCAGGCGACGCTGCGGAGCCTGGAGTCGTCGTGGAAGGTTTTCCAGGTGCAGCCGGTGGGCCGGGTGGGAAATATCAGCGTGAACCAGCGGCGGGACGAGGGAGAGCTGAAGGTCGTGTCGCTGCCGGAGGGGATGGACCCGGACGAGGTCATCCGCCGGGCGCCGGAGGAGTGGCCGAGGTTCATTGAGAATGCGAAGCCGCTGTTCGATTTCCTGCTGCCGGCCCTGTCGGCGCAGGTGGACATCGGGACGGCGCAGGGTAAGTCGTGGGTGGTGGAGCAGCTGCGGCATTTCGTGGCGGCGGTGCCGGACGCGATAGTCCAGGACCACTACCTGCAACAGATGGCCCACTACCTGCGGGTGAACGAAGAGACACTGCGGGCCAGCATGGGCAGCCTGACTCCGCAGAGGACCAGGACTGCGCCCGCCGCCAACCGTTCCGCCCAGCGGGACGCGGGAGGCGCGGACTCGGCGTTCAGGCAATTGGAGCACGACCCGTTGGAGGAGTATTGCCTGGCGGGGGTGCTGCAACGCCCTGAGCTTTGTGAAGTGATGCCGAAGCTGGAGACGGAGTATTTCTACAGGCCGGAGAACCGGGAAATCATGGACCTCATCCGGTACGTTGAGCAGGACGGGTTCGACGAGGCGGCGGTGGCGTGGCTGGAGCAGACGGCGGGAGAGGAACTGAAGGAGCACCTGGACTACCTGCTGGCAAAGCCGCTCCATCCCGCAGACTCGGGGGAGGCGGCGGCCGCGCTGGCGCAGGCGATAAACCGCCTGGAGGAACGCTTCCTGCGGAACCTGAAGTCGGAAGAGGCGATGCGGCTGGCGGATGCGGAAGGGAAAGACCCCACAGATGAAGGGACGATGAAGGTCCCCACGGAAGACGGGGCCGCTCCACCCGATGACCGGGTGGACGAGGAACTGGCCGCGGTCATCCGGGGGACCAACACGAGAATCAAGGAAAACGAAGCGGCGCGAAGCCAATGGCGCTCGCGGCCGCCGGACAGAGTTAACGCCGGAGGTTAATGGAATATGGTGAGACGCAACAACCGGGAGTTCAATCCTGAGGACTTCCTGGAGAACAACCACAACAACGACGACGAACAGGGCCCTCCCAACATCCTGGGGATCATCGGGCAGGTGAAGGGGGATGAAGAAGAGGAAGAGGGCATGGGAGGCGGTGGGATCGTCGTGATCCCCGGCACGGCTCCCAGCGAGCCCACCGAGGAGCCGTGGGTACAATCGAGCACGGAATCGGACGAGGACACGCCCGCCAACAAGGACAAGGAAGAAGGTCCAACCGACTCAGACGTGGAGAACGAGGAGTCGGAGTGGGAGGCCGAGACGGAGACCATGGAGGTGCTGGACGACCCGGTGCGGATGTATCTCCGGGAGATCGGCCGGGTGCGGCTCCTGACCTCGAAGGACGAGCGGGAGTTGGCCCGCAAGCTGGAGGGCGAGAAGCACCTGAAGAACCTGGAAAAGGAACTGGAGGAGCTGGAAGGCCGTCCTCCCCGCCACTGGGAGTCCACGCGGCGCCTGCTGCGGCGGGTTTCCGACGCGGAGCCGCTGGTGGTCTCGCTGTGCAATTATCTCAACCTGCCGCGGGAGCTGACCCTGAAGGAGGTCGTGGTCAACGAGGAGCTGCGGGACGCCATCGACGCCGAGGTCAACACCGAGATGATTGCGTTCATTTCCGACGCGCTGAACAAGGAGGAGACGGAAATCTACGCGGACATTGTCCAACTGTCGCTGAGCAGCTGGATCATTCCCAACGAGGCGGTGTTCGACCTGGGCCGATGCACGCTGCCCGAACTGGCGTCCCGGCTGGACCAGCAGGCGACCTACGATCTGCTGGAGCGGCGGGAGCGGCTGTTCGGGGCGTCATTCCAGAAGGTGATTGCGGAGGGTGACCGGGCCCAGTCCCACCTGACGGAGGCAAACCTGCGCCTGGTGGTGAGCGTGGCCAAGAAGTACATCGGGCGGGGGATGGCGCTCCTGGACATGATCCAGGAAGGGAACATCGGCCTGATCCGGGCGGTGGAGAAGTTCGACTACCGGAAGGGGTACAAGTTCAGCACCTACGCGACGTGGTGGATCCGCCAGGCGATAACCCGGGCGATTGCGGACCAGGCGCGGACGATACGGATTCCGGTACACATGGTCGAGACCATCAACAAGCTGATGCGCCAGCACCGGCGGCTGCTGCAGGAGTACGGGCGGGAGCCGACTCCCGAGGAGATCGGCCTGGCGATGGACATCGGGCCGGAGAAGGTGGAGGAGATCCTGAAGATTTCCCAGGAGCCGGTGTCGCTGGAAACGCCCATCGGCGAGGAAGAGGACTCGCACCTGGGGGACTTCATCGAGGACCGGAACGCCCCTGCGCCGGCGGACGCGGCTTCCTTCCAACTGCTGAAGGAGCAGGTTTCGGAGGTGCTGGACACGCTGACGGACCGGGAAGGACGGGTCCTGAAGCTGCGGTTCGGCCTGGAAGACGGCCGGAGCCGCACCCTGGAGGAGGTGGGACGAGAGTTCGGAGTTACGCGGGAGCGGATCCGTCAGATTGAGGCGAAGGCCCTGCGGAAGCTGAGGCATCCGACGCGGTCGCGGAAACTGCGGGACTTCCTGGAGTAAGGGCGCGGCGGCGCTTGGCCTATCCGCTGCGCCAGTTGACGCCGTACCGGGAGATGCCGCAGCCTTGTCATACCGGCAAGGCAAGAAAATGCCAAATAGGCGTGATGAAATCGCCTTTAATTCGGTGAAACGGCGGTGTTAAACTCGGCGTCAACGAAAGGGAGTGGTGGTCAAGTGGAAGATTGGACATTACCGAAGTGCCAACAGTGTGACGTAGGTCAGCTAGTACCGTTGTCCGATTACGGCGGACAGGGGGCGGCGGTCCATTACAAAGCGTGGGTATGCATCAACCCGGACTGCGGGTTCAACATAAAGATCCGCAATGGGGACATCTATCTGAATGAACCCATCACGCCCGGCAGCATGAACGCTCCCCGAGTCCGCTAGACGTCAAAGCCGCCTCTCCGGCGGCTTTCGTCGTTGCCCGTTGCCGCAGGTTGATGGGTGCAGGAAGACGTGCGCGGCCAGCAAAAAACGGGCGATCCTACCGGCCTGCCTGTAGAAACTATCTCAGAACCGGCGGAGAAGACCGTGGGTAACGCAAAGATGCCGTTGCATCGCTTGTCACCCCGGTCCTAACCCCCGCCTTCGCGGGGGGCAGGCTCTTCCCCCGTCAAGGTGGAAGGGACTTCTGAGATAGTTACCCAGCAGTCCCCAGCCCGGTTTAACCTGAGCCAACGAAAGGCGCGGCCCAGGTTGGATCAGGGCGAAGCTACCGGGTCTTCGGAGGCGGGTTCGATCCTCAGCTTGCGCAGGCGCCGTCCAAGCATGGAGACAACTTCGATGCGCAGGCCGTCCACCCGAAGGGAGTCGCCAACCTGAGGGATACGCCCCAGGGAGCGATAAACGTATCCCCCGACGGTGTCGACCTCGGGGGTTTCAATCTCCGTCCCAAAGAGCTCACCTATCTCATCGGTGCTGACACCGGCGTCCACGAGGGCTGAACCGTCGGAGTTGCGGATGACCTCGGGGTCCTCGACATGGGAGAACTCGTCCTCGATTTCCCCGACAATCTCCTCCAACAGGTCCTCCATGGTGACGAGGCCTTCGGTGCCGCCGTACTCGTCGACGACGATGGCCATCTGGAGGGCTTTTTCCTGCAGCTCCTCAAGCAAGTCGTCCAGGCGCTTGGACTCGGGGATGAAGAAGGCAGTCTTGAGAGTGTTGACCAGAGCAGCGTCGGCATCTCCCTTGCCCAGGACGGCGAGAAGGTCTCGGGAGTAGACGACGCCAACGATGTTGTCCAGGTTTTCGCGATAGACGGGAAGCCGACTGTGGCCCCGGACAGCCATCACTTCGGCGACTTCGAGCAGGGGGGTGTTGGCCTCGACGGCGATGATGTCGAGGCGGGGGACCATGACCTCCCGGGCAGTGGAGCCGTCGAGACGCAGGATAGACTGGAGCATCTCCCGGTCCCGCTCGTCGATGCTGCCGACCTGGGCAGCGACCATCACCCGCTCCTGGAGCTCAGCGTGAGCTTCTTCCCGGGCATCCTCAGGCGAGCCGCCGCCGTTGGAGCCAACGGGGATGACGGCGGACCGGCGAGCGGTCATGGCGGAGACCAGGCGGTGAACGGGACGGGACAATCCGACAGCACGTTCCGGCTTGCGAAGAGCCAGGGCGTAGGCCCCGCGGTTGACGGCGGTGAGGGCCACCAGCAGTCCGAGGGCCAGCATGGTGAGATACCACCAGTCCATGACCGGGGCGAGAGAGGCGGCAACGAAGAAGCCGGAAAGGGAGACGGCGATGGTGCAGGCGTACTTGAAGGAGGAGACAGTGAATCCGACCCCGCGAGGCGGACGGACACCGACAGACCCGGCGCCGAGAGCGTGTTCAGCCAGACTCAGGTACGAGAAAAGCAGAAAGAATACCGAGAAGACTAATGCTGACGGTAATAAGCTACTATCAGTATCCAATTTATCTACCCTCGCCGCCTGGTGCGGGCAATTGCCGAAATGATGCCCTCAGGAGGGGTGGGGGTTGATCACTCGCGGGATTTTCTGGGCAACATTCTAGCAGGGACGCCGACTGCCAGTCTACCCTGGGGTACGTCTTTGGTGACGACGGCTCCGGCGCCGGTGGCGGCGTTGGGGCCGACGGTGACCGGGGCGACCAGCATGGTGTCGCAGCCGATGAAGGCTCCCTCTCCGATGACGGTGGGGAGCTTGTCCTTTCCATCATAGTTGCAGGTGATGGTACCGGCGCCGATGTTGACGTTGGCGCCGATGGATGCGTCGCCGAGGTAGCTGAAGTGGCCGGATACGGCTCCGGCGGCCATCCGGCTGTTCTTGACCTCAACAAAGTTGCCGACGTGAACGTTGGGTCCGAGGTAGGAGCCGGGGCGGAGATGGCTGAAGGGGCCGACGTCGGAGCCGCTTTCCACGGTGGCCTCCTCGAGCATGGAGGCGGTGATACGGCAGCCGTTTCCGATGCGGGAGTCCCGGATGACAGAGTTGGGCCCGATGGTGCAGTCCTCGCCGATGGCGGTAGTCCCCTGGAGCATGGTGTTGGGGAGGACAACAGTGTCCTGCCCGATGGTGACGCCCACATCAATGCGAACGGAGCCGGGGTCGACGATGGTGACGCCTTCCAGCATCCATTTTTCGAGGATACGCTCCCGCTGGACGCTTTCGACGATGGCAAGCTGGACGCGGTTGTTGACGCCGAAAGCCTCGGCGGGGTCGGCGGCGGGCACTCCCTGGACCTGCTTTTCGCCACCCATTCCGGCGAGGGCGGTGAGGTAACGCTCCCCGGATGGGCCGGCGGGGATTGCAGGGAGGTTGCGGGCGAGCCAGGGGAGGCGGAAGCAGTAGACGCCGGCGTTGACCTCGGCAGGGGCGCCGCAGGGACCGGCGCAGTCGCGGGCTTCGACTATGCCGGTGACGCTGCCGTCTTCATCCCGCTGGACCCGTCCCATGTCATCCGCAAACAAGCCTTCCGCAGTGAGGAAGGTCATGGCGTTCTCCCGGTCCAGGTGACATTGGACGAGATTTCGGATGGACTGGGAGGCTATGAGGGGGGCGTCGGCGTTCAGGAGCAGGATGTGAGAGCAATCTCCATCCAGCAGGGGGAGGGCGCAGGAAAGGGCGTGGGCGGTGCCGAGGGGTTGGGCCTGCTCGGCGTATTCGACGGTGTCGCCCAACAAGCCGCGGATGGCGGTCTGGTTGGCAGGAGAGACGACGACGATGTTCCTTGCCACGCCGATGCCCTGAAGCAGTTCGACGGGGTGACGGATGAGTTCCTTGCCGCAGACCCGGTGGAGGGGCTTGGGAAGGCGGGACTTCATGCGGGAACCTTCCCCGGCCGCGAGGATGATTCCGACCCAATTTTCCACGGCGTAGCCTCCAGAGGGGCCGGCAACGGGTACGATGGCTCATCCGGCCTGATTGGTGGGGATTATAGCAGGGGTATTGGGGGCGTTGCGGGTAGCGGACCGGCCTGCCTTTGCCATCGCCCCGGGTGGTGCCGGGGTTGTCCTGCGGGCAGGGAACAGCAGGGGATATAATCGGGCCATCCGGCAGCAGGGGGAGTCCGATGACTGAACAGCCTTCCAGGAGCGATTCGATGCGCGGCCCGCAGATGCAGATTCACGAGGTGATGACCGGGCCGCCCCACGAGGGGGAGACCGGGCAGGGGCTGTTGTTCAGGACCAGCCGGGGGGACATCCCTTCCATTTTCCACCCGGCCCCGGACGCCCAGATGGCGGCGATCTACGTCTGCGGCGCGGGGGGAGGGTTTGGCGGGCCCGCCGGCGGAGTGTACGCCCGGCTGGGGGAGTCGTTGAAGGAGCGGGGAATCAGCTCCCTGCGGCTGAACTACCGCCAACCCAATGTGTTCCCGGAATGCGTGCTGGACCTGCTGGCCGGGGTTATGTTCCTGCAAAAGACGGGGTACGCGCCGGTGGCGCTGGTGGGGCACTCCTTTGGGGGGGCGGTGGTGGTTGCGGCCGGGGCGGCCAGCAGGCACGTCTGCGGGGTCGCCGCCCTGTCGTCCCAGACCTACGGAGCCAATATGGCCGGTCTGCTCTCGCCGAAGCCGCTGCTGGTGGTGCATGGGAAGAGCGACACGCGCCTGCCGTTCAGCTGCGGGCTGCAGATCTACGACTGGGCCAACGAGCCAAAGCGCCTGGTCCTGTACGACGGCGCGGAACACCGCCTCCAGGAGTGCGGGGAGGAGCTGGAATCACTGCTGGGCGAGTGGATCCCGGAAACGCTGGCGGCCGGGGCGAATCCGCCGGAGTAGGGGGCAACCTGGCCGGGTGTTCGGCTCAAGCCGAACGGAACCCGTTGAGCCTCTTAAGGGTCCGAGGAAACCGTGGGGTGACGGGGTAACGTTGGGGGATTCATCCCCCAAACCCCCTTAACTTATGGGTCGTGGGGTTGAACAGGCATAGAAGGTCTCGTCCCCCTGATTGTCCAGCATTTACCGACGATGAAAAGGCACTGGGGGCAATCCAGTGCCTTTTGACTTCGTCAGGCACTTGGGTCAGCGTAGCTCCACCACCCGGTCGATGGTGGGGATGTCGGGGCGGAAGGTGGCCCGCCAGGCCTCCAGACCCTTGATCTTGGCGACGCTCCCGATCCATCCGCCCACCAGGTCCAGCACGGCCATTATCTCCTCAGGAGAAGCCCCGGCGTTGTGGGCGGCGTGCATGTGCAGCTGGACGTGGGAAACCAGGTCCTGCCGGGCGACGCAGGCGACGACGATAAGCAGTTCCTTGGTCTTGCGGTCGATGAGGCCCTCTTTCAGGTAGTTGGCCTCGGTGTTGTCGTTGTGCCGGGCCAACGCCTCGGCGCCGCCCAAATGGCCCACGAAATCGTGGAGGCCAAAGCGGAATCCCCGCAGAGCGGTCGTTCGTTCAAGTTCGCGTTCCAAATCAGTTGACATCTAATGAAGCCCCCTCAGAGTGTTTTGGGCGGATGACCGGTCCGTCGGCTAGCGCAGCTCGACGACGCGGTCGATGGTGGGGATGTCCGGGCGGAAGGTGGCCCGCCAAGCCTCGAGGCCGTTAATCTTGGCCACATTTCCGATCCAGCCCCCGATGAGGTCGAGGACGGCCATGATCTCCTCGGGGCTGGCGCCGGCCTTGTTGGCGGCATGCATGTGGATCTGGATGTGGGAGACCAGGTCCTGCTGGGCGACGCAGGCCACGACGAGGGCCAGTTCCTTGGTCTTGCGGTCGAGGATGGTGGTGTTGATGTAGCTGTCGGCGACGTGCTGGTTGACCGCTTTGAGGGCGTCCAGGTCGTATTCGGCGTAGAAATCGTGGAGTCCATAACGGAACCCGCGCAGCTCGACGACCCGTTCCAGTTCTGCCTGTTTCTCCTGTTCGGTGGGCATTTTCAACTCCTTGTCAGATATGGTCACAAGTTATAGTCCGGTGCCGATGTTGATTCGGCAAGTCTACTCCAAGGCGACGTAGGGGGCAAAAGCGATGCCATCGCCGCCGAGTCCGGGCCTGGTTATTCCGGGGGGCCACCGGCCCAGGGTTTCAGCATGGCGTAGATGAGGTCGTTGATGGGAGTGGAGACTCCGGCTGCCAGCCCCGCCCTCACCACGGCGCCGTTGAGAGCCTCCAGCTCCAGGGGCCGTCCGGCCAGGATGTCGGAGTGCATGGAAGCGTGCATCTGCGCCAGGTTCTCCTCCATGTACCGGAGGATTCCGCCGGACACATCCGGTTCCAGGGCGATGCCGGAAGCGCGGCCCACGGCCTCGATTTCCTGGAGACAGCCGACGACGACGCGTTTCCACTCCTGGCGGGGCATCAGCCCGGCCAATTCCTCCCGGGCCAGGGTCGTGGTGCCGGCCATGGTGGCGATGAACAGGAACTTGGTCCACAGGGTCCGGTGGATATCCTCGTTGAACAGGGCCGGGATACCCGAAGATTCCAGGGTTTCCCGGATGCGGCGTCCCCGGTCGGAATCGCCGCCCCTTATCTCTCCGAATTCGACGCGGACGACGGACCCGGTCTGACGGACGGTGCCCGGTCCGGGCAGACCGGCTTCGATGTAGGCGGCGCCGGGCATGACCCGGCCGTCCCCGAAGGCGACGGCGGCGGGCCGGTAGCTGTCTATGCCGTTCTGCAGGCACAGTACCGTGGTGCTGCCGGACACCAAGGGAGCCATGGCCTCGACCGCCTGGACGTTGTGGTAGGTCTTCACGGTGAGAAGGACGAGGTCCATTGTCCCGGCTTCCGCCGGGTCATCGGTGGCGGCGCAGGATACGGTGTGTTCCCGGTCATCGGTGATGATTCTCAAGCCGTTGGTCCTGATGGCGTGGAGGTGAGCGCCCCGGGCGATGAGGGTGACGTCGTTACCCCCCAGAGAGAGCATACCGCCGAAATATCCGCCGATGCTGCCCGCACCCATCACCGCGATACGCATATCATCCTCCCAATGGTCCGGTTGCCTTTCCCAAGCCCAGCTTACCAGAAGTAACCGGCACGACGCTCCAGGACAACAACCGCTTGACGCTCCGGGCGCCAGTCCTTATTCTCACTGGAGATTTCAGGCAGCCAGTTCCAAGCAAGCATCCGGGAGATAGACATGACCCAACCCGCTCCGAGAATCACTCCGCCGGTGCCGCAGCCCGAGTCGGACTTTTACTGGGAAAAGTGCAAGGAGGGCGAGCTGTGGCTGCGCCACTGCCGGTCCTGCGACCGCACCTATTTCTATCCCCGGGACATCTGCCCGCTCTGCTTCTCGCGGGGCACCGACTGGGTCAAGACCGACGGGAAGGCCACCGTCCACACCTTTTCGATTGTCCACCGGGCGCCGATTCCCGCCTTCCGGGACAAGGCCCCCTACGTGGTGGCGGTTGTGGAGTTCGCCAGCGGCGGACGGATGGCGACCAACCTGGTGGAGGTGGAACCCGACCCGTCCGTTGTCAAGTGCGGGATGGAGGTGGAGGTGGTCTTTGAAGAGCTTGACGAGAATATCTCCCTTCCGTATTTCCGGCCGGTGTCCTAGACGGGCCGTTTTCCCCCAGAGCAGACGGGTTTGACCGCCAGCAGTTCCGCACCCCTTGCCGGCAAGGTTGCCATCGTTACCGGCGGCAGCCGGGGGATCGGCCGCGCCATCAGCATGGGACTGGCAAGGGAAGGGTGCCGGGTGGTCGTCGCATCCCGCACCGAAAGCGAGGCCGCCGTTGACCCCCGGTTCCAGAGGTACGCCTCCGGGACGATTCACGACACCACGGCGGCCATCCGTCAGGATGGTGGCGACGCCCATAGCATCAGGTGCGACCTGACGGAGGACCGGGACATCCAGAACCTGGTCCGGGAGGCCGTGGACCGCTACGGGCGGATCGACATCCTGGTTTCCAACGCGGGGATCGACTGCGAGGCCCCGGTGCCGGAGCTGGATCTGGACCTGCTGGACCGCTGCCTGGCGACCAACGTGCGTGCACCCCTGGTGCTCTGCAAGTTCGTCCTTCCCGTGATGATGGAGCAGGGGTCGGGAGGGTCGATTTTCGCGGTGACGTCCGGGGCGGCCCGCGGGTACCGGCCGGGCCGGGTGGGGTATTCGATGAGCAAGGCCGCCCTGGACCGGATGTTTCTCAACCTGGCCGAGGAAGTCCGTCCGCACAACATCGCGGTGAACGTCTTCAGCCCGGGGCGAATCGACACATGGATGAACCGCAACGGGGACTGGCCCGGCACGGCCCACATTCCGATGGTGCAGCCGGAGGAGGTGATTCCCGCCGCGGTCTGGCTGGCGCAGCAGGACGCCGGCACCTTCACCGGGCACCTGGTGGAACGGGCCGAGTTCGGGCGGACGTGGGGGCCAATCACGGCAGCCCCGTAGGCGGGTTCACGGTCACGGCGCCGAGGGAGGTCTCAGGGACGACACTACCGCAATTGCCGGGCAAGTAATATACTCCCGGTGCCGCACCATCGGCCCAAAAGACACACGGAAGGAGTTTGCTTTATGACCACACCAAGCGGGGATCCCCGGCTGGAAGTTGCCCCGAAGATGGCGGAATTGAGCGCCAACGTCCTGTTCGGGGACGTTTGGGAGCGCCCCGGCCTTTCCAAGAGGGACCGCAGCCTGATTACGGTAGCGTCCCTGGTGGCCCTGTACCGCACCGAGCAGCTGCGGGGGCACATCGGGCGCGCCCTGGACAACGGCGTGACCAAGGAAGAGATCGGCGAGGTCATCACCCACATGGCCTTCTACGGCGGCTGGCCCACGGCGGCCAACGCAGTGCGGGTGGCGAAAGAGGTCTTCGACTCCCGGGGTTAACGGGACAGGTGGATGACCGGGGGACACCCGGCTTCAGGGGTTGGCCCCGGGTAATGCCGCTCCGACGAGCGGGAAGCAAGTTGCAACGACAGGGAAACGCGCCGCCTGATGTGAATGCCGGGCGGCGCCCACATTGGGGAGGTAGGTCATGCCAAGGATGACGGGCGGACGGTTCATCGCGGAGACGTTCCAGGGATACGGCGTCACCCATGTATTCTTCATGCCGGTGATAATCCAGCGGGCCCTGCTGGAGATGGAGCACCTGGGAATACGCCGGATAATGACCCACGGGGAGAAGGCGGCGGCCTACATGGCCGACGGATACGCCCGGGCATCCCGCAAGGTGGGCATCTGCATGTCCCAGTCGGTGGGGGCGGCCAACCTGGCGGCGGGTCTCCAGGACCCCTTCCTGGCCAACTCGCCGGTGATGGCGATAACCGGGCGGCGGCCCCAGCCCGACCAGTACCGCCACTCCTACCAGGAAATCGACCACACGGAGCCGTTCAACGCGGTGACCAAGTACAACGTGCTGGTGAACAGCGCGGACCAGCTGCCCCAGTTTCTGCGGCAGGGATTCCGAGAGGCTACCTCGGGAATTCCCGGTCCGGTCCACCTGGACTTCGAGGGCACTACTGGGACGGTCATCGGAGAGGGCGAGGCGGACCTGGAGGTGCTGGTGGACGAGCCCTTCACCATGGTGCCTCCCTTCCGGCCCGAGCCGTCCACGGAGCTGGTACGGCAGGCAGCGCAGGTTATCTCCCAGGCCAGGCGGCCGGTCATTGTGGCCGGCGGGGGAGTGGTGGCATCGGGAGCGCAGCAGGAACTGGTGCAGTTCGCCGAAATGCTGAACATCCCGGTGGTGACTTCGCTGAACGCCAAGGGTTCCATACCGGAGAACCACCCGCTGGCCATTGGAGTGGTCGGGGCCTATTCCCGATGGTGCGCCAACCGGCTGGTGGCCGAGGCGGACCTGGCGATCTACCTGGGCAGCGGCACGGGGAGCCAGGTCACCAACGAGTGGCAAGTTCCCGCCCCCGGGACTCCCACGGTGGAGATAAACATCGACGCATCCGAGCTGGGACGCAGCTACCCGGCGCAGGCAGCGCTGCAGGGCGACGTCCAGGCCTCCCTGCGGAAGCTGATGGACGTGATGGAACCGCTGGGGCCGCGCTCCGAGTGGGTGGGAAGGGCCCAGGAACTGCTGGGAGACTGGCAACAGGAGGTCTCCGTCCACGTCAACTCCGAAGGCGCCCCCATGCGGCCGGAAAGACTGTGTAAGGAGGTCTCCGACTTCCTGCCGTCGGATTCCATACTGGTGTCCGACACCGGGCACGCCGGCATCTGGACCGGAACGATGCTGGACCTGAACCACCCGTCCCAAAGCTACCTGCGGTGCGCCGGTTCCCTGGGATGGGGATTCCCGGCGGCGCTGGGAGCGAAGTGCGCCGCGCCGGAGCGTCCTGTGGTGTGCTTCACCGGAGACGGCGGCTTCTGGTACCACCTGACGGAGCTGGAGACGGCGCTGCGCTACGGAATCAACACGGTTACGGTGGTCAACAACAACCGCTCGCTGAACCAGGAAAAGCGGGGCAACGAGGTCACCTACGGCGGGCAGACGCCCGGCTCCGACGAGCTGTGGATGCTGTCCGACGTGGATTTCGCTCGGGTCGCGGAGTCCATGGGATGCTTCGGCATCCGCGTGGAAAACCCCAACGAAATGCAGAGCGCGCTGGAGCAGGCCCTGGCTTCCGGGAAACCGGCGGTGATCGACGCTGTTTCCGACATAGACGGGATCGCTCCCCGGGCCTGGACGCCCTAATCCCCGGGCATCCAGCCAGGTATCCAACGAGTTGAACGGCCCCCGGAACCCCCTCCGGGGGCCGCGCCTTTTGGGGGGACGTTGGCCGGTGGATTTTCCGCTACCGGCCTATGGCAGCCAGGAAGTCCCGGGTCGCGGCGTAACCGCGGGAACCGCCTTTACGTATGGGCGGGACCAGGTAGAGGTTGTGGCGGCCTGACGCCCGGAACCGGCGGTAGAGTTCCGCCGCCAGCTCCGGTCCAGAGTGCCCCGCGTCCAGCTTGTCCTGAATTTCCGGGGGGACGCGGGAAAAGCTCAGGCCGTCCGGCTCCATGACCTGGAGACCGTAGAACACCGGCACGGGGAGGGGGCAGCCCGCGGCCCATGCGTAGGCCTCCTCGAACTCGGAAGCCTGTTCCACGCTGAAGATGGGCTGGGTTATAAAGAATTCTGCTCCGGCCTGCACCTTGCGGTAGGCGAGGCGGGCCTCCCGGTCAACGCCCTTTCCAAGGTCCACGGCGGCTCCGATGCAGAAGTTGGTGGGGGCATCAAGCCGAGTGTCCCGGAAGTCAACGCCCCGATTCATCCCTGCGATTCCCCTAAGCAGGCCGGTTGCCGGGTATCCGCCGGCAGGCTGGACCTGACGCAAGTCCCGGTCGGGAAAGGGGTCCCCCTGGACGACTATGACGTTTTCCAGTCCGAGGAGCTGGGCGCCGAGAAGGTGGGACTGGAGGGCCAGCAGGTTCATGTCCCGGGTGGCGAGGGTGAAGACGACCTCCCGTCCGGTGGCGTTCCTGATGTGGGAAGCCAGCATGGCCGAGTCGGTCCTTACGGAGCGGCCCGGGTTGTAGGCGACGGAGAGCAGGTCGATGTTGAGGGAAGCAGCCAACTCCGTAACGGGCCGGCCGGAGCGAGGCGGGGAGAAGTCGCAGATGATACAGGGCCGTCCGGCGGCCTCGTGGCAGAGCTCGGTTACGCGGGCCATCGGTCAAACCGCCGGGATGTACGGTTTATGCCCGGCCAGGGATGCTCCAGGACACGGCGGCCGTTGAGCTATCCGCCGATTTGCGCCAGGCACTCGCGGAAGCGGGCGATCCCCTTCTGCTCGGACAGGCCGATGAAGTAGCGTATACCCTGGAGGTGGATGACGACATCCCGGGGCAGCATGAGAAGGTCGTCGCGGGGCTCGTTGAGGTGGTACAGGGTGTCCACACCGTCCTCAAGCCCGACGTAGAGGGTGTCTTCCAGAAGGGCCAATTCCTTGATGTCCATGTCGTTGCGGGCGATCCAGCGGGAAAACACGAAGGGAAGCCCGGTCCACTCGTTCCATTCCCGGCCCAAGTCGTAGCGGTGGGGGAATCCCCGGGCGCCGCGGCGCTGGCGGAGAGCGCGGTTGCCGATGAGGAGAAAAGCGTCGTACTCCTGGGGCTGCAGTCCCACGAATTCTCCCGGTGCTATCCCGTATTTGAGCTTCAGCAGGACTTCCAGCAGCCTGGGGGAGGTGCTGGCGTCGTCGATGATGCCGATGCGCGCTCCGTCCAACTCTTCAATTGGCTTGGTGGAATAAAGGAAAACGCTGCCGGAGGCGTCGTTGGTGGCAGTGCAGAATCCGGCGATGGGCTGGAACCTGTCCTCAAGCCGGAAGGCATCAACGATGGGAACGGGGCCCGCGTCGATTGTCCCTTCCTCGGCAGCGGGCGCGACGGCGCTGGGGAGCATTTCATGCAGTTCGACCCCGCGCCGGGGCATATCGAAGTAGAAGGGTTCGTCGTGAATGTAGGGTATCTTGGCTACTTTTATCGCCATACGCTTCAACTGCCGCCATTTCGCTGGTTTTTCACGGGGTCTGCTTTCCGCAGGAAGAGGGGTATCCCGGCTGGGAAATTGTAGGTTTTGCCCGGAGTGGCGTCAAGGCAAACCGTGCCCCGGCGGCAGAGACGGGGAACGAGCTAACAACGGCCCGGCGGCGGATTGTTGGCTGCCAGCGGCGCCATGTATCATGGTTGGGCCGGGCCGGACAGTCCCGGGGACCCGTCCAGCCGGAGTTCATTCTGCGAAATGTCCGGCAGGGCTGTGGCTGCCGGCTGAATCCCCCGCCCTGCCTCATAGCACGGAATCGAGGTCAAGTGAAACTGCTGCTGCTGTTCGTCCTGCTCATTGTGGTCTCGGCCGCTTCCCTGGCCGCCGCTCCCAACCAGCAAAGCCCGCCGGAAATCACGGTGACGGAGGAAAGGGTGGAGAGCATATTCCCCGATGGAGTGAAGTTCCACCTCGCGGCAGCGGGGCCGGGTGAGATCGACGACATCCGGGTACACTTCAAGCTGCTGGGGCAGACGAATCAAAGCGCCTACCGGGCCATGGAGTTCGAACCGGGAACGTCCATTCGCGGGGAGGCGATCCTGCACAGCGGGAGCCGGGGGGAGCACATTCCGCCCGGCACCCGGGTGGAGTATTCCTTCGAGATACGGGACACGGCCGGGCGCTCCCTTCGCACTGACGACGAGGTCTACGTCTACCTGGACCACAATTTCGACTGGAAGACCAGGTCGGACGGGTTCATCACGGTCTACTACAACGAAGAGATCATCGAGGACCGCGCGGAGCGCATCCTGGAGACCGCGACGGAAACGCTGGAACACATGGGCCCCATTCTGGGGGTCGAACCGGAACATCCCCTCCACATTGTCGCCTATTCGGACTACCGGGACATGGTGCACTCGCTGCCGTTTACGTCGCAGGCGACCAGGGCGGGGTTGATTACGCAAGGGACGGCATTTTCGCAAGTCCGTTCCCTGCTGGTCCTGGCCAGCGGGACGGACTACCTGGGCACGACGTCCCACGAGTTCACCCACCTGCTGGTGGCCGATGCCACCGGAGCAAGTTCGAGCAGGGTCCCCCGGTGGCTGAACGAAGGACTGGCGGAATACGGGAACCTGCACCCTTCTCCGGACTACGATTCCGCCCTGGCGCGGGCAATCCGGGACGACGAGGTGAGGCCCCTCTGGTTCCAGAACACCTTCAGCGGCACCCCACGCGAGGTAATCGTGGCCTACGGGCAGGGTAAGTCGGTGGTAGAGTATCTCCTGGACAACTACGGCGAGGACAAGATGGCCGTGCTGATGGCTATTTTCGCCGACACCCTGGACATTGACGAGGCGCTCCAGCAGACCTACGGGTTCACCTTCTACGACCTGGACACGGAATGGCGCGAATCGGTGGGGCTGGAGGCATCGCCGCCGCCCCCGACGCGGGAAACCCGGCAGCGGGTGGCGCCCCCGACGGCCCGTCCGATCAAGCCGGTACAGGCCCCCAGCGGTGTGGTCCAGCAGGCTACACCGACGCCAACAGAGGCGCGGACAGCAGGCGAACAGGAGCAGTCAACGCCCGGCTGCGGCGCCTCCAGCCGTCCGGGGATGGCGGACCCGGCGCTGCCGCTATTGCTTGTGGGAGGGTTGGGGCTGGTCTGGGTGAACCGGAGGAAAGGCGGGGAGTAATCCGCGCCACAGGAAGCGCCCGCCTATCGTTTCAACGGCGTCAACGGGGAAACGGCGTCAACGGGTGCGGGGGTTGAAGGCATCGTTGACGGCGTCTCCCAGCAGGTTGAAGGAAAAGAGCAGCACGGAGATGGTGATGACCGGGCACAGGAGCAGGTGGGGGTCGCTGCGGAGCACGGAAATGTTGCTGTTCTCGAAGATCATCCGGCCCAGGCTCGGCGTCGGGGGTTGAACACCGATCCCGATGAAGCTCAGAAACAACTCGGCACCGGCAAAGGCAGCCAGCCCGGCGGAAATTGAAACTATCACGGGGCTAACCACGTTGGGGAAGACGTGCACCCGCAGGATGCGGGCGGTAGTGGCCCCGGTGGCCCGGGCGGCCTCGGCGTACTGGTTCTCGCGCACCTGAAGCACCTGTCCCCGTACCAGGCGGGCCATCCCGAACCAGGAGAACACCGCCAGGGCGAAGGACACTATGGCGAAGTCTACGATGCCCAGCCGGGCGATCCAGTCTATGCCGGTGTTGTCCTCGAAGGCATGGACCCATGAGATGATGCGGGGCCGGATGGTCGCCACAATGATGAGCAGCAGCAGGATCTCGGGGAAGGCCGACGTGACCTCTCCAATCCGCATGATCAGGCCGTCCACCCACCGGCCGATGTAACCGCTCAACAGACCCAGGACAATCCCAAGCACGAGGCTGCCTCCGATGAGGGCGGTGATGGTGATGATTACGGTGGTGCGGAGGCCGTAGATGACCCGGGTCAACTGGTCGCGGCCAAGGCGGTCGGTGCCGAAGGGGTGCTTGAGGGAGGGTGGTTCCTTGGCTATCTCCAGGTTCTGGTCGTTGTAGCCGTAAGGAGTTACCAGGGGAGCGAGAATTCCCGAGCCGTACATCACCACGATGATCCCGAAGAACACCATCGCCAGCTTCTTTCGCACCAGGCGGCGCAGGGACAGGGCGATGAAGCTGCGTCCTTCGGTGCGGGGAGGGCGAAGGCCGGCGGCGGCGGGTTCAGCCTGCAACGTAGCCACCTCCCAACCGAATCCTCGGGTCCATGACCGGGTACAGGAGATCGACGATCAGGTTGGCCAGCACGAACAGCGTGGTGCCAATGAGAACGACGGCCATGATCACCGGATAGTCCCGGGCGAACAGGGCATTGATGGTGAAAAGCCCCACGCCGGGGATGCCGAAGAAAATCTCCACGATGAACGACCCCCCAGCGAGGCCCGCCAGGGCAAACCCCAGGGTTGTCACCACGGGAATCAGCGCGTTGCGGAGGATGTGGCGGGTCTTCACAGCCATCTCCGGCAGTCCCTTGGCCCGGGCGGTGCGAACGTAGTCCTGGTGGACCACGTCCAGGGTGCTGGCGCGGGTCAGGCGGGTGATGATGGCCACCCCGGGGATGCCCAGCACCATCGCAGGCATGATTATGCGGGTATCGAAGAACCCGCCCCAGCCGCGGGACGGCAGGATGTCCAGCCACAGCGCGAACACAATGAGCATCACCGGGGCGGTGAGGAACACGGGCATGGACTGGAAGAACAGGGTCATGGCCACCGCTCCGGTATCCCAAGGGGTGCCCTGCCGGAGAGCGGAGAACAGCCCGATGGGTATCCCCAATCCAAGGGAGATAATCAGGGCGGCCAGGTTCAACTGGGCCGAGACGGGGATGCGCTTGATCAGCAGTTCGGTAACGCTGCGGCCGCGGAACTGGAAGCTCTCGCCGAAGTCTCCCCGCAAGGCGTTGCCCATGTAGCGGGCGTACTGGATGAAGATGGGGTCATCCAGGCCGCGCTGCTTCCGAATCCGCTCCACGGTCTCCGGGTCAGAGTATTGCCCCTGCAGGATCTGTATCGGATCGCCCGGGCCGAATTGCCCCAGGGCGAAGGTGATGAAGGACACCATCAAGAGCAGGAAGGGCGTCCAAAGCAGCCGACGGACTATGTAAACCCACATCCTTGGTCAACCCCGGCGCCGCTACTGTCCCTCCAGGTAGACGTGGCGGTACTTGGGAATGGTCATCTGGGTCAGGTGGTAGTCCTTGACTTGGGGCTTGATGAGCGCATAACGCTCGGCTCCCCGTGTCCAGAGGGGTATCCAGGGAGCGTCGTCGAGGATCATCTGCTCGATCTGGTTGTACTGCCGGAAGCGGGTTTCCTGGTCGCGAGTCGACCGGGCCTCTTCCAGCAGCCGGTCCACCTCCGGGTTGGAGTAGCTGCCGTGGTTGTTGTCGCTTTCCGAGTGGAAGAGGATGTCCAGGAAGTTTTCCGGGTCGGGATAGTCGGCGGCCCAGCCCAGGCTGTACATCTGGAACCGCTTGTCATGCAGGTCCTGCAGGTAGGTGGCCCACTCGGTCTGCTGGATTTCCACCGTGACGCCCAGGATTTCCTCCCAGGACTTGAGAATGGCTTCCAGGTCCAGGGGGACGTCCGCACCCAGGCTGCCGGAAATGCTCAGGGTTATGCGGGGGAGGTCTTCTATGCTGTCGCCGTATTTGGACTCGGCCAGCAACTGCCTGGCTTTTTCCGGGTTGTAGCTGTAACCCCGGAGGTCGGGGTTGTAGGACGGGAAACCGGGCGGGATCACTCCGTTGGAGGGGGCCACCGCATTGGAAAGGGCCTTTTCCGCGATCAAGGGTTTGTCGATGGCATAGTTCAACGCCTGGCGGAACTTGGGGTCATCAAAGGGAGGTTCGTTGACGTTCATTCCGATGTAGCCCACGCTGAAGCTGGCGGGAAGCCGGTGGAGTTCGGCGTTCAGCGGTTCCGCGGGGTCAAGGAGCCGGTCGAGGTCGGCCAGGCCGACCCCGGTGAGGTGAATCTCGTCGTTCTCGTACATGAGCATGGCGGTGCCGCCGCTGAGGATGAACTCCACTTCGTGGACACGGGCGGGCCCGAGGTGATAGGCGTTGTGACGTTGGAAGATGATGACCTCGCCGATCTCGTATTGGGCCAGCCTGAAGGGGCCGGTGCCATTCGGTTCCCGCAGCCAGTCTTCCGAGCCTTCAACATTTTCCCGGTCCAGCACGAAGCCGGTGGGGTAGGTCATCTTGGCGAGGAAATAGGACTTGGGGGCGTCGATGGTGATTTCCACGGTCCGGTCGTCAATGACCCGAACTCCGGAGATTTCAGCGGCGTCCCCAGACAGCTTCTCGGGCACACCGACGATGTCGGAGAGGTAGGTGTCAGCGACGGGGGACTCGGTGAGAGGGTCGGTGGCCCGTTCCAGAGACCACTTCACGTCCTGGGCGGTAACCTTCTTGCCGTTGTGGAAAACGGCGTTGTCGCGAAGGTTGAAGGTGTAGACCAGGCCATCGTCGCTGGTCTGGATGGACTCCGCCAGGTCGGGGACGACGTTGAGGTCCAGGTTCAGGGTGACGAGGCCGCCGAAGATTTCGTTGACGAGGCCGCCGGAGATGTTGTCGGTGGCCAGGTGGGGATCAAGGGTGGGCGGGTCGGCCCAGAGACGGACCAGCCTGCCCCCGCTGGTGTCGTTTTCCGCCGCGGCCTCGGTCTGGGGTTCGGCAGCGGGTTCCGATGCGCTCTCCCCCTCGTCGGTGGAGGTGGGGGTGCCACAACCCAGGATGAAGAGAAACGCGAAAAGGACAGCGATTGCTGGCAGAAATTTCCAACCCATCAGTTCCCACCTTGCCGGTAAATATCGGGCGCCGGAAAACAAGCGACGTGAACGAACAGTGAACATAAAACCCGGCCGCTTCATTGTAGTGACTACCGATACAGCATTTCAACTTCCCAATGAGCGGAGTCTTTAAACTCTTGTTGTCACTGTTGGTTGTTTTTGTTACGATGTTGAAGCTGTTACGGATTCCGAGGAGTCCTGCTTCATTCAGCACGGCGAGCGTAGCCAAGAGGCCTAAGGCGCCTGTCTGTGGCACAGGAGATCACGGGTTCGAATCCCGTCGCTCGCCCCAACTCTCCTCTTCGCTCCTCGCTGCGCCTGTAGCTCAACGGATAGAGCACTGGGCTTCGGACCCAGGGGTTGCGGGTTCGAATCCTGCCGGGCGCGCCAATAATCCCTTTTCCACTCTCACAAGACCTGATTTCTCCTTTGGTAATCACTTCTGGTAATCACTTCTTCCCAAAGGCAGAAGCAAGGCTTTTACCACACTTCGAGGCCGATCTCCCCCCGCCCCACCGGGGCTGATTGCTATACCGGAATGGTTTATAATTCTTCCCATGACGACACCAGAACCGAATGATCCCTCGGAACTCATGACTAATACGGGAATACAACGTGAGACTTTAAAGGTGCTGGGCGATTTAGTCCGCATTGTGGGAGAGGACCGTGACCGCACGACCGAGCTCGAGGCCAAGATCGACGGGATCAGGACCGACCTCGCCTTAGTTAGGGGAGGTCATGCCCGGAACGTCATGGCCCAAAACCTTGCCCGCATAGCCAATCAGTTCAAATTCAAGTTCATCTCCGAGTTGCCGCAACCGGCTATCGTGGCGCTCTCCAACGTTGCCAGTGGCCATGGCGCGGCAAAAAATGTTGCGGAGAGCTTTAGCAGAGCCGACATGGTTATAATAGTGGAGGACGATCAGGGGCAGCCGGCGTATGTTGCCATCGAGACTTCGTTCACCGTGAGCACCAAAGACGTCCAAAGGGCAGTCAGGAACGCGGGATACCTGAAACAATACACCGGCCTTCAGACGTATCCTGCCGTAGTTGGATATCACGTACTTGAAGATGCCCAAGCGGAAATCGATGCAGGTAAGGTATTGTTCTACCGCATGTCGGACGAGGAACTTCAGCCTGATTAAGGTCCGCTTTACTGGCAGGTTGAGAGAGCCCAGCCCAGTGCGGCTGGGCTTTTTGGTTGGATCGACGTGTCCCGCCCATTGTTTCGACACGGTCCGGGGTGCCTTGATCCCGGGGAAAGACAACCGCCCCGGGCGGACGGTCCCGGAGCGGCTGCGGTAGAGGAACGGCGCGGTGAGGGCGCGCCAACCCAACTCTCACTCCGTCCCCCTTGCTCATCGAGCCGTGGGTCCGGCGTTGTACGGTCAGCGGCAGAGTGCTAACATCCCATCCAAAATTGACGGGCACGGGCCGGACGTGGGCCGGATGCTGGAGTCCCGTTCGACACTTGCAGGACAGGATAAAAGGAGGGCTTCATGGCAGAGTTGGTATTGGGTCTGGCTTCATCCCACAGCCCGCAACTGAGCACTCCGGCCGACGGCTGGGCGGGACGGGGCGAGAGGGACAAGGGGAACCCCGAACTGATCGGTACGGACGGCATTACGTCCAACTATGAGGGCCTGCTGTCCCGGGCGGACACAGGGCGCATCGCCAAAGAAATAACCCCGGAGAAATTTGAGCAGCGGCACCAGCAGAACCAGAAAGCCATCGCCCAACTGTCCGAAAAGATGTACGACGCCAGGCTGGACGTGCTGGTGATGGTGGGGGACGACCAGCAAGAGTACCTGCTGGACGACAACATGCCGGCGTTCTGCGTTTACTGGGGAGACAAGGTGAAGGTTTCCGGCCACGAAGCTGGCCCTTCGACGGGAAACCGGCTGCTGATAGGGTACAACACCGAAGACCAGCATGTGCCCACGGACGCGGCCCTGGGGAGGCATATCATCGAGTCCCTGATGGACGAGGAGTTCGACGTGGGACGTTCCAGCTTCCTCGACCCCAGCAAGGGCGGGCGTACCAAGGGCGGCATAGGCCACGCCTTCACTTATGTCTACAACCGGCTGATGACAGAGGGGGTTATCACCGCCGTCCCGGTGATGCTGAACACCTACTACCCTCCCAATCAACCTACTCCCAAGCGGTGCTACAACCTGGGACGGGCACTGCGGTCCGCGATCGAGTCCTGGCCGCAGGATATCCGGGTGGGAATCCTGGCGTCCGGGGGACTGAGCCACTTCGTAGTGGACGAGGAGCTTGACCAGCAGGCGCTGGCGGCCATGAAGGCCAAGAGCGTGGACCAGTTGATGGCCCTGCCCCGGGAGAAGATAAACTCCGGCAGCTCGGAAATCCGCAACTGGATGGTCGTCACGGGAGCGACTGAGCACCTGGAAATGAACGTGGTGGACTATGTGCCCTGCTACCGCTCCCCGGCGGGGACGGGCTGCGCGATGGGGTTCGCCACCTGGAGCTAGGCGGCACCGGCCAGAACATCCTGAAGCGGCGGCGGTTCAGGAGCGCAGCGGACGGGAGACCAGGTCCCTGATCCGAGCGGTTATGTCCTGTTGATCGAAGGTCCGAAGCAGGTTTATCCGGTTGCGGTTGGGGTCGCCGCCGTGCCAGTACTCGTAGATTTCCTGCCGCATTCCGAAGGATGACGCGGCCAGGTCGTGGGCGAGGCGGAAGAGGCGGGACTTGTACTCCACTCCAACCCCCTTGCCAGGCATGTAGCGGTCTAGGTAGGGGCGGAACTCGGGGTTGGAAAGGTCGGCCTCGCTGGGCTGCATCACCATCCCGGAGCCGGAAATCTCCCGCAGCAACTCCACCATCCGGGCCGAGACCTGGGTGAAGTAGATGTTCATCCCAGACATGGAGCCCAGGGACATGAGGCCGTTGTCCGCCAGGTAGGCTCCGTGCTCAACCCCGTCCATGGCATGGCGCCACATCTCGGTGTAGGTGGCCATTTCGCCCAGCTTGGCGGCAACCTCCCGGTACTCGATGACCCCGATGGCCTCGGCGATGAGGGTGGCGGCGGCGGTCATCAGCTTCATCCGGTGGTGGATGCGGCAGAGGTTGCCCCAGCCGCGGAAATTGGCCTCGGCTCCAAGACGCTGCAGCAGGGGCCCGGAGTCGTAGAGCATGAATATGCGGTCCCACGGCACCAGCACGTGGTCGAAGAACAGCATCGCATCCTGCTCGTCATAGAGGGCTCCCAGGGGATGGCCGTAGCTGCCGTGCCACCGGGACACAGGCTCCCGGCATAGCACCTTCAGCCCCGGGGTGGCGGTGGGGATGGAAAAGGCAAGAATGAAGCGGGGGTCGGCCCGGCGCATGAAGGTGGCGGACAGGGAAACATAGGTCTCGTTGCTTATGGGCGCGGCGGTGGCCAGTTGCTTGGCGCCGTGGACGATGATTCCCCCGGCGGTTTCCTCGACGACGTGAAGGGCGACTTCGGCTTCCCCTGCCTGGGGGTTCTCGTTCTGGGGCTGCTGGCTGCGGTCCACCTGGGGGTCTCCCAGGGCATGGGTCAGGAACAGATCGTTTTCCATGCAGTAGCGGTGGTAGTTGGTGATGTTCTCGCCGAAGTCGCAGTGGGGGTTCCTGACCTCGGCCAGCGCGTCCCGGATTGCGTAGAGGCCGATGATGTGGGGAGCGAGGATATCGGGGCTGCGTCCCAGTTGTCCCCACGACTCCTCGTTCCAGATTTCGCTGTTGCGCCGCTGCCGCTTCAAGTCCCCGGCGGAGCGGGGCAGGAGCCAGGAAAGGCTGCAACGGTTGCCCGTCTCCGGGGAAACGAAGGTCATTTCCTCCCGGAAACGGTCCGAATGCTGAAGGTCGTAAATGCGGGCCAGTTCGTGGACCATTCCGGTCAGGGCGGGATGCACCGTGACATCGGGCACCTTCTCCCCGTCCAGCCACACCTCACGGCCATCCTTCAGGCTTTCGACGTAGCGGGCGGCGGTCATGGCGCCAAGGGCGGACTCGATTTCCAGGACCATGGTTCCCTCCCGGATTGCTGGGCCGCAATCAGGTCCGGCTGTTGTAGGAGTAGTGGGGGACCCCGACGGGGGGCATTCCGGTGGCAGGGTACAGGCCCCGGTAAAATTCCTCGACGTAGGGCGCGAGTTGGCGGGCCATCTGCCGGGTGGCGGCGGTTTCCGGCTCCAGGGGGCGGGACAACTGGAGCCGCAGTTCGCTCATGACGCTGGCCTTGTCGATTTTCTGGTGGGCGCCTTCCCGCACGAGCAGTTCGCCGTCAATGATAACGGCGGCAACGTCACGTTTCCTGGCGCGGCCAAGGATGGTTTCCAATGGCGGCGTCTCCGGGTCCAGGTAAGGGTCCTCCAGATCGTCGAGACGGACCAGGACCATGTCGGCCCGCCGCCCCGGTTCCAGGACGCCGATCTCCCCGCCGAATCCGGTGGGAGCCGCGGCGTTGGCGGTGGCCATGGCCAGCACCTGCTCTGAGGTGATGGCCGGTGAGCCGATGCCGGGCTGGCGGTGGAGCTTGCTGACCAGCCGCATTTCCTGGAGCAGGTCGTCATCGTCATTGATGGCGGTGCTGTCAGTGCCCATGGCGACGTTGACGCCGCCAGCCAGCATGGGATTGACCGGCGCAATGCCGTTCTTCAGGCGGAGGTTGGAGCTGGCATTGTGGCAGACCGTCGCCCCCGACGCGGCGAGGATTTCGATATCTCCCTCCGTGAGCCAGACGGCGTGGGCGCAGGACAACTCCGGACCAAGAAACTCCAGGTCCTGCAGATGCTCCACCGGAGTCCTGCCCCAGGTGCGGACGCCGTAGTCCTTCTGGTAGATGCTCTCGACGAGGTGCATGTGGATGCCGGTCCGGTAGCGCAGGGCGTATTCCTTAGTCCGCTGCAGGAAATCGTCGGAGGCCCACTGCACGTTGGCGGGACTGACCAGCACCCGCACCTTCCCCGAGGGATGCGCGTTGTACCGCCGGTGCGTCTCCTCGAAGAAGTCGAAGTAGTCGTCATCGCTCATGTCCGAAACCGCCAGGAAGTTCCGCAAACCGCCGGCAAGCTCGGACGGGAGACCGGACAGGAAGGTCTCGTCGTCTCCGTAAACGAGACGGTTCTGGTTGCGCAGGTAGCTGGAGAAGGCCACCCGCATACCGGCGTCGAGGAACCCGCGAAGGACGGCGTCAACGTCGTCCGTCAGCGTGGCAGCCGCAGTCTGGGGGTGGTTGTACATGACAGCAGTGGTGCCGGACTCCATCATGTTGAGGGCAGTGTAAAGGGTCATCAGGTAGTGGTCGTAGGGACGGCGGCCCCATCCGGCGATGATCCACATTTCCAGGCAGTCATCGCAGGTGCCCATCTGCAAGGTGGACACCCCCCGGCCGTGATGATGGGAGTTGACCAGGCCGGGAATGATGGCGTAGTTGGCGCCGCCGAGGTGTTCATCCGGTTGATGCCGGGAACGCAACGCTTCGTAGGATCCGACGGCGCGGATTACCCCGTCTTCCTGGTAGACCGCCGCCTCGTTCAGAACGGCGGTGTTCCCGCCCGCCGTCGAAGTTATCAGGTACTTGCCGCGAATGAGCGAAGACGCCACGCCTGACCTCCTTCAAACCGCCAATCCGTCAAACCGTCTGGCCCGCCGGCTGCGACCGGAACCAATCTATGATGCTGGATCCGGTGGCAGGCCAGAATCCTCCGTTGTCCTTCATATAGGCCAGGGCCCGGTCAAGGATTCCGACGCGGAAGGGCTGGCCGATGAGCCAGGGGTGCAGGTTGAGGGTCATCAACCGGCCATTGGAGGTGCCGTCGGAGTGGAGGGTGTCGAAGCTCTCGGTGAGCATCCGGTGGTAAGTCTCAAGGGTGACCCTGCGCTGGGCGAGGGCGGCGACGTCGTCCAGTTCGTAGAGGATGGGCAGGGCGAAAAAGGGGTTGTCCCCGGCGGTCATCCGATAGGGCTGCTCATCATTGGCCCAGTCGCAAACGTAATCCAAACCGGCTTCGGCAAGGAGCCGAGGGGTGCGCTCGGACTCGCCGTACTCTGGGCCAAGCCAGCCACGGGGCGCGGTGCCGGCGGCTTTGGTGATGGCGTCAACAGAAGCGCGAATATATGCCCGCTCCTCGTCTTCAGACATACCGCTGGTTATCATCCGGGAGACGGAGATGCCGTGGGCAATGATTTCACAGCCACGGTGGAGGCAGTGGCGGACGAGAAACGGGTAGTTTTCGGCGGTGAAGGCATCCATGGCAATGGTGGCAGGAACGCCGACATTTTCGAGGACATCCAGGAGGCGGAAGATACCCACACGGTGTCCATACTCGCGATGGGAGAGGCGGGCGTAGTCGGGAAAGTCGCGGGGGGCAGAGCCTCCGGCGAGCCGGGCGACCTGGAAACTGCCGGCCGGAGGCTGCCATTCCATGTGCTCAAGGACAAGGATGGCGCAGAGGGCAACGGGGGAATCGTCCGGCCAGCGGAGGACGGTGCGGGTTGAGATGGGGGACCATTCGTGGTGAGGATGGTCCATGCCGAAGGTGCGATTGGCGGGCATGTCGGGAACGCTCCTTGTGGGTTGGGCCGGGCTAAGGGCCATCAGGTCCGGGGGACGTTGAAACGCTGGGCGTGGGCCACCGCCTGGTCGTAGTAGTTGGCGATGTAGTAGTCGGCGATCTCGTCGGCGGTGGTCTGCCAAACGCCGTCGTGGGCCATGATGTATCCGAGGATGTCGTCCAGGTACTTGATCCGGTGGGGCTGACCGATGAGGAAGGGGTGCAGGGCGATGCACATGACGCGGCCGCTCTCGGCGCCTTCCTGATAGAGCTGGTCGAACTGGGCCTTGCAGATGTCAGCGAAGTAGTCGGCCCCGTAGTGGTTATCCCGGAGGACGGAGGAATCGTTGAGCTCGATGGAATAGGGGACGGAGATGAGCTTGCCTGAGTTGACCTTGATGGGGGTAGGCTGGTCGTCGTGGAACCAGTCGGTGTGATAGATGAGGCCAGCCTCGGCCATGAGGTCGGGGGTGCTGACGCTGCCGGAAATGGCCGGGCCAAGCATCCCCTTTAGGTCCTTGCCGGTGTGACGCTTCAGAGTGTCGATGCAGTCCCGGTAGAACGCCCGCTCCTCGTCCTCGGTGCAGGTGTAGAGGTAGCGGGTGTTGTAGATGCCGTGGCTCATGAAGTCGTAGTCCCGCTCGATCATGGCTTCGGCGATCTCGGGAAAGTGCTCCAGGACGGCCATGTTGAGGGATATGCAGCAGCGGATGCCGTGCTTGTCGAGCGGCTCCAGCATCCTCCAGAAACCGACGCGGTTGCCGTAGTCCCGGTAGGAGTATTGCTGGATGTCGGGATAGGGGGTGCGGGGCCAGGGATCGCGCACCCCCTCGTTGACCGGCGTGTACTCGTAGTGCTCCACGTTGGGAGATATCCACAGGGCGACCCGGGCATCGTTGGGCCACTTGATCACGGGCCGGTCAATGATGGGAAGGTAATCGATCCGGTCAGGAGGAAGGGCCATTGGTATTGACTCCTTGCAGAAGGTGGTATGCCCGGGGGAGGTCCGCTTCCCAACAGTTCCCGGGCGGGTTCAGTCGAGGAATTCGTTTTCCTGGCGCCACTTGACGTAGTCCGCGAGGCCGGCGGCCAGGTCATAACCGGCAGTCCAACCAAGGTCATGCCAGAGGCGGTAGCCGGAGAGAGGCCCGCGGGTCGGTCCCAGGGATGAGGGCGGCTCGGAGACCCGCTCCGGGTCCACCAGACGAGCATCAGGGAAAAGCCCGGCGAGGGTGCGCTGGATCTGGCCGCCGGTAACAGGCACGCCGTTGGTGACGTTGTACAGGTCGTGGGGAAGCCGGGGAGCATCGGTGACGGCGGCGACACCGGAGGCGGTGTCCAAGGAGTAGGTATAGTCACGGCCGTAATCGGTGTGATCAATGGTTATGGGTTCGCCCCGAAGCAGTTGGCCGGTCCACTGGTAGGGGGTGGACATGTTGTCCCGGTGGCCGGTCACGCGCTCCATGGGACCGTAGGGGGTGCTAACGCGGAGGCTGACGGTTGAGAACCCGTGGAGTTCCCCGTAGCGGCGGGCAAGGCACTCGCTGGCGTACTTGGTGATTCCGTAGAGGTTGTAGGGGCAGGCTGGGTCATCCTCGTTGTAGGTCTGGTCAGGGTCACGGGTGAGGCCGTAGGCAGCCCCGGAACTGACGTAGACGAAACGCTGCACGCCGCCCACCCTGGCAAATTCCAGGAGGTTGCCGGTGCCGGACAGGTTTATGTCCAGAATATCCTTGCTCCGGGCAGTCTCCAGGCTGGTGCGGTTGACCGTGAAAACGGCGGCGTGGACGATCTTCTCGAAGGAGTGATCCCTGCCCAGGGTTTCCAGGGCGTGGGTGTCCAGAATGTCCCCGGCCACGAAGGTTACCCGGGAGCGGAACTCGCCAAGGAAGGCGTGGACAAGGGCGTCGTTGGGCATTATGTCGAAGCTGACGACATCGTGGCCGCGCGCAGCAAGTTCCCTGACGATGTTGGCTCCGACGAAGCCGGTGCCGCCGGTAACGAGGGTTGCCATGGGTCGCTCCTTCACGGCGGGATCGGGCACCCGGCAAGGGACCGGGGATGCGAGGGGGGCCCGACGGCGAGTCTAATCCGAAGCCCCTTGCCAGTCAAACACCGGGTTGGAGGACCGGAGGGGCGACGGCGGCCAGGGAAACAGGACCGGCCTCGGGTTGTATCCTCCGGGGCCAGTCAGTGAGACGGGGTGATAGAGGGGTTTAGAAGCTGGGGCGGCTGGCGAGGGTTGCCTCCAGGGTGACGCTCTCCCCGCCCTGCCGGATTACCTCGATGCGGACGGTGTCGCCGGGACGGGTTTCCTCGATTAGGAAAGCGATGAGTTCGTCCATATCGGCGATATTGGCGCCGTCAACGGCGACGATGACGTCTCCTCCCACGGGAACCTCGACACCTTGGCGAGTAGCAACCTGATCGCTCCCCTTAAGCCCGGCGCTGCCGGCCGGGCTATCGGCGGCGACCTCAATGACCAAGGCCCCCCGGGTATCCCGGGGCAGGCCGTTGAGCTCGGCGTATTCGGCGGTGAGAGAAGCGCCGGAAATGCCCAGCCAGGCGTATTCGTACTTGCCGGTTTCGATGAGCTCGGGGATGACCCGCTTGGCGGTGTTGATGGGGACTGCGAAGCCAATGCCGGCGCTGGCACCGGTGTTGCTGGCGATCTGTGTGTTAACCCCGATGACCCAGCCACGACGGTCCAGCAGCGGCCCACCGGAATTTCCGGGGTTCATGGGAGCGTCGGTCTGAATGACCCGGGGGATGGAGAAGGGACTATTGCCGCTTCTGATGGTACGCCCAACGGCGCTAACAATCCCGCTGGTTATGGTGAATTCCTGGCCGAAGGGGTTGCCGATGGCGCTGGAAAGGTGCCCAACCTTTACGGCGGAGCTGTCGCCCAAGGTGACGGGAGTCAATTCGTAAGCCCCCTCCTCCCCGGCGTTCACCTGGAGGACGGCAAGGTCGGAGTCAGGGTCGGTACCAATCACGGTGGCTTCCAGCTCCATCCCATCAGAGAACGTGACCAACACGATGTCGGCGCCTTCGACCACATGGTGGTTGGTGACGATATGGCCCTCGGTGTCCCACACGAAACCGGACCCGGCGCTGCGCCGGACG
Source organism: Dehalococcoidia bacterium (assembly GCA_034423195.1). Taxonomy (GTDB): domain Bacteria; phylum Chloroflexota; class Dehalococcoidia; order Lucifugimonadales; family UBA3495; genus CATOSK01. The sequence continues at coordinate 35,721 of DAOUIZ010000031.1, read as the reverse complement.
TCGAAGGGCAGGGGCGCCCGCCCGGACGATCCTCCCTGCAAATCCACGCGGCGGACGGCCCTAATCTGTACCACTGATGGGCTGACACGCTCATATATGTCAACCAGGACCTGCTCGGTGGCCGCTAGAATCGCATCGGGCGTCAAGTCTAGGGGCGACACGGGGAGTACCTGGGGAGCGGCGGCAGGGGCGGAGTCCGACGGGACGGCGGGAGGCCGCGATTCAACCGCAACGGCAGACGGAGCCTCGGGTTCAGGTTCCGCCTGAAGGACCGGCGGGCTTTCCCTTTGAGGTTCAGGAGCCGCAGCCGCTGGCACCTGAGCCTGGGCAGCAACTTCGGTTGCCTGGGCCGGCGTCCCCTTCAGGGAACTACGGTCCAGATCCAAGGGGTTGCTGAAGGGGATAGATGCGCAGCCGACGGTTAAAAACAACAGGGCGAACACGGACACCAAGACAGTCATTCCCAACCAACGGGAACGAGGCAGGAATGGGGCGGTTGCGCCGGGAATAAACCCGGAAAGATTGAACATGGCTCAACCCTCGTAGCAGCGATAACGATTGAAGGCGATAGTCTTAAGAATCAGGGCGACCGGGAGGTGAAGCCCTCATACATACGCAATGTCAGGAAGGATGTCCTTTCGGACGCCATAGTAATCATACCAAAGCTCAGCAGGACAATCTTGACGAAATTGTGACCGGCGCCGCGTGGGCCGACAGCAACATAAGACAGCGCCCCTCAGCCATGGTTTACGCCCGGCGGAAGCGGGCGGTTCTATAGTGGCCGGGCGGGGTTTGCGCATCCTTAGTTCGTTGAAAATCGGCCTACCCTATGCTAACGTAATCCGGCAAACCGGGTTCCGATTGATAACCAGATTCCAGCGAGTTTTTCCGAGAGTTGCCAAAGTTGGTGTTCCGATGACCCAAAGCGCGGAATGGGGCGGCGTTTCCCCTTCTCCCGGCAGCCGCATCGAGTGGCTGCCGTGGGGCGCGGATGCCTTCGCGTTGGCGCAAAAAGAGGGAAAGCCGGTACTGCTTTCCATCGGCGCGGTCTGGTGCTACTGGTGCCGCGTCATGGACGAAGACACATACACTGATCCGGACGTGGCGGCTTTCGTCAGCGAGCATTTCGTGGCGGTGAAGGCAGACAACGACCACCGACCGGACATCAACTCGCGATACAACGTCGGGGGATGGCCTTCCACGGTGTTCCTGACGGGGCACGGAGGATACGTAGCGGGCGCCACCTACCTTCCGCCAAATCAACTCATGGCCATGCTGGGCGAAGTCCGGCGGGCTTACGATTCCGGGAAGCCGGGGCTGTACGACCAGGCCAACATCCTGCTGAGGCAACGGCGGGAGGAGGTCTTGAAGGTCTCGGCGGGCGCGGAGCTTGGGCCGGAAATGGTGGACCGCATGGCCCGCCGGGTGATGGGAACGTACGACGCGCGCAACGGCGGGTTTGGAGAGGCCCCCAAGTTTCCGAGTGTGCCAGTCCTGGAATTTCTGCTTCACCTGTACCGGACGACGGGGGAGGACTTCTACCGGGCCGCGCTGGCCAAAACCCTGGACGCGATGCTTGACGGGGAGTTGGCGGACCGTGTGGAGGGGGGATTTTTCCGCTACTGCAATGACGGCGACTGGAGCCAGGGACAGCATGAGAAGATGCTAGAAGACAACATCGGGTTGGCCAGGGTGTTCCTGGAGGCGCACCTTCTGCTGGACAGTTCCAAGTATGGAAAAGCCGCCAACGACACGCTGGACTACCTGCTGGGCCAGCTTTACGACCCGGCAGCGAAGGGATTCAGGGGAAGCCAAGGGGCGCACTCGGAGTATTACGACCTTCCCCCGGAAGCGCGAGCCAGCGAACCGCCGCCGCCAACCGATCCGTGGTGCTACGCGAGCCTGAGCGGGCAGGCGGCGTCACTGCTGATGGCGGCGGCGTGGGGGTTGGGGCGAGAGGAACTCCTGGAAACCGGGAAACGAATACTGGATAGGCTGTGGAACATGGCAGAGAGCGGAAATCTGCCCCACGTTTTTTCGGCGGCGGGGGCCGAGCCATCCCCAGACGGGCAACTGTTGACGGACTGGGCGCATTTGCTGAACGGATTGGTGGACGCCGCCAATCTCTCCGGCGGGACAAGCGGGGCGTACCTGGAACGAGCGGGGGAAGCGGCCACGAAGGTGTTGGAGGCTTTCTATGACCATGCGCACGGCGGGTTCTACGACATAGAGCAGATCGAAGAACCCCTGGGATACCTAGCCTTGCGGGAGAAGCCGCTGCCGGAAAACGTGGCGGCGGTACAGGGTCTGATGAAGCTGCATCGGTCCACCGGCGACCCGGACTGCCTGGAGGCGGCACGACGGACGCTCAGCGCCTTTGCGGAGGTAAACCGGGCCTACGGGGAACATGCCGCGGGTTACGCCCTGGCCGTCGAACGTTTCCTGAGCGAGCCAGTGGAGATTATTATAGAGGGACAACCCGGGTCTGACGACACCCGGGCGATGATACGGGCCACGGCAGGGTTGACCCATCCCAATCCAATGGTGAAGTTCGTGAGACGAGGGGACGCCTCCCGGGCGCAGGCCCACGTTTGCCTGGATACGGTCTGCTGGCCGCCGGTGGACGAACCGGCAGAGCTGGCCCCGCTGGTGGCGGAGGCCCTGTCACCGCAGCAAAGTCCCTTCGCGGATATTTTTCAACAGTTCGGCGGCATCTGAGGGGACGATGAACCAGGCAGGCCCCCGGCGGAAAGGCTGGGAGCTGACTCCGATCCGACTGACTCATTCCCAGATGGAGCGTTAAATCCTGATACGTACAAACTGCGGCGAGCTTCGCGAAGAAAATATCGAATCCCAGGTCACACTGTACGGGTGGGTGGCCCGCCGCCGGGACCACGGCGGCGTTATCTTCGTGGACCTGCGGGACCGGTCCGGGATAGCGCAGGTGGTGTTCAACCCGGAAGTGTCCCCGGGCGCCTATGAAGTAGCCGACCAACTGCGGTCGGAGTGGGTCATAAAGGTCTGCGGGGCCGTCCTGAAACGCCCGGAGGGGTCGGAGAACCCGTCCATGCCCACCGGCACGGTGGAGGTGATGGTGGAGGGCGTCGAGGTCCTGAACTCGTCTCTGACGCCTCCCTTCTATATCACCGACGACGTATCCGCCGACGAGGGGTTGCGGTTGAAGTACCGGTACCTGGACCTGCGGCGGCCGGTGATGCAGGAGAACCTGCTGCTGAGACACCGGGTGGTGAAGTACATCCGGGATTTCCTCAGCGACCGGGGGTTCCTGGAGGTGGAGACGCCGATCCTGATCAAGAGCACACCGGAAGGGGCACGGGACTTCCTGGTGCCAAGCCGTTTGCAGAAGGGAAGTTTCTACGCGCTCCCGCAGTCGCCGCAACAGTTGAAGCAGCTGCTGATGGTGGCCGGGGTGGAGAAGTACTTCCAGATTGCCCGCTGCTTCCGGGATGAGGACCTGAGGGCGGACCGGCAGCCGGAGTTCACCCAGCTGGACCTGGAGATGAGCTTCGTGGAGCAGGAGGACATCCTTTCCCTCACTGAGGAGCTTTACACCGGGATGGTGAAGGCGGTCGCCCCGCACAAGAAGCTGCAAATCCCCTTCCAAAGGTTGACCTACGACGAGGCGATGAGCCGCTACGGGTCCGACAAGCCGGACCTGCGGTTCGGGCTGGGGATGACGGATATCACCGACCTGGCCAAGGAGACAGAGTTCCGGGTTTTTCTGAACACCGCGGCGCAGGGGGGCATCATCAAGGGAATGGTGGTCCCGGGGCTGGCGGAACAGACCGGTTCGGACATGCGGCGGCTGGAGGAGACGGCCAAGGGATTCGGAGCGGCCGGGATGAGCCACATCCGGCTGAGAGGCGAGGGGCCCCTAGAGGGCCTGAACGACGAATCCGCGCTGCTGTCCCCAGGGTTGCGTATGCCGGTGGAATGGACACGGCGAGTGGCGCAAAGAATGGGGTCGAACCGGGGGGACTTGATCCTGCTGATGGCGGGGCAAGCCCGGCAAGTGAACCAGTGGTTGGATTCGATGCGAAATCACTTGGGGGAGTCCCTACAACTGGCCGACCCGGATGAACTGGCTTTTGCGTTTGTTACTGGGTTCCCGCTGTTTGAGTGGGACGACGATGCCAGCCGATGGGACTCGTCGCACCACCCGTTCACCGCACCGGCACCGGGGAAGGAGAGCATGCTGGATTCGGAGGACCTGGGAGGGATTGAATCCCAGGCTTATGACCTGGTGTGCAACGGATCGGAACTGGCCAGCGGCAGCATCCGAATCCACCGGCGGGAACTGCAGGAGAAGGTGTTCCGGGCGCTGGGGCACAAGCCGGAGGATGTCGAGGAGAGGTTCGGGCATATCCTGGAGGCTTTCGAGTATGGAGCGCCGCCCCACGGAGGGATAGCGCCGGGGATTGACCGATTCGTTGCGATCCTGACGGGGGCCGAGTCCATCCGGGACGTTATCGCCTTTCCCAAGACCCAGAGCGGGTCGGATCTGCTGTTCGGGGCCCCAGCGGCGGTAGACGCCTCGCAACTGCGGGACCTGTCCCTGCGGCTGGCCGAGTAACCGAGCTATTTTCATCGGGGTATTCCCGATGCCGCGGAGGCACGGGGCAACCACCTGAGCCTACCATTGACCACATAGCCTGTGACCGCACAGCCTGACCCTACTGACCACGCAGGAGGAAGTGAACATGACCAGTCCCAGCGGGTTCAATTACGACAGTTTCTTCTCGGCCCACGCGCCAGTGAGCAACCGGGGGGGCAACCGGAACGCGAAGTATGACTTCGCCGTGGCGTACCCCGACCCGGAGACACTGCCCCTGGAAGGGCTGGTGGACGCGCTGAAGGCCGCCCTTGACCGGGAGGGGAGGGACCTGGCTTACTATCCGGTCCCAGCAGGCCTGCCGTCCCTGCGGCAACTGGTGGCGGAGAAGCTGCAACGGGACCGGAACATGGCGGTCAACGTCGACGACATCGTGCTCACATCGGGTTCCGGTGAAGGCATTTCCATGATCATCCAGGCCCTGACGGACCCGGGGGACGTGGTGCTGACGGAGGAGTTCGTCTATCTGGGCACCCTGCGGCAGATACGGCTGTTCGGAGGTGACGTCAGGGGGGTGCGCTGCGACGACCAGGGGATCATCCCGGAGTCGCTGGAAGAAATCATGCGGGCTGCGGAAGGGGAAGGGAAACGGGTGAAGTACCTTTACACCATCCCGGCGTTCCAGAACCCGATGGGCTGGACGATGACCCTGGAACGGCGGCGGCGGGTGCTGGACATTTGCCGGGAACGGGGTGTGCCGATCCTGGAAGACGACTGCTACGTGGACCTGCGGTTCGAGGGCGATGATGTGACGTCCTTCCACTCGATGGACGACAACGGGCAGGTGCTCTACGTTGGCTCCTTCTCCAAAATCGTAGCCCCGGGGATGCGGCTGGGCTACATGGTAGCCCCGCTGGAGGTGCGGCAGCGGGCGATGAGCTTCAAGGGCGGCGGCGGGGTGAACCAGTTCGCGGCGCTGGCGGTGGAGGAATACCTGCGGAACAATATGTACGACCACATAAACGAGCAGAACGATGCGCTGCGGGCCAAACGGGATGCCATGCTGGCGTCGCTGGGGGAGAACTTCGGGGATGCGGCCAAGTGGGTGAAGCCCGAAGGCGGGCTGTACGTCTGGCTGGAGATGCCGGAAGGAACCGACTTGGCATCGCTCCAGGAGCAGTCATTCGAGGAGGGCGTGGGCTACTACAATGGGAGCATGTTCTCGCCGGAGGGACGGGGGGCCAACTGCGCGCGGCTGTGCTTCGGGCATCCTTCGCCCCAGACCAACTACGACGGGGTGGCCGAACTGGCCCGCATCTTCGAGCGGCACGGAGTCCTATAGACGGCGCTTTCCTGGACTCACCGCAACGCCCACGCGATGCGATTGCCCCGGGTTTAACCCGGGGCAATGGTTTTTAGCAGCTAGAAGACTTCTCTTGCCCTACGGAGAGTCGAAGTGAGCGCCCAAACAACGCATTGACAAAGCGCGGTTGGTTGGATAGCGTGGTTTTTAAGAGTCCGCAACCAGTTCCTTGTATGCTCGGGTGTTTCGGTCACTGGAATCCTTGAAATCAGGAGATACAGTGGATACTTACAATCTCAAGGTCACATTAGAATTGGAAGAAGACGGGCGTTGGAGTGCCTGGCTTGCTTCCTACCCGGCTTGTGGAGCTTGGGGAGACACCAAGCAAGAAGCTCTGGAAGCACTGACTGAAATGGCCGTGGTGTTTTTGGAAGTCATGGAGGAAGCTGGCGAACCCGTCTGCCCCGACAGCGTAGAGCATGGAAATTCCCTCGAGCAGAAGGGTGTAGACGCAACGGGCTACGTGAGTGGGGTTTCTGTCTATAGCGAGAGCATAAGCATCCCAGTCCACGCATGAACGTTGCTCTTGTTCCAGTATCCAAACTTCGGAATGTTCCCGTCAGGGAGATAGTTAGAGCACTGGAGCGCGATGGTTTCGCTCAATCGTCAAAGAGCAGAAGTTCCAGCAGGGGTTACATTCATCCTGATGGCAGGAAAGTTTTCATTCACTACCATAAGCCAAATGACACAATACCTCTCGGCACTTTGAAGAACATAATCGATAGCGCTCGCTGGACCGAAGATGATGCCAAACGTCTAGGGATGATTTGACCTATCGGCAGACAACCCTCGATCCCAACCCTCGATCCCAACCCTCGATCCCAACCCTCAATCCCAGCTTTGAACAATCCCCGGTGACCCGGGGATTGTTTCGTTCAGAAGAGGGAATGGGAGCAGAATGTTCGTTCACAAACTGATTCTGCCCCATCCCCGAGCAAGAACCGCCCAGTGGCCGGGGTAAAATTCTATGTAGTCTCGCATCGCTTTTGGGGTCTCGAGGCTCAGTTGGCGTTCACGATGCCGTCGGCCGACGACCGAAGAAAACAGGCGTTGAGCCAGCTATTCCATATAGAATGGCAATAGTTGAACATAGCAAGTGCAGATATGGCCCTGCAGCATCTGCATGTTGGTGGTTTCAGAATGGGAGGTTGGATGCTGTCATGCCGGGCGGGGTGCCGTTCTAGGCGGCGCGGCTGATGGCTACGGGTGTCCGGGGTGCCGCCCCCGCGCGTAGGCGGTGGCGGCGGGATGGTCTGCGGGGAGCGAGAACGCTTGGGTTGCGGGGCCGGCTCCGGTTAGTCGGCGTTGCCGTCCCCGGCGCCGGCTTTCTGAGGTTCGGGGACGCCCGGTTGGTGGCCGTTGCGGAAGGAGAACCGTTCAACCAGGTCGCCGATGCTCTGGCGGAAGCCGGAATACTCCAGCTCCCCGTAGGGCAACATGGCGGGGCCGGACCATCCCTGGGAGCGCATTTCAATGCCCTTCTGCTGGGCGAGGAGGCGGACGTGGTCCCAGGCCGCGTTGTCGAAGAAGTCGGCGTGGGAGTCGGAGAACTTGCCCTCGGCGTTGAGGGAGAATCCAACGCAAGAGACCAGGGGCAGGCAGTACATTCCGACGACGGGAGTGTTGATGGGGACAGGCATGAGGGGCATGGTGTGGGAGCCACGGGCGTCGCCCCCGATGTAGTGGGCCTTGGCGTAGGGGGAGATCAGTTCCTCCGGGGCGGGGAAGATGCCCTGGTTCCGAACGATGGCCACCGGGTCGTCCTTGCCGGTGTAGGAACCGGCGATGTTGTGGAGGCGGGTGGCGGACACGGCGGCGGCCACCTGTCCGGTGTGGCGGGAGACGATGGAATCGATCCCGAAGCGTTCGTTGTCCCGAAGGAGCACCGTTATCTTGTAGTAGTCTTCGGGGGCGTTGAGGGAGATGATGCTGTCCCCTTCGATGTTGTCCATGTCGATGATGTTGAAGGTGAAGCCTTCGCCGATGCGGGGGAGCATCAGGCCGGCGCAATACATGGGGTCGGCGAAGCCCAGGAACATGGGGAGGTTGTAGGCGCCCGGCCCGCACTTGTCGGCGGCCAGAACCATGAAGGACTCGGCAGGGCGGACAGGGTTGGTCTTGACCGGGTCGTGGTCAAATTCGATCTCCGCCACCGCCGGACCGGCGCCTCTTATGTTGCCCGATGGGGCATCGGCCAAAAGGTCCTGGCCCGCGCCATAGAGACCGTACTCCCGGGCGATGTCCGTTGCTTCCAAGAAGGTGTTCCAAGCGAACTGATGGACATCGGTATCGTTGGCGCCCCGGGTGTGGGACGCGATGATGGCGATGTCGTCGCCGGTATGGGCAACAAAGGTGTCGATCAACAGTCCGCTTCTGACCGCGCCGGACGCTGCCGCGCGGGTGGCGTCCATCATGCGCTGGGACGGCTTAGTGTGCCCTCCGATAGAGCCCACGTCGGCCTTGAGGACCGACAGAGTCATCTTGGTTGCCATAGGAAGCCTCCTGGGGCTTTTTGATATTTCACAGATTTTTAATCGGGGAGTGTTGCAGCAACTTAGTATATATTGGACATGCCGTTTGCTCAAAAGCCGGGCAACCTGAAGGCGGGCAATCACATTTGGGTTCTCGAAGACCAGAAGATGTTCGCGACACAGCCGCCTACTGGGTAACGGGAGGGATGGACAGCAAAGAACTTGCACCAGGAAATAGTCAATAATAGGATATATAGGTATCGAGCTGCGGCATCTGCATGGTGGTAACTTTCAAATGCGATTGCCCTGCAACCTGAAGGCAGGGTTCCGTTCCTGGTTGGGCAGCTCGAAGGCAACGGGGTTCTGGATTCCCTTTTTGCGACTCCGCCGCCGGCGCAAGGTAACCCCCGCCTGCGCGGGGGCAGGCTTGTCTCATCGCCGGCGGCTGTCGCGCGGGGTTCGGCGCGGGAGTGACGGAGGCGGGATGGGAACGAAAACAACTAAACTGCAACGCTGGCGATTGACCAAAGCAAGTTGTCGGCGGGTGACGTTTGCGTGTATAGTCAAAGCAGTGTCAGAGCCAATTGAGCGGGAGGTTGGCGAAAAGCGGTCATGTTAGCCGAATCCCCATTGTTAACCGTTCTGGTTTACGTTTCGCTGGGTCTGGTGGTGCTGTGGACGGTGCGCCTGGCCCGGGTGAAGCGGCGCAATCCCCTGGTCTGGGGCGGTATTGCCCTGGTCCTAATCGTCGTCGCGGAAACGATGGTGCCGGACATTCCGTCAATTATCGGCATGGCTCCGATGGTTGCCCTGCTCTTTCTGAAACCCGTCCCGACGGCGGCGCCGGAACCAACACCGGAAACCGTTACCTGTCCCAAGTGCCACGCCTACCATGCCGCAGGACATTCCTACTGCGTCAACTGCGGCTGGGAACTGCGTCGGCCCTACGTGGAAGACCCACAGGCGGGCGGGGAGACGATGCGGAGCGCGGCGGTGGAGAGTCCGCCGCGAGAGCCAACGGCAGCGGCGGAGGCGCCTCCGCCGGAAGTTTCCCCGGCGATTTCCGTTGCAGAGGAACCGGTCAAAGAGGAAAGGGAGACCTGGGTTCCGCCAGTGGCCGAGCCGGTGACTGAACCGGAGATTCCGAAGGCAGGCGCATCTGAGGAACCCGCAGCGGTTGATCCAGCAGTTGGGGAGCCCAGCGCGGAGAGAGAACCGGCGGCTACTGAAACGTTCGCGGCTGAGGCGACCGAGGAGACGGAGCGGTATGCTCCCGACGCTCCGGCGGTTGAGGATGCGGCAGGGCAGGGCAGGGCGGGGTTCGACTCGATTCCGACTTTCCGGCAGGCGATCACTCCGGCGTTGTTCACCGGCCGGGGAACGGAGTACAGCGGCGAGGGCAGGTTCCAGGAAGCTGTGGACCAGTTCACGAAGGCGATTGCCCTGGACGGCCAGTACCGGACGGCGCTGGAGGGACGCCGGGATGCGTACCTGCAACTGGGCCTGGAGGCCAAGGCCGCCGAGGACCAGGAACTGCTGAACAGCCTAGCGGAGGACCCGCAGGCCTAACTACGCCCCCCACCGGGTCCCTTCCCTGAATCCGGCAGGGGCGGCGATGGCTCTCTATACAGCCATTATGTGGTAGCCGGCGTCCACCGGGATGATGGAGCCGGTGACCCCGCTGGACAGGTCGCTGCAGAGATAGAGAGCGGTCCTGGCCACCTCGTCAGCGGTGATGTTCCGCTGGAGGGGGGCCTTCTCGGCGTGGATGCGCTTCATGTCGAGGAAGCCGTGGATTCCCCGGGCGGCCAGGGTATCCAAAGGACCGGCGGATATGGCGTTGACACGGACGTTGTCCGGTCCCCACTCGGCGGCCAACTGCCTCACCTCGTGTTCCAGGGCGGCCTTGGCGGTGCCCATTACGTTGTATCCCGGATAGACCTTCTGCGATGCCTGGAAGGTCATGGCAATGACGCTGCCGCCGTTGGCCATGAGGGGTCCGGCGTGCCTGACGAGGGGGATCAGGGAGAAGGCACTGATTTCCAGGGCCAGACGGAACCCGTCGCGGCCGGTGTCGGAAAACCTGCCGGCCAGGTCTTCCCGGTTCGCGAAAGCGATGCTGTGGACCAGGAAGGAGAGATCCCCGAAGGAGTCGCCCACCCGCCGGAACAGGTCGATAATCTGCTGGTCATCGGAAGCATCGCAGGGGAGGGCGATGGAGCCATCGAGGGTGTCGGCCAACCGCTGGACGCGGTCCTTCAGGCGGTCGTTCTGGTAGGTGAAGGCAAGGCGGGCGCCGGCTTCGGCCAGGACCTGGGCAATGGCCCAAGCGATGCTGCGGTCGTTGGCGACCCCGAGAATGACTCCGTTCTTGCCGGAAAGGTCTATTGGGTACAAGTGAACATCCTCCACCCTGAGGTTTCGGGAATTGTAGCAAGGTTTTGCCGGACCGGGTGTTGGATGGCCCGACGGGAACTCATGACAATGGGGGATTTCAGAAGCCGGGGCTGTGCCTTCCGGGCCTCACCAGATACCAAACCCGGTTTGGAAGGGCGGCGACCGGGAGCTTACTGGAAGGCGGGAGCTACGTGCTCCAGAAAGGCGTCGAGCTGGCGTTCGGGCTGGAAAGAGGCGAAACGGACGATGACGGTCTGGGCTCCGGCCTCGGCGTATTCTGCGATGCGGTCCCGGACGGGCTCCGCTCCGCCGAAGGGGCCCCAGCGGGTCCCCCAGATGTTGGCACCGTAGTAGCCGAGCAGCCATTCCTCGGCCTCGGCTTCCGCCCGGGCATGGTCCGGGTCGAGGTTCACGGTCAGATACATGGCGGCTTCGAGGGACGCGGTGTCACGTCCGAGGTCGGCGGCGAGGGCCCGGAAGTCGGCAACCATGCCGGCGTATTCATCCGGGGTGTCGGAGATGGACATGACACCGTCTCCCCAGCGGGCGGCCCGACGGATTTGACGCTGCCGAACCTGCGACCGGCCGTGGCAGGCCAGCAGCAGGGGCACTCCGCCAGGCCGGGGCGAGCGGGGGAGCATGGCGGTGGGCTCCAGGTCGAAGTGGCGGCCAGCCAAGGAAACAGTCTCGCCGGAAGTCAAACCCTTGACGATGCGGGCCATTTCCACGAGGCGGCCGGCCCGGCGGGAAGAATCCACTCCGACGCTGCGCCATTCCTGCTGCTGTTCTTCGTTGAAAGCGCCGCCGGCCCCGGAGGCGATGATGACGCGGCCACCGGAAATGAGGTCCACGGTTCCGAGGGTCTGGGCCAAGAGAAGGGGATGGCGCAGGGCCATGAGCAGCACGGCGGTCCCGAGACGGACGCGGCCGGTGCGGGCGGCGATGGCGGCCAGAGTTGCCAGGGGTTCCAGGCGGGGCTTGGCGGTGAGGCTGTCGCCGACCCACACGGAGTCCAGCCCGGCATCCTCGACGGCCCGGGCCATGCGCAGGACCAACTCTGCGTCGGAGGGGGCTTCGTCCCGGAGCAGCAGGCCGCGGGTGGGCAGGAGTATACCGAGCTTGGGCAGAATTTCAGGCATAGTCGGTCACGGTTGGGTGCGGCGGAATATAGGGGATTTGGGGCGGGCTTAGCGGTGGGCGAGGCTGTCCCACTGGGGGACTAGACGCCGGAGCAGGCCGGGCTCCATGTGCTCATAGGACTCCAGGTCGTCGATGGTGTCGAGGTCGAACCCGAGTCCCTGGCTGTAACTGATGGCGACGGAGATTCCCCCGGAGGCAGCCTGGGCAAGGTGGCGGGCGAAACTGCGCCGACCCAACTGGGGGAGGAAGGGGATACCGTGGGGCACGACGATTCCGTTGGTGCCGCCGTCGCGCCGGGCGGGGGCCAGGGTGATGTTGTTGCCCCGCTCGGAGGAACGAAGCAGGCCGATGACATCGCTGGGCTTGATGAAGGGGAGGTCCCCGGGGAGATAAAGGGCGGAGTGTCCGTCGTTGAAGGCCCGCTCGAAGCCCCGGGTGACGGTGTCGTTGAGGTCACGGCCCAATTCCTCGAACCAGACGCCGTCGGAGTTGCGGGTGAGGTGCATGACCCGGTCATCGCCGCCGACGACCCAGAACAGCCCGATATCGGCGCTGCGGATGGCACCGATAACCCGCCGGAGCATTCCAACGACCAACTCGGCCCGCTGCTCCCGGGTCATCTCGGTAGCCAAGCGGGACTTGCCCTCGGAAAGGGGCTTCATGGGGATTATGGGAATGGTGGATGGGGCGTCGGTCATGGTTCAGCCGCCGTTCAGGTCGAGGATGCGCCGGGCCAGACGTATTTTATCCGTTTCGTCGTGCATGATGATAGGGGCCACGACGGGTTCCATTCCCAACTCGCGAATCCGGGGGGCCAATTCCGCGTCCTGCTCATCGAGGAACAGGACGTCCACTATCCCGCGGTAGGCCCGGGCCACGCCGACGCAGGACACTTCATGGCCGAGCTCGGCCATAATCTTGCCAGCGGGCCCGCGGACCGCATCGCCCCCGACGATGGGGCTGACGGCGACGCGCAAGGCCCGTTGTCCGGCAGATTCCAGGGATTCCCGGACCCCGGGGATTGCCAGGATGGGGAATACGCTGAGGCAGGGGTTGGAGGGACAGAAGACGATCATGCCAGCTTCGTCCAAGGCGGCCCGGAAGCCGGGGGAGGGAAGGGCGGAGTCGGAGCCGACATAGGATATGTCGGTTACGGACGGGCCAGCCCGCAGCCGGACAAAGTAGTCCTGCATGGGCAGGTCCCCTTCCCCGGTATGCAGGACGGTGCGGACGGGCTGGTCGCTCATGGGGATAACGGGAGTCTCCACGCCGAGGCGGGAGCACAATTCCAGGGTGACCCGGGATAAGGACCATCCCTGGGCAAGTAGCTGGGTGCGGCGGATGTGGGTCGCCAGGTCGCGGTCGCCGAGGTTGAACCAGGTCTCCATGCCGAAGACTCGGAGCATCTCCAGAGCGTGAAAGGTGTCCCCGGCCAAGCCCCAGCCGGTTTCCGGGTTGACGAGTCCGGCGAGGGTGTAGGTCATGGTGTCGAGGTCGGGGGAGACGTGGAGACCGTGGAAGGTCTCGTCGTCGCCGGTGTTGACCACGATGGACAGCTCACCGGGAGAGAGGAGCCGGGACAATCCGAGGGCCAGCTTGGCTCCACCCACGCCGCCGGCCAAGGCCAGCACTTTGCCGGGTGCCACGGAAGCGCGCCGCCGGTCAGGGACGGGCCTGGGAGCCGGAGTTGGAAGCCCCGGCATTTGAGACCCCGGCATTGGAAACCCTGCGGGGGTGCTCGAAACGGTAGCCTTCCATCCTGACGAGGCGGTTGTAGGAACCGAAGATCTCCTCGACGTTGTCGCCGACAAGGTCCAGGGGATCGAGTTCCTCGTCGGTGTCGTTGAAGACCCGTTTGAGATCGTAGCCGGTGTAACGCTCCGCTGGAACCCGTCCCGCCTGGCGGATCATCTGTCGGAACTCGGAGGGGCGCATGAGCTGGCCGTGCTGGGCACCGGCGGCGGTGGAGATGCTCTCGTTGATGAGGGTGCCCCCCAGGTCGTTGACGCCGGTGGTAAGGAGGAGTTGGGACATCCGGCTTCCCTCCTTGACCCAGGAAGCCTGGATGTTGGGGATCCAGTTGTTGAGCATGATACGGGCGACGGCGTGGACCTTGATAACGTCCATGCCGGTGGGGCCGGAGCGCACGTTTTCGACAAGGCCCTTGAGGAACATGGGGGCTTCGGAGTTGACGAAGCTGAGGGGGACGAACTCGGTGAACCCGCCGGTTTCCTTCTGGATGTCGCGCAGCAAGGCGATGTGGCGGGCGATCTGCTGGTTGGTCTCGACATGGCCGAACATGACGGTTGAGGTGGTGGGGATGCCGAGGTCGTGGGCGGTGGTAATCACTTCAACCCACTGCTGGACGGAGATGCGGCCGGGGGAGATGAGGTCGCGCAGTTCCTGGTCCAGCACTTCGGCAGATGTCCCGGGGAGGCTGCCGACGCCAGCATCCTTCAAGCCCTGCAGGTACTCGCGGATGGTGCACTGGGAGCGGATGGAACCGTAGAGCACCTCCTCGGGCGAGAACCCGTGGATGTGCATGTCGGGCAGGTCTTCCTTGATGGCGCGGCAAAGCTGGATGTAGAGGTCGCCCTCCATCTGGGGAGGGAGACCGGCCTGGATGCAGACCTCGGTGGCTCCGTAGTCGCGGGCTTCCCCGGCGCGGCGGATGATTTCGCTGACGGGCAGGAAATACCCTTCCTCCTCGCGGTAATCGCGGCTGAAGGCGCAGAAACCGCACCGCTTGATGCAGACGTTGGTGAAGTTGATGTTCCGGTTGACAACGTAGGTAACGATGTCCCCCACCGTCCGGCGGCGGAGCTCGTCGGCGACCATTCCGAGGGCGTTGAACTCGGGGCCGGTGGCGTCGAAGAGGGCCACCGCTTCATCGACAGTGATGTCCTCGCCGGCGAGGGCCCGATCCAAGACGCCGGCGACGGTGGGCTGAAGGGTCCCGATGAGGGACTCGAGGGACCGGATGTCCGGGGTCCCATCAGTTTGATCCGGCATAGCGTTCAATTCCCCCTTTAACGTATCCCGATTCGTCGGTCAGATCCAGCGCCCGGGAGCGCAAGGACTCGGAAAGGTACTCGCCGGTGCCGAGGAAATACTCGGGATAGACCGGCAGGCGGGGCCGCAGCTCGAAGCCGCGGGACAGGGTGCGGACGCGCAACTCGGCCAGCAGGGGCCAGGGAGCCTCGGGATTAACGTAGTCGATGGTCAGCGGGGAAACGCCACCCCAGTCGTTGATCCCGGCATCCAGGTAAAGGTCATAATCGGATGCGCTGAGGTTGGGCGGCACCTGGACGTTGGCATGGGGCCCGAGAACCAGGCGGGCAGCGGCGACGGTCCAGAGCAATTCGAGGGACTCGGCATCGGGTTCCCCGCCCATAGGGGTGCCGGGCTTGGCGCGGAAGTTCTGGACTATGACCTCCTGGACATGGACGTAGGCCTCGTGGAGTTCCCGGATCGCGAGGAGGGCTTCGATGCGCTCCCGGCGGGTCTCGCCGATGCCGATGAGGATTCCGCTGGTGAAGGGTATGCCCAACTCGCCGGCGATCTCGGTGGTGCGGAGGCGGACGCGCGGACGCTTGCTGGGCGCGAACTCGTGAGGGCCGCCCTCCTCGTACAAGCGGGGACTGACGCTTTCCAGCATCAGGCCCATCGACGGGTTGAAGGGCTGCAGGCGGGCCATCTCGCGGCGGCTCATAGTGCCGGGGTTGGCATGGGGCATCAGCGAGGTCTCTTCCAGAACCAGGCGGCACATATCCGACAGATAGTCCAGGGTGGTGTTGTAGCCCCGCTGCCGGAGCCACTCCGCCGCTGCCGGGTAGCGCTGCTCGGGACGCTCTCCGAGAGTGAACAAGGCCTCGGTGCAGCCGAGCTTCTCGCCGGACCGGGCCACTCCCAAGACCTCCTCGGGGGTCATGTAGAGTTCCGCAGCGGAACCGGGGTTCTGGCGGAAGGTGCAGTATCCGCAAAAATCGCGGCATAGGCGGGTGAGAGGAATGAACACCTTGGGGGAAAAGCTCACCACCTTGCCACGGCCACGGTCGCGCAGGCCGGACGCGACGGCGGCCATTTCGGCAGCGGCCGACGGGCCGGCACCGACGAGGGCAAGGGCGTCATCCGGCGACAGCCGAGAGCCGCGGGCGGCGCGGCCCAGCACGCCGGCGATACCCTGGTCTTCCGCCTGAAGGGAAGATGCGGGGGAATGCAATATGGCAAGCCTGGTGTTCAACTAATGATTCCTTGGGCGATTCCTGCTCAGAGGCAAACAGGGTTAAAGGGAGCCATGGGCCTCCTGAAGTGGGGTTATTCTATTCCCCTTGCCCGCTGCGTTCAATCACGGAGCGGGTGAGAGACTGGCCGCAGGGCTTCCGCTGCCGCAGACGGCACGGAAGGGCGCTACTGCATGGGGGAGTAGTTGGTCGGGCGGAGGATGACATTCCGCACGCGGGCGTTGATGGGGCCGTCCACCTCAGACTCGGCCCGGACGCGGTTCCAGTCGGGGTCGGCCTGGAAGGCGGCCCATTTCTGTTCCCGGTCGGCCAGGCTGTCGAAGCCGAGCATGTAGACCAACTGGTTGCTGGTGCCGATGTCCTCGGTCCAGAACCCGACGACATGGATGCCGTGGCGCTGGAAGAAGCCGACGGTGTGGTTGGCGAAGCGGTCGTTGAGAGCTGGAAGCCGTCCCGGGATGGTCTCGTAGATGCGAAGCTCGTAGATCATGGTGTCTCCTTGGGTATGGGGATGCCCAGTCGGCGTTTCCCGAGGTGGGCCCGGCCATACTAACCTTTAGGCGGAACAGCGTAAAGGCCGGGGCGTACAAGGCCGATGGATTACAGTCCGGCGAAGCGGCCCTGGTCCGGGCGAGCTTCCAGAACGGGGAGGGTGCGGCCCATGTATTCGTAGGCAAGGCGCGTGGCGACGCGGCCGCGTCCGGTCCTCTGGAGAAAGCCGAGCTGGAGGAGGTAGGGTTCCCAGACCTCCATGACAGTGTCCGAGTCTTCGCTGAGGGAGGACGACAGGGTATCCAGTCCGACGGGCCCGCCGTCGAACTTGTCGATGATGCTGGCGAGGAGGCGATGGTCCGACTCGTCCAATCCCAGGCGGTCCACCCGCAGAAGGTCCAGCGCGGCGCGGGCCACCTTCCCGGTGAGCCGATTGTCGGCCTCGACGAGGGCGTAGTCCCGGGAGCGTTTCAGGAGGCGGTTGGCGATGCGGGGCGTGCCGCGGGCGCGGGAGGCGATTTCCGAGACCCCTTCCTCCTCGACGTCGAACTCCAGGATGGCAGCGGAACGGCGGGTCACGACCTCCATCTCCGGCTGGTTGTAGTAGTCGAGGCGGAAAACCGAGCCGAAGCGGTCGCGCATGGGGGCGCTGATGAGGGAGAAGCGGGTGGTGGCTCCGACGAGGGTGAAGGGACTGATGCGGAGGTTGATGCTGCGGGCGGCGAGTCCCTTGCCCACCATCCAGGAGAGGAAGAAGTCCTCCATAGCGGAGTAAAGGACCTCTTCGACGGCGCGGTTGAGGCGATGAATCTCGTCGATGAAGAGAAGGTCACCGGGCTGGAGTCCGGTGAGAATGGCGGCCATGTCTCCGGCCCGTTCGATGGCGGGGCCGGAGGTGACCCTGATGTTGACCCCCAGCTCGTTGGCGATGATGTGGGCGAGGGTCGTCTTGCCCAGCCCGGGAGGGCCGTAGACGATGACGTGGTCGAGGGCTTCGCCGCGGAGCTTGGCCGCCTGGATTCCGATGCGGAGGTTGTCCTTGACCTGGTCCTGGCCGACAAAGTCGTCCAACTCGCGGGGACGGAGGGAAATGTCGAGGTTGACGTCGCCCGGCTGGGAATCCCCGGAAATTATCCGTCCGGGACCGTTGCGCCGCTTCTCGGAGCCGGGGATTTCGACGGGCGGGCCGTCGGGCTGGGAAACCATCCGGGATATGCCGCCTTTCGGGAGGATGACGGGAAGGACATTCCGAAGGCCGGGGGTGGATTTCATTCTAGGTTGGCCCCGGAGAGGCGTCAAGGACGGGCGGACACTCCCGGCGGGAGCGTGGCCGGGGGGAGGATGATGCCGATAGAAGGGCCTTATGTCATGCGGGCGTATCTGAGACCGGAGCTGTGTAATATAATCGGCCCGGCGAAGAGGTTCGTGGGGACGGCTGACTTATGGACCAGCGCCAGACCGAAACGCCAGCGTGGCTGGCAGCACTGGGCGGGATTCTCGACCTGGAGCAGTCCCGGGGGTTCAACAACCGGGCGGTATCCGGGGGTGTTGACCGCTTCATCGAACGCTGGCTGGAACCGCTGAACAGCACCCTGGCCGCTGCCGGATCGGAGAGGGCGATCCGATCCGGCGAGTACGGGGAGATGACCCCGGAACAGCGGGAGGAGTGGGCGAAGGGGCTGCGGGCCGTTTTGTTCCTTGATGACGCTGTCGGATCTCTCGGGGACGATGCGGTTTGCGGGAGTGAGCCGTCGGCCGTACCGGAGCATCCGGCCAAGGCTGGGTCGCCCGCACAATCGAGGCCGGTACCGCGGGACGACGCGCACCCCCCGGCGGCATCCGCTCCCAATCCTCCCAGCAAGAGCGGCGGCGGTGAACTGCCGGGTATTGCTCATTCGCGGCCACCGGCGGGGTTGACGGTGGATGTGGCAGTGGACCGGTTGCGGGGAGTTGACGCGAAGCTGTCCGAGAGGCTGGGCCGGCTGGGGGTGCGGTCCATCCGGGACCTGCTCTACCTGTTTCCCCGGAGGCACACGGACTATACAAGGGTGGTCAAGATCGCCGAGGTAGAGCCGGATGCGGACTGCACGGTGATAGGGCACGTCTGGGAGACGCGGGAGGTGTCGCTGGGCCGCAATGGCCGGCTGAAGGCAACCGAGGCCGTGCTAAGCGACGAGACGGGCAACGTGCGGGTTATATGGTTCGGTCAACGCTATATCGCCCGTTCCCTGAAGACCAACTCAAGGGTTGCAATCAGCGGCAGGGCTTCCCGGAACCAGGGGCGGCTGGTGTTCGAGTCGCCGGACTATGAACCCCTGCCGGAGGGACAGACACCCATCCACACGGCCCGGCTGGCGCCGGTCTATCCGCTGACGGCCGGGTTAACCGGCAGGAACCTGCGGCGCCTGGTGTGGCAGGCCCTCAGTCAATGGCTGGGCGGCGTGGAGGAGACCCTGCCCCCGGAAGTCCGGCGCCGCGCCGGTGTGATGCCGTTGCAGCAGGCGATCAGGCAGGCCCATTTCCCGGAAGACACGGAGGCGGCAACCAACGCAAGGCGGCGGCTGGCTTTCGAGGAGCTTTTCACCCTCCAGCTCGCGGTGCTGGCCCGGCGCCGCCAGTGGAGCCAGGGGCTGGAGGGAGTCAGGATCAAGGCCGACCCGCTAGTAATCGGGAGATTCCTTGAGTCGCTTCCCTTCCCGCTGACGGGTGCCCAACGGCGCTGCGTCGATGAAATCCTGGAGGACCTGAAGCAGGGCAGCCCTCCCATGAACCGACTGCTCCAGGGTGAGGTGGGCAGCGGCAAGACGGTAGTGGTGCTGACGGCGTTGATGGCCGCCGCCGCGGCGGGATACCAGGGAGCCATCATGGTCCCCACCGAGGTGCTGGCGGAGCAACACTTCCGAACCATCGGGAACCTGCTGAGCGGACTGGCCCGTCCAGTGCAGGACGAACACAGGGTCACGGCCTACATGGAATCGCTGGGGAGACCGGTTTCCGTTGGGCTGCTGACGGGCAGCACGGGCCAACGGGCCCGGCGGGAACTGACCGGTCTGGCCGCGGAAGGCCAACTGGACCTGCTGGTAGGCACCCACGCCTTGATCCAGTCGGGGGTGGAGATCCCCAACCTGGCCCTGGCAGTGATGGACGAGCAGCACCGGTTCGGCGTGCTGCAACGGTCGGCGTTGCGGCAGAAAGGCGTGGAGAATCCCCACAGCCTGGTGATGTCGGCCACTCCCATCCCCAGGACCCTGTCGCTGACTCTCTACGGCGACCTGGACATTTCGGTAATAGACGAGCTTCCGCCGGGGCGCCAGACAATCCGCACCCGTTGGCTGGGACCAGACCGGAGGGACGCGGCCTACGGGTTTGTCCGGAAGCAGGTGAGCGAAGGCAGGCAAGCGTTCATAATCTACCCGTTAATCGAAGAGTCCGAAGCCGTCGACTCCAAGGCCGCCGTTGATGATCACCAGCGCCTGTCGGAGGAAGTCTTCCCCGACCTGAAGGTGGGCCTTCTGCACGGGCGGATGGCCTCCCGCGAAAAGGACAGGATGATGCGCCAGTTTCGGGATGGAGAGCTTGACATCCTGGTGTCCACCGCGGTGGTGGAAGTGGGGATAGACGTGCCCAACGCCACGGTGATGATGGTGGAAGGAGCGGACCGGTTCGGGCTGTCCCAGCTGCACCAGTTCCGGGGCCGGGTCGGCCGGGGTGAACACCAGAGCTACTGCATGTTGATGTCGGATGATCCCTCTTCAGTGGCCAGGGAACGGCTGTCAGCGCTTGAACACATTGACGACGGGTTCAAGCTGGCGGAGGAGGACCTGAGGCTGCGGGGGCCAGGGGACTTCTTCGGAACCCGGCAAAGCGGACTGCCCGACCTGCGGATGGCTTCACTGTCCGACCGGGACCTGCTGGAAACCGCCCGGAGGGAAGCATCGATGCTGATGGAGGCGGACCCGGACCTGGAGGGAGAAGGGCACGGAGCCCTGTCCCGACAGGTTGCCCGTTTCCTCGAACATGCCAGCGGGGAAGTCAGCTAGGCGGCCGGACTCACTGCACACTCGCACTGAATCCCGGCAACGGCCCGATGACTCGCGACGGCGCTTTCAGTCGTTGGAGTCGGACTTGAAGCGATAACCCACGTTCCAGATGGTCTCCACGAAAGCATGGTCCGGGTCTTCAATCTTGGAGCGCAACCGCCGGACATGGACGTCGACGGTCCGGGTCCCGCCGAGGTAGTCGTAGCCCCAGACCTGGCTGAGGAGAGCGTCGCGTGTGTAGACCCGTCCCGGGTTGGAAGCCAGTAGGACCAGAAGCTGGAACTCCTTGTAGGTCAGGGAGACGGGACGATTTCCCAGGGTCACGTCGTACTTCTCAAGGTCGATGACCAGATGGTCGACCCGGAGGACCTGTCCGCCGGATGGCCCCCTGGCCCGGAAGATGGCCTGCATGACCCGGGCGAGCAGCTCGTCGTGATGCACCGGGGCCAGGATGAACTCGTCGGGGTTCAGGGACGGGTCGTATTCCGCGGCGTCATCCCGGGGAACGACGACCACCGCCGGAAGCCTGGACTCCCGGCAGCGGGTAACCAGCGACCTGGTCTGGGAAGCTCCCAGAGAAGCCAGGTCCAGGAGGGCCGCTTCGGCGGACGGGTCTTCGTCGGGGCCCGTGAAATAGTCCGGGTCCTCGCAGATGGTATAGGAAAGGCCGGCCTTTCCGGCGACGCTGGCAAGGGCCTGGACCTGTTGAGGGGCCTTGGCTAGAAGGCAGATATTGACCACAGGCCAACCTATGAAAAACGCTGGAACACGCGAGCTGGAACACGCAAACAATAACCCGGCGATTATATCCACCATGCCGAGGGATGCCAACCGGCGGGGAGAGTTGGGCAGGGTTACCGCACGCGGGCTGGTTCGCCAAATTTCCAGTAAACGATCTAAACGCTACTGTGGGGACCGGACGACGGGGTCTGGATTCCCGCCCTGCCTGCGATGGGGCAGGCTCTGCGCGGGGATGACGGAAGGAAGGGGCGGGGATATAATCAGTCCAATCGGCGTCCGGGCAAAGCCCGGTGAACGGGAACAGCCGCGATTGGCCACGGGAGGAATCCGGCATGACGCAGCAGGCGCAGCTCAACCCACAGACGGTCCTGGACCAGATGAAACAAGCGGGAGTGACCCATGTGGTCTGGCTGCCGGACAGCGAGACCAACTGGCTCTACATGCTGATGAAGGAGGAGCCGACGCTGGACCTGATTGCGGTGAGCCGGGAAGGACAGGCGTTTTCCACGGCGGCGGGGCTATCCATTGGCGGGAAGAGGCCCGTGATCCTGATACAGAACACCGGGATGATGGAATCCGGGGACTCGCTGCGAGGCTGGGCGCTGGGGTTGAATATTCCGGTTGTGATGATGGTGGGTTACCGAGGCTATACGCGGCATGGTGTCAACTCGGATACGGCGGCGACGTACACGGAGAGGTTCCTGAACGCGTTCGGAATCCAGTATTACCTGGTGGAGAACGACGGAGACTCGGAGCGGATCTCCATCGCGTTTGAAGAGGCGGAACGGACACAGCGGCCGGTGGCAATCCTGGTAGGGGACGAATACCACGGGTTCAACAGGTAACCAGGGCTACTCGAAGCAAGCCAAGTCAAGAGACAGGAAGGGCGGCGTCCGGTCCCCGCCCGAAACCAGGGAGGGAAGTATGTTCCACATGGCCGATATGTTCCGAATTTTCCAGCCGTTCCGGGGGAACGCGGTGGTGATCCCGGGCAGGGGCGGGAAGCACTGGACGGGCATCAGCACCGTTGAGGCGCGGGATGTGCCGCTGGGAGACCCGGCCATGGGAGGTCACGCATCCTTCGCGCTGGGGATGGCGCTGGCGCAGCCGGAGGAGAAGATCATCCTGTTCGACTCCGAGGGGGACATCCTGATGAACCTGGGGGCGCTGGTGACCATTGCCGAGAAGGCGCCGGAGAATCTGTATCACTTTGTCCTGGACAACGAGTGCTACGCCACGACGGGAGGACAGCCGGTGCCCAACGCGGAGAACGTGAGGTACGACGTGATCGCGGAAGGAGCTGGGTATCCGCACACGTATGCCTTCGACAACCTGGAGGACTTCACCAACAACATCGAGGAGATCCTGGGAAAGCCAGGGCCGGTGTTCGTCACGATGAAGGTGTTCCCGGAGATTGAGAACGAACCGATCGGGCGGCGGACCCGGTGGCAGACGCGGACGAGGGACAAGGTGCTGTCGGACATCAAGGAACAGCTGGGAGTCGGCGCGTAGAGCATCCCGCCTGAACCGGCGATACAACAACGACGGAGGAGCCATGGCGACGACCGCCGGCCTCATCACCAACGAACAGTTTGCCCTACGGCGAAGGCGTCTGATGGACTCGCTTGCCGACGGGGCGATTATCCTGACGGCGGGCAGGGACAAGCCGCGGAACAATGACGTGGACTACAAGTTCCGGCAGCAGTCATCCTTCTGGTACTTCACCGGGTTTGACGAGCCGGACGCGGTAGCGGTACTGCGGCCGGGGCACGAGGAGCCATACGCGCTGTTCGTCCGTCCCTACGAGGAAAGGTTCCAGATTTGGGTCGGGTACAGGGCCGGGGTGGAAGGCGCGGTGGAGAAGCACGGGGCGGACCTGGCTTTCCCGATAGATGACCTTAAGGAAGAGCTGCCGAAGCTAGTGGAGGAGTCCGACACTATTTACTATGGGCTGGGCAGTGACGATGACATGGACGAGGTCATTGGGGACCTGGTCCGACGGAGGCGGGCCGGGGCGCAGCGGGGCGGAAGGGCGTTGGCGGGAATCCAGGACCCGAAGCCGGTGATCGACCGGATGCGCCAGATCAAGGCTCAAGAAGAAGTGGCGGCGTTGCAAGAGGCAATCGACCTTACGGCCAAGGGGTTTGACGCGGCGATGCGGTCGACCCGACCGGGAGACTACGAGTACCAGGTACAGGCGGAAATGGAGGCGATGTTCCGAAGACTCGGGTCCCCGCGGAACGGGTATCCGTCCATAGTGGCATCGGGTATGAACGCCTGCACCCTCCACTACATTACCAACCGGGACAGGATGCGGGACGGGGACCTGCTGCTGATCGACGCAGGGGCGGAGGTGGACTATTACACGGCTGACATCACGCGGACGTGGCCCGTCAACGGCCGGTTTTCCGCGGAGCAGCGGGCGGTGTACGACATCTGCCTGGAAGCGCAACGGCGGGGATTCGAGGAGGTGCGGCCGGGGGCGCTGTTCGACGACGTTCACATGGCGGCGCTGCGGACGCTGATCCAAGGGTTGAAGGACCTGGGGGCCCTGTCCGGGGAGACAGACGGGATCATCGAAGACCGGGCGTTCCTTCCCTACTACATGCACGGGACTTCCCACTGGCTGGGGCTGGACGTGCATGATGCCGGGCAGTACCGGGATGGGGATAAATCCACGGAGCTGGAACCGGGGATGGTGTTCACGGTGGAGCCGGGGCTGTATTTCGGTCCGCTGGCGACGGAGTCCCCGGAGGGACTGCGGGGGATCGGCATCCGGATCGAGGACAATGTCCTGGTGACCGAGGACGGGCACCGGGTGCTTTCAGAGGCGATTCCATCGAAGCCGGAGGATGTTGAGGCCATCGTCGGAACGGCGGCTGCGCAGTAGGAACGGGAAACCCCATTGGGGGAAGTCCGCCGGCGGGACCGGTCAACGCCCGATTCACCACCAGTGGGTATCGTCCAGGTCTTCGGAGCCGGCGCGAGCGGCATCCCAGGGGCGTGCGGGAAGGTACTTCCAACCGCCGTCGGAGAACATGACCACGATGTTGCCTTGATCCATGTCCCAGGCCACCCGGTAAGCGGCATGGAGGGCGGCACCAGCGGAGATTCCCGCCAGGATTCCCTCGTGTTCCACGATGCGGCGGGACATGTCGATGGCGGTGGCGTTGTCAACGAGGAAGCGGCGGTCGAGGAGGCCGAGGTCAAGCAGCGGCGGGACGTATCCCTCGGACAGGCTACGCAACCCCTGGAGGGACTCTCCCATGCGAGGTTCGACGCCGACGATCTTGACCTGCGGGTTGATTTCGCGGAGGCGACGGCCGACGCCGGTGATGGTGCCGCCGGTGCCGATGCCCGCTACGAAGACGTCAACGGAGGGCAGGCCCGCCGCAATTTCGGCGCCGGTGTGGTGATAGTGGGTGCGGAGGTTGATGCGGTTGTCGAATTGCCCGGCGTAGTGGAACCCTTCGGACCGGGACATTTCCAGAGCGAGGTCGATGGCGCCCTTCATTCCGGCGCGGGGTTCGCACCAGGTTATTTCTGCGCCGTAAAGGTGGAGGAGATCGCCGATGCTGGGAGCGACCTCGCCCGGGATAACAACCCGCACGGCGTATCCCTTCTGCTTGCCGACGAAAGCCAGGGCGATGGCGGTGTTGCCGCTGCTGGCCTCGACGATGGTGCCGCCGGGACGGAGGTGGCCTTCGGTTTCAGCCTTCTCGATCATGGCCAGGGCGATGCGATCCTTGATGCTGCCGCTGGGATTCTGTCCCTCAAGCTTGGCGAAGATGCGAATGCCGGGTTTGGGAGACATGTGGGCGAGTTCGACCAGCGGGGTGTTTCCGACGAGTCCGAGGACGGTGGAGGCGGGCATGGGCATCAGTTCCTGTCAGTACATAGGGTTCCTGAGACAGGATAGCCGAGCGGGCCACGGGGTTCAACGAGCGGGAACGGAGACGGGGGTAGCCGGTTTATAATTGGCCGGATTTTGAGATGAACAGACTGGAATCACGGGTCGTGCGGAACAGCTCCGAGTTTGCCGAGAACGAACGGCAGATGTCGGAGCTGGTCGCCGAGTTAAAGGGACGGCTGGGACTGGTCCGAGGGGGAGGAAGCGAGGGGGCAGTAGAGCTGCACCGAAACCGGGGAAAGCTGACGGCTCGGGAGCGGATAGACCGCCTGACGGACGCGAATACACCATTCCTGGAGCTGAGTCCGCTGGCCGGGTGGGGGATGTATGACGACGAGGTTAACTGCGGGGGAATTGTCACAGGAGTCGGGGTGGTCCACGGGCGGGAAGTGATGGTAGCGGCAAACGATGCCACGGTGAAGGGGGGCACATACTATCCGATCACGGTGAAGAAGCACCTGAGAGCACAGGAGATTGCCCTGGAAAACCGGCTTCCGTGCATTTACCTGGTGGACTCGGGAGGGGCGTTCCTCCCGCTTCAGGCAGAGGTTTTCCCGGACAAAGACCACTTCGGACGGATTTTCTACAACCAGGCGCAGATGTCGGCGCTGGGGATCCCGCAGGTGGCGGTGGTGATGGGGTCATGCACAGCGGGCGGGGCGTACATTCCGGCGATGAGCGACGAGGTGGTAATCGTCAAGGAACAGGGGACGATTTTCCTGGGCGGACCGCCGCTGGTCCGGGCGGCCACGGGAGAGGAAGTCGACGCGGAAACGCTGGGGGGCGCAGACGTTCACACGCGCTTGTCAGGAGTGGCCGACCATTACGCGGCAGACGACGGGGAGGCGCTGGCAATTACCCGGAATGTAATCGAGAACCTTCCCCTGCGGAATCCCACGCCCTTGAGACAGCAGGCGGTGGCACCCCCGGTCTATGACGCCGAGGAGATATATGGGATTGTTCCGGCGGACCGGCGACGGGCGTATGACTGCCGGGAAGTAATTGCGCGGATAGTGGACGGGAGCTTCTTCCACGAGTTCAAGGCGAATTACGGGGAAACGCTGGTGTGCGGGTTCGCGCGGATCTGGGGATACCCGGTCGGGATCGTGGCGAACAACGGGGTCCTGTTTTCCGAGAGCGCGTTGAAGGGGACGCACTTTGTAGAGCTTTGTTCCCAGAGGGGAGTCCCCCTGGTGTTTCTCCAGAACGTGACGGGGTTCATGGTGGGACGGCAGTACGAGGCGGCGGGTATCGCCAAGGACGGGGCCAAGATGGTGATGGCGGTTTCCAACGCGGCGGTGCCGAAGTTTACGATGGTCGTCGGAGGATCTTTCGGGGCAGGGAACTATGGAATGTGCGGGCGGGCGTTCCAGCCACGGTTCCTGTGGATGTGGCCCAACGCGAGAATTTCGGTGATGGGTGGACAGCAAGCGGCTACGGTGATGTCAACAATCAGAGAGCGGCAACTGGACCGGGAAGGCAGGGAGTTTTCGGAGTTGGACAGGGAGGCACTGGAGAGACCGATATTGACCAAGTACGAGGAGGAGGGGAATCCATATTACAGTACCGCACGGCTTTGGGATGATGGTGTAATTGATCCGGCGGACTCGCGGGACGTGCTTGGGCTGGCGATCCGGGCGGCGCTGAATGGTCCGTTTCCTGAACCGGCCCGGGGCGTTTTCCGCATGTGAGGCGGGCAGGTGGGACCGTTAGAGTCGTGTCCGGGCAATTGCCATGTTTAAGAAAGTGCTGGTGGCGAACCGGGGGGAGATAGCGGTGCGGGTCCAGCGCACTCTCCGGGAAATGGGAATCGCCACAGTTGCCGTCTACTCCGAGGCGGACCGGAATGCGCCCCACGTTAGCCTAGCCGACGAGGCGTTTCCGTTGGGGGGGAATACTCCTGAAGAAACTTACCTGAACGCCGAAAAGATCATCGGCATTGCCAGGGAGTGCGGAGCGGAGGCCATCCACCCGGGATACGGCTTCCTGTCGGAGAACGCGGGGTTTGCCCAAGCCTGCAACGAGGCGGGAGTCACCTTCATCGGGCCGACCCCCAGGAATATGTCGGACCTGGGGGACAAGGTGCGGTCCAAGATCCTGGCCGCACGGGCGGGCGTGCCAGTGGTGGAGAGCAGCCCGGTGACGGAAAGCGAAGAGGACCTAAACCGTTACGCAGAAACCGCAGAGTTCCCGTTGCTCATCAAAGCGGCGGGCGGGGGTGGCGGCCGGGGAATCCGCATGGTGAACGATGCAGGGGAGCTGGCGCTGGCGGTGGAGACGGCACGGAGGGAGGCGGAGGGGGCTTTTGGCGACGGACGGGTCTTCCTGGAACGGTTCGTGCCCTGGGCGCGGCATATCGAGGTGCAGGTGCTGGCGGACGGGCAGGGCAACACGGTCCACCTGATGGAGCGGGAGTGCAGCATCCAACGGCGGCGGCAGAAGCTAATCGAGGAAACGCCGTCTCCGGCACTGACGCCGCACCTGAGGCAACAAATGGGCGCGGCGGCGGTGAATCTGGCACGGGCGGCGGGTTATGTGAACGCGGGAACCGTTGAATTCCTGTTCGATCCGAGGGAAGAGCGGTTCTTCTTCCTGGAGATGAACACCCGGTTACAGGTGGAGCATCCGATCACGGAAGAGACGCTGGGGATGGATCTGGTGGCGTGGCAGGTCAGGATCGCGGCGGGGGAAGAACTGGGCTTCGGGCAGGAGGATGTTATTCCCAGGGGACACGCCGTCGAGTGCCGGGTCTACGCCGAGGACCCGTATAACGATTTCCTGCCGACGGGGGGGAAGGTGGCGGTGTGGGAGCCTCCCAGCGGCCCGGGCATCCGGCTGGACAGCGGGGTGGCGGAAGGGGATGAGGTGCCGCTGAATTATGACGCCCTGCTGGCCAAGCTGACGGCGTGGGGGCCAAGCCGGGATTCAGCCCTGGCGCGGATGGAGCGGGCATTATCCGAGTTCGCGGTGCTGGGGACAGTGACCAACATTCCTTTCCTGCGGGACGTGGTGCGGAACGCGAGGTTCCGGGCGGGGCAATACGACACAGCGTTCCTGGAAAGAGAGAGAGGGCTGTTTTCTCCAGAGATTGGACAGGATACCGAAGCGGTTGCGGCCGCCGTTTCGGCGTTGGGGTTGTCGCAGAGAAGCGCGCAGGGGGATGATCCAGACGGAGAAGGCCGGGAGCCAGAAGAACGAGGGGAGATTTCACCATGGCGGGCGGTGGGGAGCCGGGTGCTGCCCTGACCATGATGCGATTACAGGCAACGTATCCGGTCGAGGGGCCGGTGAGGGAATGTGAAGTCCAAGACGAGGATCAGGCGTCCCGGGTCACCGTTGACGGCATCTCGGTGGACATTCACGCGAAGCAGGGCAATCCCAGCCGGGGTTGGTGCACCGGCCCGGACGGCGCGATCCACTCCTATGCAGTTTATGGAGACGGGGGACAGGTCCAAGTCTGGCTGGACGGCCGGGTGTTCGTGTTCGAGGCGGCGTATGAGGCGGCGCGCGGGAGCCGGAGGGCCGGGAGTATAGCGGGGGATGTGTCCGCTCCGATGCCGGGGCGGGTGATGCAGGTACTGGTGACGGATGGGCAGCGGGTTGGGGCCGGGGAACCGCTGGTTATCCTGGAGTCGATGAAGATGGAGCTGATCATCGACGCACCGGGGGATGCAACAGTCAAGAGGGTAGCGGTGGAAGAAGGGGGCCTGGTGGACCGGGGGGCGCGGCTGGTCGAGTTGGAAGCTGCGAATGAAGGGAGGTGACGGAAGGGGGGCGACGTGTCTCAACAGGCGTGGGTCACGACGACAGTGATGGGTTTACCGGATGGTCGGGGTGAGAAGATTCGAACTTCCGACCTCTTCGTCCCGAACGAAGCGCGCTAGCCACTGCGCTACACCCCGACCGTGAGCCGCCACAGGCAGTCAGCCTGCGACTGTCTTCCATTATAACTCAAACTGCCGGAGCTGTGGGTTTCCCGGAACCTGCGGGAGGCCCCCCGGGAGAGAGCTCCGGGTTGAGGGGTAAGGCCATCATCCACTTGTTGGCACGAATCGTAATACCGTTCAAGGCAACGGAAGGACCAGTCGAAGCGGCCGGAACCGGGAGACGGCCGGGCCCAGTTGGCCGGAGGAACCCGCAGCACAGGGGCGTAGCAGCGGGGCGATAGTGGAGAAAAACTTTGCTAATCTCGATTTGGACCAGGAAAACCAGCCGGTTAGTTATCCCAGGTTTGTGGGCGGTCCTGCTGCTGGTGGCGGGGTGCGGGCCGGCGGCTATTGGGGAGAACCCGAATCCGACGGAACCGCCCGAGACGGTGGCGCAATCCTCCCGCAATCCAGGGATTGAGCCGGGAGCAGCGGCAGAGACTTCCAGCGACCCGGTTTCCGAGGACGTTCCAGGGACGACGGAATCGACCGCCGCCTCCGCGACCCCGATTCCGTCCGCGCCGGTGGATGGGCTTCCGGCCTGCGGGACGGCAGCGAGGCCGGGGGGAGCGCCAGCGGAAGTGTTGGACCAGGCGGGCCAGGAGGACCCATTGGCGGAGCGCTTCCGGCGGCAGGGGTGGGAGACCGACTTTTCCAAGAGCAGCGTGCCGTTGGAGGAGATCACATCGGGAGGCGTTTCCCGGGACGGGATACCGCCGCTGGATGACCCGGGGTATGTGTCCGTGGAGGAAGCGGATGAGTGGCTGGAGGACCTGGAGCCGGTAATCCTGCTGGAAATTGACGGGGATGCGCGGGCGTTTCCACTCCAAATAATGACATGGCACGAGATTGTGAACGACGAAGTTGGGGGCGTTCCGGTGTCGGTGACGTTCTGCCCGCTGTGCAACTCGGCGGTCACCTTCGACCGGCGGCTGGACGGGGTGGTGTACGACTTCGGGACGTCGGGGAACCTGCGGAACAGCGACCTGGTGATGTGGGACCGGCAAACGGAGTCCTGGTGGCAGCAGTTCACCGGGGAGGCCATCGTAGGGGAACTGACGGGGTCTCTGTTGACCTTCCTGCCCTCCACTATTGTTTCGTGGGCGGATTTCAAGGGGTTCCATCCGGCCGGGATGGTGCTGTCGAGGGATACGGGGTATTCCAGGGACTACGGGCGGAATCCCTACGTTGGGTACGACCGGGCGGATGAGCCGCCTTTCCTGTTCTTCGGGGAGGCGGACGAGCGGCTGCTGCCGAAAGAGAGAGTGGCGGCAGTGAGCGCAGGAGGGGTGGACGTGGCTTTCCCGTTCACCGTGCTGGCGGAAGAAGGGGCGGTCAACTGCCGGGTCGGGGGAGAAGAGTTGGTGGTGTTCTTCCAGCCGGGGACGCGTTCCGCGCTGGACCATTCCCTGATTGAACGTTCCAAGGAAGTGGGGGCCACGGGGGTCTTCCTGGCGGAGTCGGACGGGAGGACGTTGACATTCTCACGGGAGGGAGGGCGGTTCCTGGACGCTGAGACGGGGAGCGTGTGGGATTTTTCCGGGAGAGCGGTGGAGGGTGAGCTGAAGGGGGCGATGCTGACTCCGGTGGTCCATGCCAACCACTTCTGGTTCGCGTGGGCGGCGTTCAAGCCGGATACGCTGGTCTACCGGGGCAAGGAGAGTTAATCCCGCCTGGAAACCTGTGGGAAACCGGAAGCCCCGCCGTGGAGGTCATGGCGGGGCTTCCGGCTGTTGGGGACGTGGCCTGGACTCAGAAGAGCTCGGTGGGGACGGAGATGCCCTCGAAGTCTTCCGCGCCGAGGGCGTCGACGGGGTTGATGCCGATGATGGACATGTACTCGTAGAGCTGTTTGAGGTGGTGGACGGAGTGGCCGAGGGCCAGGTCCATCATCTCTCCGGCAGTCTTCTGACCCATGTAGGTGTCGAGGACCTTGTCCAGGTCGATGATGGCGTCGCCGGTGAGGGCCTGGTTGACGCGGCGGAGGACATCTTCGATATTCAGCGCCACTTCCTCGAAGCCCACGTCACCGAGAACGTCGGCGACATCACGGCCCCGGTCCTCGTTGGCGTAGAGGCCGGTGAGGTAGGCATTGAGGGCGCGGTCGGGCCGGTCGGAAAGGTGGAAGCAGAACTGTCCGAGGGTGCGCTGGCGCTCCGGGGACTCCCAGTCCCAGTGCTCGGCGGACAACTGGCGGAAGGCGCGGCAGGAGGCGGTGAGGACGGTCTCGTACTTGGATACCATGGTGGCCAGGTCGGCAACGGCAACCTCGCCGTCCAAGTCGAAGAGGCGGGCCAACTCGCGGGGGTTAAAACCCACGACGGTCTGGTCACCCAGGATGGTGACGGGGACGGACTTGATGCCGCGGGCCAGCAGTTCGTCCATTGACGCCTTGTCGTGTTCGACGTCGCCTTCGATGAAGTCTATGCCATTTGACGAAAGGAAATCTTTCGTTCGTCCGCAGGTGAATCAACCGGGGGCGAAGTAAACCTTGGGCTTGTCCATAGCGGGTTTCCTTTCTCCGAGATTGGGGCCAACACGGGCAGGATGGGAGCATTGTAACAGGTAGACGGCGGCAATGAGCAGGGTTCAGACGGCGGTCTGCAGCCGGGAGCGGAAGACCCGGAGCCTTTCCAATATGCGGGTGAGGCGGGTCAACCAATTGTCGCCGAGTTCCCGCTGAGAGATGGTCAGGCGGAGATTGCCGACGTTGACGGACGGGCCGAGGGCACGCTGAAGGGCGACCCGGGCGCTGCCGACGGGGTTGCGGAAGTGCAGCGTTATCCCTTCCGAAGCTTGAACGACCGACTCGACATCGACGGCGGCAGCGAGGGCTTTCAGGTCCACGAGTTGCAGAAGGCGTTCAACGGATTCCGGGAGCGGGCCGAAGCGGTCGCGGAGTTCTTCCTCGATTTCCTTGACCTGGGCGCGGTCGGTAACCTGGGCCAGGCGCTGGTAAAGGGCCAAGCGGGTGGGAAGGTGCTCGACGTAGGACTCAGGGATGTTGGACGGCATGGGAAGCTCGATTCGGGGCAGCTCGACGGGCTCGTCGGGTCCGGGGAGCGAGGGAGGATCCTGCTGGGCGGCTAGTTCCCGGACAGCTTCCTGGAGGATCTGGCCATAGAGGGAGAGGCCGACGGAGTGAATCTGCCCGCTCTGGGCGGCGCCGAGGAGGTTGCCGGCGCCGCGGATTTCCATGTCCCGCATGGCAACCCGGAAGCCGGATCCGAGTTCGGAGGCTTCCAGGATGGCCTCGATGCGCTTCTCGGCGGTCTCGGTGATGCGCTGGTCCCGGGGGACGAGGAGGTAGGCGTAGGCGCGATGCTCGCCGCGCCCGACGCGACCGCGTAGCTGATAAAGCTGGGACAGGCCAAAGCGGTCGGCGCGGTCGATGATGATGGTGTTGACGTTAGGCATGTCCAGACCGGACTCGATGATGGTGGTGCAGACGAGGACGTCGGCTTCGTGGCTGCCGAAGGCGTCCATGACGTCCTCCAGTTCCGTCTCGGGCATCTGGCCGTGGCCGACGATAATGCGGGCCTGCGGAACAAGCTCGGCAAGGTCGGCGGCGGTCTGGTCGATGGTGCGGACCCGGTTGTGGAGGAAGAAAACCTGTCCGCCGCGTTCCATTTCCCGGAGGATGGCTTCGCGTATAACGTCGTCGTCGTGCTCGGCGACGAAGGTCTTGACGGGGAGGCGGGCCTCGGGAGGGGTGTGGATGACGCTCATGTCCCGAATGCCGGAGAGGGCCATGTGAAGGGTGCGGGGAATGGGTGTGGCGGTGAGGGTGAGGACGTCCACCTCGCGGCGCATCCGCTTCAGGGTCTCCTTGTGGGCGACGCCGAAGCGCTGTTCCTCGTCGACGACGACGAGGCCGAGGTTCTTGAAGCTGACATCCTTCTGGAGGAGGCGGTGGGTGCCGATAACCACGTCAACGGAGCCCTGCTGGAGGCCGGAGACTATTTCCTGCTGCTCGCGGTGGGTGCGGAAGCGGCTGAGGACCTCGATGGATATGGGGAAGGGACTGAGGCGTTCCGAGAAGGTGGCGTAGTGCTGCTGGGCCAGGACGGTGGTGGGAACGAGGACACCGACCTGCTTTCCGTCGGCGATGGCCTTGAAGGCGGCGCGCAGGGCGACCTCGGTCTTGCCGTAGCCAACGTCACCGCAAACGAGGCGGTCCATGGGCCTGGGTTCTTCCATGTCGCTCTTGACTTCGTCGATGGCCTGGACCTGGTCCGGGGTTTCCTGATAGGGGAAGGACTGTTCCAGCTCACGCTGCCAGACGGTGTCCTCGCCGTACTCGTGTCCCTGGGAGACCTGGCGGGCGGCGTAGAGATGGATGAGCTCCTGGGCTATTTCCCGGGCGGCGCCCTTGACCCGCTCCTTGACGCGGGACCATTCGGCGGTGCCGAGGCGGGTAAGGGTGGGCGGCTGGCCGGTGGGGCCGACGTAGGCCCCGACGCGGTCGAGGTGGTCGGTGGGGACGTAGAGCTTATCGCTTTCAGCGTATTCGAGGACGAGGTATTCCCGGTCGTCGCCTTCGTCACCCATCCGGGTGGTGCCGGTGAACTGGGCGACGCCGTGGTCGATGTGGACGACGAAGCTGCCGGGCTCGAGATCCGCCAGGTTGACGTCGTTGCTGACGTCGTGGAGATGACGGGGCGGGCGGCGGCGGCGCTCCTTGGACGTTCCGAAAAGCTCGGCGTCGGAATACAGGGTGATGGCGGGTTGGGCGTCCGTTGCCGCGAGTCCCCATCCCTCGGCGAGGGTGCCGTTGACGAGGTAGATGCAGCCGGGTTGAGGGGGGGAGCCGGTTTCCAAGGCGTCGGATGGGGCGGCGGCGAGGCCGGCCTGTTCGAGGATTTCGGCAATGCGTCCCCGGGAGTGGGGGCTGACGATGACGGTTGACTGCCGGGTGGACTTGAGGCTGGAGGTGAATTCGTCCAACTGTCCGTAGCACGGGGGAGCGGCAGAGAAGGTGGGGTCGCCTTCGCCGGTGAGCCATCCGGCCAAGTCGAGGCGGCTGCCCTTCCATTGGTCGAGGCGGACGGCGAAGTCGCTCCAGGGGAAGTAGGGGGAAGGAAAGTTCCCGGGGAGTTCGCCGCGTTGCTCCCGGCTGGAGCGCATACGGAAGTGCTTTTCCTCCTGTTCTTCGCCTTCGGTGCGGATCTGGCCGATACGGTCCACAACGAAGAGGGCGTCCCCGGGGAGGTAGTCGAGGATGTGGGCGCGGTTGAGGAGGCCGCTGTAAAAGTAGAGGGTTTCAAGGTCCGGGTCTCCGAAAAGGTCGACGAAGTCCTGGCGAAATCGTTCCCGGACCTCCTGGGAGCACCGGTCCCAATCGAGGGACTTGATGGCAGCATCAACCTCGGGCCGTTCCGCCAGACTGGGCAGATGTTCGCGGGCTGGCATGAGTCGGATGGACTCCAGAGGCTCGACGGAACGCTGGGTGTAGGGGTCGAAGGCGCGGATGGTGTCTATCTCGTCGTCCCATAGCTCGATGCGGACGGGCAAATCCCGGCCCGGGGGGAATACGTCGATAATGCCGCCGCGCTGGGTGAAGCGCCCGGGAGACTGGACGACGGGCTCGTGGCGGTATCCGAGGTCGACCCAATGAGACAGCATGGCTTCCAGGTTGGGGATGCGCTGGCCGGGCTGAAGGAGGGCGGGCCCGGGGGATTTCGGCGGGGCCAACACCGACGGGAGGAGGGTGCGGCGGGAAGATGCGGCGAGGGAGGCGACGACCAGGGGCTGGGTTTGGCCGGAAGCGGCACCGGCAAGGGCGGCGAGGGCGACCAGCCGCTGGTTGCCGGTGTGGGCGTCGACGGCGAGACGCTCGAAGGGAAGGACCTCGGACTCGGGGAGCAGGTAGGCGTGAGCCTCGTCGCCAAGATAGGCGAGAAGCTGATCGTGGAGCTGGCGGGCGTCCTCGGGACGGGGGGTCAGGACGAACATGGCACTCCCCCAACGCTGCCAAAGGGCGGCGAGGGCGGCGGGGCGGGCCCCGCGCCGGAGGGTTAATCCGGCTTTCCTTTGCGGAGACGAAAGGTCGGCAAGAGACCGGGATATTTCGGGCCGGTCGGCGACGGCGGCTATCAATCCATTGAGCGGCATGGGCGGGGCATCAGTCCTTTCCAGGTTGTTGTTTCGGGTAGTTGTTCCCGTATAGTTGGCATTAGGGTTGGATTCCGGGAGCATGAGGGAGACGCACAAACGGGGCTGGCCGCCTTGGGCCAGTCCCAAGGGGATTGTAAGCCGGGGAGGGAATTTGCACAATCCGGCGGATGGCCAGGTTTGGCAGTGTCCTGTTAGGGGTATGGCTGAAAGTGGTTGGGAAAGGGAGTTTACAAAGCAGGACAGGATTGGCAGTCTGCTGATAAGTGGAAACGAACAGGGTGGAGGGGTGATGCAGCCAACAATGCTG
>DAOUIZ010000030.1:0-5809 GCA_034423195.1 Dehalococcoidia bacterium | reverse complement strand
CAGCATTGTTGGCTGCATCACCCCTCCACCCTGTTCGTTTCCACTTATCAGCAGACTGCCAATCCTGTCCTGCTTTGTAAACTCCCTTTCCCAACCACTTTCAGCCATACCCGTCAAGCTTGGCGGCGTTGACACTGTTAGTGGTGAATACTATCATGTTATCTCCTAATAACCGTTACAAATTAGCGGTTCTGGAGCGCCTTGCCCGGAACGATGGACACCCCCGCCGGGAAGGCGTGTAACCGGGTTGCCGGTTTATCAATACGAACCCTCAAGTACAACAAATCCACAGGAGGAGTTTATGGCTGAACAAGACATTGCCCTGATGGCCCACCTGTTGCGCCGCGCCGGGTTTGGAGCTAGCCGGGAGGAGATTGAGGCGAGAGCCGCTGCCGGATACGAAGCGACCGTCGCCGAAATGCTCAACCCCGAGTCCACCCCCGGCCTGGACGAAGACCTGCTGATGCGCTATCAGCCCGCCTATCACGAAGCCGCTGCCATCGAAACCAATGTCCAGCAGTGGATCTACTACATGATCAATAACCCCCGCCAGCTTGAGGAGAAGATGGCCCTCTTCTGGCACATGATCTTCTGCGCCGGTCACAGCA
This sequence comes from Dehalococcoidia bacterium, assembly GCA_034423195.1. Classification (GTDB taxonomy): domain Bacteria; phylum Chloroflexota; class Dehalococcoidia; order Lucifugimonadales; family UBA3495; genus CATOSK01. The sequence goes on along the minus strand of DAOUIZ010000030.1, from coordinate 5,201 downwards.
AGATCGACAGCGGCCAGGAAATGGGCCTCATGGTCAAGATGTTCCGGCAGCACGGGATGGGGAACTTCAAGGACATGCTCGTCCTGCTGTCCACCAACCCCGGAATGATCTACTACCTGGACAACTGCGAGAGCCACAAGGTAGCCGTCAACGAGAACTACGGCCGCGAGCTTCTGGAGCTGTTCTCCATGGGCGTCGGCAAGGACGAGGATTTCAACTACTCCGAGGACGACGTCAAGGCCTGCGCCCGCGCCTTCACTGGCTGGAACATCGCTCCGGCCTACCCGCCCTTCCCCTATGGCCGCAGCCCCTGGCAGTTCCGCTTCGACCCGGCCGACCACGACGAGTCTGACAAGACCTTCCTGGGACAGACCGGCAACTGGAACGGCGATGACATCATCGAAATGATCTGCCGGCAGCCTGCCACCGCCCGGTTCATCTCCCGCCACCTCTGCAACTACTTCATCGGCGACGATGTCCCGGTCCCGTCCTGGCGGCAGACTCCCCCGCAGCACATCGAGCTCATTGGGAAGCTGGAGCAGACCTACTTCGACTCCGGCTATGAGATCAAGGCCATGCTCGAAGTGCTGCTCAACTCCGACGAGTTCAAGAACGCCCGCTACACCAAGGTCAAGAACCCGGCCGAGATGGTCGTGGGCACCCTCCGTCTCGTCGGCGACCACCGGGAAATCAAGCCCGGCCTGTTCGACATCTCCCAGGAGCCCAAGTACATGGGCATGGACCTGATGAACCCGCCCACCGTCGAAGGCTGGCACACCGGCCACGAGTGGATCGACAGCGGCACCTTGGTCGAGCGGATCAACTTCGCCGCCGACTACATGGGCCAGACCGACCTCCCCGGAGTGCGGGGCATCATCGACCGCCTCATGGGCCAGGGCGACTCCCTGTCCCCTGAGCAGTTCGTCGAAGGCTGCCTGGACATGGTCGGCCAGCTTGCCGTAACCGAAGAGACCCGCGACCAGTTGGTCTCCCACGCCCAGCGGGGCGGCAACCTCACCCACGGCACCGATGCCGAGCGCGGCGAGTTCGCCCGCCGCTCCGGCGAGATGCTCCAGATGATCGCCGCCACTTCCGAGTACCAGTTCGGCTAGGCCCCGACAGGATACCTGCAAGATTAACTCCCCGACGCCCAGGCCTCTTAGACAAGTTACCTGAATCGAGGCCGAAAGCGGCGGGAAATCAGAACCCCGACGCCCAGGCCTCTTGGACAAGTTACCTAAACCGGGGCCGAAAGCGGCGGGAAATCAGAACGGAGGAACATAATGGTCTCTACCAAGAAGGATAATGTTCTGGCAGTGCTGTCCTTGTCGGGCGGCAACGACGGTCTGAACACCGTCATCCCCTACAACAGCGGGCACTACCGCGACTTCCGGCCCAACCTCGGCATCTCCGCCGAGCAGGTCATTCCCCTCAACGACGAGATCGGCCTGCACCCCACCATGGGTCCCTTGAAGCGGTTCTGGGACGAGGGCAAGCTGGCCATCTTCCTGGGCATTGGCTATCCCAACCCCAGCTATTCCCACTTCCGCTCCATGGACATCTGGCACACCTGCGAGCCCGTCGCCATCGGCACCGAGGGCTGGCTGGGCCAGGCCATCAAGGAACTCGACCCCAACGCCGAGAACGTGCTGACTGGCGTTAACTTCGGCCGCGGCCTTCCCCGCGCCCTGGCCAAGGAAGGCGTCCCCGTCGCTTCCGTCGGCAACCTGGAGACCTACGGTCTGCTGACCGGCATCGACGGCGAGGACCAGCGCGCCGAGGCCTTGGATGTCTTTGGACGCATGTACGGCCCGACCATCGGCACCGGTTACGCGCTGGACTACATCCGCCGCACCGGCACCGATGCCCTCAAGGGCGCCGACATCCTGGCCACCGCCCCGGATATGTACTCCTCAAGCGTGGAGTACTCGGCCACCTCCGTCGGCCAGTACATGAAGAACATCGCCCAGACCCACCTGGCCGGTTTCGGCTCCCGGGTGCTGTACACCACCTCCCCGTACAACGGTTTCGACACCCACGCCAACCAGGCCCAGGCCCACTCGGCCCTCTGGACCGACGTCTCCGCCACCGTCGAGAACTTCATGGATGACCTCCGCGAGCACAACGCCAGCGACAACGTCACCCTGTTCATGTTCTCCGAGTTCGGCCGCCGGGTCGGCGACAACGGCTCCGGCACCGACCACGGCGCCGGCAGCGTCGCCTTCGCCATCGGCGAGCACGTCAAGGGCGGCATCTACGGCACCTACCCGTCCCTCGACCCGGACAAGCAGGAAGAGGGCGGCAACCTGGCCCACAACATGGACTTCCGCCAGGTCTACCAGTGCCTGCTCGAGGACTGGCTCGGCGTCGACCCGGTCCCCATCGCCGGACAGTTCGACAAGGTCTCGTTCCTCTAGGCCAACAGAAACAGATCACCGGCCCGGCGGAGTTAATCCGCCGGGCCGGTGATACTGCCATTCCAAGCACGGGAAATCCCGAAGCCCAGACCCTTGGAAAAGCTGCCTTTGTTCAGGGCCGAAAGCGGCGGGATTTAGAAGCGCCGACGCCCAGGCCCCTTAGACAAGTTACCTAAACCGGGGCCGAAAGCGGCGGGATTTAGAAAGGAAAAAGCTATGAGCACCCATTTCTTTGGGCTTAGCGACCGGACCTTCACCTACAGCCATTCCATCGGTCGCAACGAGTTCGCCGGGACCGGCTTCCGCAACCCCGTCGACCTCGCCCTGGGCTCCGATGATACGGTCTACGTGATCAACCGGTCCTACGAAAACCGACCCGACGGTGTTCGCGTCACCGTCTGCACCATGGACGAAGAGTACATCAGCGAGTTCGGCACCTACGGCGAAGGCGACGGGGAGATGATCTGGCCCTCCGCTATCGCCATAGACAGCGACGAGAATCTCTACATCGCCGACGAGTGGCTCAACCGCATCACCAAGTTCGACCGCGACGGCGAGTTCCTTGGCAAGTGGGGCGCAGCCGGCTCCGGCGACGGCGAGCTGGACCGGCCCGCCGGCATCGCCATCAGCGGCGACGTCATGTACATCACCGACAGCCGCAACCACCGGGTCCAGAAGTTCACCCTCGACGGCAAGTTCCTCGGCAAGTTCGGCAGCGAAGGCTCCGGCAACGGCGAGTTGAACATGCCCTGGGGCATCGCCCTGGACAACGAGGGCAACGTCCTGGTGGCCGACTGGCGTAATGACCGCATCCAGCAGTTCAGCGCCGACGGTGAGTGGCAGGCCTCCTACGGCTCCACCGGCGACGGCGTCGGCCAGTTCAACCGCCCCAACGGCGTGGCTGTCGACAAGGACGGCGACATCTACGTGGCCGACTGGTTCAACAACCGGGTCCAGGTCCTCGCTCCCGACGGCCGCTTCATCACCCAGATGCGTGGCGACCACGTCCTCTCCCAGTGGGGCAAGGACAAGCTCCTGTCCAACCCGGACATGATCCGCCAGCGCCAGATCGCCGCTTCTCACAGCACCGACTTCGAGAAGCGTTTCTCCCACCCCTGCGCCGTGGCCACCGACGGCAAGGACCGGATCTCGATTCTGGACCACACCCGCGGCCGCATCCAGGTCTACTCCAAGACCCGCGAGGCAGTGCTGGTCTAGTTCCCTTCCCGGGGTCAACAACCCGGACAAAACATCGCCGGAGTTGGATGCCAACTCCGGCGATTCATTTTTCCGGTGTCTGCGGAAACGGCGCTTTGCCGCCTGCCCTGTTCAGGCGACTGTTCAGTCGCCTATTTAGTCGGATGAACCGTTCCCGTCCGGCGGCCCCTCGGGCATCCCCGCGTCGATCCACGCCGCAATTTCGTCCACTTCCGAGCGCGGGACGAACGGCCCCCGCAGGGGCATCTTCCCGAAGGTCCCGCACCCCCGCAGCAGCGACCGCACCAGGTGGGTCTCCCGTCCCGGCAGTCCCGGCTCAATGGAACGGTACCCGTTCAGCACCGACGCCTGCAGCTCCTGGGGGGTCTCCCAGTAATACTCGTGGATCCCCGGGTACGGCTCCCGCTCCCAGCGTTCCTTCCACCGCTCCATGCAGTTGTCCAGGATTTCCTTGACTCGCGGCCAGTAGACTTCGTTCTCGCCGGGGGTAGTGCTCATCTGGGTGTCTCCGCAGCAGGTTGGAATGAAAGACGCGGGCCGGTTCCTCGCTTCCCGGGCCTCCTGGACAAGTTGTCCTGGCCGGGCCGGAAGCGCGGGGTTTCGTTGGATCAAGCGTTGGGGTGTTCGCTCACCGATTCCCTCTGCAGCAGCTCAATGGCGTGGGGCAGGACCGGCTTGACAACCTCCAGGGTTTCCTTGACCCCTTTCGGGCTGCCCGGCAGGGTCAGGATCAGGGTGGAGCCCCGTATCCCGGCCACCGACCGGCTGATCATCGCCATGGGAGTGAACTTCAGCGTCTCGGCCCGCATCGCCTCGGCCATGCCGGGGACTTCCTTGTCCACGATGGCCAGGCACGCCTCCGGAGTGACATCCCGGGGGCCCAGGCCAGTGCCGCCGGTGCTGACCACCAGGTCCACGTCCGGCGCGTCCGCCCACTCCGCCATCTTCCGGGAGATGTCGTCCTTCTCGTCCGAGACTATCTCGTACCGGACCACATCATAGTCCGGCGGGGCCAGCACTTCCTTGATTGCCTCGCTGCCCGTATCCTCCCGCTCCCCGAAGAACCCTGACGTGCTGACAGTGAGAATCGCAAGCCTGTACATGGCCCAATAATACCACACCCTATTTCCCTCAACACACCCGGCCCGGCGTTGTCTCCAACCCTATGAACCAGAAAATTTGCGGCAGGAAGTTTGGGGCAGGAAGTTTCAGGAATGGATCCGACAACTTACCGTCCTCACGCCGGGTGACCCGCCGTTGCGTTTCCCCGTATAATGACCCCACCCACCGACACCCAAGTCTCTTGGACAATTTTCCTCAATCGGGGCCGAAAGCGGCGGGATTTAGAGACCCCCGACGCCCAGGCCCCTTAGACAAGTTACCTAACTTGGGGCCGAAAGCGGCGAGATTTAGAAGGCACAGCGATGACCAGCAAGCCGATGCGTCAAACCAGGACCGTGGCGGAATCCGGCACCTTCCCGGCTTTTCCTCCCAGGGACGACATGCAAAACCCCCTGTACCTGTACCTGCCCGGCTACCTGACCACCCTGCGCCGCCACTTCGGCT
>DAOUIZ010000029.1:0-24718 GCA_034423195.1 Dehalococcoidia bacterium | reverse complement strand
CAGCATTGTTGGCTGCATCACCCCTCCACCCTGTTCGTTTCCACTTATCAGCAGACTGCCAATCCTGTCCTGCTTTGTAAACTCCCTTTCCCAACCACTTTCAGCCATACCCTACCCCCCGCCCCATGTAGTATTCTTGGAACGCCAGTCCCGGCCGGCCCAGGACCGGTGCATCCTTGCAGTAAAGGCGGACCTCAAGCGATGGAACGGCCCATATTTCAGCCTATTGGCACTCCCGCGTTGGAGTTGGACACCCCCGCTCTCGTCGTCGACCTTGACCTGATGGAGCAGAACATCCAGGTTGTTCACTCCGTCTTCGACGACTCCAACGCCGTCCTCCGTCCCCACGTTTCCTGCCACGGCTGCCCCAACATCGCCCGCGCCCAGGTTGCCGCCCGCAACGCTCAAGGCATTGCCGTCGCCACCGTCGGGGAAGCGGAGGTCTTCTGCCAAGCCGGATTCACCGACGTCTTCGTGGCCAACCAGGTTGTCACCCGTCCCAAGATCCGCCGCCTCTGCGCCCTGGCCCGTTCCGCCGCCATCGCCGTCGCCGTCGACAACCCGGACAACCTCGCCCTCCTGTCATCCCTGGCCTCCGCAGCCGGAGTGACCCTCGGTCTTTGGGTGGAACTTGACGCGGGGCAGGCCCGTTGCGGGGTAGCCCCCGGTTCCGACGCCGTCGACCTCGCCCGGGCCGTCGTTGCCGCGGACAACGTCGAGTTCCGTGGTTTGACAATCTCCGAGCCCACCAGCCCTGCCTCGGACTCCGATCTCAGCGCCCCCGCTATCGGCGACTTGGTCCAACCCGCCCTGGAGACCGCCCGCTGGCTGGAGCAGACCAGCACCCCCGTTCCCGGCATCAGCATCGCCGCCTCTTACGACTACATCCAGGCCTCCGCCATCGGGGGCATCACCGAAGTCCAGGCCAGCGTCTACCCCCTGGGAGACCATCAGTTTTGTCTCCGGCGCCGCGAACTTTCCCGGGCCGCCCGCATCCTGGCTTCCGTCTTGAGCCATCCCGTGCCCTACCGCGCCGTCGTGGATGCCGGCCACAAGGCCACCGGCCCCGATTTGGGCGTCGCCTTTGCCGAGGGCATCCCCGGAGCCGTCGCCGCCCGGTTCAGCGCCGAGCACGGCATCCTGGACCTCGAAGGCCCGGCCACCGCCCGACTCCATCCCAATGACAAAGTCTGGTTGACCCCCTATAACCTCTCCCTCTGCGTCAACCAGTACGACTACTTCCGCGCCGTCCGCAACGGCCGCCTTGAAGGATTCTGGCCCATCGCCTCCCGCGGCCGGTTCGACTAGACCTGTGCTGCACCCCGGTTTTCCGCCGCAGTTGTGATTTCAGGAGCTGACTCATCATGGACCAAAGCTATCGCCCCGCCGTCGGAACCCCTATGGAAGACTTGGACACCCCCTGCCTCGTCCTTGACCTCGATGCCCTCGACCACAACATGGACGTCATGGCCGATTACTACCGGGACCGCCCCAGCAAGCTGCGCGGCCACGGCAAGAACCACAAGACTCCGGCCATCGCCACCCGCCAGATTCGCCGCGGGGGGACCGTCGGAGGAGTCTGCGCCGCTAAGGTCTCCGAGGCTGAGGTTATGGTGCATAGTGGGATTCCCAGCGTCCTCGTCACCAGCGAAATCGTGGCTCCCTCCAAGATCGAGCGCCTCTGCGCCCTTGCCCGCCAGGCCGAAGTCATCGTCGCCTGCGAGTCCGAGGCCAACGCCTCCGACCTCTCCCGCGCCGCCCTCGCCCAGGGTGTTGAATTGGGAGTCCTCATCGAGCAGGAAACCGGACTCCTCCGCTGCGGGGTACAGGAGCACGGCCAGGGAGTGACTCTGGCCCGCAGGATCGGCGACCTGCCCGGCCTGGCCTTTCGCGGAATAATGAGCCATCAAATGATGGCCCAGCCATCTTCCGACCGGGAAGAACGCGCCATCGAGGGCCACCGCATTATCCAGGGCGTCATCGACTTTAAGGATGCCCTGGAATCCGCCGGACTCCCCGTCGAGATTGTGTCTACCGGCGAGACCTGGAGCTACGACATCGCCGGAGAAATCCCCGGCGTCACCGAAATCCAGGGCGGCACCTACCTCCTCATGGAGACTGCCTATTCCTATATGGAGGACTTCCACTTCGCCGGCCGCGTCCTCTCAACCATCATCAGCACCCCCCGGAAAGGCGTTGCCGTCGGTGACGCCGGAATCCGGGCCGTCGGAGCCATGAAGGGCGTCCCCGCCGTCGCCGACCGTCCCGGCGTTGTCTGTGAGCGCCTCGACCTCGACCACGCCGTCTTCCGAGTAGCGCCGGAGACATCCCTCCGGGTCGGAGACCAGCTATCCCTGATTCCGGGCCAGCAGGACGCCATGGTGTCCCGCTGGGACCGCTTCATCGGCCTCCGCAACGGCCAGGTCGAAGAGGTCTGGGACATAACCGCCCGCGGCTGCCACAGCTGACCCCTTCCCCGGGGCTCGTCGCCTCCGGCCCGCCGCCCGTACCGGGACCCGAGCCCTGCCCCTTCCCAACCCGATATCTGCCCAACCAAAAAGGCTCGCCGCCCGGCGAGCCTTGACCATGTCATTTCGGACCCTCCCCCGGAGGGTCACGGCTTCGGTCCTCAATGGTCCCATCTTACCTGTAGCGCCAGCCAGTCCCTCCGCGACAACCCCGGATAAGCCGTCCTGACTCTTCCACGCTCCACCGGGGAGCGCCGGACCCGGAACTTCTTTCGCAGGACTTCACCCAGCTTCATCCCGTCCGTCCTCATCTGGATACAAATTGGCCCTCGTTTCCCAAAACGCCGCCCCCCACTAAACACCAGGCGCCGTCTATTCCTACGAATCCTGCGCCTCTTCGGTTGCCCTCCAAGGGCCGGAGATCCCTAGCTCAACCCGACAATCTCCCCTGCAGGGGTAACGTCCATATCCAGCGCCCGCGGCCGCGTGGGCAGCCCCGGCAGCGTCTCGATTGGTCCCGCCAGCGCGTAGAGGAACCCGGCTCCCACCGACGCCCGGATATCCACGATGGGGAAAGTGTACCCTGAAGGCCGTCCCTTCAGCGACGGGTTGTGCGAAATCGACAGATGGGTCTTGGCCATGCAGATAGGCAGTTGTCCCCACCCCTGCGCCTCGAAATTTCGAAGCTGCCGCCGTGCCGCCGGAGTCCAGCTCACCCTCTCCGCGTTGTACACCGTCTTCGCCAGCGCCAGGGCCTTCTCCTCCGCCGAAGCCTCCATCGGATAGGCGTAGGTGACCTCCGGGGCATCCCCCGCCGCCTCCATCACCCTCTCTCCCAGCTCCGTCGCTCCGTCGCCGCCCTGGGCGAAACCGTCGCACTCGGCCGCCGAATCAGCCCCTGCCCTCAGCGCGATTTCCTTCACCGCCGCCAGTTCTTCGGGACTGTCCGTGTGGAACCTGTTGATTGCCACCACCACCGGCAGGTTGAAGCTCTTGACGATGCTGATGTGATGCTCCAGGTTTGGGCCTCCCGCCGCCACCGCCTCCACATCCGGTTTGTCCAGGTTCCTCCGCAGCGTGCCCCCGTGCCACTTCAGCGCCCGCACCGACGCCACCAGCACCACCGCATTCGGGATCAGTCCGCTTTGCCGCGCCTTGATATGCATGAACTTCTCGAACCCCAGGTCCGACCCGAACCCGGCTTCCGTAATCACGAAGTCCGCGTACCCCAGTGCCATCCGGTCCGCGATGATCGAGTTGCACCCGTGGGCTATGTTCCCGAAAGGCCCCGCGTGGATCAGGGACGGCTGCCCTTCCTGCGTCTGCACCATGTTCGGCATGACGGCGTGCCGCAGGAGCGTCAGCAGCGCTCCCTCGAACCCCAGGCTTCCCACCGTCACCGGCCCGCCGGACCGCGTCCAACCCACCACCACCCGCGAAAGCCGCTCCCGCAGGTCCTCCAGGTCGGCGGACAGCGCCAGGATCGCCATGATCTCCGACGCCGCGATGAAATCGAACCGCGTTTCCCGCAGCGGGCTGTTGTTCGTCCCTCCCACGCCTGCCACCAGCGCCCGCAGCGCCCGGTCCGAAGCGTCCGTCACCCGCGACCACCGGATGCCCGTCGCGTCCATCTCCCCCTCTGGGCTTCGGAACACGGCGTTGTCCACCAGCGCCGCCAGCAGGTTGTGGGCCGATCCTACCGCGTGGGCGTCGCCGGTGAAGTGAATGTTGATTTCGTCGTCCGGGACCACCGTGGTCTTGCCGCCGCCGGTGCCGCCTCCCTTGATCCCGAAGATCGGCCCCAGCGAAGGCTCCCGCAGCGTCACCACGGCGTTCTTCCCCAGCTTCCCCAGCCCCTGCGTCAGCCCCACCGCCGTCGTCGTCTTCCCCTCGCCCGCCGGCGTCGGAGTGATCCCCGTCACCACCACAAGCTTCCCCCTGCGTTCCGCTGGTTCCTTCATTGCCTCCAGCGAAATCTTCGCCTTGTAGCGCCCGTAGGGAATCAGGTGCTCCTCGTCAACTCCCAGGCGCTCCGCAATCACGTTGATGGGTTCCATTGCACCTCCCCAAGGAAGAAAACTGGAAGGAAGAAAACTGGGCCGCCGCCCGGGGACGCTTTCGAGGGAAACGGTCGGGTGGAACGTCTGCTATCCGGAAGCTATCGCCCGCTCCAGCCGCTCAATATCAACCTCGTCCAGGTTGAAATACTTGGCGTCCGGGTGGTGGAACACCAGCGCCGACACCGACCCCTCCGGGTCCATCATGAACCCCTCCGTCAACTCCACGCCAATGTTCCCCGTCACGTCCAGCAGCCGGAAAAGCTGTTCCTGGTCCTCCAGCCGTGGGCACGCCGGATACCCAAAGGAGAACCGCCGCCCCTGGTACTGCGTCCTGAACAGGTCCGTGTAGGACAGTCCCGGAGGATCTCCAACCCCCCACATCTGCCGCATCTGCTGGTGCAGCAGCTCCGCGAACCCCTCCGCTCCTTCCAGGACCAGGACCTGCAGGATATGAGAGTTCAGGAACTCGCCCTCCGCCTTCCAACGCTCGGAAAGGTCCCGCACTCCCGGCCCGATGGTTGTCGTGAACATCCCCACGTAGTCCATCACGCCCGACTCCACCGGCATCGCATAGTCGGAAAGGCACAACCCCTCCCGCTGCGACTGCCGGCCAAAGTAGAACCGCTCCAGGACCGTGTTTCCGTCCGGGGCGTAGACCAGCAGCCACTGTCCGTCGGACTGGCACGGGAAAAACTTGAACACCGCGTTGGCGTTGATAGTTGGATCGGACAGCATCGCATCTTCCACCCGCCGCACCGAGTCCCTCAACTCCACCGCTCCCGGATCTCCAGCTTCCAGCGCCTCCGCGAACCTCCCCTTGTACCCCAGATGCCTGACATAAAGCATCTGCGGGTTGATGTACGGGAAAATTCGCTCCAGGTCATACTCCCTGATTACATGAAGCCGCAGGTCCGGCGGCGTTGGAATCGCGAAGTCATGCCTGACCTTCGCCGGAGCCACATCTTGCGCTGGAGCCGCTGCTGCCTGCCGGTTCTGGTCCGCGTTCAGCAGTTCCTCCGTTTCCGCCTCCACCGCCGCCGCCAGGTGCTGCCGCTCATCGGCGTCCTGCAGCGTGTTGGCCAGCGCCAGGCCGGTCATCGCGTCCTGGGAATAGACCACCATCCCGTCGTACTCCGGCCCGATCCTCAACCTCGTGAAGCGGTTGGACAGTGCCGCTCCGCCCACCAGGATGGGGGCGTCCACCCCGGCCTGCCGGAAGTCCCGCGCTGTCTCAACCATCATCTGCGCCGACTTCACCAGGAGCCCGGACAGCCCGATAATATCCGGCTGGTGCTCCCGGTAGGCGTCGATCAAGTCCTGCGGCGGCACCTTGATTCCCAGGTTCACCACGTCGTAACCGTTGTTGGAGAGGATAATCTCCACCAGGTTCTTGCCGATGTCGTGGACGTCACCCTTCACCGTAGCCAGCACCACCTTGCCCTTGGTGGCCGTGTCCGCCCGGTCCATGTGGGGTTCCAGGTGGGCCACTGCGAACTTCATGGACTCCGCCGACTGCAGCACTTCCGCCACGATTAGTTGGTTGGCGTTGAACTGCCGTCCCACTTCATCCATTCCCGCCATCAGCGGTCCGTTGATGATTTCCAGCGGAGCCCGCCCCTGCAACGCTTCGTCCAAGTCATCCGCCAGCCCTTCCTTGCTCCCTTCGATAATCGCCAGCGCCAGCCGCTCGTCCAGCGGCAGACTCAGCCGTTCCTCGGCGGTGGCCTTGGGAGCCTTGTCCCGGAAGTACCCTGCGAACGCCGCCACCGGGTCCTCTCCCCGGTTCCAGATCAGGTCTTCGGAAAGCTTTTTCTCCTCGTCGGGGATGGAGGCGTACCGCTGCATCAGCTCCGAGTTCACGATGGCCATGTCCAGCCCCGCTTGGACGCAGTGGTAGAGGAAGACCGAGTTGAAAACTTCCCGTCCCGCCGGAGGCAGCCCGAAGGAAACATTTGAGATCCCCAGGACTGTCTTGGTGTTGGGCAGCGTCTCTTTGATCAGCCGCACCCCTTCAATCGTTTCCGCCGCCGATCCCACGTAGTTCTCGTCCCCGGTGCCCGCCGGAAAGACCAGCGGGTCGAAGATGATGTCCTGCTCCGGGACGCCGTACTTCTCGGTAAGCAGCTTGTGCGACCGCAGGGCCACCTCCAGCTTCCGTTCCTTGGTGATGGCCTGCGCCTGCTCCTTGTCGTCGTCAATGCACCCCACCACCAGGGCGGCACCGTAGCGCTGCGCCAGGGGAACAACGGCCTGGAACCGCGCTTCCCCGTCCTCCAGGTTGATGGAGTTGATGATCGACTTCCCCTGCAGCCTCTTCAGCGACTCTTCAATGACCTTGGCATCCGTCGAGTCAATCATAATCGGCGTCTTGACCTTCTTGGTCACAAAGTCCAGGAACTGGATTACGTCGCTCAACTCGTCCCGGTCCGGGTCCTGCAGGCAGACGTCCAGGACATGGGCTCCGTTCCTCACCTGCCGCCGCCCGACTTCCGACGCCTCCTCGAAGCCTCCCCGTCCAATCAGCCGCCGGAACCGCCGGCTGCCGAGCACGTTGGTCCGTTCTCCCACCACCACCGGACGGGTGTCCTCGTCAACAACCAGCGTCTCTATCCCGGAAACTCTCGTTTCGTTGGAACACGCAGGTTCCCGGGGAGTTGCGTCAGCCACCGTTTCCGCCAGGCTCGTGATGTGCCCCGGGCCGGTCCCGCAGCACCCGCCCACCACGTTCAGCCAGCCCTGCTGGACAAAGCGCCCGATGGTCGCGCTCACCATCTCGGCCGTCTGGTTGTAATTCCCGTTCTCATCCGGCAGCCCTGCATTCGGAACGCAGGCTATCGGGAAACGCGACAGCCCGGCCAGGGTGCGGATGTGGTCAGTCATGAAGTCCGGCCCCGTGGCGCAGTTGAACCCTATCCACAGCAGGTCCCGGTGCGCCAGCGAAGTGTAGAAAGCCTCCGCGTCCTGTCCCGCCAGCAGGGTCCCCATCGGCTCGATGGTCCCCTGGACCGCCACCGGAATGGACCGCCCCAGCTCGGCGAAGGCCCGGTCCACCCCTTCCAGACCCGCCTTCACGTTGATCGTGTCCTGGCTGGTTTCAATGAGCAGAAAGTCCGCCCCGCCCTCCATCAGCCCCGCCGCCTGCTCCTGGAACGCCTCCGCCAGTTCGTCGAATGTCACCCCGCCCGTCACCGAAATCGTCTTCGTCGTCGGCCCCATCGACCCCGCCACGAAACGGGGCTGTCCGTCCCCCGCAACTTCCTCCGCAGCCTCCCTGGCTATGGCCGCCGCTTCCCGGTTCAGCCGCCGCGCCTCGGATGCCAGGTCATACTCCGCCAATACCACCGAAGTCGCCCCGAAGGTGTTGGTCTCGATGATGTCCGCGCCCGCCTCCAGGTATTCCTTGTGAATGTCCTTGATTACGTCCGGGCGGGTCACCACCAGGTACTCGTTGCACCCCTCGTACTCGGCGCCGCCGAAGTCGTCGGGCCCCAACTCCCGTGCCTGTATCTGGGTGCCCATCGCCCCGTCTACTACCAGAATACGTTGTGAGAGTGCTGTTTTAAGCGCATGGGTGCGCTCATATATCGTCATAAATCGCAACCTTGAAACTAAGTTACCACTGCCCCAAGGCTACCCATTCCCCGGGTCTCTGTCAAACCGCACGAGTGATAAGAGGCGTCATAATTGGCTTGGTTCGGGTGGGACTGGACACCTTTCCTTGACCGGCATTTGGCCTTAAGGAGGCCCTGTGACCAGCCCTCATCTCCATAGGGTCCGAGGTGGATTTCCCGACTCCCGTCGCTGACGGACGCCACACCCGCACCTGCGGCTATGGCGTCGTCACTGCCCTATGCTGCCGCTAGTGCCTGGTTGGCTCTCCCTGCCTGCCACAGCGAGAGCCTTCCCAGCGTCACTGGACGGAATCACCAACGGCCCTACCCAAAGAACCCGGCCAGTTCCTCCCGGTTCTTCTCCACCCAGGTCGCGTTCAACCGGATCCGCTCCAGTGCCTGCCGTATGCTCCGCTCGGCCGCCGGAGTCGGGTTCTCCTGGAAGAATGATTCCACCTCGGCGTAACGTCCCATCTCGGCGAAGCTGTTGCAGATACCCACCAGCCGCATCAGGCCGAACCCGCCGCCGCCATAACGCCGGTCGAATTCCGGCCAGTTTTCCCGGACAAAGTCCCACGCCGGTCCCCGCCCTCGAATGTTGCCCGAAACCGCCCCGACCACCGTGATGGTGTCTTGGGACCGGACGTCGTCGGTAAGCGACCGCCGCAGCGTTTCTTTAAGCAAGTCCTCCTGGTTGAACCGTGCCAGGCTGATCAGCACCCTGATTTTCTCTTCCTGGAGGTCCGTAGCCCTGGCCAGCTCCCAGAGTTGGTCGTAGGTCGTCGAGTCCCCTCCCTGGGCTGCCAGGCTGTACACGACCCCTCTCAAGTCGGGATGCACCGATGCCGGGTCCTGCCGGTAAGCGTTGAACTTTCGCGAGGCTTCCTCGAGGACCTCGCTGTCCCCGTAGTTCCCTGCTTGGCTCAGCACGGTGCTGCGCATCAGCGAGTCCAGGTGTCCTTCTCCGGTCCGGGCTTCCCACCCGATTCGCGCCGCTGCGGGACCGAACAGGTCCCGGGCGAACTCTTGGAAGGCGGGATAGTACGGCTCGTTGGCCACCAGCGTTTCAATCTCTCTCAGGTTGCTCGCCAGGTCGCTCCACACCGAGGCGTCCGTCTCGTTCCCGTAGGCCTTGGCCAGCGAGAGAAACTGGGCCACCGGCAACAACCCCGCCCGCGAGAGCGCGTAGGCGTCATTCTGAATCCCCAGCCGGTCGGTTGCGGGCAGGGTCAGCGACTCGATTGAAGGCACCAGCCTTTCCCAGTCCTCCGCCGAGTAGTTGACCCGGAAAAACCCGGTCTGCTGCGGGTTCACCTTGAACCACGGCTTGGCGCCCGGCCCCAGGTTCAACGTTGCGGAGCGTCCGCTCATCACCGCCGATACCTGCGGCCCCGCTGCGGGACTGCCCACCGCCACCCGGACCGGCACTTGCCAGGCGGCATCCTCCGGTTCGCCTTCTTCCAGCAGTCGGTCATACACGAACCTCTCCTGGGACAGGTCCAGCTCCGTGTCATCCCCCGATTGCCGCGCCGCTACGTCCAGGACCGGGTAACCCATCTGGCCCGTCCATGAATCCATAATCGCCGTTACCGGCTGCTGTGACGCTTCCTCCAGCGCCTCCCAAAGGTGCTGGGTGCGCGCGTTTTCGTATTGGTGCCCCGACAGGTAACGGTACAGCCCTTGGCGGAAGACTTCCGGCGTCAGGAACTGCTCCAGCATCCGAATCACCGATGCCCCCTTGCTGTAGCTGATTGCATCGAAAAGCTGGCTGACCTCCGCTGGATTGGTCACTTCCTGCTCAATGGGATGCGAGTTCTTCAGGCCGTCCAGGCTCAAGGCCCGGTTCGTGTCCATGTTGACGAACTGCGTCCACATCTCCCACTCCGGGAACAGCCAGTCCACCGCCTTCGTCCCCATCCAGGATGCGAAGCTCTCGTTCAGCCAGAGATCGTCCCACCACTCCATCGTCACCAGGTCCCCGAACCACATGTGCGCCATCTCGTGGGCCACCACCTCCGCCACTCGTTGCCGAGTGCCCGCCGATGAGTTCCGGCTGTCCACCAGCAGCGCCGTTTCCCGGTACGTCACCGCGCCCCAGTTCTCCATCGCGCCCGCCGCAAAGTCGGGAATCGCTATGTGGTCCAGCTTCTCCAGCGGATAAGGTATCCCGAAGTAGTCGTTGAAGAACGACAGCAGCTTGACCGAAGTATCCAGCGCGAACCTCCCCTGTTCCTCCTTCCCGGCGGTCGTCCACACCCCCACCCGGGTCCCGCTCGCCGCTTCCTTCTCGATGTGGGACAAATGGCCCACCACGAAGGCCAGCAGGTAGGTTGACATAACCGGCGTCTCCGCAAACCGCACTGCCTTCAACCCGTCTCCCGCCCCGTTCTCTTCCACCACCGGAGTGTTGGAAAGCGCCGTCATGTCCTCTGGAACGACCAGCGTCAACTCGAAACGGGCCTTCCGCGCCGGCTCGTCCCAGCATGGGAAAGCCTGCCGGGCGTCCGTCGCCTCGAATTGCGTGGTGGCCAGGTAAGCCGTCTCTCCCGATTCGGTGATGTACTGGCTCCGGTAAAACCCCCGCAGCTTGTCATTGAGGATTCCGGTAAACTTCATGCTCAGTTTCGCCGCGCCCTCTCCGGCCTCTCCGGCCAGCGTCAGCGTCACCGACTCCGTGTCCTTGTCGTAAGCTATACCGCTCACTGGGATGGTTTTGCCGCCCTGCTCCAGCTCCGCTGACTGGATTTCGATATCCAGCGAGTTCATCGCCAGTTCGCCGATTGGCTCATTGATGTCCAGGTCCACAACCGCCTCCCCCTGGAACACGAACGCCTCCAGGTCCGGTTGCAGCCGCAGGGTGTACTTGCTGGGGATTGCGCTGCTTGGCAGCACCACCGCTTCGCTTGCGGGCATTCCTCAACTCCTGATTCTCAAGTTGTGCGGGACAGCCTCGGAGACCTCTCCGGGGCAACCCCGGCCGGTTGCCAGTTTACCACCTATGGCCGGGAGCGTGTGCCCTCTCCCGCCCGAAAGCTGCTTCCCCGGCATGTCCGGGCGGAGGGGGACGCCGGTGTTATAATGCTTACCGCCAACACCAGCGCTCCGGGCGGCAATCGCCCGTCCGGGGCCTATGAATTATGAGGAGATAATTCATGCCCCCACAGACCATGTTCGAGAAAATCTGGGACTCCCACGTCGTGCATCAGGAACCCGGGCAACCTGCAATCCTCTACGTCGACCTCCATCTGATCCACGAGGTGACCACTCCCCAGGCCTTCGAGGGACTCCGCCTCGCCGGACGCAAGGTGCGCCGCCCCGACCGGACCGTCGCCACCGTGGACCACAACACCCCCACCTGGGACCTGTCCCTCCCCGTCACCGACGAAATCTCCAAGCGCCAGTTGGACGCCCTCTCCGAGAATCTGGAGGGCACCGGCATCCCCTTCTACGATCGGTACAGCCCCAATCAGGGCATCGTCCACGTCATTGGCCCCGACCTCGGTTACACCCAGCCCGGCATGACCGTCGTCTGCGGCGACAGCCACACCTCCACCCACGGTGCCCTCGGCTGTTTCGCTCTTGGAATCGGCACCTCTGAAGTCGAGCACGTCCTCGCCACCCAGACCCTCCGCCAGTTCAAGCCCAACACTATGGAAGTCCGCGTCAACGGCCCTCTGCCCGCCGGGGTTGAGGCCAAGGATGTCATCCTCGGCATCATCGGCCAGATTGGCATCAACGGAGGCATCGGCCACGTCATCGAGTACACCGGCGAGGCCATCCGCTCCCTCTCCATGGACGGGCGCATGACCGTCTGCAACATGAGCATCGAGGGCGGCGCCCGCGCTGGAATGATCGCTCCTGACCAGACCACCTTCGACTACGTGCAGGGCCGCCAGTTCGCTCCCATGGGTGACGACTTCGAGGCCGCCGTGGAGCGTTGGAAGCAGCTCCCCACCGATCAGGGAGCGTCCTTCGACAAGCTCGTCGAAATCGAGGCCGCCGATCTCGAACCCTTCGTGACCTGGGGCACCAACCCCGGGATGGTCACCAAGGTCACTGGCCGCGTCCCCGACCCCGCTGGCTTCGACCAGCCCGCTGAGCGCGAGGCCGCCGAGCGCGCCCTCACCTACATGGGCCTGGAACCCGACACTCCCATCCAGGACATCAAGATTGACCGCGTCTTCCTCGGCGCCTGCACCAACAGCCGCATCGAGGACCTTCGCACCGCGGCCAACGTCATCCGGGGAAAGAAGGTCAACCCGGACGTCTACGCCATGGTCGTCCCCGGCTCTGCCCGCGTGAAACTTCAGGCCGAGCAGGAAGGACTGGACCGCATCTTCACCGACGCCGGTTTCGACTGGCGCGTCGCCGGATGCTCCATGTGCCTCGGCATGAACCCCGACATCCTCGAGCCGGGCCAGCGTTGCGCCTCCACATCCAACCGCAACTTCGAGGGACGCCAGGGTAAGGGCGGGCGGACCCATCTCGTCAGCCCCTCCATGGCCGCCGCCGCCGCCATCGCCGGCCACTTCGTCGACATCCGCGAATGGTAGCGGCCCGCCTCAATCCGCGATTCAGGATGTGCTGAAATGCTGTCAGAAGAAGTGCTGCAACGGGAAGAGGCCGTCCGCTATCCCACCTACCCCTATCCCACTTTTCCCATCCTGCTCGATGTCAGTTCCCTGCAACTCACCGACAAGCAGCTGGAGAGAATCAGCTACGACAACGAACCCATGCAGTTGGAACTGACCGCGAAGGGAGAACTGGTAATTATGCCGCCAGCCGGGGCACAAGTAGGTTGGGCCGAGGGTGAGCTGTACTTTCAGGTCGCTTCCTGGGCCAAACAGGACGGCACCGGCGTCACCTTCGGTGCCTCCGCCGGCTTCCACCTCCCCAACGGCGCTGTCTACGCCCCCGACGTTGCCTGGACCACCCGGGAACGCTGGGACACCTGGCGGGCCGAGCAGGAAGCCCGGGCCGCCAGCGACGACCCGGATGAACAGGAGCGGAAGGAGAGCTTCGCCAGCTTCTGCCCCGATTTTCTCATCGAGCTCCGTTCCCCTTCTGACACCCTCGCCAGCCTGCAGCGCAAAATGGCTGAGTACATCGAAAACGGGTGCCGCTTGGGGTTTCTCGTTGACCCCCGCCGCAAGCAGGTCCACCTGTACCGCCCCGGGGAGGCTCCCGAGATCCTGGACGACCCCGAATCCGTCTCCGGGGACCCGGTACTGCCCGGGTTCGCGCTCAATCCAAGAGAAATCTGGTAACCGAGAGGATACTTATGGAACCCTTCGTCAAGCTGACCGGCGTCGCCGCCCCCATCGACCGGGTCAACATCGACACCGACCAGATAATCCCCGCCATCCACCTCAAGCGCATCGAACGCACCGGCTTCGGCCAGTTCCTGTTCTCCAGCTGGCGCTTCAACGAGGATGGCACCCCCAAGTCCGACTTTGTCCTCAACGATCCCGCTTACCAGAATCCCCGGATTCTCGTCGCCGGGCGCAACTTCGGCTGCGGTTCGTCCCGCGAGCACGCCCCGTGGGCCCTGGAAGACTACGGTATCCGCTGCGTCATCGCACCCAGCTTCGCCGACATCTTCTTCAACAACTGCTTCCAGAACGGCCTCCTTCCCGTCGTGCTTCCCGAAGAAGATGTCCGTCGCCTCATGGACAAGCTCCAGGAAAACCCGGGTTTGAACCTTACCGTTGACCTCGAAGCCCAGCGCATCTGGGACGACCAGGAAGACATCGTTCTGTCCTTCGACGTTGACCAGTTCCGCAAGGAGTGCCTCCTCAACGGGCTCGACGACATCGGCCTCACCCTCCAGCACGACGCCCTCATCGCCTCCTTCGAAGGCAGCCAGTAGGGGCCATTGGAACCAGTCCCTGCTGGTCCTTCCCGGCCCGTAGCCCCCTCGCATTGAGGGGGCCCTGATTGCTGTGGCACCCGGTTGCCCTGGTTTCAGCAATCATTCCGTTCAGCCTGCCGCCGCGCTGGTTGGACAGTTGATGACACTTGCCCGTTGACACCCCTGGTGCCGGTTCCATATCGTTGCGTCATGAGAATCTCTCCCTCTGGGGAACAATTGCCTGGACGCCACGGATCCGGCGGCCCCTTCCCCGCCGGACAAAATCGGACAAAACGAGGAAAAAACAGGTACAAAAGCGAATTTTGACCGGACAACTCAGGACCCGACTCCTCCCTGTTCACGCTCAAATGTCCCGAAATGTCCGGTTTTGTCCGCAATTCCAGGCTTGCGGACCTTTTCTGGCCTTCCCCCTCCGCCCGCCGCCGTTCCATGGCAGCCCCCTTCGTCTGCTGGGCTGCCGGATTTCCCCCCAGTGTTATACTCGGCCCAAATTTCCCCCGGCCCGTAAATCCCCAACCCCATCAGGAGGGTGACGCCATGAGGACCATAGACGCCATCGCCGAAATTCTGAAGCGCGAGGGAGTGGAATACCTCCCCTGCTTCCCCACCACTCCGGTCATAGAAGCCGCGGCCGCTGCCGGCATCCGCCCCATCGTCTGCCGCCAGGAACGGGTCGGCGTCGGCATCGCCGACGGATACAGCCGCGTCACCAACGGACGCAAGCCCGGCGTATTCGCCATGCAGTATGGCCCCGGCGCGGAAAACGCCTACTCCGGCGTCGCCACCGCCTACTCCGACTCGACCCCCATGCTATTGCTCCCCTTGGGGCACCCCCGCGCCCGCCAGGGCGTCTTCCCCCTCTTTTCTTCCATGACCAACTACGCCGGCGTGACCAAGTACATCGAACAGATTAACGCCGCCGACCGCACGACCGAAGTCATGCGCCGCGCCTTCGCCGCCCTCCACCAGGGACGCCCCGGACCGGTCATGGTAGAAATCCCCGCCGACATTGGATTAGAGGAAGTCGGAGAGGAGTCCTTCTACTGGGGCGGCAAAATCCGGAATACTGCCTCCCAGGGCAACCCCCGGGACATTGAAGCCGCCGCCCGGGCCGTCTGCGCTGCCCAGCACCCGGTCATCCACGCCGGACAGGGAGTCCTCGCCGCCGAAGCCACCGATGACCTCGTGGAACTGGCCGAACTCCTTTCCGCCCCCGTGATGACCACCCTTCTCGGAAAAAGCGCCTTCCCCGAAGTCCACCCCCTTGCCCTCGGCAGCGGCTCCGGCGTCATGTCCGGCACCCTCTACCACTTCATGCGCCGCGCCGACCTCGTCTTCGGCATCGGCGCCAGCTTCACCAGGCACGGCATGTCCATGAACCTGCCCCCCGGAAAGACCTTAATCCAGGCCACCAACGACCACCGCGACCTCCACAAGGACTACGAAGTCGACCATGCCATCCTTGGCGATGCGAAACTGGTCCTCCGCCAGATGATCGAAGCCTGCCGCGACATCGTTGGCGAAACTAAGAAGAACAACCTTGCCGTCGCCGATGAAATCCGCTCCCAGCGCGACTCTTGGCTCGCCCAGTGGAACCACAAGATTACCGATAACAGCCGTCCTATCAACCCCTACCGCGTCATCTGGGACTTCATGCACACCGTCCCGCCCGAAAACGCCATCATCACCCACGACTCCGGCAGCCCCCGCGACCAGATCGTCCCCTTCTACCGCACCAACGGCCCCCGCACCTACCTGGGATGGGGCAAGTCCCACGGCTTGGGCACCGGACTGGGCCTCGTCATCGGCGCCAAGCTGGCCGCACCGGAAAAGATGTGCGTCAACTTCATGGGCGACGCCGCCTTCGGAATGACCGGCCTCGACTTCGAGACCGCCGTCCGCTCCGGCATCCCCATCACCACCGTAGTCCTGAACAACTCCACCATGGCCGTCGAGACCCACGCCATGGAGACCTCCCACGACCTCTACAACAGCCGCGACCTCGGAGGCAACTACGCCGATATGGGCCGCGCCATGGGAGGATACGCCGAGCGCATCGAAGACCCGGCGGAAGTGTCTGCCGCCTTCCGCCGCGCCCGTGAGAAAAACGAAAACGGGGAAGCCGTCCTGCTGGAGTTCATCACGTCGGCGGAAATCGAATACTCCCACCGCCGCGCCTTCTAGGCCCGGCTAACCGCTCCGGCTAAACCGCTCCGTAGGAGGTGCAGCATGGCCCCGCGCTCAAAATACCTGATGATTGCCAGCATGGATGTGGATCCGTCCCGCGAAGACCTGTTCAATGAAGTCTACAACGAGGAGCATTGTCCCCTGCTCTCCCAGGTCCCCGGCGTCATATCCGTCGCCCGCTTCGAGACGGAAAAGCTGACCATGATCATCGGCGGCCAGCCTCAGACCCTCGTCATCGAGAACCAGCCCAAGCATCACGCCCTTTACGAAATCGAGGACCCGTCCGTCCTCACCAGCCCCGGGTGGGGCAACGCCGTCGACCAGGGCCGCTGGCCGGAACAGGTCCGCCCCCACACCCGCAACCGCCAGCACCGCCTCCTCCGCCTGACCTACCCGGAGGCGTAAATCTGGCCAGGACGATCCTTGGGAAGGTTGGCCGAGTGGAAACTCAGGATCCGCCGGCTAACCCCTGCTCAATCCGCTGCGCCCACGGCTTCAGCAGCCCGTAGATTGTGTCGTTCACCGGCGTCGGAACGCCGACCTCCCGCCCCATCCGGCAGACCGTACCCGTCAGCCCCTCCAGTTCCACCGGACGCCCTTCCAGGAAATCCTTGGCCAGCGACGCCCGGCCCGTGGCGGGAAAGTTGTCCAGCGCCGTCATCGACCACTCCATCGCGTCATCCTTGATCGGCGCTCCCCGCGCCCTTCCCACCTCGAACCCCTCCGCGATGGCCCGCTCGATGATGTCCCGAGTCGCCGGAATCGACCGCATCTCCCCGATTGTCGAGTTGCTCGCCGCGCAGACTCCCGCCGACCCCGCCAGGTAGGCGAACTTCTTCCAGAGCATGTCCACCATGTTCTCGTGGAGCTCCACCCGCCAGTTGGCTTCCTCGAAAATCGCCAGCAGCCGCTGCGCCCGGTCCGTTATCCCCGGATGCAGCTCCCCAAAATTCGCCCGCCCCGGCCCGCCCTGCGTCACCACCCCCGGCTCGCTGATGCGCCCCTCCAGCATCACCGACCCGATCATCACCCGCTCCTCCCCGAAAGCCTCCACCAGCTGGTCGCCGTTGTCGATCCCGTTTTGCAGGGTCATCACGATAGTCTCCGGCCCCACCATCGGAGTCATAGCCCGGATCGCCTCTTCGTTGTGGTACATCTTGACTGCTAGGAGTACCAGGTCCTGGAACCCCGCTGCCGATGTGTCGTCCACCGCGTTCCCCGGAACGGTGAAAGTCCCGTCGTTCGTGCTTTCCACCCGCAGCCCGTTGGCCTGGATCGCTTCCAGGTGCGCTCCCCGCGCCACGAACGTAACGTCGTGCCCAGCCCACGCCAGCAGCCCGCCGAAGTATCCTCCCACTCCTCCGGTTCCCATGACTCCAATTTTCATAACGACAGCTCCCGATACAGTTAGGAGAAACCCCACAGGCAAGTTCAACCCTTCAATTCCGGGGGTTTGGGGGATGAATCCCCCAACGTGCCCCGGTGCCC
The DNA here is from genome assembly GCA_034423195.1 of Dehalococcoidia bacterium. Lineage (GTDB taxonomy): Bacteria > Chloroflexota > Dehalococcoidia > Lucifugimonadales > UBA3495 > CATOSK01. Next base: position 7,032 of record DAOUIZ010000029.1, on the reverse strand, counting down.
CGGCGGTTTTCTCGCAAAATGATAAGCCCCTGGGAACCCCCCTGCTAGTCTTCGAATCTCTGCGCTGGCTCCCCGTACTGCTCCCGCAGGTCCCTCTTCAATACCTTCCCCATAACGTTGCGCGGCAACTCGGATACAAACACGACCGACTCGGGACGCTTGAAGCTCGCCAGCCGCTCATGGCAGTATTCGATTAGCTCCGCGTCCGTCAACTCTCCCCGGCCGTCGTCCCGCCGGACCACCACCGCCCTCACCGTTTCCCCCCACTCCAGGTCCGGCACCCCGATCACCGCCGCCTCGTCCACCGCCGGATGGGACATGATCGTCTGCTCCACCTCTTCGGGAGAAATCATCTCCCCGCCCCGCTTGATGAAGTCCCGCGCCCTCCCGGAAAGGTAGATGTACCCGTCTTCGTCCCGGTATCCCAGGTCGCCGGTGTACACCCACCCCGACCGGATGGTATCCCCCGTCGCCGACGCTTGCTGCCAGTACCCCTTCATCATCCGCGGGCCTCGGGCCACAATCTCGCCGACCTCGCCCACATCCGTCGTCTCCCCTTCCTCCGAGACTATCCTCACTTCCACGTCATCCAGGGGAACTCCGATGGACGTCAACCGCCGCAGCTTCCTTTCGATTTCGTCCGTGTCCCCTTCCAGCACGTGGTCTTCCGGCGGCAGCATCGTAATCGTCGACGCAGTTTCCGTCTGCCCGAAGGCGTTGACAAACCGCGCATTCGGAAACTCCTGGATGGCCTGCCGGATCACCGGCATGGGCATCGGAGCCGCCCCGTAGGTGATCACGTCCAGCGAAGACAGGTCGAACTCCCCAAAGCGGGGATGGTCCATCAACCGCTTCAACATCGTCGGCACCAGCATCGCCCGGTTCGCCTGTCGTTCCTGCACCAGGGTCAGCCACTCCACCGGCTCGAACTGCCGCATCACCACCAGCGTCCGTCCTCCGTACACCGCCGCCATCGCGGCCTGCAGCCCCGCGATGTGATAGAAGGGCACCGTCAGCAGGTTAGTCTCCTCCACTTCCGGGTCCGCCGGTTCCACGTTGGACAGCAGGTAACCGGAAAAACTCTCGTGGGTGAGCATCACCCCCTTCGGAACACCCGTAGTCCCGGCGGTGAACATAATCACCGTCGTCTCTTCATCATCCCCCTCCGGGAACAGCATCTGCTCGGCCTCCCCGGATTGAAGCAATGCCTCGTAGCTCCGTACCCCCTCGGCCTCGCCATCCAGCAGCACGACCGGAGGCGCCGAACCGCCCTTCTGGCCCACAAGTGGCAGGTAACGTTCCCCGCAGAAGAGCACCTTCGGTTCCGCGATGTTCAGCATCTGCTCCAGTTCCTCGGCCTTCGCCCGGAAATTCAAAGGAACATAGATGGCGTCCAGCTGCGCCGTGGCGAAGTAAATCTCAACGCACTGGTTGCAGTTGACCTGCATCGTCGCCACTCGGTCTCCGCTTCCCACTCCTTCCCCGGCCAAAGCCGATGCCAGCCTGTTTACCCGCTCCTGCAAATCGGCAAAGGAAATCTCCTTGCCGTCGAAAACTATCGCCGCCCGCTCTGGCACGATTGAGCTGGCAATCATCAAAAATTCCGAGGTATTCATCCGGTAAAACTCACAATCTTGGAAAAAGTTCCATGCCTCGCGTCACACCGCCGGTATATCCCCGTAGAACGAAGCAGCCAACCGGCCCTCCACGGCAAGTCCTTGCCTCAACGGAAGGTCGGCGCCTCGTTTGACCGCCGACCGGACCGCCGTCACCCGCCTTCCGTCAGCTTCCGCTAACCCCTTGGCCGCTGCCATCGCTTCAGGAAACAGTTGGTCGGGCCTCGTAACTCGCGTTATCAGCTTCAGCCGGAGGGCCTCCGCCGCATCAAACCGTTTCCCGGTATACAGCAGGTCCAACGCTGCGCTGGCTCCGCACGCTCTCCCCAGCGTCTGCGTCCCGCCGGCGGCCGGAATCATCCCCAGCCGCACCTCCGGCATCGCGAACACTGTACCCTCCGCCGCCAGCCTCAGGTCGCTCAACAATGCCATCTCCAGTCCCGACCCGATGCAGTACCCATGCACCGCGGTCACCACCGGCTTGGTTAGACTCCACCACCGTCCCCACACATCCCGCTCCCACCGCACCTCCCTCGCCGCCACCGGCGAAGGCGCCGACCCGAACTCCGTCAAGTCTGCCCCCGCGCAAAACGCTCTCCCTTCTCCGGTAACCAGCAGCGCCCCCACGTCTGGGTCGTCCTCCACCGCTGCCAAAGCCTCCCAGACATCATCCCGCATTTGAACGTTGAAAGCGTTCAACACCTCGGGCCGGTTGAGAGAGATGCAAGCTACCCGGCCCTGCTTGGAGTATTTCAGCGTGGCAAACCCGCCCATGCCGCCCCGTTCGTACTACGATTCCTGCCGTTATAGTGCTGGCATTCAGGGGGGTTGGGGGGATGAATCCCCCCAACGTGCCTCCTTAGACCCCCCGGTCAGTCCAGCGGCATCGCCCGCCGGTACAACTCCTCCAGTTCCACCTCTGTGTACCGCAACCCGATATTCTCCAGGTTGTGGGCGTCGCTCACCTCAAATGTCATCAGGTCGTAATCCGCCGCCACCTGCGCCACCTGCGGCTTTCGGATGTGCCAGTTGTGGATGTAGTTGTCGATCTCTATCCCGTGAACATTCTCTTCAATGATGATGTTCGGAGTGTAGTAGCCGGGATGACAGTAAATTCGGAACATTCCTCCCTGCGGCAGAAAAAGCTCCGCTACCTGATATTCGTCAAACGGGCTGTGTACTGGCCGGATTTCTATCTCCCATCCCGGGATAATGACCACTTCCCGCGGAAAGTGTTTCTCGACCAGTGCCCGGAACTCGAACGCCCAGTCCTTGTTGTGGTGGTCGGTGATCGCGATCCCGTCAATCCCCTTCGACTTGATTTGCCCAATCACCTTCTCGGCAATTTCCAGCGAAGGCGGCTGGAAGTTGAAGGCCTCCCAGATGTGGGTGTGCAGATCTAGTTTCAGTTTCATTCAAACAACTTCCGGCAACAAAATCATCCAGGGCACCCGCCCATAGCTTGAAGTTCGGCGCGTCGTTTTCACCGGCCCCGGTACACCGGAGTCCGTTTCTCCCGGAACGACGCCAACCCCTCCGTCCTGTCTTCCGTGGTCTGCAGGAGAACGTTCAGGTCCGCCTCCAGCCGGAGTCCCTGTTGCAGGATCAACTCCCGCCCGTCTCTGACTGCTTCCTTGGCAAAACGCGCCGCCACCGGGGCGCCTTCCGCAATCTCCTGGGCCACTTTCCTGGTGGCTTCCTCCACATCCGTCCCGGCCGCCACCTTGTTCACCAGCCCCATCTGCAACGCCTCGGCGGCCGATACCGTCCGGCCCGTCAGGAGCATGTCCAGCGCCATTGCCGGACCAACAAGCCGGGGAAGCCGTTGCGTCCCGCCGTCGAATGGGAACCCCGAGGCAGGAGTCCGGTCCGGAAAGCCCAGGCGTGCGTTATCCGAACAGACCCGCAGGTCTGCCGCCAGGGCCAATTCCAGGCCATGGTCTAGGGCGTCCCCGTTTAATCCCGCGATCACCGGCATCGGCAGAGCCGCCAGCGACTCGGCGACCCGCATCCAGGCCAGCCAGGACTCCACGTCCACCGCCTCAATGCCTCTGGAATCCTCGGGAAACGGCGACCTACCCATGGAGAACGACGGACCGTTCCCGGTCACCACAACAACCCTGGTCCCGTCACCCTCTCGCACCTTCCGGCATACATCGCGGAACTCTTCTGCCAGTTCACCGCTGACACGGTTGCCCGTTGCCGGACTGTCCAGCGTAATGGTCGCGATTTCTCCCGAGGTCTCGTATCCAATCAAACCGCGCTTCCCGGCTATGCCCTCCGCCCAACTGCACCCAAGAATTCAGCGTCGGGTTGAGGGTCAGTTTCCCTGGAAACCCGCTCAATGTTACGTTGACAACCTGTTCTTGACAAGTATTGGCGCCTTTATTACGATAAATTGTCGTACACTGTGTCCAAATAGTGGCGCGTGTAACCGCAAAAAGCAATTCAAGCATTTCTGGAAAGGAGGATCAGGTGGTAACCAAGGTTAATATCCAACCCTTGGGCGAGCGCATCGTCATCAAGCCCATCGAACAAGAGCAGACGACTAAGGGCGGCATTTACCTGCCCGACACTGCCAAGGAAAAGCCTCAGGAAGGCGAAATCGTCGCAGCCGGCCCCGGTCGCATGACCGACGACGGCACCCGCATCGCCATGGAACTTTCCGTCGGCGACAAGGTCATCTACTCCAAGTACGCCGGAACGGAATATAAAGACGGCGACGACGAGTACCTCATCCTGCGCGAAAGCGACGTCCTGGCCAAGATTTCGTAACCCCAACCAGCATCTCAAGCAATAGGAGGATAGGGAATGCCCGCCAAGAAACTGGCTTATTCCGAAGAGGCCCGTAAGACCCTTCGAGCCGGTATCGACACCCTGGCCGATTCGGTCAAAGTTACCCTCGGTCCCAAGGGCCGCAACGTGGTCCTGGACAAGAAATTCGGTCCCCCCCTGGTCTGCAGCGACGGTGTCACCATCGCCAAGGAAATCGAACTCCCCGACGCCTTCGAGAACATGGGCGCCCAGCTCTTGAAGGAAGCCGCCACCAAGACCAACGACGCCGCCGGCGACGGCACCACGACCTCCATCGTTCTCGCCCAGGCCATCATTAACGATGGCTTCAAGAACGTCACCGCCGGCAGCAACCCCATGGCCATCAAGCGCGGCATCGAAAAGGCCGTCGAGGCCGTCGTCAGAGAACTGCAGGGAATGTCCCAGACCGTCGAGACCCGCGAGCGCATCGGCCAGGTCGCCAGCCTCTCCGCCCACGAGGACGCCATCGGCGAGACCATCGCCGAGGCCATGGAAAAGGTCGGCAAGGACGGCGTCATCACCGTTGAAGAGTCCAAGGGCCTTTCCGATGAGATTGAGTACGTCGAGGGAATGCAGATCGACCGCGGCTACATCTCACCTTACTTCATCACCAACTCCGACCGGATGGAAGCCGTCATCGACGACGCCACCCTGGTTATCACCGACAAGAAGGTCTCCGCGGTCGCTGACTTCCTGCCCGCCCTGGAGAAGCTCCTCCAGATTGGCAAGAAGAACGTCGTCGTAATCGGAGAGGATGTCGACGGTGAAGCCCTGGCTACCTTGGTGGTCAACAAGCTCCGCGGCACCCTCAACGTCCTCGCCGTCAAGGCCCCCGGCTTCGGCGACCGCCGCAAGGCCATGTTGGAGGACATCGCCATCCTGACCGGTGGCACTGTCATCAGCGAGGAGACCGGCCGCAAGCTCGACTCCGCCAACCTTGAGGACTTCGGGCAGGCCCGCCGGGTCAGCTCCACCAAGGACGAGACCACCATCGTTGAGGGCCACGGCTCCGAGGATGCCATCCAGGCCCGCATCAACCAGATTAAGACCCAGATCGAGGAGACCACCTCCGAGTTCGATCGCGAGAAGCTGCAGGAACGGATGGCCAAGCTGTCCGGCGGCGTTGCGGTCATCAAGGTCGGTGCCGCCACTGAGATCGAGCTCAAGGAGCGCAAGGCCCGCGTCGAGGACGCCCTCTCAGCCACCCGCTCCGCCGTAGAGGAAGGCATCGTCCCTGGAGGCGGAGTCGCCTTGGTTCGCGCCTCCCGCGCCCTGGACGGCTTGGGCGGTCTGGCTGGCGACGAAGGTGTTGGCGCCGCCATCATCCGCCGTTCCCTCGAACAGCCCCTCAAGCTCATCGTCGAGAACGCCGACGCCGAAGGCGCCGTTGTCCTCAACGACGTCAAGCAGCAGGCCGACGACTACGGCTATGACGCCGAGGTCGGCGAGTTCGGCCCCATGCTCGAGCGCGGCATCGTCGACCCGGTGAAGGTCACCCGCTACGCCCTGCAGAACGCTGCTAGCGTCGCGGCCATGGTCCTCACCACCGAGTCCATGATCACCGAGATCCCCGAGCCCACTCCGGCCGCTCCGGCCATGCCTCCGATGGACTACTAGCCCACCGGAAGCCGTTCCTACCGGAACAACCAGCGGCCGCCCAAAGATAGGGCGGCCGCTTCTTTTTGCGCTGACCCCCCTTGCTCATGCCCGCCTGGAAGGCTGCGCCCGACAAAGAGCATCTTCAACTCCCCCGGCATTGCTGGTAGAATCTCGCAGGAGGAGGGATTCTGCTTTGCCCAGGGAAAAGGTCTTCGCTTCATGCGCCGCTGCCGTCGCCGACATCTCCGACGGCGCGACTATCCTTGTCAGCGGCGCCGCCGGATACGGTGATCCGTCGGGACTCATCGGAGCCTTGGCCCGGACTTCTACGCGCAACCTGACTTGCATCTACTCCCCTCTGGGATGCCCACCCTCGGATGGGTGTCCCTGCCCTTCCTCCCCAGGGATAAACCCCCTGCTCACCAACGGCCAGGTCTCCCGCCTCGTTTCAGCTTTCCCCTTCGCATCCGGCGCTTCCTCGATTACCGAGGAAAGTTGGCGCACCGGCGCCTTGGAAATCGAAGTCGTCCCCCAGGGCGTCCTCGCCGAGCGTCTCCGCGCCGGCGGTGCGGGACTAGGAGGAGTATTTCTGCCACCTGCGGACGGTACCAGGTTTGCTAATGGGAAAGAGATTCGCATCCTCGACGGGCAGGAAACCGTTTTCCAACCTGCCCTCAAAGCCTACTTCGCCTTCGTCCGTGCCGCCGCGGCCGACACCTTCGGCAACGTCGTCTACCGGGGCATCGGACGGAATCTCGGCCCCACTATGGCCATGGCTTCAACCGTCTGCATCGCCGAGGTCGACCACATCTCCGAACCAGGCTCCCTCGACCCCGAGGTCATCATCTCCAGCGGCATCTTCGTCAACCGCATAGTCCTGACCCCCGCTGCCTAGTAGTCAGTCAAACTGGTAATTACAGGTCTATTTTGTCTTGAATGGGAGTGGTATGGTTGCCAGAGAAGCTGTGTTGGGTGAGGTGTGGTATCCATGGTGCGGGAGAAG
>DAOUIZ010000028.1:0-17313 GCA_034423195.1 Dehalococcoidia bacterium | reverse complement strand
CAGCATTGTTGGCTGCATCACCCCTCCACCCTGTTCGTTTCCACTTATCAGCAGACTGCCAATCCTGTCCTGCTTTGTAAACTCCCTTTCCCAACCACTTTCAGCCATACCCTGTCCGTCCTCAGCACCCCCAATCCCGCCGATTTGGTGGGCAAAGCGGGCCCGGCCGGAACTGGAGTGTAATGGCTGCTGTTGTTACAAGACGGTGATCTTCCCGTAGCGGGCGGCGAAGGAGTCTTGCAGAGAAGTGAACAACTTCCGGTAATCGTCGGTGTGCAACGGGCTGGTGGTCATAATCAAAGCATCTTCCCGGTTGTTGGTGTAATAGCCCTTCCGCACGCCGGCAGTCTTGAACCCATATTTTTCGTACAACCGCTGGGCTATGAAGTTGGATACCCGCACTTCGAGAGTTACCACGGCGGACCCGTTTTCGACCGCAGCGCGGATGGAACCGATCAGAAGCAACTCTCCGAGGCCGTTTCCACGCAGGTCGTGCCGGACGGCAATCTCGGTGATATGGGCTTCGTTTCCCTGGAACCACATGCCCACGTAGCCAGCTATGTCTTCCCCGGGGGCAGGGGATTCATCCCGCCTGACCACTCCCTGAACGGTCCTGACCACTCGGCCCCAGAGGGATGGTTGGGACGGACTATCCGGTGGAACTTCCGGCTCTTCGAGGAGTTCAGACGAGTCGTCCGGCCAGTGGGCAACCAGGTAACGAACGTAGCGGTTGTTCAGGTCCCGCTTGAAGGGAGTGCCGAGGGACAGCGGTGCGAAAGCTTCCCTTTCGATCTCTACGACTTGGGAAACGTCTTCGGACCGCATCCGCCTGAGGGCAATGTCCATAGCGCAATCGGTAAATTCACTGAAGGTCGGAGGTTCCTTCATCGGGGATTCCTTCATTGGAATGCCGGAAGGATCGGGAACGGCCGGAAGGATTGGGGTTGAATGGAGGCCAAATTGTAGCACAGTACCCTGGCGCTGGCCCGGACTCCCGATGAACTGGACAGGGCTAGAGCAGCGTTGGCTGGAAGTCGGGCGGCGAGGCGCTATTTTGATTCGGAAGGGATATTTTGCCGAACACCCCGTCATAGCCCGGTTCGACCTGTACTTCACCAGCCCTGGAATGCAGCACCGCCTCCGCAATACCGCTTCCAGCGGCCGTCTCGATGTCCTGGAAGGAACCGCTGATGAGGACGTCCAGCTCGCCGCCCAGTTCCCGGACTATCTTCATGTAAGTAGTCTGCACAGTCCTGGTTCCGATGCCGCGTCCGAATACCTGGGCGACCAATTCCTGGAGCGGGACCAAACGGATGAAGGGGGGTCTGCCTTCCGAAGAACGGATGAAGCCGTCTTCCCCGAAGCGAGCCTCCACGCCCCGGCGCGACAAGGCCTTGACCCGGTGAAGGACGCCGAGAGTCAAAGGGCGGGAGCATACCGGGCAGGTCTCGAAGTCAGGATCGCTGAGATCCGGGGCACGGCTGACGCCGCATTTCCGGTGGCCGTCGTAGTGGTATTTGCCCTCCTCGGGATAGAACTCCACGGTGAACGCCACGTCGTTGCGGTCAATGGCATTGGTCAACCCGTTGAAGGTCAGGGGGCCGTTGAACGCGGTCGCCTCCCTGGACAGCTTGGGAAGGGAGTGGGCGTCGGAAAAGGAGAGAATCGCGATGTCGGAAAGCTCATCGACTCCCCAGTTCATGGCTGGGTCGCTGGACAGGCCGGTCTCAATGGCCTGGATGGCAGGAGTCATATCGAGGAAGCATTGGGAAAGGCTGTCGAAGCCTGATTTGGAGCCGAACACCCCGTACCACGGGGTCCAAGCGTGGGCAGGGATGACCAGGCACTCAGGGTTGACACCCAGGACCAACTCTGCCAGGTCCCGGGCAGATATTCCCAGGGTGGGCCGCCCGTCGAGGTCAAGCTTCCCATAAACCGCCAGTGCTCCGGTCAACTCGGCTGCGGTTTCGAGGCTGGGGGCAAACAGGAGAATGTGGATGCGGCGATGGCGCCCGGCCTGGTTGTAGACGCAACTGACCTCGGTTCCGAGAACGAACTTGACGCCGCCAAACTGGTACAAACCCTCGGCTTCAGCCGCTGGCTTCAGCTTCTCTTGCAGTTCCCCAAACCAGACAGGATGGGTGAAGTCGCCGGTGGCCAGCAGATCCAGCCCTTTGAGCCTAGCCCAAGCGGCCAAGTTCTCAAGGGTCAGTGACTTGCTGGTGGCGTAAGCGTAGGGGGAATGAAGATGCAGGTCGGCGAAATAGGGCATCCTGGCCAGTCCAGCACAAACGGATGTACAGTCGTCTTCGTTCAGGTAAATGACATCAGGAGGTCGGCGAGCTCCCTTGGCCGGTGATGCACCACCTGATGGCAGGTATCCATTTCCATGACATCGGAGAGGCCGAGGCGTTCCGCCATACGCCGCTGGTTGACGGGAGGGACAACCCGGCTCCGGGATAGAACCACGTAGGAAACCGGGCACGGCACTGACGGGATTTCGGGCATATTCGCCTTGAGTACCTGGGCAGGCCACGGCCCCATGAAGCCGACCATTTCCACCACTGCCATCGGGTCCATCCCGTTGCACAGATAGCGAGTTACCACCCCACCGGGCAACCTGAGTTCCTGTCCGATAAGGGCGTTCCAGTATTTCAAAAACGAGAGTGTCCAGCGCAAGGGCATCACGATTTCTGAGATCATCGTTCCACCGAGGGCGGGAACTATTCCGCCAAGCAACACCGCTCTTTTTGGAGGAGGGGAAAGCTGGCCCGCAGCGTGAAGCACCAACCCACCCCCCACACCATGCCCGACGAGCACCACATCATCCAGGGCCTGGCGTTCCACGGTCCGAACGATCGCTTGAACGCATTCGTCCAGCGCTACCGAGGAAGTATCCCCGTCACTGTCAGCACCATGACCGGGCAAGTCCATGGGATATACCTTTCCCACCGGCGTATGAGCGTACAGACGGGGAGGGTGAGTCTGCGGAGCGGTCATGTACCCCCAGACCTTGCCCCAGGCCCAAGCTCCCTGACCGGCCCCATGCACCAACAGGAAATCAGTCACTTGACGGCCTTCACGAGCGTTTCCGCGAGAGGTCCAGGGCCATTCCGGGTCTGGGCATTCGGTAGAAAGGGGACAGGGATGGCCGCCCCCACCCACTCTATTCCGCAGCAGTATTCAGGCTCACCCGGCCAACGCAAGGCGCAACCCCCGAAGCAAAGGTTCATCTTCTTCCGGAAGCACGGTCCTGGGATCAAGGAGCACCTTGTCCGCCTCGACACGGGCGATCACGGGAGGATCGCACTGGCGAAGCCGGCGCATCAACAAATCGGGTCCGGCGCCGTCAAGGGCTACCGCCCAGCTGGGCAGGGTCTCGCCGGGCAGGCTGCCTCCGCCTATCGCCGACCGGGTGGGCACGATTTCGGCGGAACCTTCCAGATGGGATACCCATCCCTGGGCTCTCGCCCTGACGGAGTGTTCGGAAGCGGAAATCATCCGCCAGATGGGTATCTCCTGTTCGGCTTCCCGCTTAAGGTAATGGGTCAGCGTGGTGGTCAGGCTGGCCAGGCTCATCTTGTCGATGCGGAACGCGCGGGCCAATGGATGGCGCTCCAGTTTTTGCACGAGGTCCCGTTCCCCAACCACTATGCCGGCCTGAGGGCCACCGAGGAGCTTATCTCCCGAGAAGAAGGTCAAGCCCACTCCGGCGGCCACGCTTTCCTGAGGAGTAGGTTCGTGGGCGAGGCCGTATTTCTCACAGTCCAGCAGGCAACCGCTGCCAACGTCGTTCAAGACCGGAACACCCCGTTCCCTTCCCACCTCGACCAGATCTTCGGAAGATACCGCGGCGGTGAAGCCCTCCACGCGGAAGTTGCTGGCATGGGCCTTGACCATGGCTCCGGTATTTTCGTTAATGGCCTCGGAGTAGTCGCGGACGTAGGTGCGGTTGGTTGTCCCCACATCCACCAGGATGGCGCCGCTTTGGCGGAGAACGTCTGGAATGCGGAAACCGCCGCCGATCTCGATGGCTTCGGCTCGGGAAACGATGACCTCTTTTCCGGCAGCCAAGGCGGACAGTCCCAACAGGACCGCTGAGGCGTTGTTGTTTACCACCAAGGCGGCCTCCGCACCAGTGAGTTCGCGGAGGAGGGCCTGAAGGTGGGCCTGACGGGACCCGCGCCGACCCGTGGTTATGTCCAGCTCAAGGTCTGAATACCCCAGGGCCGCCTGGGTAGCAGCCTGGGTAGCAGCGCCGCTCAAGGGGGCCCTGCCCAGGTTGGTGTGAATTACGACGCCGGTGGCGTTGATCACACGCTTAGGCGCGGGGGTGACCATTTCCTCAACAGTCCGGGATACCAAACACGCCACCGATTGGGTATCCGGGACATCCGCGCCGGTTCGGACCGCCGCCCTCACTTCGTCCAGGCGCTGCCTCACCAATCCGACTACCCAGCCTCGGCGGTAGACGGCCAGCAATTGGCCCACGTCCGGGTGGGACAGGACCGCATCAACACTGGGCAGGTTGCGGAGTTGCATACTTTTTCCCGTAGAAAAACAGGAGGTCGATTTATGCAGCGATTGTACCATGTTCCGGTATTCCGACCGACCGGCAACGAGGCCCGGCGAGGGCTATCCTACAGGAAAGCGCGGGGACAGCAACGGGGAAAATCGGAAAAAACCAAGAAGTGGGACATTTTCCGGTTTTCGTGCTTGGAGACGGCTTCTCGACCTTGGTTTGAGGGACATTTGGAGGGCCAGTCCGGGCCAAATTGAGGTGTACATTGAGCCATAATGGGACACGGTGGGACATTTTGAGACATTTTTGGGACATTCCGCTTCTGAGGGGGCAGTTGAAAAGGCGGAAGGCGGGAAGGACGACGCGGCCAGCCTGGAAACGGACCGTGGTTCCGAAATGGGACAAGGCATGAGTATATGTTAACTGGCCGGGAACGCGGCTGGGAAGAGGCCGGGCGTCACCAAAAGCGGGCACGCTTGGGGAAAACGGGCGCGGGGGGGATGACGGAAGGTGGAATTCCCGGCGGACAGCGATTAGAATTAAAGGCAAGAGAAATGCAACCTCGGGAAAGGAGGTCTGCCCATGATCATGCCGGGCGTTCCCCTGAAGGCAAAAATTGTCGGCTTTGCCGTCCTCGCTCTCCTGACCTTTGCTTTTGTCGGCGCGGTCATGGAGCAGGTGAAAAGCATTCAGGCCGCGACCGAAGCCCAGAGCCAGCCATTGCTGTTGAGGGACCAGTTCGCCGCGGCGTCCGGAGATTTGTCGCGAGAGGTTGGCGGTGACAGCGCGGCCATGGCCAGCCTGAAATATGTTTGACCGTTCCACTAGCTTGCCGTGGAGCAAGCACCTCTTCCATCAGAACTTCGCCGGCACTTCGGAGCCGGCGTAATTTTGTCCCAATTCAATCAACACACGTGGTCTAAGTTATGGTTTCGACGCAACCCGGTCTCCCTCCCGAGCTTGAAGCACTGAAAAACGTGATCCGCCAGATAGTCCGGGAGGAGTGCGTTCCGCTGGAAACGGAATTCCTCACCCATCCTCCCAGGGACGGCGAACAGAATGAAGGTGCTCCCAGGGGGATTCTGGAAGCAGTCCCCGGAATACTGGGCACCCTTCAACCGGAACAATGGGCGAGGCTGCACGAAGTTTCCAAGGAAACCGGCATCTACACATCCTTTGTTCCCGAGGAGTACGGCGGCGGCGGAATGGGCGCCCTGGGCCACGTTGTTCTCGAAGAAGAGATACAGAAGAGCATCCTGCACCTGCCCACATCGCCGGTCCCCATGTTCATGATAGGGGCCTGTACCCCGGAACAGGAGGAGAAGTATCTCTATCCTGCCATCAACGGAGACCTGTTCTACGCATTTGGGCAGACGGAGCCCCAGGCCGGGTCCGACCCCGGCGGGATGATGCAGACCCGGGCGGTCAGGGACGGCGACGACTGGGTAATCAACGGAACCAAGATGTTCATTTCCGGTGCCGCCAGCGCCGACTATCTGCTGGTCCAGGCCGTGACGGATGCGGAGAAGCGACAGCGCGGCGGCATCACCATGTTTATCATTGACAACCCGACGCCGGGGATGACGTTTGAGCCGATTTACGTCTGGACCATGCCGACCAAGGCTCAGCAGAACATGGTCCACCTGGACAACGTGCGGGTTCCCCAGACCCAGGTGCTGGGGGAAGTAGGCTACGGGTTTACGCTGGGGCAGCAGTGGCTGGTCCACCACGACCGTCTCCTGCGGGGGTCGATGGCACTGGGCATTCTCAGCCGGGCCCTGGACATGGCCATCGACTGGGCCAAGCAGAGGATTACGTACGGAAGGCCCATCGCCGACCGGCAGGCAATCCAGTGGATGCTGACTGACGTTTATACGGATGTCATGGCGCTGCGGGCGCTGACACGGGAGACGGCGGAGAAGGCGGACGCGGGGGAGGACGTGAGAGTGGAGGCCAGCATGGTCAAGTATTGCGCCGGGGAGTGGGGCTGGCGGAGCATCGACAAGATCATGCAGGTTTTCGGAGGGATCGGGGAAACGGTGGACTTGCCGATTCCGCACTGGTACCACATGTTGCGCCATGCCCGAATCGGCGGGGGAACGTCGGAGATACACAAGTTCGTCATGGCCCGGGCCCTGCTGGACGGGCGGGTGAACTACCACGGGTGAAGGGCAACACCAGGGCTTTATTTCCTGCAGGGCTGTCCCATCCTCCCCCGGCCTTTCCGGACCGTGGGCGGTTTAAGTCCGTTTCGGCATCTGATTTCGTACTCAATAATGTGACCCGGCTACAACCGGGCTCCCAATGCGATTAGCAAGGAGTCTTCAATGACATACGGAAAATACGTGATTCCGGTACTGCTGGTGCTGGGTTTGGTGGCGCTGCTGGTCTCAGGGTGCCAGTCCGAGCCTCCTGCCACGACCGCCTCCGTTGCAGCGACCGGAGCGGTGGCCTCCGAAACAGTGGCCGAGAAAGCCGAAGCTGCTTCGAAACCAGATACTTCCCAGGTCAGCGCCGTTGCTCCGGCTTCGGCGGCGGCAACGCCCGATGGAGCAACGGCCAGCACGGTCCCAATGGCGGTAGAGGCGGTCCCTCCGGCCCAGGCACCCGAGCCCCTGGGGCAGGCAGCCGGCTTCGGGGATACCAAGGAGCGGAGGACAATTTCGGTGACAGGCCAGGGCAAGGCTACGGCGTCTCCCGACGTGGCGATCCTGGAGCTGGGCGTTGAGACCATCGGAGAGACGGTGGGGGAGGCGCGGGCGCAATCTGCAGCAGCAACAATCAGTTTGATTGAGGCCCTGACCGAGGCGGGGGTTGCGGAGGATGACATCGGGACGAGGTCGATCAGGATCAACCCACGGATGAACTATGAGACCCAGACGGTGACGGGGTACGAGGTGAGCAACCGCCTGGTGGTGAAGATAAGGGACCTGGACCTGGTCGGGGCCGCAATCGACGGTGCGGCAGCGGCGGCGGGAGATTCGACCCGCCTGCGGGGCATTGATTTTTCGGTGGAGGACACCGGGGCGCTGGAAGAGGAGGCCCGAGCGGCGGCGGCGGAGAACGCAACCGACAAGGCGGGACAACTGGCGGAGGGGATGGGCGTGACGCTGGGCAGGGTTGTCTCGGTGAACGAGTCGGACTTCGGCGGCATCCCGTATCCCAGGGCGGCGGCTGAGTTCGGCTTGGCCGCGGCAGCAGCGGCCGACGCGGGAACACCGGTACTGGCCGGGGACGTAGAGGTCACGGTGACAATCCGGGCGGAGTTCGAGATAGAGGACGGGGAGGCCCAGTAGCCGAGTCTCCAGGGGAATCGCCGCTAGATTCCTGGGGGACCAATGGCGGGCAGGATGCGGCGCCGGTAATGGGGCGAACCGAGGGATGGACGGGTTATTGTTGTCGATAGACAACAGTTGCATTTAATAAGGATGGGGTGCGGGTTGCGGCACCAACATGTTGGTGGTTTCGGGTGCGTCGGACGGGGATGGGATTTGCGATATGGGGCCGGTTTCCGGTGGTGCAGTTCAAGGGTAAAGGGGTTGGGGGGAGAGATTTACCGGGGTCTGGGCCCCCGCCTGTGCGGGGGTGACGGCAGAGGTTTGGGTGTAGGGGCAGGGTTGGTCTTGCGTTGTCCGCAGCGTTTCCCGGGAAAGCTGATGGGTCCCTGCCTCCGCAGGGACGACGGAGGAGGGTTTGCTTCGGTTGCCGTTCCTGAGGGGAGGGATTTACCGGGGTCTGGATTCCCGCCTGCCTTGATGCGGCAGGCTCGGGGCGGGGATGATGGGAGAGATGTTGGGTGCAGGGGCAGGGGTTGGTCTTGCGTTGTCCGCAGCGTTTCCCGGGAAAGCTGATGGGTCCCTGCCTCCGCAGGGACGACGGAGGAGGGTTTGCTTCGGTTGCCGTTCCTCTATGGGAGAGTTGACTGGGGTGTGGATTCCCGTCCCTGCCTTGATGCGGCAGGCTCGGGGCGGGGATGATGGGAGAGATGTTGGGTGTAGGGGCAGGGTTGGTCTTGCGCGCAGCGTTTCCCGGGAAAGCTGATGGGTCTCTGCCTCCGCAGGGACGACGGAGGAGGGTTTGCTGCGGTTGCCGTTCCTGAGGGGAGGGATTTACCGGGGTCTGGATTCCCGCCTGCGCGGGAATGACGGCAGAGGTTTGGGTGTAGGGGCAGGGTTGGTCTTGCGTTGTCCACAGCGTTTCCCGGGAAAGCTGATGGGTCCCTGCCTCCGCAGGGACGACGGGGGGAGGTTGTTCTTGCGGTTGCGGGTGGGGGTGCGCGCGGATAAAATTCCGGGCAATTTGAGGGGAAGTCAACGCCTCCCGGGGCGGACAGGATGGTGAGCGTCAACTATGGTCCTGAGCGACCGGTCAATCCGGGAGGAACTGGCCCGGGAACGGATTGTAATTGACCCGCTGGACGAGGAGGATATCCAGCCGGCCAGCGTAGACCTGCACCTGGACAGGGAGGTAATGGTGTTCACCAACTCCCGGCGTCCCTATATCGACGTCAAGGACAGCCTGGAATCGCTGACGGAAAGGGTGGAGGTGGGGGCGGAGGAGCCGTTCATCCTGCATCCCGGCGAGTTCGTGCTGGGGAGCACGATGGAGAACATCGAGCTTCCCGCCGACCTGGTGGCGCGGCTGGAGGGCAAAAGCTCGCTGGGCCGGATCGGGCTGGTCATCCACTCGACGGCCGGGTTCGTGGACCCGGGGTGGAAGGGGCACCTGACGCTGGAGCTGAGCAACCTGTCCCGGCTGCCCATCACGCTGTACTACGGGATGAAGATCGGGCAGATTTCCTTCTTGAGGCTCACGACGCCGGCGGACCGGCTGTACGGGTCGGAGTCGCTGAACAGCAAGTACCAAGGGCAGACAGGGCCCACCGCAAGCCGGATACACCTGGACTTCCAGCATCCAGACTCCCGGGAGCCGTGATGGCAAACCCAGATGGCCAGACACCGATGGACCGGGCGATTGCCCTGGCGAGGGAAGCCCGGGGGCGCACCAGCCCCAATCCGCCGGTGGGGGCGGTGGTGGTGCGGGACGGCGAGATTGTCGGTGAGGGGCACACCCAACCGGCGGGATTGAGACACGCCGAGATAGTGGCCCTGGAGGAGGCGGGAGAGCGGGCCAGCGGTGCAACGCTCTACACGACGCTGGAGCCCTGCTGCCACTTCGGGCGGACGCCGCCCTGCACGCGGGCAATCATCGCCTCCGGTGTCCGGGAGGTCCGGGTCGCGGTGGTTGATCCCAACCCGAAGGTCTGCGGACAGGGGATGGCGGAACTGGAGCAGGCCGGGATTGGCGCGACCAGGGAGGAATCGGAGGCGGCGGGGGAGCTGTACCGGGGTTTTGCCAAGCACATCCTGACGGGCTTGCCCTACGTGGTGGCAAAGTTCGCCATGAGCCTGGACGGGAAGATCGCCACCCGCACCGGGGACTCCAAGTGGGTCACGGGCAGGGAAGCGCGGGGGATGGTGCAGGAACTGCGGCGAGTGTCGGACGCGGTGATGGTGGGGAGCAATACGGCGCTGGCCGATGACCCGCAACTGACGGCCCGGGACCGGGACGGGCAACCGCTGGAGGTGCAGCCGCTGCGGGTTGTGCTGGACACGCGGTGCCGGATGACGCCGGAGTCCCGAATGCTCCGAGAGCCGGGGCGCACGCTGGTGTTCGTCGGGGAGGAGGCACCAGTCAACGCAACCAAGAGGCTGTCGGAGGCAGGGGCGGAGGTTATCCCGGCAGGTCTGGGGGATGACTGGCGGGTGGACGCCGGGCTGGTGCTGTCGGAACTGGGGCGAAGGGGAGTGGTAAACCTGCTGGTAGAGGGGGGCGGCACCGTCCTGGGGTCGCTGTTCGACGCGGGGCTGGTTGACGAGGTGCGGGCCTTCGTGGCCCCGGTAATCATCGGAGGCGGCCAAGCGGCCTCTCCGGTGGAGGGCTGGGGAGCGGAGAGCATGGCGCGGGCCTGGCGTCTGGAACGGACGGTCATGGAGCAGGTGGGGGGCGACTGGCTAATCAGAGGATACCCGCAGAGGGAGGGGTGAAATGTTCACCGGAATAGTGGAAGAAGTGGGCATAGTGGGAGGCCTGGACGGCCACCGCCTGAGCATCGTGGGGCCGAAGGTGGTTGAGGACGCCAAGCTGGGGGACAGCATAGCCGTCAACGGCACCTGCCTCACGGTGGTAACACTGGAAGAGGGGGGATTTTCCGTGGACCTGGCGCCGGAGACGATGCGGCGGACGTCGCTGGGGGACGTGGCGGCCGGGGACCCGGTGAACCTGGAGCGGCCTCTGGCGGTGTCCGACCGGCTGGGGGGACATATCGTCCAAGGGCACGTGGACGGGAGCGGGGCGGTGGCGTCCATCGAACCCGACGGGGACTGCCACATTTTCCGGGTCGAAGCGCCGGGGCAGCTGATGCCGTACATCGTGGAAAAGGGGTTCGTGGCAGTGGACGGAATCAGCCTGACGGTGGTGGAAAAGGGCGCTACGTGGTTCACCATCTCTGTGATACCATACACGCTGGAACACACCAACCTGAAGGGAAAGTCCGAGGGAAGCCGGGTGAACCTGGAGGTTGACATCGTTGCCAAGTACGTGGAAAGCTTGCTGACCCGGGAGTGAGGCGGGGCCGTCACCCCCATCCTAACCCCCGCCTACGCGGGGCAGGCTCTTCCCCCGTCAAGGGGGAAGGGACTAGGTTCAGATGGGCCTCAAATTGCAACGGGGAACCGGGGGAATTGGTTAAAGGAAAGGGTGTCTTATGCCTTTGTGCAGCCTGGAAGAAGCCATAGCGGACTTGCAGGCCGGCAAGTTCATCATCCTGGTAGACGATGAACGCAGGGAAAACGAAGGCGACCTGGTCATGCCCGCGGAAAAGGTGACGCCGCAGGCGGTCAACTTTATGGTAACCCACGCGCGGGGGCTGCTGTGCATGCCCATGATGGAGGAGCGGCTGAACGAGCTGGACATCGCCCTTACTGAAAGCTCCCACGCCATCCATGAGAAGCCCACCGCGTTCACGATGTCGGTGGACTACAAACCCGGAACGACCACGGGAATTTCGGCCCGGGACCGGGCGGCCACGGTGCAGGCTCTAATCGACCCCAACGCTGCTCCCGAAGACTTCTCCCGCCCCGGGCACCTGTTCCCGCTGCGCTATCATCCCGGGGGGGTGCTGGCCCGCGAGGGACACACGGAGGCCATCATCGACCTGTGCGACATCGGCGGGATGTATCCGGCTGGCGTGGTATGCGAGATCATGAAGGACGACGGGGAGATGGCCCGGATGCCGGACCTGGAGGCGATGGCATCGGAGCACAACCTGAAGATCCTGAGCATCGCGCAGATAATCGCCCACCGGCGGCGCAACGACAATCCCATCGAGAGGGTGGCGGAAGCCAGGCTCCCGTCGAAGTACGGAGAGTTCAAGATAATCGCCTACCGGAGCCCGTTCGATCCCGGAGAACATATTGCGTTGACCATCGGGGAGTGGGAACAAGACGAACCGGTCCTGACCCGGGTCCACAGCGAATGCCTGACGGGGGACGTCTTCGGCAGCCTCCGGTGCGACTGCGGGGAGCAGATCGAGCTGGCCCTGCGGATGCTGGCCAAGGAGGGCACGGGGGCTTTGCTGTACATGCGGCAGGAAGGGCGGGGGATCGGCCTGCACAACAAGATCATGGCATACTCGCTGCAGGAAGGCGGTCTGGACACCGTAGAGGCCAACGAGGCGCTGGGGTTCGAGTCGGACCAGAGGCATTACGGCATGGGAGCCGCGATCCTGCGGGACCTGGGGATTTCGCGGATCAAGCTGCTGACGAACAATCCGAAGAAAGTGGTGGGGATGACGGGGCTAGGGCTGGAGATCGTGGACCGGGTGGCGGTGGAAGTCCCGCCCAACGACGAGAACCTGGCGTATCTGCGGACCAAGCGGGACAGGATGGGGCATATTTTGGGTTCGTGTTCTTAGCCGGGCGTTCCGGTTACCGGGCATTTCCGGTCAGGGGGAAACCAATTGAGGGCAGGCTGCGGGCCTGCCCTCTTTTCGTTTGGCGGACGCCAAGAACGTTCCCGCGGTCCTATTCACCGTCGCCGACCTTGGACATGAGGTAGGCGCTGATGAAGCCCTGGAGGTCGCCATCGAGGACGGCGTCGGGATTGGTGCTCTGGTAGTTGGTGCGGTGGTCCTTGACGGACTTGTAGGGGTGCAGCACGTAGCTGCGTATCTGGTGTCCCCATTCTGGGGTTACCCGCTCGCCGCGGAGACGGGCGAGCTCTTCGGCCCGCTCCCGGTTCTGACGGTCCAATAGACGGGCGCGGAGGATGCGCATGGCGTATTCCCGATTCTGGTGCTGGGAGCGCTCGGTCTGGCAGGTGACGACGACGCCGGTGGGCAGGTGGGTGAGCCGGACGGCGGAGGCGACCTTCTGAACGTTCTGTCCTCCCGGGCCGCTGGAACGGAAGAAGTCCATCTTCAGGTCTTCGGGACGGATTTCGACCTCGGCTTCCTCCTCGACGGCGGCGGGCAGGACCTCGACCTCGGCGAAGGAGGTGTGGCGGAGGTGGTTGGGGTCGTAGGGGGAGAGACGGACGAGGCGGTGGACGCCGTTCTCGGCGTTGAGGTATCCGCAGGCGTAGGGGCCGCCGATTTCCAGGGTCGCGGTCCGCAATCCGGCCTCGTCGCCGTAGGACAAGTCCATTACCTGGAGGGGACGCTTTTCCTCCTCGGCCCAGCGGGTGTACATGCCGAGGAGCATCTGGGTCCAGTCGTGGGAGTCGGTCCCGCCGGCGCCGGAACGGATGGACACGATGGCGGGCCGGTCGTCGTAGCCGCCGGAGAGGGTAAGGTTGATTTCCTCCCGCTCCAGGGACCGGGCCAAGACGGCGGCCTCGGCTTCCAACTGTTCCTGGATGGAGTCGTCACCTTCCTCGAGGGCGAGTTCGGTCAATTCAAGGGCGGAGGCGGCGTCGGAGCGGAGGGTGCGCCAGAGGGTGACCTGGTCCTTGAGGCGGCCCAACTGCTGCATCTGGGCCTGGGCGGCGCGATGGTCGTCCCAGAAACCAGGGGCGGCAGCGGCGGTTTCCATTTTGGCTACGGTGTGTTCCTTGGCAGGGAGGTCAAAGACGCTCCACGACGGAATCGACCCGCTGGACCAAGGCTTCCAAATCCTGTTTCAACTGCTCCATTGTGCTTTCCTGTCCTGTTTTCGCGGTGAGTTTAACCGAACCGTGCCTTCCATTATTGCACATCAGGCGGGGCGGCGGAGGGCGGGAACGCGGCACACGGGGTTTGCCGGGGCTGGCCGGGCTAACTTAAGATGGATTGAGAGATACCATTTTTCGTGGGAACGGGGTTCATGGAGCTGGTGACTTATGGGCTGCTCATCGCAGCGGCTTACTTTATTGGAGCGATTCCGACGGGTTACCTGGCGGTGCGGTGGCTGGCGCAGAGGGACATCCGCGAGGTGGGGAGCCGGAACGTGGGGACGCTGAACACCTGGTACCAGACCGGGCTGGCCGGGGCCGTTCCGGTGCTGGCGGTGGACGCGGCGAAGGGTGCGATTACGGTCCTGGTCCCGGGGTGGCTGGGCGCGCCGGAGTGGGTCATCTACTGCACGGCGACGGCAGGGATAGTGGGGCACAACTGGCCGGTGTACCTGAAGTTCCGGGGCGGGAAGGGGGTTGCGCCGCTGCTGGGGATTGCGCTGGCCCTGTTCTTCGTGTCCACGCTGGTGGCGATGGTGCCGGGGGTGCTGGCGATTATCCTGAGCAGGAACGTCATCATTGGGATTGCCGTCGGGATGGTGGTGCTGAACGTAATCAATCCCATCCGGGGGGCGGACCGGGAGCTGACCATCCTGGTGGCGGCATTGACGGCTCTGGTGGTGGGTAGCTACTGCTGGAGCATCCGGCGGCAGATATGGGAAGCGGTCAAGAGCGGGCGGCTGCTGGAGGTGTTCTACGGGCCGCGGCTGATGCCCTGACGGAGAGACGCGGGATGGTTGGGTTATAATCGGGCCAACGGTCCGCGACGGTTGCCGGAGTTGGCCCTTTCCCTGAACGCGATGGCTGGAACCCGATCCCTGTGGACCGAACTTCATAGCCAGGACAAACCACGATGTTAGACCACGGCACAATTGATTCGGGGCACGTTAACGAGGTTGAATCCCTGCGCCACCGGATGCGCCACTCCGCTGCCCACGTCATGGCGGACGCGGTGCTGCGGCTGTTCCCGGAGGCCAAGATGGGAATCGGGCCGCCGACGCAGGACGGGTTCTACTACGACTTCGACGTGGCCCGCCCGTTTACCCCGGAAGACGTGGCGGAGATTGAGAAGATCGTGAAGGACACGGTGGCCGAGGGCTTTCCGTTCGTCCGGGAAGAGCTGAGCAGGGAGGAGGCGCAGGCGCTGTTCGCGGACCAGCCGTACAAGCTGGAGATAATCGACGCGATCCCCGACGCGGAGACGTTGAGCATCTACCGGCACGGGGAGTTCGTGGATCTGTGCCAGGGGCCGCACGTGGAGGACACGGCGAGCATTCCGGCGGTGAAGCTGCTGAACGTGGCCGGGGCGTACTGGCGGGGGGACGAGCACCGCCCGATGCTCCAGCGAATCTACGGGACAGCTTTCGAGAGCCAGCAACTGCTGGACGAGCACCTGGAGCGGCTGGAACAGGCGGAGCTGCGGGACCACCGGACCCTGGGGAGGCAGCTGGGCCTGTTCAGCGTCCACGAAGAGATTGGGCCGGGGCTGATTGTGTGGCACCCCAAGGGAGGGGTGCTGCGCTCCCTGGTGGAAGACTACTGGCGGGACATTCACTACCGGCACGGCTATAACATCGTCTACTCGCCGCACATCGGGCGATCCAACCTGTGGCGGACCAGCGGACACCTGGACTTCTACCAGGAGGGGATGTTCGCGCCGATGGAGCTGGACGAGCAGGAGTACTTCCTGAAGCCGATGAACTGCCCGTTCCATATCATGATCTACCGCTCCTCCCTGCACAGCTACCGGGAGCTGCCGCTGCGGATCGGCGAGCTGGGCACGGTCTACCGGTACGAGCGGAGCGGGGTGCTGCACGGCCTGATGCGGGTGCGGGGGTTCACGCAGGACGACGCCCACATCTTCTGTATGCCGGAACAGGTGGAATCGGAGGTCGGGGGCGTCCTGGACCTGACCTTCGAGATCTTGCGGGCTTTCGGTTTCGACCAGTACCAGATTTCGCTGTCAACCAGGCCGGAGAAGTACGTGGGAGACCTGGAGATGTGGGACCACGCCACCGCATCCCTGAGAAACGCCCTGGAGCAGCGGGGATTGCCCCACGACATTGACGACGGCGGGGGGGCGTTCTACGGGCCGAAGATAGACATTAAAATCAAGGACGCGCTGGGACGGGACTGGCAATGCACGACGGTGCAGTTCGACTTCAACCTGCCGGAGCGGTTCGACCTGACCTTCCAGGACTCGGAGGGCAACCGCTCCCGGCCCTACATGGTCCACCGGGCCATCCTGGGGTCGCTGGAGCGGTTCTTCGGGGTGCTAATTGAGCACTACGCCGGGGCTTTCCCGCTGTGGCTGGCGCCGGTGCAGGCGATGGTGATTCCCATAGCAGACCGGCACCTGGAATACGCGCGGGGGGTGCGGGCGCAACTGTCCGCCTCCGGGTTCCGGGCGGAGGTGGATGAGCGGGGGGAGCGGATGAACGCGAAGATCCGGGCGGCGCAGCTCCAGAAGATTCCGTATATGCTGGTGGTGGGGGACCGGGAGCAGGAGCAAGGGGCGGTGGCGGTGCGGCACCGGGAGGAGGGGGACCTGGGGGCGATTCCGGTGGAGGCGCTGCTGGGGCGGTTGGGGGAGGAGGTGGGGCGGGTAAATGCCTCGGCATGACTACATCTTCGTGGACGAGTCTGGAGACCCAGGGTTTACACTGGATAAAGAAACAGGTTTGTTACTCAGCAGTGCATACTACGTAGCTGCGGCGCTACATGTATGCGACGACGCCTTCCGAGAATTAAACCGGCATGTGGCAGCCTTCAGATATCTTTCGGGACTGAATGGCGAATTGAAAATACCAGCCGGCCGTGACGAGTTCACCCGATTGTTGGATCCCATTCGGGCCTTAGCGGAAGGCGGTTCCAATGTTTGGGGTTCAGTGGTTTATGTCAACAAAAGGAACTACACGGGCAGTTATCTGAAGCCCGGAGGTTCCCGACCGGCAAACCCCGTGAGATTTCGGAATTATATGCTCCGCAGACTTTTGGAGCACCACTTCGCCCGGCAGCCTTTACAGTCGGAACACTACGACCTGATTCTGGATCGGATCGATTCAAACAGAAGGGAAAAGGAGAACCTATGGCGGTATATTGCTAACAACCGCCATATACCAACCCCGACCAACATGACCCATGCGTCATCAATTTACGTCGAAGGTCTTCAGATCGTGCATCACCTCGCGAACGGCTTTCGGGACGTAGTGGGCGGCTCCCGGACAGCATCCGAACTCGCGTTTGTCAACGCCAGAGATTTGACCTTCAATCAATACGTTTATGGATAAAAGTTCGCGGGTTAGGGCAGGTCCCCGTTTCTCAGGAGACCCCCCTAACCCGCTTGTTAGCTTAACTCTCTAGGTAATTGTGCCAAGAGCGGCAATAATCGTCAAGCCTGCGAATCGCTCCGGGTGTGACTAGAAGGAGTTGGAATCAGTTCCAGAAGGCTTCCCAGAGATTGTTGGCTCGCAGGGACCGCAAGGCCAGCATAGGGTTCACCGTCTCCTCCTTCCACCATG
>DAOUIZ010000027.1:0-11932 GCA_034423195.1 Dehalococcoidia bacterium | reverse complement strand
CAGCATTGTTGGCTGCATCACCCCTCCACCCTGTTCGTTTCCACTTATCAGCAGACTGCCAATCCTGTCCTGCTTTGTAAACTCCCTTTCCCAACCACTTTCAGCCATACCCTTCGTAGAGAAGGAGAGTCATGCCGGCTTGAATGCAGCAACCGGTCTCAGGTGGCCTTGGCGTCCGCTATTTTCTCCTTCAGGAGCGGGATCACCTGCCCGGCGGCGCGGTGGCATTCTTCGACGTGGGGGAAACCGGAGAGTATGAATTCGTCCAGCCCCAACCGCCAGTAGGAGAGCAATTCGTCGGACACCTGCTCCGGCGTCCCTACCAGCGCGCTGCCGCAGTTGACCCGTACCTCGGAGAGTCCGTTCCAGAGATGTGGGCCAACCCGGTGGTCCGGGGCCTCCCTCGACTGGGCTTGAACACCAACCATTGTGGTGCCCTGCACCGTGGCGCTGCGCTGGGCTTTGACTCGAGGGTCGGCATGGGCGATCAACTCGCCGGCCGCACTCCAGGCTTCGTCCTCAGTGTCCCTGACCACTAGATGGGTGCGGATGCCGAAAAATGGTGGGCGCCCGGTCTTGTGAAACTGTTCCCGCAGGGAATCGAGACGCTGGGCCGTCTGCTCGATGGGTTCGATCCATCCCAGGTGCACATCGGCCTGCCGGGCGGACAGCCCCATGGCCCGGTCCGAAACTCCGCCCAGGTAGAACCTGGGACCGTCACCGCATGGGGACGGAGAGCAATAGGCACCGTTAAGGCGATAGAATTGCCCGTCGTAATGGGCGGGACCGGAAGCCGTCCACAAGGCTCGGCAGGCGTCAATGAACTCCTCGGCCCGCTCGTAGCGGGTCGCCTGATCGGTGGCTTCCCCCAATCGTTCCAGGTCGTTGCCAATTCCGCCGGGTACGATGTTAATGTCCAGTCTTCCGCCGGACATTTCGTCGAAAGCGGCAGCCATCTGGGCGAAGAGTCCCAGGGAGATAAACCCGGGCCGTACGGCGACCAGGAACCGGATGCGCCGGGTGACTGCGGCCAGGGCGGTGGCAGTGGTCCATGTCTCCGCCAGGGGTGCTTCCTCGGAAAAGAGGCCGTTGGCGAACCTGGTTGGGATAAGCAGGGAGTAGAAACCCAGGTCTTCGGCAGTCTGTACGACCTGGCGCAGGTACTCGAAGGTGGGCGGACGCTCGGCCTGCCAGGTGCCGGCGTGGTGGCCGTCGCCGTCGATGGGGATGAACCAGTCGAACTTGGGTTCGGGGCGTTGCTTGAGATCGGCCAATGGTATCCTCCGCAGGGTGTTGGCGGTGGTTGGTGGACGCCGGGGTCAGCTAATCGAGGGGTCCAACTGCTCTTCTTCTGCTCGTTCCTTCTGGTACCACATTATCATCACCACCCCGGCGGTGATGATGCTCATCATGTCCCCGATGACCCACAGGATAAGGCCTCCCAGCTGCTGATCGGTGAGGGGCGAAATGCCGAGGGGTTGGGGAAACTCGTAGTATGCTTCGTAAATCAGGTTGGTATTGAAGGTGATGCCGGCGCCCAGCAGAGTGTTGGGCAGCACAATGAGCCCCAAGTAGAGTATCCGCAGTCCGTGGTGTAGGCGGGACTGGTGGGGCTTGGGGTCAATCACCACCCACCAGAATACGAACCCCGAACCGAGCATGGTCAGGTGCATGAACTCGTGGACGAGATCGTTGCGCACCGCCAGATTGTGCAGGAACGGCACCTGCCAGAGATACAAGGTGCCGAGGAATATGACCGTGGTCACGATGGGGTTGGTGATGACGTGATACACGCGCTGCATCACCGGGTTGCGCACGACCGGGCGAACGAATCCCTGGAGGGCCCAGAGGGGAAGGCCGCGAAGCATGGGAGTCAGGGGAGCTCCCGCCAACACCAGGACCGGCGCAACCATTCTGAGAAGTATGTGCTGGAGCTGGTGGACGGAGAATTGGTGCTCGGCCAAGGGGTCAATTGGGGATTGCAGCGCCAGGAAGATGACCAGCAACCCGGCGAAGAAGCACGCCTTCTGCCAGAATCTGACGGGATGGCTGGGATTGGGCCAGCGGCTCAGTCCGTTGACATAAAGGTATGCGGCCAGGAACAGGGCGAGGCTGGGCAAAGGGTTAGTGGTCCACGCCGCCCAGATGTTATCGCCGGGCTCGACGCCTCCATGGGCGTAAATCGCCGATGGGACCAAGGCCAGACCGGCGACGGCCAGCGCCGCAAGGAGAGGTGAGCGCCGGAAAGTGCTGCTAACCGGCACCGGTCAACTCCCGCTGGCGAAGGGCCTTCCGGGAACTCCAGACCAGGTACAGCACTCCCAGGACCAGCACGGTGAATACGCCGATGAACACCAGGCCGCCGGCCGTGGACTGGCGAGGAGTTGGGACGACATGGGAAGCTGTCCCGACCTGCACCCTTCCCCGGTCGCTGTTTACCTCGACCGCCATCTCCCAGACCCCGGCCCGGTCCAGTTCCACCCGAGCCGTGTACCGGCCCGGTTTGTCCGGAACGTGCAGGGCGATGGCCTGGCCCTTGTGTCCTTCCACCTTATTCTCGGCGATAGCCTGGCTCTGGTCTTCTTCCGCCACGTGCTCGGCGTGGATGAGGACGTGGGCATCGGTGATAGGAGGGCCCCCGCCCGGTTCCGCCACCACGATAATGTAGTCAACCGTTCCCAGGGAGAGGGTGGAGGCGTTGGAGAACACGGTAATGTCGTAGTCGCCGGCGTGTACACGATAGGGCCTCGCCCCGCTCTGCTGCGCCTCGGCGGGGTGGGGCGAGGCCACCGCTGCCGTGAACAGCAACAGGAGGCAGCCGCCAACAACGACGGCCTGCCCCAGCGAAGAGAAAACCCAGTCCACAATTCGCATATATCCAGTGTAACAGATGGGGAGGCGTTTCCCCTGGCCTGCGCCGATTGGTCCTCGGGAATGGGACTGGCGGGTCTCCACGAGTACGGGCGCTAAAGCTGGAAGGTCTTCTTCCAGACCCCGGGGGAACCGGGAGCGTGGACCATCAGGCCGCGCATCCGGGGGTTGTCGGGGTGGATGTTCTGCTGCTCCAGCCATTCCGGCGTGTCCGACACTCCTTCATGTTCGAACTCGTAGACCGTCGCGTAGGACGGCGCGCCCCGGACGCACTTCCAGCGCCGCCCGCGGATGCACCCGGGAACCTTCTCGTAGTTGGGGATGTATATCTCGTTGTACCAACGGTTCCACTCATCCTCGTGGCCTTCCACCGGGTCCATGCGGCCAACCTGCAGCGCCGGGGCCATG
The DNA here is from genome assembly GCA_034423195.1 of Dehalococcoidia bacterium. Lineage (GTDB taxonomy): Bacteria > Chloroflexota > Dehalococcoidia > Lucifugimonadales > UBA3495 > CATOSK01. The sequence continues at coordinate 8,653 of DAOUIZ010000027.1, read as the reverse complement.
TCCGATTGAGCGATTTCGTCGGTAAGGGATGCTGGATGAATCATCTCGTAGACCGGATTGATCAGGTTCCTGCCGATGATCCTCGGCCCCATCCGCTCCGCCCACTCGGAGGGGACGCGCCCAGTCCAGCCCGGGCTGTCGAGAACGGCCGGGCTTTCCAGTTCGTAGCAGGCCAGGTGCTTGGGGCCGCTCTTGACCGCCTCGTAGCGGGCGGCGTTGAGCACACCGGGGATGGCGGTCAGCTCCGGGATGTGCTCCTCGTTGTACCAACGGTTGAACTCGTCCTCCAACTCAGCGGGGACGTCAACCCAGACCATGAGCAGTCCGGTCCCTTTCTTATCGGGCATGTTGCCTCCTGAACAGATAGGTTAGGCGGATTCCTGCCTTGCGGAGTCCTGTCTTGTTGAAAACCTGATTCCAGCGTCACTGGGCCGACGGAAACTTCGGCGCCCGCCGTTCCCGCAGGGATTGCAGACCCTCCTTGACGTCGTCCCCGAAGAAGCCCAGGGCCTCGGCCAGCAGGGAGTAGTCGAAGGAGGTGTGCCCGGCCTGGCGCAGCCACTGGTTCAGGGCGCGCTTGGTGAAGCGGATGGCCGGTTGGGGACCCTCGGCCAACTGACGGGCCACCTGCATGGCCCGGGGCATAAGTTCTTCCGCGGGAACCGCCAGGCTCACCAGCCCGATGCGCTCCGCCTCCTTGCCATTCAGAAAATCGCAGGTGAGCAGGTAATACTTGGCCTTGGCCATTCCGCAGAGCAGCGGCCAGATAATGGCGGCGTGGTCTCCGGCGGCGACGCCGAGCCGGACATGGCCGTCGGTGATGCGGGCGTCCTCGGCGGCGATGGATATGTCGGCCAGAAGGGCAACGGCCAGCCCCGCTCCCACCGCCACTCCGTTGATGGCTGAGATAACCGGCTTGTCCAGGTTGAGCAGGTTGTAGACGATGTCGCCCGCTTCCTTGATGGTTCGTCCGATTAGTTCGGGGTTCCCCAGGGACTCTTCAATCAGGTCGAAGTCCCCGCCCGCCGAGAAGGCGTTCCCCGCGCCGGTTATGACGGCCGCCCGGACTTCCGGGTCGGCTCCCAGGTCCAGCCAGATCCGGCTCAGTTCGTAGTGAAGCCGGGCGTTGGTGGCGTTCATCACCTCCGGGCGGTTCATCGTCAGCAGGGCCACGCCGCCGCTGCACTCCACCACCAGGTGTTGGTACTCGGAATAGGGGCCTGGTTGCTGCCCGCTGGTCATGGGTGTTGCTCCCGTTTTGCTGCCTGCCGGAATAGTCAGCCGGATGCCGGCCAGAAAACTATCTCAAGACTAATCCTATCACCGCCATCCTGCCCCCGGCATTCGCCGAGCCAGGGTCATGCCCTGATGCTCTCTAACGAAAAACGGAAAAAATTGATTTGCGGGACAAATGGGGCATTTCGCCGGATTTGAGCACGGAATTCACGCGATTGGGGGACAGAAATGAGAAGAGTTGGGCCACATTTGAGACGCTGCCGGGACACGATTTGAGACGGTTCGTGACACGATTGAGACATTCTGGGACATTTTGGGGACATTTGAACGTGGGAAAAGGGACATTTTCCATGGTTGAAGGTTACAGAGTTGCCGACCTGATGCGAGCCGGGAGGTCCAGCGGGCTTGGAAGCCCAAGGGCGGGCAACACGAGATGGCTGAATGTCCTCCGAATCTCCTCCGAATGTCCTTCTGCACCAATTTCCCGCGCTAATTGCCTTCCCTGCCAACGTTAGTGTTCCGGTAGCGGGGGTGTCAATGGCCAACTGTCAGCGGGTGGGGTTTTAATGAAAGAGATGGTCTTTCCCAAGCGAAAAGTCCTGCGGTGAAGGTACCCGGGAAGGTCTTAAGAAGGTTTCTAAGTGTCGATCCCCCATTGCCGGACCATTTCCAGCATGGTGCGGGCGGTTTCCTCGTGGGCGATGTCCACCATATCGCCCGCGTAGGTCACGACCGCGCTGCCCGCGCCCCGCTGGTCCTCCATCGCTTTCAGCAGCCCCTGCCAGTGGGCAATCTGCTCGGCGGTGGGGGTGAACACCTCGTTGACCACCGGAACGTGGGAGGGGTGAATCAGGTTCATTCCGGTGTATCCAAGCTGCTTCAGCTGGTTGGCCAGGTTGCGCAGCCCGTCCAGGTCGCGGATGTCGAACCAGCCGCCGCTGACGGGAAACTCGATTCCGGCGGAGCGGGAATCAACCAGCACCTTGGACTTGATGAACAGGGTTTCCATGCCCTCCGGCGTCCACTGGAACCCGACGGAGCGGGCGGTGTCTCCGCCCTTGCCGCCGCTGCCGCCCATGTGGGCCACCCGCTCCGAGGCCATGGCGATGTCGTAGGCCTGGCGGATGCCAGCGGCGGTCTCGAGGGAAGGGTCGATGCAGATGGAGCCGATATCCATTACGGCCTTTCGCTCGAAGAAGCGCAGGAGAGTATCCACCTCCACCACGTCCTCGGGCCGCTCCACCTTGGGCAGCAGGATGCCGTAGAGGTGGGGACTGGTCACTGCTTCCAGGTCGAAGCCGGTCAGGCCGGTTTCGAGGCGGTTGACGCGGACGAAGAGGGTCTGTCCGGCCGCGCCCAGCTCCTCGACCATGCGGGCGACCAGGGAGCGGGCTGTCTCCTTTTCATTCTCCGGCACCGAGTCTTCCAGGTCCAGGATCAGCGCGTCGGCCCCGTACTGGGGAGCCTTCCGCATCATGTCTTCCCGGTTGCCCGGGACGAACATCACCGACCGCAGCGGTTTGGCCTTGAATCTCATGGGAGCCTCGCAGACAGGTAGCTTCATGGGTAGTTTGGACGGATCAGCGGTTGCTCCAGCGGAATCGGCTGTACAGGCCGTGGGTGCCGCTGGTGTCCCACTTCAGCCCGCCGGCATCCAGGGTCAGCTGAGACCGGGCAATGATGTGCTCCGGCCCGTGGATGACATTGTAGAGGTTGGAGATTGTCACGGGTTCATCCCGGTCGGCGCCCCGGATCGCGTCCACCTGGAGTGAGGCAATGTCCGCCACCTCCAGCGTCCGGGAGCGGTCGGATTTGCTGAAGGCAAAGGCGGCGGGCCGGCAGAATTGGGGAGCCTCCCCGGCGTAGAACCGGACCATTCGTTCCCAGGGGCCGCCCGCCCTGCCAGACAGGATTTCCTCCAGAGCGGCGCACTGCTCGGGAGTGGCTTGGTCGTCCAGGAAAATCAGTGCAGTCCAGTTTCCTGCGAACATGCTGGGGCCCGGCGAAGCGGCGACGACGAGGGCGTTCAGGCCGGACAGGTCAAGCCCGCCGTATTCTCCAGCGTCGATGTGGATTCCCCAGAGATTGTCGCAGGTCTCGTGGGTGCTGTTTTGCCGAAAGTCGGCGTGGCAGGGACAGACAACGTTGCAGTTGCAGCCCTCGAACAGGTCTCCCTCGGCCCACCATGCAGCCGTTGGCGTGGACTCTGTCATGGCGGTCCTAGATCACGCCGCCGGCGTGGAGACCTTCCAGGTCGGACTCGCCCAGGCCCAGCAGCTTCCCGTAAATCTCGCGGTTGTGCATCCCCAGCGTCGGCGCGCCGGACAGCGTTGGGAGCGGCCCGCCGGAGAACACCACCGGGAACCCGGAGGCTATTCCGCCGGGAACCGGATCCTCCATCGCGCCGTGGAGCATGGGCTGGAGCGTTCCCCTCCTGGTGAAGTGAGGGTCGGCCATGATGTCCGGCACCGTGCGGACCGGACCGCAGGGGACGTCTGACTCCTCCAACCGGGCCAGGATTTCCGCCTGGGTCATCTTGCCAACGCGCTTCTGCACCTCGCCCCGGGCATCCGCAACATTAACCGAGCGGGAGGTGTAGTCAGTGAAGCGGGGGTCTTCCAACAGCTCCGGCGCCGACAGCGCACCGCACAACCGCCTCCACTGGTCGTCGCTGGCGGCGGTGATGATGAGGTCGGCGTCGGAGGCGTGGTACAGCCCGGTGGGGCCACCCCGGCTGGTGTTGCCGGTGCGGAGGGGATTGCCCGCTTCCACGTCCTCCTCCAGGTTTTCCATGAACATCAGCGCGGCCAGGGTGTCCATCATGGAGACGTCCAGATGCTGGCCGTGCCCCGTCTTTTCCTTCTCTCGCAGGGCGGCCATAATGGAATAGGCGGCGAACAGGGGAGTCACCAGGTCGCCGATGTAGAACCCAACTTTGGTTGGAGGGCCGTCGGCGTCGCCGTTAATATCCATCAACCCGCTCATCCCCTGGATCTGAGGGTCGTGGGCCGGGCGGTCGGCGTAGGGGCCGGTCTGCCCGTAACCCGCGATGGAGCAGTAGATGATTCCCGGGTTAACTGCGGCCACGTCGCCGTAACCCAACCCGAGACGGCGCATGGAGCCGGGAGCCAGGTTCTCCAGGACAATGTCCGACTGTCGGGCCATGTCCAGGAACATCTCCCGGCCCTTGGGGTCCCGCAGGTTCAGGGTGACGCTCTTCACTCCCTGGGTGCGCTTCAGGAACCGGGTGGCCAGATCGTGCCCGGTCTGGGGAGTGTTGTGGATGCCCTCCGGCCCGGCGAAGGGGCCGTTGCCCCGCACCGGGTCGCCGCGTCCCGGGATTTCCACCTTGATGACCTCCGCCCCCATTCTGGCCAGAGTCATGCTCAGGTACGGGCCAGCAAGGAACACGGTAACGGCCAAGACCCGGATATCGCTCAGTGGCTGCATTCCAAATACCGCGCTTTCCCAAGACTGGGTGACTGACCGCCCCAGTATACCCCGACTCCGCCGGGGGCGCATTCCGGTACTGAATGAATGGGTATGCCCAGGCGATGCTGCCAGGCCCGGTCGGGACTGCCCGCTCGTTAGAAGAATTTCTTGCCCCTATGTTACAATCGCCGCGTTACCAGCAGGCATCCCAGACCCAAAAATCGAGGTGGTTGGCTATGGCGAATATTGTGTTGTCCAACACGGATTACAACGTGGTTGGGACCAGGCCCATCCGTCATGACGGAGCCGACAAAGTGACCGGCAGGGCCAAGTATGGCGGAGACTTCCAGATGACCGGACTGCTCCACGGGCAGGTGCTCCGCAGCCCCCACGCCCACGCCCGGATCAAGTCCATCGACACCAGCAAGGCCGAGGCCTATCCGGGGGTCAGGGCGGTGGTCACCGCCAGGGACCTCCCCATCTCCAGGATGGAAAACCCGGACCAGTCCATGCGCCACGCCAGCGACAACGTGCTGGCGCGGGACAAGGCGCTTTACAAGGGACACCCCATCGCCGGAGTCGCCGCCATCAACCCCCACGTCGCTGGCATCGCAGTCGATCTCATCGAGGTGGAATACGAGGTGCTGCCCTCGGTGACGGATGTGCAGTCCGCCATGGCCGACGGCGCCCCGCTGCTCCACGACGATATGACCACCAACGACCTCGGCGAAGCGACCGACAAGCACAGCAACGTGGCAACCCACTTCAGCTACGAGCTGGGCGACCTGGACGACGGGTTTGCCAAGGCCGACGTGGTTGTCGAACGGGAATTCACCACCACGATGGTCCACCAGGGATACATCGAACCGCAGAACGGCTCCGCCCTGTGGAACGCCGATGGGCAGCTGAAGGTATGGACCAGCACGCAAGGCTCCTTTGCCGTGCGCGAGTCGCTGGCCAAGGTCCTCGACTTGCCTGTTTCCAAGATTACCGTTGTCCCCATGGAGATCGGCGGCGGGTTCGGCGGGAAAATACCCATATACCTGGAGCCGGTGGCGGCGCTGCTTTCCAAGAAGACCGGACAGCCGGTCAAGATACTTATGTCCCGCACCGACGTGTTCGAAAGCACCGGGCCTACCTCCGGCGCCTGGATGAAGATCAAGATGGGGGCCACCAGCGACGGCAAGCTGGTGGCTGCGGACGCTGCGTTGGCCATGGAAGCCGGCGCCTTCCCCGGTTCTCCGGTTACCATGGGTGCCCAGTGCATCTTCGCTCCCTACGACATCGAAAACGTCCGTTCCCAGGGATACGATGTCGTGGACAACAAGCCCAAGGTTGCTCCCTACCGCGCTCCCGGCGCTCCTATTGCGGCCTTCGGCGGCGAACAGGTCGTAGATGAACTGGCCCGCAAGTTGGGCATGGACCCCCTGGAGTTCCGTCTCAAGAATGCTTCAAAGGAGGGCACCAGACGGGTAGACGGGCCGGTCTACCCCCGCATCGGCAATGTCGAGTGCCTGGAAGCCGCCCGCAACTCCGAGCACTACAACACTCCGCTGGAGGGACCGAACCGGGGACGGGGTATCGCCACCGGGTTCTGGTTCAACATCGGGATGCAGTCCAGTTGCAGCATCGGTGTCAATCCCGATGGGACCATCACCCTGGTTGAGGGTTCCACCGATATTGGCGGGACCCGCGCATCCATCGCTATGCAGGCCGCTGAGGTATTGGGCATACCCGCCGAGGACGTTCACCCCAGCGTGGCGGACACTGACTCGGTGGGATACACCTTCCTCACCGGCGGCAGCCGGGTCACCTTCGCCAGCGGCTGGGCGGCCTACGAGTGCGCCCAGGACATCAAGCAGAAGATGATCGACCGCGTCTCCAGCATCTGGGACGTTGCCGCCGAGGACGTGGAGCTGGTTGAGGGCAGCTTCCAGCACAAGTCCGAGCCCGAGTTGAAGATGAGCTTCAAGGAGTTGGCCGGCCAGCTCAACCGCACCGGAGGCCCCGTTTCCAGCCAGGTCAGCGTTGACCCCAAGGGAGCGGGAGGCGCCTTCAGCACCCAGATCGCCGACGTGGAGGTGGACCCGGATACCGGCAAGGTCACCGTGCTCCGTTTCACCGCCACCCAGGATGCCGGCAAGGCCATCCACCCCAGCTACGTCGAAGGCCAGATGCAGGGCGGCGTGGTCCAGGGCATCGGCTGGGCCCTCAACGAGGAATACTACATGAACGATGAGGGCTCAATGGTCAACTCCAGCTTCCTGGATTACCGGATGCCCACCAGCCTGGACCTGCCCATGATCGACACCGTGATTGTCGAAGTCGCCAATCCCGGCCATCCCTTCGGAGTGCGCGGCGTAGGCGAGGTGCCCATCGTCCCTCCCATGGCGGCAATGGCCAACGCCATCCACGACGCCCTGGGAACCCGCATGGAACACCTGCCGATGTCGCCCGGGAACATCCTGGAAGCCCTGTGGGAGCAGGACGGAGCATCCCAGCAGCAGGCCGCGGATTAGAGAGAGGCTGGACGCTACCGGCGGGCGCTTTCCCCAACGGAATCGGAGGGTGGGCGCCCGCCGGGCCGGACCGGTTGTCCTGGGTTGGCTAATCGGGCGCCTGGAACGCCCACGCCGAGCCCGGAATCCCCGGAGGATGAGAATCGAACGGGGATACCCAGCATCCCGGCCAGTGCCGTCCGGTGGTTCTATGCTCTGTTCAGTCTCGGGACCATCTACCTGACCATCGCCAACACGGTCCACGAAACCATTAGGGTCAACGCCCGGGGCTGGCTGGAAATCCAGAGCATCGCTACGGCAAAGTCGGTGCAGGCCGCCGCCGCGTCCGCCGCCATATCGGCTATCCTCGTGGAAGGAGGACACATGGTACTTGCCAGAATATACAAGGAAAAGAACCGCCGCGAAGCCGCGGAAGAAGGCCGGAAGGAAGTTCAAGCCGCGTGGGAGGACTGGAACCGGCGCCGGTTAGAGGCCGAATCCAAGGGCGAAGCTTTCACCGAACCTCCACCCGGCGGTGCGCAAAACCATTAGCGAAGCGTTGCGTTCCTTCCCTACTACGGGCGGACACATGCTCTCGGTAGAAGCATCGGCAATACAGGGCCGATATTCCCAAGGCGGCCCTTTCACTTATCCGGAAACCAGGGAGAAGAGAAACATGGCCCGTGTACCATTTGCACAGCGTGACACCATGACCCCGGAAGGACAGGAAGCCTGGGACGAGATTGAGAGCAGCCGGGGAGGCGTCGCCCGCAACTATGCCGCCATCCTCAACAACCCCCAGGCTGCCAAATACATGGCGACCCTGGGCGGATATGCTCGTTTCGAGACGCCTCTGGATCCCAGGGTGAAGGCCCTGGCGGTCCTCACCGCCGCTCGGGAAGCTTCCGGCCACTACGTATGGACGGTGAACCAGCGGAGCGCGAAGGAAGCGGGGATTGACGATGCCGTCATAGCCGCTATCCACGAGTACCGCGCCCCGGCCGGACTGGACAGCAAGGATGCGGCGGTGGTCCAGTTCGTCCTTGAGCTGCTGCGGCAGCACCGGGTCAGCGACGCGACCTTCGAGGGCCTGCGGTCCCGGATCGGGGATGCGGGAGTAATCGACGTACTGGTGGTGGTGGCCTACTACCACGGGCTCGCCCACACCCTGCAAGCGTTGGACGTGGAACTGCCGGAAGGGGTTTCCTCGGCTCTCACCTACTAGGTCGGGTTCCGGCAGACCCCATCGGCTGGTGACAAAAAAGGAGCGGCCGGCCTCCGAAGAGGGGAGCCGCTGGAGGAGCGGCTCACTGCCGGTCGCTGGACTTAGGATTCTAAAGCACAGGGTCCCGCCGGTCAACTGTTCGGACGGTTTCGGTAGCGTTCCAATTTAGGTGGTGTGGCTTTAGGATAAGGTAAGCAAAAGGGAGAGGAGAGGGGAGATGGGGTTGCTCAATGAGGTGGAAACTCGGTTGGAACAGGAGATG
>DAOUIZ010000026.1:0-3282 GCA_034423195.1 Dehalococcoidia bacterium | reverse complement strand
CAACTGCTGGTGCGCCAGCACCCGCCGGTGCTTCAAGGCTTGCGGCAGAAACTGGACGATGCCCAGCCCGACGACCTGCCCGACCAGACGAGGCAGGCCGCCGATTCCCTGGGCCGGCTGCTGGGCAACCTGGAGAACCGGGAGGGAATCCTGGACCGGCGGTTCTACGCCGTCTGCGAACACGCCCGGATGGACGAGCTGCACGGCCTGCTGGCCCGGGGTGGGCTGGGCGTGTTCCCTCTGGTGGGGGAGCCGCTGCGCCAGTTCTGGCTGTCGGCAACCCTGGGCGGTTCGCCAATAGAAAGGGACGAGGAGGCCGAACTGGACGTGGAGGTCAACCGGCGCGACATCCGCATCGGCGAGGGCCTGGTCCGCACGCTGCACCTGGGCAAGTGGCCCCGTTCCCTGGCCCCCGGCTTCCTGCAAGGGCTGATGGCCACGGGAGCGCCCATGGACCTGGCCGTTCACCTGGGCGCGATACCGGCGGAACAGGCGGCCCGCACCCTGGAGTGGCAGAAGGTCCGCTTCGAGTCGGCGCAATCGCTTTCCTTCAAGCGGGGCCGCAGCCTGTCCCCCGAAGCGGAGATCGCCCTGGAAGACGTGAGCCGCCTGCGAGATGAAGTCCAGAGGGGTAGAGAGCGGCTGTTCCATGCCTCCCTGTCGGTGACACTGCACGCCGACAATGCCGACACGCTGAAGGACCTTACGCAAAAAGCCCGCGCCCACTTCGCCGCCACGCTGGGCAAGCTGGACAACCTGGCCTTCCGCCAGCGCGAGGGCCTGCTGTCCACCCTGCCCCTGGCGCTCAATGCCGTGGCGGTGTGGCGCACCCTTGATACGTCGTCGCTGGCGCGGCTGTTCCCCTTCTCGCCGCCGGACCTGGACACCCGTTCCGGCACCCTCTACGGCATCGACCTGCGGGCCTGCGCCCCGGTGGTCTACGACCCCTTCGACGGAACGCACCTGAATGCCAACACCGCCGTCCTGGCCCGTTCCGGCTCCGGCAAGTCCTTCGCCACCAAGCTGGGAGTGCTGCGAGGGCTGTGTCGCGGGGTACGGGCTTACGTCATCGACCCCGAGGGCGAGTACGCCGACATGGCACGGGCGGCAGGCGGCAGGGTCTTGTCCCCCGGCGTCCCCGGCCAGGGCATGAATCCCTTTGTCATCGACCGGGGCGACAGCGAGGAACTGCTCCAGCGTATCGGCAGCCTGCGAAGGTTGATTGAGGTGATGGTGGGGGAGAGGCTGTCCGCCGAGCGGCGGTCCAGCCTGGACGCGGCGTTGGCCGCCTACTACTCCGAAAAGCGGGAACGCACCGGATTCAGGGATTTCTATTCCTTCCTCGAATCCGAGGCTGGCGACATCGCCCACCTGCTGCGCCCCTTCGCCACCGGCAGCCTGCGCCACCTGCTCTCCGACGAGGGCGACGACCTGCTGGCCCACGAGGCCCTGGTCACCGTCTTCGACCTGCATTTGCTGGAACCGGAACTGCGTCCCGCCGCCGCCATGGTCTGTACCGAGACGGTGTGGGCCGCCGCCGCCCAGGACCCCAGGCCCCGCCTGCTGGTGGTGGACGAGGTGTGGAGCATCATGCAGCACCCCGAGGGCGCCGCCTTCATGGTCAGCATGGCGAAACGGGCCAGGAAGCACCGGCTGGGACTCCAGTTCATCACCCAGGACGTGCAGGACCTGCTCTCCGAGGACTCCTCGCGCACCATCACCGGCCATTCCGGCCGGGCGCTGTTGCAGAACGCCGCCTTCAAGCTGCTGTTGCAACAGGACGCCGCCGCCGTCTCCACCGTGGGCGAAGCCTTCGACCTGCCGGTGGAGCTGCAACGCTGGCTGCTGTCCTGCCCCCGGGGCGACGGACTGCTTTTGGCCCGGGGCAACCGCTTCCCCATCCGCATCGAGGCCACCCCCGAGGAGACCGAGGTCATCGAGTGGCGGCCCGGACCACGGCACTGAACCCGAACAATTCCAATAGACAGAGGCAATCAACCATGAATATCAACATCAGGAAAGCCCTGTTCGGCGACGGGCGCAACCGGCGCCCTCCAGTTCTGCTGGCGGTGACGCCGCCCAGGACCGGCGAGCGGACCCTGCTGGGCGTGGAGAACCTGCTCCAGTCCATCGCCGTCCCCGAACCCTTCTCCCTGGAGATCCTGGGCGACATGGACGGCGTGAACCTGATGGCCCGGTGCCTGGACGACCAGGTGGTAAGAGGCCAGTTGGCCGCCCACTACCCCCAGGCCCGCATCCGGCAGGTGCCCGTGGACGAGGACCCCATCTTCGTCCACCGGGGCGAGCAGGCGTGGGGCATGACCCTCCGGGCCGACGGACCGGAGTACGTGCCCCTGCGCACCTTCCGCGACGACGACCTGCTGGACCCGGGTTCCGACCCCCTCATCGCCCTGATGGGCGCCCTGTCCGAGCTGGAGGAAGGGGAGCGGGTGCTGTGCCGACTGCTGCTGCGCTCCCTGGGCCCCGACTGGTCTCAGGCCCACCAGGCCCGCGCCCACAAGCGGGCGGTGCCGGAGAACCGCGAGCCGTCCTACACCTACCAGACCAGGCCCCTGCAACTGGACGGGGTGACCATGGCCGTGCTGGGCGTGGGAGCCCTGGCCGCCCTCAAGGGCTACCTGTGGGTGCAGGACGGCGAGTACCTCAAGGCGGCGCTGCTGGCCGCCGGTTCCCTGTCCGGCGCCATCGTCGCCGGCTGGGGCTGGTGGCGCTGGAAGCAGGCCCGCAGCCGGGTCCACGACCCGCTGCTGATAAGGGAGAAGGTCTCCCGGGTCGCCTTCGACGCCGAGCTCCAGGTGGTCGCCGTGCTGCCGGACTCGACCCGCCCCCAGCGGGCCGAAGAGCTGCTGGGGGCGGTGGCCGCCGCCTACCGCCACTTCGACCACCCGGCCGGGGCGCGGTTCAAGGTGAGCAAAGTGAAGCCTCTTGTTCCCCTGATGAACCTCCTCCCCACCGGGACGGGGCTGTTCGGCAAGCGCAGCGTGCTGGGCGTCCGCGAGGCCGCCGCCCTGTGGCACCCGCCCGGCGCCGGGGACGAGACGCCCCTGGTGGAACGGTCCGGCGCCCGGGCGCTCCTGCCCTCGGCCCGGGGAGTGCGGGGCGGCGCGCCGGTGGGCGACACCACGGCGGGCAAGCCCCGGCCCATTCGCTTCCCCGAGGACCTGCTGCGCCGCCACCACCTCTACGTGGCCCGCACCCGCATGGGCAAGTCCACCCTGATGCACCACATAGTCGCCCACAAGATGCGGGAGAAGGCCGAGG
>DAOUIZ010000025.1:0-17418 GCA_034423195.1 Dehalococcoidia bacterium | reverse complement strand
CGAGAAGCAGCTCACCGAAGGCTGGGAGTACACCTTCGAGTACCCGGTCCTGGACGGCCAGCCCGAACTCCATCCCGAACAGGCTTTCCTGATGGTGATGTCCGTGCCCCGCCGGGGCGGTGGCGACGACCATCTCTTCCACGCATTGGTCCCCGTCCACCAGCCCAAGGGGCTGTGGGACCGGGTGCTGGGCGCCCTGGACCCGGACCGCTGGGCCCGGGCCGGGGCCAGGTGGGTGATCCAGGGAGTTCACGGCACCCTCTGCGGAGTGGTCGAGCGGGCGACCGAGACGGACATCGCCGAGTGCGGGGAGGGGTAGAGGTATGGGCGACATTCTCACCGGAACACCCCCCGGACTCACCTACGACCACCCCATAGTCCAGGCCGCCTGGACGGCGGTGTGGGCCGTCACGTCGGGAATGCTGGTGATCATCCTGGGCTGGATGGGGCTGAGCTTCATCGTCCAGGAGCACCTGGGCCACCACCAGTCGGGCTGGCGGGAGATGGTGCCCCGGCTGGTGCTGGGCCTCACCGCCGCCGCCTCTTCGCTGTGGTGGTGCGCCCTGGTCATCGACGTGGCCCACGCCGTTTCCCAGTTCATCGCCGCCTCCCTGGAAGTCACCCCCGGCGATTTGCTCAGGGCGCCCCTGGACCCGCTGCTGAACGCGGTAATGGCCGCCAATACCGGTCTGGCGGTGTTCATCGCCGTCCTCTACCTGGTCTTCGGCTTTTTCATCCTCTACCTGCTGGTGCAGATGGTCCTGCGCCTGGCACTGATCGACATCCTGCTGTGTTTGGCGCCCATCGCTTTGGGGCTGTGGATTCTGCCCCACACGGCGGGCTGGGGAAAGCATTGGCTCAGGCTCTTCATGACCACGGTGTTCCAGCAGGCGGTGCACCTCATCGCCATCGCGCTGGCCTTCGGGTTTCTCGACCAGTTCGCTGACATCACGGGCGGCGAGGCGGCCCAGGACCTGGTGTGGATGCTGCTGATGGCCATCGCCTTCATGTACCTGGCGGGGCGTATCCCGTCGATGCTGGGGCATCACGGCACCTTCGACGCCTGGCTGCACACCCTCTACTTCGGCATGTCCCTGCCCGGCTCCATGGTCCGGTCGGGGCGCGCCCTGGGGCTGCTGGCCGGCGGAGCCGCCGGCGGTCCTGCCGGAGCCGCTGCTGCCGCCGCCGCGACCAATGCAGCCACCGGCGCCGCCACGGGCGCGGTGAACTCGGCGGCCCAGAGCTCCACGCCGGCCGGCCAGGGCGGCCCCACGCCCAGGAGCCAGGGGCCGTAGCCGGATTGCGAGCCAGGGAGGTGGCGAGATGTGCCAGTAGCAATACGGAAAGGACCGGAAACCGGCGCAATCAAGACAACGAAACATCCAACCGACAAGGAGAAAACCCTATGGAAAACCTGACGCAGACCATTTCCAACCTCGTCGCCATCCTGCTGGGCCTGGTGGGCGTCGTGGGAGTGGGTTACTTCATATACGGGGCCTACATGTATCTCACCGCCAGCGGAGCCCCCAACCAGATGGAAAGGGGCAAGAGCGCCATGATGACCGCCCTGGCCGGCATCGTGCTGGCCCTGGTGGCCTACGGCGTGGTGGAACTGGTGGTCAATGCCGTGGTGGACCCGGCCGTCACCCCGGACATTCCCGACCCGACCGACGGCGACGGCGAAGAGAGCAGCGAGTAGGAGGGCGGGTATGAGAGAGCACGAAGTACCGACCCACGTGCAGGCCGAGGACAAGGTGCTGCTGGGTTTCACCTTCCCCCAGATCGTGGCGGTGGTGGCGGTGTGCGCCGTCAGCTACGGCATCTACCGCTACTTTCCCTTTGGCCCATCGGAGTTCCGGCTGGGCATCGCCATCGTCTTTGGCACCCTGGGCATCGCCCTGACCGTGGGCAAGGTGGGAGGCCGGGGGCTGCCACTGGTGGCCGCCGACCTGCTGAAGTTCAACCTGGGGGCCAGGCGCTACGCCGGAGTCCCGGCCCTACTGGCCCGCAGCGAGGCGCCGCCGGCGCCTGAGGTCAAACCCGACCCGCTGCGACTGCTGGCCAAGAAGGCCGCCGGTGGAATTGGCAAGGCCGTGAGAGCGGCCAGGCGCAAGGGGCGTCCGCCCTTCCGGCCCCACAGCTGGTTCGGCAAACGCCGCCCCAGGGGAGCCGAGAGCGCCAACGGCGGCAACGCCGCCAAGCCCAGCAATCGAGAGACTCAGGGCAAAAAGCCCTGGTACAGGCTGCTGGCAGTGGCGGGCTTGCTGGTGCTTACCCTGGTGGCAATTCCAGGAACGGCCCTGGCCGATGACCCCGAGGACGAGGACCCGGGCTGGCGGCTGGACGAGATCTACTTTGAGCCTCCGCAGCCGGTGCCGGGCCGACGCATCTTCATCGAGGGGCTGGCGGTATCCGGCGACACCGCCAGGGTGAGCCTGCGCGCCGCCCACGACCTGGACCTCAAGGTACGGGTCTTCGGCGGCAGGACGGGCCGGACCCTGAAGATGGGCGCCAACGCCATCGTCCACTCCGGGGAGACTAGGACCTACAACCTGACGCTGAACGGCCCCAGGCCGTCCTTCACCTTCTCCTGGACGGACTCCCTGGGCTTCTCCGGAGCGGTGTCCTTGAAGAGCGGACAGATTCCCTACCCCCTGCCCGAATACGACGGCGGGCTGTGCGACCTGGAGGTCACCTCCCTGGAGTGGACACCGGGGCAAATCAGCGGCGTCATCGCCTCGGAGTGCATCAGCGAAACCCGCCAGGAGGTGGACCTGCCGGTCTACGGCGGCCACTACAGCCAGTCGGTCCCCGCTCTGCTGGACGCATCGGTCACCGGCATCACGGGAACGGTGACCGTGGCCGCCGGCTCCCACGAGACCGCCGTGGCCTTCGCTCCCAACGGCGAGACTTTATTCAGCCTGGCGGTACCGGACCGCCAGGCCACCCACGACCTGGAAATCACGGCGGAGCTTACGGCGACGCTGGACGTCCCATTGCCGCCCATGCTCCAGACCGTCCACCACCCGGCCCGCACCGACGTGTACACCCGGCGGGTGACCTGCCGCTGCGGGGAGAGTACGACGGTGAAGACGGTCACCATCCGCGTCCACCACCCGGAGCACGTGCGGGCCGTGGAGGTGGAGCGCGCCCCGGTCACCCGCACCCGGCCGGAGGCCCTGCCCCTGGCCGGCGGCCCGGTGACGATTACCGGGCAGGCCCTGGGCCTGGGCGCCGACAAGCCCTTCGAATACCTGTACGTGCCCCCGCCCAACCCCCCGCCGCCCAGGGCGGAGCAGACGGAGGTGGGCGATTCCTCGTGGTGGAGTTGGTGGCCGTGGTAGGGCGGGGGCTGAACATCATGCTTGCCCTGGTGGTGGCCCTCCTGTCCGTCGCCGCCGATGCGCCGGAGGACAAGAGGCAGGCGATGCTGGACGCCATGGACGCCGTGCTCAGCGGCATGGCCTACGCCGGGGCGGGCCTGTGCCTCTTCGCCATCGTCTGGGCCGGGTTCGTGCTGATGGCCGAGGGAGCGGAGGGGGAGGGACGCCGGGGCAAGGCACGAAACGCCGTGGTAATGGCCGTCGTCGGGTTGGTGGTGGTGCTGCTGGCCAAGACCATCGCTGCGGTCATCAGTGGTCCGTTGAACCCCATCCTGCCCGGGGCATAAGACAGGAAAAGGAGAGACGAAATATGAAAGCGACACTGCCGAACATCAGGGCAATGGTCAACCGGAATCCTAAAGAAAAAGCGGTTGAGGTTGTACCGGAACCGCCCAAGCCGCCGCCGGACCTGAACCTGTTCTTCATGCTGTCCCACCTGGAAGAGGACGGGCCGGTAAGGCTGGACGGGGTGAAGCTGGCGGTCAGCGAGGTGATGGGCCTGGAACTGGACGAACCCAAGCTGGGCGCCTTCGCCGGTTCCCTGAACGCCCTGGACTTCCCGGTGCAACTGCTGGTGCGCCAGCACCCGCCGGTTTTGCGGGGTTTGAGGGGCAAGTTGACCGAGGCCCAGCCTGACGACCTGCCCCAGCAGACCAAGGACGCCGCCGACAGCCTGGGACGGTTGCTGACCACGTTGGAAAACCGGGAGGGAATACTGGACCGGCGCTTCTACGCTGTCTGCGAGCACGCCCGCATGGACGAACTGCACGGATTGCTGGCCCGGGGAGGGCTGGGTGTCTTCCCCCTGGTTGGCGAACCCCTCCGCCTGTTCTGGCTGTCCGCAACCCTGGGGGGTTCACCCGTGGAGAGAGATGAACAACTGGAAATAGAGGTCCAAGTCAACCGCCGCGACATCCGCATCGGCCAAGGCCTGGTGCGCTCCCTTCACCTGGGCAAGTGGCCCCGCTCCCTGGCCCCCGGCTTCCTGCAGGGGCTGATGGCCACGGGAGCGCCCATGGACCTGGCCGTCCACCTGGGCGCGATTCCCACGGAGCAGGCGGCCCGCACCCTGGAGTGGCAGAAGGTCCGGTTCGAGTCGGCGCAATCCTTGTCCCTGAAGCGGGGCCGCTCCATGTCGCCGGAGGCGGAGATTGCCCTGGAGGACGTGAGCCGATTGCGCGATGAAGTCCAGCGGGGCCGGGAGCGGCTGTTCCACGCATCGTTGTCGGTGACTCTGCACGCCGACGACCAGGACACCCTGAAGGACCAGACCCAGAAGGCGAAGGCCCACTTCGCCGCCACCCTGGGCAAGCTGGACAACCTGTCCTTCCGGCAACGGGAGGGCTTGCTGTCTACCCTGCCATTGGCCCTGAACGCGGTGGCGGTGTGGCGCACGCTGGACACGTCGTCACTGGCAAGGCTGTTCCCCTTCTCGCCGCCGGACCTGGACACCCGCAGCGGCACCCTCTACGGCATCGACCTGCGGGCCTGCGCCCCCATCGTCTACGACCCCTTCGACGGCACCCACCTCAACGCCAACACTGCCGTCCTGGCCCGCTCCGGCAGCGGCAAGAGTTTCGCCACCAAGCTGGGCGTGCTGCGCGGTTTGTGCCGCGGAGTGCGGGCCTACGTCATCGACCCGGAGGGCGAGTACGCCGACATGGCCCGCGCCGCCGGGGGACGGGTCCTGTCCCCCGGTGTTCCCGGCCAGGGCATGAACCCCTTTGTCATCGACCGGGGCGACAGCGAGGAACTGTTGCAGCGCATCGGCAGCCTGCGCCGGTTGATTGAAGTGATGGTGGGGGAACGGCTTTCCGCCGAGCGGCGTTCCAGCCTGGACCACGCCCTGGCCTCCTACTACGCCCGGAAGCGGGAGCGCACCGGCTTCCGCGACTTCTACGCCTACCTGGAAGGGGAAACGCCGGAGATCGCCCACCTCTTGCGCCCCTTTGCCACCGGCAGCCTGCGGGACCTGCTCTCCGACGAGGGCGACGACCTGCTGGCCCACGAGGCGCTGGTCACGGTGTTCGACCTGCACCTTTTGGAACCGGAACTGCGGCCCGCCGCCGCGATGGTCTGCACCGAGACGGTGTGGGCCGCCGCCGCCCAGGACCCGAGGCCCCGGCTGCTGGTGGTGGACGAGGTGTGGTCGATCATGCAGCACCCGGAGGGAGCGGCCTTCATGGTCTCAATGGCGAAACGGGCCAGGAAGCACCGGCTGGGGTTGCAGTTCATCACCCAGGACGTGCAGGACCTGCTCAGCGAGGACAGTTCCCGCGCCATCACCGGCCATTCCGGCCGGGCGCTGTTGCAGAACGCCGCCTTCAAGCTGCTGCTCCAGCAGGACGCCGCCGCCGTTTCCACCGTGGGGGAAGCCTTCGACCTGCCGGTGGAGCTGCAACGCTGGCTGCTGTCCTGTCCGCGCGGGGATGGCTTGCTCTTGGCGAGAGGCAACCGCTTTCCCGTCCGCATCGAGGCCACGCCCGAAGAAACCGAGGTAATCGAGTGGCGGCCCGGACCACGGCACTAGCCAAAGCAACCGTCATCACGTGCCTTCCAACAGGAAGGAACCATACCAATAAACAGAGGCAACCAACATGAACTTCAATATCAAGAGAGTCCTGTTCGGCGACGGACGCAACCGGCAGTCCCCGGTGCTGCTGGCGGTGACGCCGCCCCGCACCGGCGAGCGGACGCTATTGGGCGTGGAGAACCTGCTCCAGTCCATCGCCGTCCCCGAACCCTTCTCCCTGGAGCTGGCCGCCGATATGGACGGCGTGACCCTGCTGGCCCGCTGCCAGGACGACCGGGTGGTCAGGAGCCAGATCGCCGCCCACTACCCCCAGGCGGGTATCCAGGAAGTGCCGCCGGAGGGCGATCCCCTCCGCCTGGGGGAGAACGAACAGGCCTGGTCCATGACGCTGCGGGCGGGCGGCCCCGACTACGTGCCGCTGCGCACCTTCCGGGACGACGACCTGCTGGACCCCGGTTCCGATCCCCTGCTGGCGGTCATCGGCGCATTGTCCAACCTGAGAGAGGGGGAGCGCATCGTGTCCCGCCTGCTGCTGCGCTCCCTGGGCCCCGAGTGGTCCCAGAATCACCAGGCCCGCGCCCACAAGCCCGCCGTGCCCGACAACCGGGAGCCCTCCTACACCTACCAGACGAAGCCCCTGCAGCTGGACGGGGTGACCATGGCCGTGCTGGGCGTGGGGGCGCTGGCGGCGGCCCGGGGCTACCTGTGGGTGCAGGCCGGCGAGACCTGGAAGGCGGCGCTGCTGGCCGCCGGCTCCGCCCTGGGCCTGGCCGTCGGCGGCTGGGCCTGGTGGCGCTGGAAGCAGGCCCGCCGCCGGGTCTACGACCCCATGCTGATACGGGAGAAGGTCTCCCGGGTGGCCTTCGACGCCGAGTTGCAGGTGACCGCCATCCTGCCGTCGGACACCCGGCCCCAGCGGGCCGGAGAACTGCTGGAGCCGGTGGCCGCCGCCTACCGACACTTCGACCACCCCGCCGGAGCCAGGCTCAAGGTGGGGAAGGCGCTGCCCGGGACTTCCCGCCCCGATGTTCTGGACCCGTCCCTGCCCGGCCTGTTCGGGCGGCGCAGCATCCTGGGGGTCCGCGAGGCGGCCTGCCTCTGGCACCCGCCGGGGGCGGGCGACGAGACTCCCCTGGTGGAGCGGTCCCGCGCCCGCGGGCTGCTGCCCACGGCCCGGGGCGTGAAGGGCGGCGCCCTGGTGGGCGACACCACCGCCGGGGCCAGGCGGGAAATCCGCTTTCCCGAGGACCTGCTGCGCCGCCACCACCTCTACGTGGCCCGCACCCGCATGGGCAAGTCCACCCTGATGCACCACGTGGTCAGCCACAAGCTCAGGGAGAAGGCGGCGGGCCGGGACGGCGACGCCATCATCGTGGTGGACCCCCACGCCGACCTGGTGGCCGCCATCCTGGAACAGGTCCCTGAATCCCTCATCGGCCAGGTGCGCCTGATCGACCTGGCCGACGAGTCCCACGTCCCCGGCATCAACCTGCTGGACGCCCGGGTGTTCTCCGATAGGGACAGAACCGCCGATTCCGTCGTCAGGGTGGCAAAGGGGTTGTGGGACCAGTGGGGACCCAGGATGCAGTCCATCCTGGAGCACACCGTCAAGACCCTGCACGAGGCCAACGAGCACCCGGTCACCTCCGGCGAGGAGCAGCACACCATCCTGGACGCCCTGAAGCTGCTGTCCAACGAACCCTTCCGCAACTCGGTCCTGGCCAGGGTCTCGGACCCCTACATCCTGGAGTGGTGGGCACGGGACTTCTCCTCCTGGCACCGACAGTACCGGGCCGAGGCCCTGGCCCCGGTGCAGACCAGGCTGTCCTACTACGCCTCCTCCAAGAAGGCAAGGGCCATCCTGGGGCAGCCCCGCTCCACCATCGACATTCGGGAGACCATCCTCGGCGGCGGCATCCTGCTGGTGTCCACCTCCCAGGGCACGGCGGGCCGGGACGTGGCGGCGCTGGTGGGGGCGTCCCTGCTCAACCTGGTGGACGCCGTGATCCGGGAGCAGGGCGGGCTGCATTTCTCCCAGCGCCGGGGCGCCCTGGTGGTGGTGGACGAGATGCAGTCCATGCCCGGCGTGGACTACGAGTCCATGCTCAGCGAGCTTGGCAAGTTCGGCGCCAGCTTCATCCTGGCGACCCAGAGCCTGGCCAAGCTGGACGACCTCTCCCCCACCATGCGGGACACCATCCTGGCCAACGTGGGCTGCCTGGCCGTCTTCCAGGTGGCGGGCGGAGACGCAAGGCAACTGGTGTGGGAGCTGGGCAAGGAAAGGGTGACCGAGGACGACATCACGTCCCTGGACGTGCACCACTGCTACGTGCGGGCCACCGTGGGCACCGAGCGGATGCCCGCCTTCTCGATGATGGTACGCAAGCCCGAACCCGGAGACCCCGAAATCGCCGCCCGCATCCGCGCCGCCGTGGCCGCCTACACACCATCGGCGGAGAGCCTGGCCGCCGGTGAGGCCGAGAACGAAAGGAAGGTCAGCGCCTACCGGCAGTTGCTGGCCGAGCGGCAGAACGTCAATGGAAACGGCCCGCCCCAGGGGAGCGAGCACCGGCAACCACCGGCCCAGGGACAGAACGGCAATGAGCCGGAAGCGCCCCGGGAGCCGGGTAAGCGGCGGCAGCGCAGCAGGCGGAACGGCGGCGGAGAGGGCAAGGAGGCCGGAGAATGAGGGCCGCCGCCATCGGACCCGAACTGCTGCGGGCGCTGGCAGCCATGCCCTTCCTGGACCGCTTGGAGCTGGCCGCCCTCACCGGCCGCTCCCGGGGCGCGGTCTACGAGGCCGTGGAAAGGCTGGAGCGGGCAGGTTCAGTCGAATCCGTGCCCCACGGGACGGAGCTGTTTCCCACGACCCGCCGCTACTTTCTCAATTCCGGCGGGCTGGAACGACTGGCAGGGCACGAGAACAACGGCGTTGACGACCTGCTGCGCCATCATCCCGTCTCGGACCGCTGGAGGCGCAGCCTGCTGGAGCGGCTGGATGCCCTGGCCGTCATCTACCGCCTGGCATCCTCCCTGGCCGCCCTGCGGGGAATTGCGGGTTTCCGCTGGTACCGGGGCCATCCCCTGGACGCGGGAATCGCCCTCCCCGGCGGAGTCTGCCTTGGCATCCTCCGGCAGGGACATACCGCCGACCGCACCGCCTTCGCCAAGCGGCTGTGGCGGCTGGGCCGGGGACCCCTGCCCGGCGCCGTGCTGGTTCTCGTCCACGACGGGATGAGGCTGCGCCAGGCCCGGCGGATGCTGTCGGGGGCGGCCTTTCCCGCCTATCTCGCCCTGGAACGGGACGCGGCGCTGGCGGAACCCAACGCGCCGGTGTGGCGGGTACCCTCCGGCAACTCGGCCCTGGACCTGCGCTACGTCCTGGACCGTCTGCCCCCCGGCGGGGAGCTGCCCACCGAGCCGCCGCCGTCGAAGCTCGCTATTCCCGGCGACATCGCCCCCGACGACCCTTCCGCGCTGCCCGCCCTGCTCAAGCCCGCCGAGAAGCGCGCCCTGGACCTGCTGGCCGACTGGCCCTGGATCCGGCAGAGGGACCTGGCCGGACTCCTGGCCGTCTCGGAAACCCGCGTTTCCCACATCTTGGCCCCTTTGGAGGGCTTTGGCCTGATGGCCCGCGTTGCCGCCGCTGCCGGGGGCCGTCCGGCCCTCACCGACCGGGGGCTGGCGCTGCTGGCGCGGCGGGACCGCACCTCCGTGGGCGTCGCCAGGAAGCGGTGGAGCGTGGAACCCAACGGCCCCGGAAAACAGGCGGACTGGCGCAACGTATCAGGCGGCCGCAGCCGCCAGTTGCTCCGCAACCTGGACCACACCACCGCCGTTCACGGGTTCACATCCGCATTGGCTAAGCAAGCCCGCGCCCTGGGCTGGGAAGTAATGCAGCTGGACCCGCCCCACCGGGCCGTCCGGCGTTTTCCCCACGGCGGCGCCTGGCGCTCGGTCAACCCCGACGCCTTCGGCATCCTGCGCAAGGGAGAAACCACCCGGCCCTTCTTCCTGGAGTGGGAGCGCCGGGCCGTCCGGCCCGCAACCATGTCGGCCCGCCTGGCCCCCTACCTCCGCTACTACTCCTCCCACCGGCCCACCGACGACCACGGGGTCCGGCCCCAGGTCCTGGTGGTCTTCGACAACGACATCGCCGCCGGCCACTTCCTGCAAGTGGCCTGCGAGGAGCTGAAGGCTGCAGGCGTAAATGTTCCCCTGCGGGTCTCCGACAGCCGCACCGTCGCCGCCCTGGGGCCGCTGGGCCGGGCCTGGCGGTCCCAGGGCGGCTGGGAACCCGCCCCACCATTCTCTTAACGAAGTGCAACCAATACCCGTAGGGAGGAGGAATGCCATGTGCCCAAACTTTGACCAATCGAGAGGCCCATCGAAGCGCAGGGGGCGGACCGTTGTCCGGCTCAACACCAGGGTCTTCTGGGAGCGGCTGGACCTGCTGGACTGCTCCCAGAACCGGCTGGCGAGAGAAATCGGCGTCAGCTCAGGCTACATATCCATGCTGGTCAACGGGGAGCGGGCGCCGTCGGAGCGCACCCGCAACCGGATGCTCCGGGCCCTCGGTCTGGATGACTTTCACCAGCTTTTCAGATTGGAGGACAAAGATGACGACCCGTAAGACCAGGCGCGGCTGCCGGCGGCAGCTGCTGTACCAGGAGAGCGGCATCCTCCCCCCGGACTTCGCCGAGCGCATCGACCGGCTCAAGGAGGCCAGCGGCCTGACCTGGAGCGGCATGGCCAAGGAGCTGGGGGTGGACCGCAAGCAGTTGCGCCGCTGGCGCCGGAAGGGGGTGGAGCCCTGCGGCGGAGCCATGCTGGCCCTGATCCGCTTCGCCCGCCGGGTGCCCGGCGGCCTGGAAATCCTGCTGGGCGAGGACCGGCAGGCCGATCTCAACCATGAGGAAGAGGAGGAATAGACCCACGTAGCCATGTCGCCGGCGCCCGCCCCGACCGCTCGCGCCGGCGGCCAATTGACCAACCAGTAACAAGAGGACGGCGGCGCAAACCAACGCCGCCGCAGCCAGGAGATATGACAGAGACCAATAAGAGAAAAGAACCTACCCAGTCCGGCGGCAACGACCGGAAACCGAAACGCCGTGGCGACAAGTCCCCGACCCAGTACACGACCCGTCAGCAGGAGAGAATCCGCGAGGGGTTGCGTATCTGGGCCAGGGTCGCCATCCGCTCCTACCTGCGCCAGCGCACGGGAGAGCCCAGGACCGAGACCGACCCGGTAGCGGAGGAAAAAAGCTGATGCCTGGCCGCACCCGGCAACAATACCAGGAACCACCACGGCGTATTGGCGGCCCATCATCCATCGGTGGGCCGCTGGGTTTCCCGTCGGCGGTTTCGGGCACGGGCAACCTTGACAGAACGGGCCGGATGCCCGATGATAGATAGTAAGACAACCCCATACATTCACAGGCAAAAAAGAGACGCCATGCCCCCACGCCGCATTTCCAGGACCATCACCTTCTCCCTGCCTCCCGATATGTTCGAGGAGGTGCAGCGGGTCAAGGAGGAAGAGGGCCGCGACATGAGCGAGCTGGTCCGCGAAGCCCTACGATTGTACATGGAAGATAGGGAGCTTCGCCGCCAGCAACGGCTGGAGCGGTTGCGGTCCCGGCGGGCAGGGCAGGAAGAACAACAGGGAGGAAATGACGATGAGTAACAAACACGACGCCACCCCGGCAGCCCTCTACGCCCGGGTGTCCAGCGACCGCCAGGACGTGGACCTCTCCGTCGCCGCCCAGATGCGGGCCTTGCGGGAATACGCCAGCAGGAACGGCTACCTGGTGGTCCGCGAATTCGTGGACGAAGCCGAGAGCGGGAGAATCGCCGATAGGCCCCAGTTCCGCAAGATGATCGACGAGGCGGGCAAGTCCAACGCACCTTTCCAGGAGATTTTGGTCTGGAAGTTCAGCCGCTTCACCCGCAAGCGGGAGCACGCCGTGGCATTCAAGTCCATGCTGCGGCGCAAGGGAGTCCGCGTGGTCTCCATCACGGAACACGCCGACGATACCCCCACCGGCAAGCTGATGGAGGCCATCATCGAGTCCGTGGACGAGTTCTATAGCGAAAATTTGATACCGGAGGTGCAATCGACTCCAAATCTTCCGTTGGGATCGCCAGCGTAAAAGTGAGGTTGTTCTCCCGGTTGATGGTCACCTCCTCCAGCAGCAGCCGCAGCACCTCTCTCCGCTTGTCATCGGGCAGGTCGTCCAGCCCGTCTCCCATCAGTTCCGCCCACTCCAATACCCGCTGCGCCATTTCCATCTGCCCCGCCTGGGCCGACTCCCTGGCCCGGCAGTCGTCCAGCCTCCTGCGGGCGCTCTCCAGCCTCTCCGTGATGTACTTCCTCTGGTGGTCCAACTGGGCCTCGGTGATCTTCCCCGACACGTAGAGCCGGATGGCCCGGTCCTCCTCCAGTTGCACCTTCTCCAGCTCCCGCTCCGCCCTGACCACCTCTTCGCTCAGCCCGCCCTCTTCCTTCTCTCCCAGGGACTCGATGCCGGCCACGATCAGGGCGGGATTCGCCAGCACCTTCTTGACCTCCTCCCAGACCAATCCTTCCAACCGCTCGGCCCGGATCATGGTGTGTTCCCGGCAGCCGGTCTGGAAGTGCTGCACGCCGTAGCACTTGTAGTAGCGGCGGGGGATTTCAAGATCGTACTTGTAGGTCTTGTCCCCGTGCTTCACCGTCCGCTTCCTGGTGGCCATGCAGCCCATGAGCATCCCGCACTCGGTGCAGCGGACCAGGTGCTGCAACAGGTAGAATATCTTGGTGTTGCGCCCGGAGTAGGTCTTGCGCCTAGTCCTCATCTCTTGGCAGCGGTCCCAGGTCTCGGCGTCGATGATGGCCGGGAAGGGGACGCCGATCCAGTTCTCGGGGTCCTGGTCGTAGACCTTGATGCCGTCCTCGGTGGAGATGTAGCGGGCGCGGCCGTACCACCAGGTGCCCTTGTAGGTCTCGTTGGTGAGGAGGCGGTGAATCTGGCCGTCCCACCACCTCTTGCCCGTCCGTCCCAGGGGAACGCCCTCGGCGGTGAGACGCTGGTTGATGACCCGCGCCCCCAGTCCCTCGTCAACGCACCAGCGGTAGATGCGGCGCACCACCTCGGCTTCCTCCTCAACGATTTCGGGCCTGCCGTCGTCGTTCACGCGGTAGCCGTAGGGGACGTTGCTGACCGGGATGCGTCCCATCTTGGCCGCGCCCCGCTTGCCCATGGAGGCCCGCTCCCGGAAGTTGTCCAGCTCGATCTTGCCGATGGCGGCCATCAGGCCGAAGGTCTTCATGTCGATGGAGTCCATCACCGCTTCCAGCCTGACGTGGCTGGCCTCGACTACCTCCATCAGGGCGGCGGCGGGGTACATCCCCCGGCTGAGCCGGTCGGACTTCCAGCAGACGATGGTATCGAAGCGGCCCAGCTTGGCGTCGTTGAGCATCTTCTGGAACTGGTTGCGCTTCTTGGACCAGCCCTGTCCCACCTCCTGGTATCGGGCCACCACGGTCAACCCCCGCTGCTGGCAGTAGGCTTCCATATCGCTGGTCTGCTCGGCGATGGAGGTCTTGTCCTCGCCGTCCTGGCTCTTGTCGGAGACCCGGGCGTAGATGGCGGCGCGGTTGCCTTCGGACTTCTGCTTTTGCACTTTGGTTCCTGGCATTGTGTCCTCCTATGGGTCTGACCGGCTGAAAATAAAAGAGACCCGCCTCCTGCCGGAAGCGGGTCTGCAAGTAGTACAATACCACCGCATCACCTGTCTTCCTCAGGTGGCGCCACGGCCCGGGATGTTTGCAGCATCGCCGGGCCACCTTTCTCCCATCATACCATGCTCGGCAGGCTGGCATCAAAGCACCTCCGCCATGGTTATGTCTCAGCTAGACGTTCACATATTCGGGTCGTCCTTGGCCGCCCCAAGCGGTACAGCCCAAGTGCCGATTCGAGGGGATAATGAGTGGGACTACTCGCCTCTCTGTTTGTCAGACTGTTCCTTAAGCCACTGGTCGTACCGTCGCATTGCGCCGATAAGAAAGTTCCTCATGTTGTCTATAGACTGTTCGCAAAAGCTCTGGGTTAATCTTATTTCCCGAAGTCCGTCGTTGGGCGAAATTATGTTCTGCTTCCTGGCATAGCTATGGAGGTCCTCATTCAACCTAATCCTTCCGCCTTCATGCATTATGCGGTTTCTTATGTCTCGATAATTCTTGATTTCCTTCCAAAGGTTGGTTTCGCCAGGAAATGGCACACCTAGTCCAGAAAGATACTTATCGGCCTTATCCATTCGTGAACCCGAGACCACATCGTCAACCGAAGAACCACTATTAGAGTCCTTTTGGGCACGGTAGCAAAGCTGAAATAAGCGATGCTCGAACTCCGCAAAAGAAGCCGCGAAGAAGGAATTCAAGACTATGAATCCAAACTCAGAACGTTCTGCGAATTCCTCTGACACGTAGTCCAAGAAGTGTTGCTGCCCTTGCTCATCCGAAATGGTCTGGATACGTTCTTGCACGGCGTTATCCCATTGTCGAAACTCCTGATCCAACAATGATTCCATGTGCCCTAGACATCGGTGAAAAAGGCCCATCCGGTAGTCAACAACGAACTCTTCATGGTCGAAGCTTATCAACGGCATTCGCGTACCTCCATTTGCTTGGTGGTCTTGGGCCTAAAAGACCGCTATTCTTTCAGTTTGAAATTGGCGGGCGTCCATCTCTGTGCCTGCCGAGTTCTTCTGTGTCCCTTCGTTCCAGGTTTAGGAGCAGCGGCGACCAATTCAGTCAGCCCGTCCATGCTATCAGTCTTGCCTATTTTCTTCGCAACCACACCTTCTGTTATTGTGACTGTGTTCATCTCGTTGCTTTCTCCACATCTTCGGTGAAATGGCCGACCTGTCTAACTCCGAGTAAATTGGACAACATCCCTTCCCTCACAGGGGTAGGGGGTGCCGGATTAAAACACGATTTCGAGGTTCAGACGATGACTGGTAGTAAACGAGACCAACGTCGAATGAGAGACAATTCGGCGACTCGGCAAATCCGTCAGTGCGCTGCAAAGGCAAAGCCAGAGATCCTGGCATTTTCAAGACGCGTCCTTTTGTTCCTGAAACGGTGGGGGATTGCCACTTGCCTGGTTATTACCGGAGCGGCAGCCGCATTGGCGTTTACGGGGGACCAAGTCGGCTTTCATGGTATGTTGATTGCGCTTGCCGGTTCCGTACTGTCCCTAATAGCGGCCACGGGGGAGGGCAACAAACTGTCGGCGCTCAGCACAGCCGTAGTAGGTCTCGGTGCGTACTGCGGGTTAGCGCATTTCATAGGTGTAAACCCTCTAGACAGTGGGTTCCTTAGAGACATGCGTAACTTGATTGCACTAGCTTCCATGTCAGCCGTGGTTATCGCCATTTTTTGGACCCTTATCCGCGGTGGCAACCCTAGCAAGTTGAAACTGGCTGGTCGGGTAGACTAAGAAAATCCGTCAGGCAGCAGATGGTCTCTAGGGACCGTCGTTTACGGACGTGGTTCTGATGCTCCTGATGGTCCCGATGAGTTCGGTCACCAAGTCGTCGCTCAAGTTATCCGCGCTGAAACCGTGAACGATGGCGTTCCGGTACTTGAGCATACCGGCCAGGGTGTCGTATTCCTCTCTGGAGATGACGCCACGGAAGACCGCCTGGTCAAGGACGAAAAGCGGGGACATGATGCGCCTGTCGGATACTCCCTCCGCTGCAATCAACTCCCTGAGGGCGGCTTCGCCAGCGGACCAGGCCAGCAGGAAGGCAGCCTCCGGTATTCCCGCTCCGAGGGAAATCTCGGCCTGCTCCAACCTCCGCAGGATGCCCTGGCCCTCAAACGGAAGCGCCCCTGCCGGGGAGTCCACCCTCTCCGGTTCGCCCACCAGGACCAACTCGAAACTCCAGCCGGGCTTCGACTCGATCAGTCGCGCCAACTCGCTTATCCTGGGGTCGGCGGCGAGCGACGGCCGGGACTTCACTTCAATCACCTTCACCTCATCGCCCTTGCGGACAAGCAGGTCGGCCCGGAAGCCGGGGAAGAAGTCCAGGGGAGCCTCCAGTTGCACCTCATAGCCGTTGCTGCGGTACTCTTCAGCCGTCTTCCGTGCGAGGAGATATTCGGAGTTCGTTGCGGGTCCTACCATGCCGCCACCTCCTGGGTCAGCGCGTTAGCCACGGTGATGTGCAGAAACTGTTGGGAATCGCGGTGGGTTTCCAGCAATACGGTAGAGGGATTCGGGATGCGCAAATCGCCATTCAGGTCCCTCTTGCGGCAGAGCAGGTCGGAGACCTGGGAGTCGTCGGAATAGACCAGCCCCTTCAATGCGTCCAGGATCGGTTTGGGTATATTGTCAACGTCCAGGGAAGCGCCCTCGAAGAAGTAGGTGATGACCACCACCACCTCACCGGCAAAGGGGGGCTCGCTGTCCCAACGGCTCTCGGCGACCGTCTGTACTCTCTGGGTCCACTCCTCGACGCGCCTCCTGCGGCGGGCCTGTTGGGACACCGGAGGACCGCCTACGACAAACTCGAATGGTATCGGCATCTGGCCTGTACCTGCTCCCGGTTATTGCAGACTCTTTCCTATTCTTGCGCCGTCCCTAACGGCCCGTGCCTCTCTCTTTTGACTTGAATAAAATCGCGGACTGCGTGGATTTCAGTATACAGGATGCCCAGCTCAGTCAAGCATATTTCGGCTTTTCGGCCGGCTGGCAGTGAAGGACACCCGGCGCCCTTATGTCCTTCAGCCTCCTCGGACTCCCCGGCGAAACCGCTTGTGGCTCCCGCCATTTGAGATTTGCCAGACACCGTCTGGCAAATCTTTCCCGGTAGGTACTGGAGGCAAAGCAGGAAGTTGTACCGGATGTTGGGTGAGTAGAATTGAGTCCACGAATCCTGCCCCTGGCACAAGTTCCATCATTCCTCCTAATCCCCGCCTCCGTCCTCTGGAGACTGCTTCGTCTCCGCAGGGGGTGGTTTGTCATTGATCACCCCGGCCAGGATGGTGAACAGGCGGCGCAGCCGGTCCTGGGCGTCGGGGGCGGGGTTGACGTTGACCCCGACCACCCGCAGCTCCGGGCCGTCGCTGGGCGGCCTGCCTCTCCTTTTCGGTTGTTCCTGTCCGGTGTTCTCTCTCATATCGTGCAGACGGTGCGGCATTGGAAATAAGCCGCTGCCCTCCCGCCGTTCGCTGCTGAGCCGGCCGCCGGCGCGGTCGGGGGGAACGGGCGCCGGCGTGGGATCGGCCAGGGTCTAGGTTTCGCCGTCCTCCTGTTCGTGGTCCTGGTCCTCGCCTTCGTCCTCCTCATCGTCGGGGAGGTCCGGCTCGGTGAGCAGGCCCAGGAGGATGTCCAGTCCGCCTGGGATCCGGCTGGCGAAGTGGAAGACGGCGAGCACGGAACCGCCGGAGGGTTCGGTGCCGTCGGCCCAGCGGCGGCACCGCTTGCGGTCCACGCCCAGGACGCGGGACAGGCC
>DAOUIZ010000024.1:0-105728 GCA_034423195.1 Dehalococcoidia bacterium | reverse complement strand
CTTCTCCCGCACCATGGATACCACACCTCACCCAACACAGCTTCTCTGGCAACCATACCACTCCCATTCAAGACAAAATAGACCTGTAATTACCAGTTTGACTGACTACTAGTCATCATCCATTTGTCCGAGAACATTGACGGCGTGGTGACCTTTCTTGAAGAAAACGGCGGCGACCCACGCAACACCGGCGACGACTATATAGAAGCCTACGTACCGGTATCCCTGCTGGGCGAATTGTCGGAGCAACCCGGCGTATTTCGTGTAAGGGAGTTACTCCCCTCCCACACCCGTTGACCTCTTGTCCCTACGGTCCAGGGAACCCCAACCCATCTTGTCACTTATGACCAAGGGATTAGGGAGTAGTCAAATGCTTCAAAAATTTGCGTGGCTCCGAATAGTCTCCATTGTGGGACTGGTGGGGGCAATCGCGGCACTGACGGTCGAGCCCGCTCCGGTTCACGGTTTCGGGACCGTCACCAGCGAGGGAGTGGAGGTACATCAGGCGTCCCAATGGCACAATGCCGGAATCACGGGGCAGGGCGTGAAGGTGGGGGTAATTGACACAGGGTTTGAGGGCATCGAAGCCCTGCTGGGCACGGAATTGCCCGCCACCGTTCAGGCACGGTGCTACACCGACGCAGGCCAGTTTACTGAGAATCTGTCGGACTGCGAGACTCGCAGCAATCACGGCACCATGGTAGCCGAGAGCCTGATGGACATGGCACCGGGCGTCGCGTTGTACATCGCCAAGCCTTCTCCCGCGTCACTCGGGGACTTGAGGGCGTCGACGGATTGGATGATTTCCGAAGGGGTGCAGGTCATAAACCACTCGGTCGGATGGCCGCTGGACGGACCCGGCGACGGTACTTCGCCATTTAGTTCCAGCCCGTTAAAGACCATTGACCACGCGGTTGAGAACGGTGTGGTGTGGATAAACGCCGCCAGCAACGATGCTGAAAATACATGGTTCACAAACCGTCCCCTTTCCGACCCCGACGGCGACAGGTTCGTGAACTTTTCTGGCGTTGACGAAGGGATGTCCTTTTATGCCAAGGCAGGCGATTCCCTTCGCGTGCAAATGCGTTGGGACGATACTTGGGGCGGAGCAACAAAGAACTTGGATTTGTTGCTCCTCAACCGCTTCAATCAAATCATTGGTGGGAGCTACGAGCGTCAAGGCGGGGGGAATCGGGATTATCCTCTGGAAAGGTTCGCCGTTTCATTCAACGTTGACGGAAGGTACAGTGTGGCGATAGGCCACAGGGATGGGGCAGTTCCCGGTTGGACTCAACTGCTGGTGCAGGGGAGCACCCGCCTTGAATACCATACATTGACTGGAAGCATCTTCAACCCGGAAGAGAGCGCCAATCCCGGGATGCTGGCGGTTGGCGCTGCGCCATGGTTCAACCCTACAGCAATCGCGCCGTACAGTGGGCGGGGTCCAACCACCGATGGCCGGACAAAACCGGAAGTCTCGGGTGCGGATTGCGCCGCTACAACCTTCAGACAGAACTTTTGCGGCACCAGCCAGGCGTCGCCGCATGTGGCGGGGATGGCGGCGCTGGTGCGGCAGCGGTTTCCCGAATTGGGGCCGGTGGAGGTGGCGGAATACCTGAAGGACCACGCAGTCCAACGAGAACAGCCGGACCCAAACAACACGTGGGGGCACGGGTTCGCGGTGCTGCCGCTGGTAGCCCTCTGCTCGAACAGCCCGGGCCTGGCGGCCGACTGCACTGCGCTGCTGGCGGCGCGGGACACCCTGGCAGGCACGGGGACGCTGAACTGGGCGGCCAACATTCCGGTCACGAGTTGGGATGGAGTCACGGTGGGAGGCTCGCCGCTGCGGGTCACCGAATTGTATCTCCCAGGCAAGGGGCTGACCGGGGAGATTCCGGCGGGGTTGGGGGACTTGTCCGATTTGCAGGAACTGGACCTCACTGGGAACCAGTTGACCGGAACCATTCCGGTGGAGTTGGGGCAGCTGGCGAATTTGACGGTATTGGCACTGGGAGTGAACCAGTTGAGTGGGGAGATACCGGCGGAGTTGGGGAGTCTCGCCGGACTGGAAGAACTGTACCTGGGAGACAACCAGTTGAGCGGGACAATACCAACGCAGCTGGGCGGCCTCGCCAGCCTGAAGGAACTGAACCTTGGTGCCAACCAGTTGAGCGGGACAATACCAATGCAACTGGGCAGCCTGACCAACCTGGAGATACTGTCCTTGACGCGGAACCGGTTGGGCGGAGAGATACCGCCGCAGTTGGCCGGCCTGACCAGCCTGGAGATACTGGCCCTGGGAAGGAACCAGTTGACCGGAACTGTTCCGACTTGGCTAGGCGACCTCTCCCACTTGGAAGGACTGTACTTATGGGGGAATGGGCTGACCGGCACGATACCGGCGGAGTTGGGAAGTCTCGCCGGACTGGAACGGCTGCGGCTCCGTAACAACGAGTTGATTGGTGCGATACCTTCCGCATTGGGCGATCTAACCAACTTGGAAGAACTGCACCTCGACGGGAACCAGTTGAGCGGAGGGATACCGCCGGAATTGGGGAGTCTTGCCGGACTGGAAGAACTGCGGCTCCATAGCAACGAGTTGAGCGGTGCGATACCTTCCGCATTGGGCGATCTAACCAACCTGAGACGGTTGTACCTCTGGGACAACCAGTTGATCGGGCCGCTCCCTCAAACCTTGACAGCGTTGACCGCACTGGAGCAGTTTTATTTCTACAGGACCCCCGGTCTCTGCGCACCAGTGGATAACGCATTTCAGACATGGCTCCGAGGCATAGGCACCGTATTAGGCAGTAGCTGCGCCCTGGTGGACTCGCAGGAAGACCGCGCCGTGCTGGAAACCCTGTACAACGCCACCGGCGGAGCGGACTGGACCAACAAGGCCAACTGGTTGAGTGATCGGCCATCCAGGGAATGGTACGGTGTCACCACTGACGCAAACGGGCGGGTCAACGGACTGTTCTTGTGGGAGAACCAGTTGAGCGGGACTATCCCGACGGAGTTGGGCAGCCTAACCAACCTGACGCACCTGTGGCTCGACGGCAACCAGTTGAGCGGGGGGATACCGTCCGCGCTGGGCAGTCTGACCAACCTGGGGAACCTGCGGCTCGATGGCAACCAGCTGACTGGAGAGATACCATCCGAACTGGGCAGCCTGACCAACCTGACGCACCTGCGGCTTGACGGCAACCAGTTGAGCGGGGGGATACCGTCCGAACTGGGCAGCCTGACCAACCTGGTGCACCTGCGGCTCGACGGCAACGAGTTGAGCGGGGAGATACCATCCGAACTGGGCCGTTTGATGAAGCTGGAGGTGCTGTATTTGTCGGGGAACCTGCTGACCGGGTGCGTGCCGGACATCTGGCGGGATGTGGAGGACAACGATTTATCGGAGCTTGGGTTATCTTTCTGCCCTCCTGGGGATCCTCTAATTACCCGGTACGACACGAACGGGAATGGGATGATTGACAGGGGCGAGGTCATAGCGGCCATCAACCATTACCTGTCCGGCGGGGGAGATCGTCCCATCAGCCGGAGCGATGTCATCAGGCTGATAAACCTATATCTGTCCGGCTCTTAGCTTCCGTCGAGAAGACGGGTGGGACAGTCAGGGCTGGAGCAGGGGCTACTCGCGGAGGAGTTGGCGGGCGATGGTCTGGCGCTGGACTTCGGAGGTGCCTTCGTAGATGGTGAGGGCGCGGATTTCGCGGTAGAGCTGCTCGACGCGGCTGCCCTTTTCCAGCCCGGCGCCGCCGTGAATCTGGACGGCTTCGTTGATGATGCGGGAGGCGGCCTCGGTGGCGAAGAGCTTGGCGTAGGACGCTTCCTTGATGACGTTTTCCTGCCCCGAGTCCTTGAGCCAGGCCGCCTTGTAGCAGAGCAGGCGGGCGGCCTCGAGGGAGACGGCCATGTCGGCCAGCTTGAACTGGGTGGCCTGGAGGTCGCTGAGGGGCTGTCCTGAAATCATGCGTTCCTTCGAGTAGGCCAGCGCAGCATCGTAGGCGGCCTGGGCCATTCCGATGGCGGCGGCGGCGACGGTGGTGCGGAAGGTGTTGAGGGTGCCCAGGGCAAGGCGGATTCCCTGGCCGGGTTCGCCGATGATGTTGGTGTAGGGGATGCGGCAGTCGGTGAAGACGGGGGCTCCGATGGGATGGGGGGCCATGAGGTCGAGGCGCGGGGAGTCGTCGAATCCAGGGGTCCCGGCCTCGACGATGAAGGCGGAGATGCCCCGGCTGCCGGCGTCGGGGTCGGTCCTGGCGAAGACGGTGTAGGTGTGGGCGTCGCCGGCCTGGCTGATGAACTTCTTGGAGCCGTTGATGACCCACTCGTCGTCCTCGGCGACGGCGGAGGTCCTCATGGACATGACATCTGACCCGGCGTGGGGCTCGGTGAGGGCGAAGGCGGCGATGGCGCTTCCGCCGGCGATGGGGGGCAGGTAGCGCTCTTTTTGCTGGTGGGTGCCGCCGAGGGTGATGGGGAAGCTGCCGAGGCCCTGCATGATGAAGTTGGTGTCGGCCTGGCCGCAGACCTGGGCCAGCTCCTCGCGGATGATGCAGAGGTTGGTGACCGTTATGCCGTGTCCTCCGTACTCGGCGGGGACGGTGTAGCGGAGAAGTCCGGCATCGGAGAGGATGGTCATCAGCTCCGGGGAGACGCGGCTGGACTCATCCACCTCGGCGGCGATGGGCGCGATGCTCTCCCGGGCTAGGGTGCGGACCTGTTGGCGGAGGTCTTGCTGGGCGGGGGTCAGGGTGAAGTCCATGGGGGAGGCTCTCCTTTGGGGTTACAAAGGGTTACTGGATTTTGGCGGATTTTTCTAAGTTGTGGCGAGCGCAAAGAATGCGGACATTCTCGGGCAAGATGCTGGTCCCTCCCTTGGAGTAAGGGAAGTCATGGTCAAAATGCAGTTGGTCGGTGGCTCCGCACATAACGCATTTGCCACCGTCTCGTTTGTAAACGAAGTGTTTAATGGCCGAAGGGATTTGCCGTGTTTGCACTAAGATTTGTTCTGGTGATTGAGGCGCCGTATCTAGAACGCCGGTTGACTGTTTCAGCAAGAACTTGAACACATTTCTTGTGCCGTCCGAACGATAGTCATAATCAACTAGCAAATAGGGGCCTCGGTCGGTCCAAGTCCCTTGTCGCATTTTCTCGTAGACTTGGAACAATGCAGGGTGGATGTCGTTTGTTTTGACGTTGTCGACCCAGTCAGCGAAAAGTCCGTTTTGGGTTGGAGAGCCGTTGGAATTGACTCTCGGTTGGTCGATAGCCTTGGGATACGGCGTCAAATTTGTACGGGGAGTGTCGTGTCCCTCGTACAATATCGCTGACTCATCTTCGCTCATCTCGTCATTGTACGGGGCGTTTTTGCGTCTAGACATGAGAATTATCCCTCGGGCAGGTGGGGGTTTGAAGTTCATTCCCCGTTGAAGTGACATGCCCTCCCGTGCGCACATCTCCAGGTAGCTTAGGATTTCGTCTTTCATGTTCGCACTCCATATAGGATTGCAGTTGTCTGGGGGCTTTCGATATTGTCACAACCCCAGTCTTTTTACTATTTCTTCGGCGTGGACGGTGGCGCCGATGGCGTGCTGGGCAGGGCGTGAGCATTCAACTACGGTCGGGGAATCTCCAAGTCCCGGCAAATCTTGCGGGCGATGATTTCCTGAATTTCGGTGTGCCTCGGCACAGAAGTCTGGCAGTTGTTCTCGGGATTGCCCCAAATTGAATGTCGGCTGCCTTCCCGGATGAATACGCAACCATGCGCCTGCAGATGGGCCAGCTAGCCGGCGACGCCTCACAACTGCACATTGACCACTTCGTACTCACCTTCCGCCGCGCTGATGGCGTAGTCGGAGTTCAACTCCAGAATGTCGGCCAGCGCGGCCCGCAGGTTTTCCAGGAGTTCTTCCCTGGTGGCGCCCTGGGCGTTGACTCCGCGCACTTCTTGTATCCAACCAATCCACCAGCCGTCGGCTTGCTTGATTACCGCGGTGTATGAAGAATTCATTGCGATATCCTCTTCAACTCAGACGTTGTCTCTACAACCCCAGCCTTTTCACTATTTCTTCCGCGTGGACGGTGGCGCCGGTGAGGCCGGCGGCGTCCTGGGAGGCGAGGTGGACGGCGGCTTTTACCATGTCCCCGGGAGTGGCCCAGGTGGAGAAGTCGGCGTCGGGGCGCTGGGCCTGGAAGCCTTCGGTCACCACGGGACGGAGGGGTTTGAGGACGTTGACGGCGATGTTGTACTGTCCCAACTCGGCGGCCAGTCCCCAACTGAAACGCTCCAGTCCGGCCTTGGCTGTGCCGTAGGCCTGCCCCATGAGGGCGATTCCGGCGTCCCGGTCCTCGCCCAGGGTGGAGGAGAAGATGTTGTTGGCGGCGTGGGAGGAGACGTTGATGATGCTGCCGCCGCCCTGCTTGATCATCACCGGCGCGACGGCCTGGCAGCAGATGAAGGGGGCCCGCAGGTCGATGTCCATGACCAGCTCCCATTCCCGCAGGGTGGTCTGCAGGAAGGGGGTGTAGGTTCCCACGCCGGCGTTGTTGATGAGAATGTCGATGCGTCCCTGCGCGTCCACCGCTTGCTGGACCAGGCCGCGGATGTCCTCCTCCTGCCGGACGTTGCAGCGGATGGGCAGGGCCTTTCCTCCCCGGGCCTGGATCTCGGCAGCGGTGGCGTGGATGGTGCCGGGCAGTCCGGCGCGTTCTGTTTCCGACCGGGCGGCCACGACCACGGCGGCTCCGGCATCGGCCAGACCCAGGGCCATGGCCTTGCCGATGCCCCGGCTGGAGCCGGTGACGATGGCTACCTTGCCTTCCAGTGACATGGGCTTTTCCTCAATAACGTTGGGCGGCGAAGTTGGATGACGAAAGCCGGCTTCGGCCGATGCGGCCAACGCCGGTCTCAAGGCGGGAGTTCGGCAAGCCCTACACGGCGATTTCTTCGGAGGCCACTTCGCCGGATGAAATGACGGTGGGGCCGAAGTCGCGGAGAAACTCGTCCGGGGTAACGTGGGCAGCTTCCGCCAGTCTGTCCAGGCGGCCTGGCTCGACGAAGTCGTCGGTGTCCAGGCGGATCATGTACTGGCGGGCCGAGATGTAATGTTCCGAAGCCAGGTCCACGAGGCGGACGCGGTTGCGGCCCCGGTCGCCGTCGCGCAGGGAGTCGAAGGGGAGGGCCCGCAGGTTGCCCCGGTCCAGGCAGACCATCCCCCCGTTGCGCAGCGACTCGTCGTTGGCCCGGGCCAAGAGGAATCCCACCGCACCATGGCCGAGGGAGCGGGTGTAGTCGATGTCGAAGGGGATGGGCTGGGCGGAGCGCAACTCGTAGCCCAGGGTGGTGTCGACGATGGAGATGGACTCGCCCCGGGCGGCGAAGTGCTGCTGCACCTGGCGCCTCAGAATCATGGCCAGGGGCACCTCGGCCAGGCGGACGGAGCCGTAGGGATCATATTCCACAGGGACGCCGGAGGCCGATGCCAGCTCCTGGGGGTCGATGACGCCGCTGATTCCCTCGGCGATGATGGCAACACCGCGGTTGCGGCCCATGATCCGGCGCTTGAGGATAGCGCCTTCCAGGTGGCGGGCGACCTCAGCGAGGGGTGTGTCGGGCCCGAATTCCTCGGGGACGAGGGTCAGGGTGGCGCCGGATGCTTTCCCGATGCCGAGGGCCAGGTGTCCGGCGGTGCGGCCCATGACCACCACGAAGTACCAGCGGTTGGTAGTGCGGGAGTCCTCCATGATGTTCAGGACGGACTGGGTCCCGACGTGGCGGGCGGTCTCAAAGCCGAAGGTGGGCATTCCGACGGGCAGGGGCAGGTCGTTGTCGATGGTCTTGGGGACGTGGGCGACCCGGATCCGCCCCCCGGCGGCGCGGGCAACCTCGGATGCAGTGTAGGAGGTGCCGTCACCCCCAATGGTGACCAGGTAGGTGATGCCCAGCTTGTCCAGGGACGCCACCACCGCATCCAGATCGCCGGGGCGCTGGGTCGGGTTGGCCCGGGAGGTGCGCAGGACGGAGCCACCCTGGAAGTGAATGCTGGAGACGTCGGGTATGGACAGGGTACAGACCCGCATGTCATCCAGCAGGTCGGAGGCCTGTCCGGGCTCTTCCATGGTCCCGGCGGTGAGGTGCTGGAAGCCGTCGAAGATGCCCAGGACTTCCAGACCCTCGTTGATGGCCTCGATGGTGACGGAGCTGATGACGCTGTTGATGCCGGGAGCGGGGCCGCCCCCCACGAGAATCGCCAGGCGGCCGTTGGATGGTGTGGTCATGGAGGGCCGTCCTTCCTCTAAGGGTCGCCGCCTCCGCTCGCTGTTGGTTCGGGTGGGTTCTCCAAGGCTCGCTTGGCGGCTCCCCGGATTATCCGGCAGAGATGGTGGGTTTAGACTTTCACATGGGCGGGGGCCGTGTCAACGGGTTGCGTTACCTATAATCCCGGAAGAAGGCACGGATGTCTTTGGCCAGGAGGTCGGGTTCCTCGAGGGCGGCGAAGTGGCCGCCGCGGGGCATTTCGGTCCAGCGCTGGACGTTGTAGGAGCGCTCGGCCCACTGGCGGGGCGGGCGGCTGAGGTCGCCGGGGAAGAGGGCGACGGCGCAGGGGACGCTGATGCGGTCGCCGGGGCCGAAGTTCCACGGGGTGCGCTGGTTCTCGTAGTAGAGGCGGGTGGATGAGTTGATGGTCTGGGTGACCCAGTAGATCATCACGGTGTTGAGCAGCTCGTCCCTGGTGTAGCGGCTCTCCACGTCGCCGTTGCAGTCGCTCCAGGTGCGGAATTTTTCGACAATCCAGGCGCAGAGGCCCACGGGGGAGTCGTTGAGGCCGTAGGAAAGGGTCTGGGGCTTGGTGCCCTGGATGTGGGCGTAACCGCCTTCCGCCTGCTGCCATTGGGCGCGTTGTTCCAGGAGAGTTCTTTCCTCGTCGTCCAGAGGGCGGGAGCCCTCTCCCTGGTAGGCGATGGCCTGGGTGACGGAGGTTACGTGGATTCCGATGACGTTCCCGGCGTGGTGGTACCCCAGGCGGGCGGTGACACCGGCGCCCCAGTCTCCTCCCTGGGCGGCGAAGCGGTCATATCCCAGCTCTTCGGTCATAAGCTTCGCCCACAATCCGGCGATGTGGCGGGTGTTGACGCCGCGCCGGCGGGTCTGAGCGGAGAACCCGTAGCCGGGCATGGAGGGGACGACGACATCGAAGGAGTCGGCGGGGTCGCCGCCGAAGGCTGCCGGGTCGGTGAGCCGGGGGATGATTTTGGTCATCTCGAAGAAGGTGCTGGGCCAGCCGTGGGTGACGATGAGGGGCATGGGGTTTTCTCCCCTTCCCCGCTGGTGGATGAAGTGGATTTCCTGCCCGTCCACCGTTGTCTTGAAGTGGGGGAAAGCATTGAGGGAAGCTTCCTGGGCACGCCAGTCATACTCGGTGCGCCAGTACTCGGCGAGTTCCTTGATGTATTCCAGGTTGGAGCCGTAGTCCCACTCCGAACCGGGGATTTCATCCGGCCAGCGGGTATGGGACAGGCGGTGCTGCAGGTCGGCGAGGACTTCGTCGGGGACGTTTATCCGAAAGGGGGTGGCGGTCATGGCGGGGCCTCCGGGGTGTGTTGGACTGACGCTGACGAAGCCATTATAGTCCGGCCAGTGTCTGCTGTAGTAGACTACCGATTCACGGAGAGTCGACCAAACGTGGAGAGTCGAGTGCCGATGGGAATTCGATCAATTCCGACGGGCTGCACGGGAGGGTAGCCTCGATGCAACCTGCAAAGGACATTGGAGCGTTCCCCGGAGAAACCCAGGGGGCTCTGGCGTTGACTGCTGCCATGCCGGACGACCGGGCAGATTTCTCCGGTGATCGCGTGGTCTTGGCTTGCGAAGACAATCTGAGCTTCATGGGGAAGCTATCCGACGGTCAGATGAAGCTGGTAGTAACTTCCCCTCCATATAATTTGGGCAAGGACTACGAGTCCAGAACCTCGCTGGACAACTACCTGGAACTGCAGGAACGGGTAATAGCCGAATGTGTCCGCGTCCTTGACCCGCGAGGGTCAATCTGCTGGCAGGTTGGGAATTATGTGAACAATGGGGAAATTGTGCCCCTGGATGCCGTCCTCTTCCCGGTGTTCCGTCAACTGGGCCTGAAGTTGCGGAACCGCATTGTGTGGCATTTTGGGCATGGCTTGCACTCTTCGAGGCGGCTTTCGGGCCGTTATGAGACCATCAATTGGTGGACCAAGGGCGACGAATATACATGGAACCTGGACGCGATCAGGGTTCCGTCCAAGTATCCGGGAAAACGCCATTTCAAGGGTCCTAACGCAGGAAAGCTGTCGGGGAATCCGAAAGGGAAGAATCCGAGCGATGTTTGGGAATTCCCAAACGTAAAAGCCAACCACCCGGAGAAGACGATCCATCCGTGCCAGTTTCCCGTTGAGCTGGTGGAACGCCTTGTCCTGTCCATGACAGACCAGGGAGATGACGTTCTTGATCCGTACATGGGAGTCGGATCATCGGTCATTGCGGCGATGATGCACGGCCGGTCCGCATACGGATGCGACATTGTGCCGGAGTATGTGGACATTGCCCGGGAACGAGTCCGGCAATTGTATGCAGGCACTCTCCGCACCCGCCCGATGGGGAAACCCATATACGATCCCAACAGGCCCAACGGCGGGCACTGATGCAGGTCAAGGCCCGGTACTCGCATCTCAACGGCGAGGAATACTTGCTGGTGCATCGCAGGGAGTTGTGGGAAGAGGTTCAAGCCGTAATTGCCGGGATAGATGCTTCTGCTTGCCGCACCAAAGTTTCAAGGGAAAGGACGATGCCGGGCAAGCTCCTGTTCTCTCCCGCCGATATGAACCAGGCGTTCAAGGAGAAGTTTCGAGACTTGGGATGGAACGAGCGCCGCAGCACTTTCTGGGTAACCGATGACGAGAAAGTATTGCGTGGAATCTATGGCCTGCCGGAGCCGGAGCAGAAAAAGGCGATAGAAGAGGCTGGGCAGATTCCGATCATGTCCTACAATCAGACTGATTTCGTCAAGGACCGCGTTGCGGTTGAGGTGCAGTTCGGCAAATATGCTTTCGTAGCCCACGACCTGTTCGTCAAGCACCTGAGCTTCTACGTCTCGGACATCATCGATGTGGGGATTGAGATCCTTCCAATGAAAGAGTTGGAGCGGGAGATGTCTTCCGGGGTCCCGTATTACGAGCGAGACCTTCTGAACGTCATACGTCAAGGCAGGGGTGTGCCGGCCGTGCCCCTGGCCTTGTTGGGGATAGCCCCATAGCCGGGATAGGTGGAGAAACTCCCTTGCCAGCAATTGCCCTCCGGTATAGGATGGGGTTGCTTGACGGCACTTCGCGGGAGTTTCCCAGATTTGACCACCAGACACACCAAAACCGTCCAGGAGCATGTTCAGATTGCCCGG
The DNA here is from genome assembly GCA_034423195.1 of Dehalococcoidia bacterium. Taxonomy (GTDB): domain Bacteria; phylum Chloroflexota; class Dehalococcoidia; order Lucifugimonadales; family UBA3495; genus CATOSK01. The sequence goes on along the minus strand of DAOUIZ010000024.1, from coordinate 94,284 downwards.
TCGTTCCTGGAGAACGCGGCCCGGGAGTTTGACGCGGGCGACCAACTGCAGGGATCGGAGAAGCTCTGGGGAGCGGCCACCCACGCGGTCACGGCCCTGGCCAAGCAGCGGGGTTGGCGGTTCGGGAAGTCCAATGCGCGGTCACGGGCGGTGGAGCGGCTGGTTGAAGAAGAGAACGATGCGTTCTGGAGCACAGGATATTGGGCCGCGGAACAGTTTCACGCCAACTTCTACCACGACTTCATGGAGGACGATACCATTGAGCGGGGACGCCCCGTTGTTGTCGAGTTTGTCCGCCGTGTCCTGGCATTGGTAGAGAGTCCCGATGCATAAACGGAAAGACGGCATAGCCAACACAGAGGACGGCTTATGAACCAGTCCATTACTTTGACGGTCAATGGCACCGAACACCAACTGGAGGTCCCGGCCCGACGGCTCCTGGTGGACTGCCTGCGCTACGACCTGGGCCTGACCGGCACCAAGGAGGGTTGCAGCGTGGGGGTCTGCGGAGCCTGCACTGTGCTTATAGATGGAGAGATGACCGCGTCCTGCATCAAGCTGGCGGTGGCCGCCGACGGGGCCGAAATCACAACCATCGAGGGTCTGGCCCAGGATGGGCGGCTGCACCCGCTGCAACAGTCCTTCATAGACCACGGCGGCTTCCAGTGCGGCATCTGCACGCCGGGACAGATCATGGCGGCTAAGGCCCTGCTGGACGTGAACCCATCGCCCACCGAGGAAGAGATAAAGGACTGGATGATGGGCAACCTGTGCCGCTGCACCGGCTACTACAAGATCCTGGAATCCATCGTCAATGCCATTGGGCCCACGCAAGAGGCCAACCGATGATCGACTTCGAGTTCCATAGTCCCACCAGCCTGGAAGAGGTCTTCCAACTCCTGGACACCCACGGCGAGGATGCCCGGGTAATGGCCGGCGGCACCGCCCTGGTCATCCAGATGAAGCAGCGGCTGGCCCAGCCGGAGCACGTTATCAGCCTTCACCGCGTCCCCGGCCTGGACGCCATCGCTGCCCATTCCAATGGTTCCTCCGGCGTGAGTGTGGGGGCGCTCTGCACCCAGCAGCAGCTGGCCACCAGCCCCATCGTCCAGGAGCTGATTCCCATAGCCGCCGAAACCTATGGCCACGTTGCCACGCCGCGCATCCGCCACATGGCATCCGTCGGCGGAGGGCTGGTCCACGGCGACCCCAGCCAGGACCCTCCGCCCACGCTCATTGCCCTGGGCGCCACAGTCACCCTGGTCTCTTCCCAGGGAGAGCGCACGGTTCCCCTGGAGGACTTCCTGGTGGACTACTACGAGACCGACGTGCGGCCCGGGGAGGTGCTGACGGAAGTCAACATTCCGGCGCTGCCCGCCGGGGCCGGAGCGGCCTACCTGAAGTTCCTGCCCCGCACCGCGGATGACTATGCCACGGTCGCGGCGGCGGCGGTCATCACCCCCGGTCCGGGGAATGTTTGCCAGGAAGCCCGCATCGCCCTGGGAGCGGTGGGGACCACGGCCATCCACGCCACCGGGGCGGAGGATGCGCTGCGGGGCCAGCCGTTGACCGACGAGGTTATCCGGGCCGCAGCAGCCACCGTGAAGGATGTGGTTGACCCGCTGGAAGACTACCGAGGTTCGGCAGACTACAAGCGGGAGATGGCCGAGGTGTTCACCCGCCGGGCGATCCAACAGGCCCTGGCCAACGCCTCTTCAGCTTAGTGGGGAAGACTCCCGTTTTCGAGTACGCTCCGGACAATCCCGATGGCCGGAGCGTCAATTTTTGCTGGGATGGACATGTCCGATGAAGATGGAAAACCGCTGCACCGTTCCCGCCGACGCCGATACCACCTGGGGGGTGGTGATGGACATACCCCGCACCGCCACCTGCGTTCCGGGGATCGGGGATGTAACTGTTGATGACGACGGCAAGTTCGGGGCGGTGATGCGCGTGCGGGTCGGGCCTATTTCCCTCAACCTGTCGGGGACCATCCAGGTGCTGGAGCAGGACGATGAAGGCAGGGAAGCCCGGTTTGTGGTGGAGGCCGCCGACCGCCGGGTGGGCGGCGCGGTCAAGTCGGATGTGGAAATGCGGGCCGTGGAGTCCGAAGGCGGGGCAACGGAGCTGGTTATTCTCAGCGATACCACCTTCATGGGACGCCTGGGAGAGCTGGGACAGCCCATCATCCGCCGCAAGGCCAATACGACCCTGGAGGACTTTGCCCGCAACCTGGCTAACCTGGTCAATGAAAAGGGTTGACCTCGCCCACAGCAAGGCGCCCTCTTTTCGATCCATGCTGCAACCGCTGCGCCGGGAAGTTGGATCATCCCAAATCCGGCCAGGGGTAGAGCGCTGTCCAGGTGAAACCGGGATGAAACGGGGGAGGATTAAACAAGAAAGCCACGAAAATTCTTCCCGCAGGCGAGACTGTGCGGCAGTCTTCAAGTCTTGCGCCCAGTCCGTTTCAGATCCGGGGAGGGCTTTCCGGCGGGGGGATCGAAGATTATGGCACGAAATAGTCACATAATTCGCACGGCGGGTTGACTCCGGCATTTCTGAGTCTCGAACCTGTTTGACCGTTTTCATAGGGTGTTGGGCGAATAGCTATATGCCATTCGTTCATAGGATGTTCACGATTGAACCATTCGTTCATCCTGGCACGTTCACATAAACTGGCAAACCGTGTATACTTTGCTGCGGCTGTTTCTGCCCGGGATTGCAATTCACGCAAAGTTCACGGAGCCCCGCGGTTGGGAAACGCGCCTTCAGACGGTGCCATTGGAAACCGGTGGCTGAACAGGGATGGGACACCGGTTTGCGGCAGACTTTGTGGACCCACGGTTTCTGGAAGATGAAATGGTAAACCCAGAACAACCCCCTCGGGGCGATGCCCAGGAAATCCAGCCTACGGGAGATGAAGCGGCAGAATCCACCATCGGAGAAAGCGTCTCTGCGCTGGTGACCGCCGTGTACCGGGGAATCGCCGAACAGGTTAACCCGCACAATCTCAATCCCCTGGACTTTGCCGTCCTGCGGTCATTCCTGCGGCAAGAGGAATGGACCACCACCGCGCTGGCCAATATCCTTCCGGTCACCGCTTCCCGCATCAGCCGGGTCGTGACCAAGCTGGTGGACATGGGCCTGATTTCGCGCCGGCGCCTGCGGGACGACCGGCGGGTGGTGATGTTGAGCCTGACTGAAGAGGGCAGCGCGTTGACGCTGAAATTGCACCAGAGGGTCCAGGATTATGACTCCCGGTTGGTCGAGGGCATCAGCGAGGAGCAACTGGCGGAATTCGCCGACGTAGCGGCGAAAATCATCGCCAATTACGCCGCGATGGAGAGACGGTCGCCGGAGTAATCGATCCGCCGGATTCGGAAGAATCTCCGGCATGGCGCACGGGTTTCCAGAGTTCATTAGGGGAAACCCCTTTCCGGTTGCGGCTTGCCTGCCTTTCGCCTTTGGTCTATCATCGCCCCAATTCCAACCATGACGGGATGAATTTCCCGGGTCCCCGTCGGGGAAGAGCCTCCGCCGTGCCCAGCCACGATTTCCTGAGCCTGCTGCAAGACATCGTCGGTGAAGAAGATGTAATTTCTCACCCGGAAGACCTGCTGGTCTACGAATACGATGGCTCTATTGACACGGCCATTCCCCGGGCGGTGGTCTTTCCCACCAGCGCCGAGGAGGTGAGCCGGGTGCTGGCGCTGGCGCACCGGGAGGGCGTACCCGTGGTGGGGCGCGGCTCCGGCACCGGTCTGAGCGGCGGCGCCATCGCTCCCGAAGGCGGCATCCAGATTGCCTTCACCAAGATGAACCACATTCTCGATGTGGACGTTGCCAACCGCACCGCCACCGTGGAGCCGGGGGTAATCAACCTCGACCTGGACACCCACGCCCGCAAGTTCGGGCTGCGCTACGCTCCCGACCCGTCCAGCCAGCGGGCGTGCAGCCTGGGGGGCAACATTGCCGAGAATGCGGGCGGTCCCCACTGCCTGGCCTACGGCACGACCACCAACCATGTGCTGGCCCTGGAGACGGTCCTGGAGGATGGGACAATCGTCAACCTGGGCGGCGCGGCACGGGAGACGCCGGGATACGACCTGCGGGGAGTGTTTGTCGGGTCCGAGGGGACATTCGGAATTGCCACCAAGATCCTGGTGCGGCTGCTGCCCGTTCCTGAGTCGGTCAAGACCTTCCTGGGAATCTTCCCGGACATCGACTCGGCCTGCACCGCCGTATCGGCGGTCATTGGCCACGGCATCGTTCCGGCGGCCCTGGAGATGATTGACGCCCTGAGCATAAGGGCGGTGCAGAGCGTCACCGACGCCGGCTATCCCGACGACGCGGGAGCGGTGCTGCTGGTGGAGCTGGAGGGGCTGGAGGAGGAAGTCGAGGACGTGACCCACGAGGTTGAGTCGGCGCTGTGGGACACCGGGGCCACCGACGTGCGCACCGCCCAGGACCCGCAGGACCGGGAGAGACTTTGGGTGGGCCGCAAGACTGCTTTTGGGGCCTTCGGAGCCATCGCTCCCAACTACTACCTGGTTGACGGAGTCGTTCCCCGCACCCGACTGGCCCAGGTGCTGCGGCAGGTGGACCACATCAGCGAGAAATATGGAATAACCATCGCCAACGTCTTCCACGCCGGCGACGGCAATCTCCACCCGTGCATGTTGTTCGATGCCCGGGAACCGGGGGTGGTGGAACGGTCCGCCCAAGCCGCGCAGGAATTGATGGAATACTGCGTTGCCGAGGGCGGGACTCTCAGCGGCGAGCACGGTATCGGCCTGGAGAAGAAGGAGTTCATGCCCCTGGTGTTCACCGATAGGGACATGGAGCGGATGAAGGCCGTCCGCGACGCCTTCGCTCCCGGCAACCGGCTCAACCCGGGGAAGATATTTCCTGACGGAGTTCCCATGCCCGCCGCTCCGCACCACGCCGCTCCCGGAATGTACATCTAGGACTGGCCGTCCCTTGACCCTGACCCTGCCCCCCGGCTTGTCCGGTGTTGTCAGCCCCGATGGGCTGGCGCCGGAGGAAGGGCTGTCCGGCTACGCCGTGGACGGATTGATCCCCCGAGCGGTGATTCGTCCCGAGAGCCGGGAGGCAGTCGCCGAGGTCCTGGCGTGGGCCAACGCCGAAGGATTGAAAGTCTCTCCGAGGGGTGGGGGCACCCAGGCCGCCCTGGGCAACGCTGCCGCCGGGCTGGATATCATCCTGGACCTGACCCGGCTGGACAGAGTGCTGGACTATGAGCCTGCCGACCTGACCGCCACCGTTGAGGCGGGCATCACTTTGCAGGCGTTCCAGCGGGAACTGGCGCAGGGAGGGAAAATGGCGGGCCTGGAAGCGCCGCTGCGGGACCGGGCGACCGTCGGGGGCATCATTTCCGTCAATGCCTCGGGGCCATTGCGGCGCAGCTACGGCCTGCCCCGGGACTCCCTCATCGGCATCGCCGTGGTGGGCCCGGACGGTTCCGAGACCAGGGCCGGCGGTCGGGTGGTGAAGAACGTCACCGGGTACGACCTGAACAAGCTGTACGCCGGATCGCTGGGTTCACTGGGGGTCATCGTCGAAGCCAGCTTCAAGCTGGCGGCTCTTCCCGCCGAATCGGGGGCGGTCACCGGGGGGTTCGCATCCATTGACGCGGCGGCAGCTGCGGCGGGAGACCTGCTGCACCAGGTGTACGGCCCCCAAGGGGTCCATGTAGTCAACGCTCCCGCCGCCCGGCGCCTGGGGATTGACCCGGACGGGTTGGAATCCACCATCGGGGCGGTGGTCATCGCATACGCTTTCGGGCAAGCCCGGGCCGTTCAGCGAGTCCTGTCCCAATCGGCTCAACTCCTACGGGAGCACGGCGGACCGGAAGTCTCGGTCCTTCCCCGCTCCGAGGCTTCGGAGCTGCTGCGGGAGCACACCGACCTGGGCTGGAGGCCCGACGATATGCCCCGCCTGTCGGTGAAGCTGAACCTGCCCCCGGCAAGCGTGGCCGCTGCACTGTCAGAGCTTCCGAACCTGGCCGGGCCGGAGCAACCGGCAATCCTGGCCGACCCCGGGTTCGGCACGGTGCGTATGCTCTGGCGGGAGGGGGATGATGATGCGGAAAAGGATGAGGAGACCGTCCGCAGCCTTCGGGAGATGGCGGTGTCGCTGGGCGGGTCAGCGGTGGTGGAGCACTGTCCGGTCGAACTGAAGACGCGGATTGACGTTTGGGGAGACTTCCCCAACGAAGTTGAGATAATGCGGCGCATCAAGCGCAACCTGGATTCCAGGGGCACACTGAACCCGGGCCGCTGCATGGGGAAGATCTGATGGCGGACGCCCCGACCCACCACCTTTCTCCCCCCATCCGCCTGAATGACGAGCCCGGCTTCCAGGGACGGGACGTTCCGGCGGAAGCCGACCTGTACCGCTGCGTCCATTGCGGCCTGTGCCTGAGCGCCTGTCCCACCTACACCCACCTGGGCGTGGAGACCGAGTCGCCCCGGGGCCGCATTGCACTGATGAAAGCGGTCCACGAGGGACGGCTGGGAATCAGCGAGCGGGTGGTGTCCCACTGGGAGATGTGTCTCCAGTGCCGGGCCTGCGAGGCGGTGTGTCCCTCCGGCGTACCCTATGGGCGCATCATGGAATACTCGCGGGCGCAGGTGCTGGCCCAGGACAAGCAGGGAGCGGGTCTGAAGCGGGTCAGCCGGTGGTTCCTGCGGGCGGCGCTGCCCCATCCCCGGCGGCTGCGCTGGGGAGGAAAGCTGCTGAAGGTCTACCAGCGGTGGGGGATCAGGTCCACGCTGAGGAGCATCGGCGTCCTGCGGCTGCTTCCATCCACCCTGCGGGAGATGGAGCGGCAGATGCCCGTTATGGGAGACCGGTTTTTCTCCGCTGACGGGCAGGTGTATCCGGCCGCCGGGGAGCGCCGGATGACGGTGGGGCTGCTGTCCGGCTGCGTGATGCCGCTGATGCAGGGCAGCACGATGGAGGCGGCGGTGCGGGTGCTGACGCGCAACGGCTGCGACGTGGCTGTGCCCCGGAGTCAGGGATGCTGCGGTGCGCTGAACCTGCACGCCGGAGACCTGGAGCTGGGGCGACGGCTGGCCCGCAGGAACATCGACGCCTTCCTGGAGGCCGGGGTGGAATTCGTCCTGACCGCCTCGGCGGGGTGCGGGTCGTCCATGAAGGAATACGAGGAGCTGCTGAAGGACGATCCGTCATACGCGGAGAAGGCGAGGCGTTTCAGCGAAATGACCCAGGACATCACCGAGTTCCTGGCGGGGCTGCCGCTGGACCCGCCGCGCTCCCGGCTGGACCGGCGGGTGACCTACCAGGACCCGTGCCACCTGGCACATGCCCAGCGGATAACCCAGGCCCCCCGCGCCGTCCTGCAGGCCATCCCCGGGGTGGAGCTGGCGGAGATGGAGCAGGCGGCCATGTGCTGCGGGTCGGCGGGGTTCTACTCGATGGTCCAGCCGTCCCTGTCGGGACGCATCCTGGAGACCAAGATGGGGAACGTGGCCGCCACCGGGGCGGAGATGGTGGTTACCGCCAACCCGGGGTGCATGATGCAGCTGGAGGCCGGCCTGCGGGCACGGGGTGAGAACACTCCCGCAGCCCATGTTGTCGATCTGCTGGACGAGGCTTACCGGGCGGAGTAGCCGAGCGGAGTAGCCGCATTTCCCAATCTTCCGGCTGTCCGGTGTGCCGCCCGGTTCCCTGACGGCTTTGCAGGGCGGGGTCAGTACAACTCGATGAGCGCGAAGCGCACCTGGTCTGCTTCGGGGACTTCTCCCACCGAGAGTTTTATTCCCAACGGCCCGGTCACGGGCTGCACCAGGGCGGCTTTCAGGGGAGAGTCGACCACGATTTCACCCGGCATGAACGGGCAGACCTCGAACAGCCCCACCAGCAGGTCCTGCTGCCGGCCAGCCGGAGGGTTAGGCCCGGGATGGGACTGGGACCAGCACAGGGGAGAGTCCCGGTCGGCTACGATAGCCATCACCGGCATGTAGGGACGGTCTCCTTTCTCCAGCCGATCCGGGATGGGGAGATGGAAGATGTCAAACTCCCAGACGTGGGATGAGACCGTCTTCGTGGTCTTCAGTTGCTCAAGCCGCCCGGTATCGGAATATTCGGGAACATCCTCGGCCGGAAGCTCCGGCGCTGCCAAGGGTTCCCAACGTTCCTGCCAGACACCGTCTTGAAGAAACCTGGTCAGGATGAGCTGATCGTTCTCGTGCGAATAAAGCTTGAACATCCCGGCCTTGAAGCGGACGGCCACGTCGTTGACCTGGCGGAGGGCCAATGCCAGGAATGCCGCCTCGTCTCCGTCCAGGTACCACGGAACGTAGCCGGGCAGGGTGCTGCGGAAGTAGGGCCACCGGCCCCGGCCCCGGTAGCGCAGGCCGAGGGACCGTATGGTGTCCCGGTCGCGCTGGGACAACTCGTTCCGGTCGGCCCGCATCGCGGCCAACGCGTTCATCGTGGCCAGACCTTCCGGGCTGTCATCGTCCACCTCCCCGGTGACGGCCGACAGGTAGGACGCCAATCCCGGATCGCCCAGGTAGACGGCAAGGCCGTATTCGATGCCGCCACCGCCCAGGACAACGCAGTACCCCTTGTATCCCCCGGATGGGTGGAGGACGGCGACCACGTCCCCGTCGTCCATGCACTCCCAGGGAGCGGACTCGCAGTAATCTCGGAACGCTTCGTGAAGCTCAAGCCATTGTTCCGGTGTAGGGTCAGACATCCTGCCTCCAGTTTTTGTCCCGGCGCCGTTGGGTTTACGGTTATTCCAGGTTGCCGATGCCGAAGGGGATGTGGGCGGAGGGGACTATCCCGGACGCATCTTCGATGGTGTCCTGGCGGTCGTCGAAGAAGATGTGGGGCCGGAAGACCTGGAGCACCCGGGTCTTGTCGATGCCTCCCAGGAAGAAAGCCTCGTCCACGGCCAGCCCCCATTCCCGCAGGCTGTTGACCACCCGCTTGTGGGCGGGAGCGGCCCGGGTGGTGATGAGGGCTATCCTGACCCGGGGCTGGCGGGACGGGTCCCGGCGGTTTCGCTCCAACTCCCGCGCCTGCAGCCGGGCCACTCCGGCGAAGAAGCGGTGCAGTGGGCCGGCCCGGAGGGGGTCCAGGGACATTTCCACCTCGGTCTCCTCGAAGCTCTCCAATCCCTGCCTGCGGTGCACCGACTCGGCCGAGTCGTCGGCGATGACGCCGTCGAAGTCGAAGGCGATGCGGAGTTCCGGTTGGGACTCGTCGTCGACGAATCGGGTGGGGAACACCTGCCCGGCCGGAGCGCCGGCGGCCACCGCGGCGCGTACATCGTCCCGGTTGGCGGAGAGGAACAGGGCGGCGTTGAAGGTCTCCAGGTACCGGAAGGTGTCGCCGCCGCTGAGGAAGGCGGCCCGGATCACGGGCAGTCCGTAGACCTCGATGGAGTTGAACACCCTCAGGCCGGTTTCCGGGTCGTTGCGGGAGAGGAGGACGACCTCGACGGGGTTGTCTTGGTTCTGAGGGTCGCCGCTTTCGCCCCCGATTGGGGCAACTTGTCCAAGGGGGCTGGGCGGCTTGTTCTGGGGGTTGCCGCTTTCGCCCCCGATTGGGGCAACTTGTCCAAGGGGGCTGGGCGGCTTGTTCTGGGGGTTGCCGTCCGGTTCATTCAGGGACAATAGCCGCTTGACCAGGGGGAAGGCGGCGCCCGGCCCCAGGAGGTCGTCTTCATGGGCCTGCTGGTATTCCCGGTAGGCAGCCACCCCCTGCTCCCGGTAGACCCGGTCCGACTCGGAAAGGTCGAACAGGGCGCTGGAGGCCACGGCGATGACCAGCTTGTCTTCGATGTGATAGGCCACGTCAACAGGTCCGTGCGGGCCGGTTTTGCCGGAGGCGGCTACGCGCCGGCGGGTTCTTCGTCCCGCTGCGCCTCCACCATCGCCCGCTGGGCGGCGGAGAGGCTGGCGCCGAAGGCGACTTCGTAGTCCATGCGTGACAGGATGTTCTCCAGGGCGGACAGGAGGGCGAAGACGTTGGCTTCCCGTGCCCCCTCGCCCATCAGGCCTATGCGCCAGACTTGGCCGGCAAACTGCCCCAGCCCGCCGCCGATTTCGATGCAGTAGTCGGACATGAGCTTGCGGCGCACCGCCAAGTCTTGGATCCCTTCCGGAATCTTGACGGTGGTGAGGGGATTCAGCCGGTGGGCGGACGCCGCGGCCAGTTCCAGGCCCATCGCCTCCAGTCCAGACCGCAGCCCGGCCGCCACCCGGGCGTGGCGTGCGATGCGGTTGTCGATGCCCTCCTCCATCATCATCCGCAACGACTCCCGGAGGGCGTAGGTCATGGAGATGGGGGAGGTGTGGTGGTAGGCGCGGGTCTGGTTCCAGTAGCTCTCCAAGTCCTTCAGGTTGAAGTAGAAGCTCTGCACCGGCGACTTGCGCTCGGTGACCACCTGCATGGCGCGGGGGCCCATGCTGATGGGAGCCAGGCCCGGCGGCGACCCGAGGCACTTCTGGCTGGCGCTGTAGCAGATGTCGATGTCCCAGTCGTCCACCCGGACCTCGTGGCTGCCCAGAGACGTGACGGCATCAGCCACGACCAGCGCGTCGTGCTCACGGGCCAAGCTGACCACCTCGGTCACGTCGGTCAGCACCCCGGTGGAGGTCTCGGCGTGGACCACTCCCACCATCTTCACGCTGGAGTGCTTCCGCAACTCATCCCGCAGCGCGTCGATGTCCACCGGCTGTCCCCAGGGGCTGTCCAGGATGATGGTATTGGCGCGGCAGCGGGAGGCTATGTCGGCCAGGCGGTCGCCGAAGTAGCCGTTGCGGCAGACAATGGCTGTGTCTCCGGCCTCCAGGATGTTGGCGCAGGAGGCTTCCATCGCCCCGGTCCCAGTGGAAGAGAGCGGCGCGGTCATGAAGTTGTCCGTGCCGAACACCTGGCGCAGCATCTCGCACACTTCGTCCATCACCTGGAAAAACAGCGGGTCCAGGTGCCCCAGCACCGGCAGGGTCATGGCCTGGAGCACGCGGGGATGGACGGTGCTGGGGCCGGGGCCCAGCAGGATGCGGGGAGGGGGTTGAAATTCCTGGAGGTACGACTGAGTCACGAAAGGTTCTCCTGAGTGCGGCGCTCCCAAGCCGTCTTGGACTGGCTGCCGCCGGTGGCGGCGGAGGAAGCACCCTTTGGATAGTTCACGTTATCCGGTAGCGGAGTTGGATGGCGGCTAGACCACCGCCGACGTTCCCCCGTCGATGTTGATGGCCACGCCGGTTAGGTAGCTGGCCATGTTGGAAGCCAGGAAGGTTATGACGTCTCCGGCTTCGTGGGTCTCGGCAACCCGTCCGAGGGGGATGCCCCGGGCCTGGGCGGTCTGGGCGTAGAACTCGTCCATGCTCAGGTCGGGGTTGGACTCCTTGAGACGCTCATAGCGGCGCTCGTGCTGGCCGCTCTTGATGGTGCCGATGCAGACGGTGTTGACCAGGATGTTGTCCTTCGCCAGGTCCTTGGACATGCCCTTGGTGATGGCAATGCCGGCGGCGCGGGAAATGGAGGTGGGCATGGAGGACGCTCCGGGGGTGCGTCCGCCCAGGTTGGTGACGTTGATGATACGGCCGCCGCCGACCTTCCGCATTTCGGGGATGCACTGGCGCATCAATCGGATGGCGCCCCAGACCTTCAGCTCGAAGTCCGACTCCCAGTCCTCGTCGGATACGTCCTCGAAGGGCTTGGCCATGGATACACCGGCGTTGTTGACGAGAATGTCCACCCGTCCGAACTGGTCCAGCGCGGTGCCCACAACCCGGTCGGGCGTGTCCCGGTCCATGACGTCGGCGGAAAGGGGCACGACGACTCCCTCGGTGGCGGTGCGGATGTCCTGGGCCGCCTGGTCCAGTGTCTCCTGGCGCCGGGCCACGATGATGACCCTGGCGCCCTCTTCGGCCATGCGCATGGCGGCGAACTTGCCGATGCCCTCGCTGCCGCCGGTGACGATGGCTACCTTATCGCTCAATCCCAGGTCCATGTTCCACAACTCCTTCGGGAAGTTACGTCTGATTTCGAGTAGAAACTTGCGCCATTATAGCAACGGAGCGGGGGAGCGGGCCAATTGGGGACGGTTGAATGTGGAGTTGGATGGGGCAATAATGTGGTATGCACCTCAGATAGTTGAGGGGAAGGACATGGATTTTATCCGAGAGCTAACCGATGAAGTTAAAGAAGAACTGGTCCAGATGGTCGTGGGCCTGTACTCGGACGACCCCTCGCGCTTGAGAACGGCCTTGCCGGAAGTGGCCGATTTACTGGACGCTTCGTCATCCCTCGGGTCACCCCCGAGGGAAAATCCAGACCCCATCGGTTTAACCCGGCAGGAGCGAGACTTTCACCGGCAGGCGTTGGAAGAAATCCTGGGCAAGCCCAGGTCTCTGACGGCCGAACAGGCCATCAAGGGGCTGGAACATGGCGCCATATTGCTGTATGACAACCGGGACCGGTATGAACCGATGTCCCAGGTACGCGAGGAACTTCTGAAACTGGTGCGCAAGTCCACCGGGATCCGGCCCCGCAAGACCGGCAAGCCGGTGGAGAAGGTTGTCCGAGAAGGGGAAGCCAGCCGAATTGTTCCGGCGGTTGCCGGACTGGACCTGCATCTGACCCGGGATTTCAAGCTGCTGAAGGTTACTATGAACCCCGAAAAATGGCGGTTGCGGTGCCAGGCGTTATCCGTCGTTGGGATCGGCCGGGACCGGGATGGAGCCACTGATGTATCTGTCAATCACGATGATTACTTCGTGGACGCTATCCTGAATGGATAGGGAATTTATTGTTGATACTTCAGCCATCTTTGCTTACCTGGACCCCAACGACCTGTTCCATGTAGAGGCCCGGGAGATCTACAACGAGTTCCTGGAACAAGGGGATGGGCTACTTGCTAATTCTTACGTGTTGATAGAGTCCGCAGCCCTGATTCACCGGCGCTTGGGATTTGGTCTCCTCCAAGAGTTTTTCCAGTCAATTTATGAGCGATGGGAGATTCGGTGGATTGACCGCAGGATGCATGACGCTATCTGGCAACGCATGAGCGCTTCCGGCGGCAGCCGGTTGAGTCTGGTGGACTGGTCGGTGATAGTGATGGCGGAACAGACCCGGGCAGCCGTGTTTACCTTCGACTCCGACTTCGCCGGGGAGGGGCTGACGGTCATCCCCGCCCGAGCCGGATAGCCTTCGACCAATCCCCTAAAGCTCTATCCCCGCCGCGCCCGCCACCGTGGGAACGTCCTTGTCGCCGCGGCCGCTGAGGCAGACCAGGATGGTCTGCTCGGGGGACAATTGCTTGGCAAGCTCGCTGGCGTGGTAGACGGCGTGGGCCGACTCCAGCGCGGGGATGATTCCCTCGGTGCGGGACAGTAGGTGGAACCCTTCCAGGGCCTGCTCGTCGGTCACGGCCAGGTACTCGGCGCGTTCGCTGTCCTTGAGGAAGCTGTGTTCCGGCCCCACTCCCGGATAGTCCAGTCCGGCGGAGATGCTGTGGGTCGGCACCACCTGCCCGTGCTGGTCCTGTAGCAGGTAGGACATGGAGCCGTGGAGCACCCCGGGCCGTCCGGCGGATAGCGTGGCCGAGTGCTCGCCGGTTTCCACCCCATGCCCGCCGGCCTCCACTCCCACCAGTCGCACGTCCTCGTCGGGGATGAACTGGTGGAAGATGCCGATGGCGTTGCTGCCGCCGCCGACACAGGCGACCACGTAGTCCGGCAGGGCGCCGCGGGCTTCGAGAAACTGCTGGCGGGCCTCCCGACCGATGACCGACTGGAAGTCCCGCACCAGCATGGGATAGGGGTGTGGTCCCACCACGCTGCCGATGAGGTAGTGGGTGGTCTCGACGTTGGTGACCCAGTCCCGCAACGCCTCGTTGATGGCGTCCTTCAGGGTCTGTGTCCCCGACCCCACGGATATGACCTCGGCGCCCAGCAGGCGCATCCGGTAGACGTTGAGGGACTGGCGCTGGATGTCCTCGGCGCCCATGTAGACGATGCCCTGCATCCCCAGCATGGCGCAGACGGTGGCGGTGGCAACGCCGTGCTGTCCCGCACCCGTCTCGGCGATGATCCGCTGCTTGCCCATGTGGCGGGACAGCAGCGCCTGTCCCAGGGCGTTGTTTATCTTGTGGGCGCCGGTGTGGGCCAGGTCCTCGCGCTTCAGGAAAATCTGCGCCCCGCCGCACTGGCTCGACAGGTTGGCGGCGTGATAGAGGGCAGTGGGGCGTCCGGCGTAGTGGTGCAGCAGCCCGCCCAATTCCTCCTGGAATGCGGAGTCGCCGCGCAGGGACTCGTAGGCCTCCTCCAGTTCCTCCAGGGCAGCCATCAGCGTTTCCGGGACGAACTTGCCCCCGTAGTCGCCGTATCGGCCCCGGTCGTCGGGAAAGGTGGCGGTCTCGCTGGTTGCCATGAGGGGTGGCCTCCTTGGGTTTTGGGAAGGGTTCTCCAAACCGTCCCTGGGGGACGGCCGGATGGTTATGCGGCGCGGGCGTTCTGGATAAAGGCCCGAATCTTGTCCGGGTCCTTGACGCCGCCGGTCTCGACGCCGCTGGAAACGTCGACTCCCCAGGGGCGGCCTGATGCGACGGCCTCGGCGACGTTGTCGGGAGTCAGCCCACCGGCCAGCAGGAACTCCCGTCCCTGTTGAGACAGATTGGCGGCCACCCGCCAGTCAAAGGACTGGCCGGTGCCTCCCTGCAGGCCATCGACCATTCGGTCCAGCGTGATCCTGTGTCCGGCGGCGCGAAACTCGTCCATTGTTGCGGCCCATTCCTGCAGGGCCGCTGGATCATCATCCAGCCCGTCGGGGACATGGAAGACCCGGATGACCTCGGCGCCGGTCCTGTTCTTCAGCTTGTTGCAGTAGTCCAGGGACTCACCGCTGCACAGCTGGGCCAATCCCAGTCCTGCCGCGTTTACGGCGCCGGATACCTCATCCAGCGTCTGGTCCGCGAAAATCCCGACCGGCCGCAGAGCATTGTCCCCGGAAATCGCGGAGACGATGGTTTGGGCCGTCTCCACCGTTACTTTCCGGCGTCGTCCGTGGACAAAGATAAGTCCGATGTAGTCGGCTCCGGCCTCCGCCGCGGCGACGGCATGCTGCGGTTCCTGGATGCTGCAGATTTTGACCTTGACCATAGCGGCTAGTTGTCCGCTGACGGGACCGGAGCGGACTGTCCGGTCAGCTCCCGCACCTTCGATCCGATGTCCGGGGCGGTTACCAGTGCCTCGCCCACCAGGACGGCCGATACGCCCAGGGTTTCCAGCCATTCCAGTTGCTCTGGTCTGCTGATGCCGCTCTCACTGACGATTACCCGGTCACCCGGTATTAGGCGGGCCAGCCGCTCGGTGACGGCCAGGTCGGTGGTGAAGGTCCGCAGGTCCCGGTTGTTGATGCCGATGATCCTTGCGCCTGATGCCAGGGCCGTCTCGACCTCGGCCTCGTCGTGGACCTCGACCAGGCATTGCAGCCCCAGTTGTCCCGCCAGCCCCAGCAGGCCGGATAGCTGGGAAGGCTGCAGGATGGCAACTATCAGGAGCATGGCGTCGGCGCCGGCGGCCCGGGCCTCAAGCACCTGGTAGGGATCGAAGATGAAGTCCTTGCGGAGTATGGGGATACCAGCGGCAGCACCAGATTCCCTTATCTGGACGATGTGCTCCAGTTCCCCCTGGAAGCGCGGGTCGGTCAGCACCGACAGCGCCGACGCTCCGTTGGCGGCGTAGGTTCCGGCGATGACCACCGGGTCGAAATCGGGACACAGCAATCCCCGCGACGGAGACGCCTTCTTGACCTCGGCAATCAGGCGCACACCGCCCTGGGAAATGGCTGCGCCAAAATCCAGGGTGTCCGGCCGCTCGGCAATGAGACTCTCCAACTCGGCGGCAGACACCGCCTGCTTCTGGGCGGCCAGTTCCTGCCGCTTCTCGGCGACGATTTTGTCCAGGATGCTGGGAGTGGTCATTGTTCACCCCTGCGGTTGGGTTGACGGGTCCGAGAACGGCTGCTTTATCCGTTCCATATGCGAGACGAGGTCGTCAATTTGGGAGCGTTGTCCTTTGGCGAGCACCCGCTCCGCGATGACGCAGGTGGAGCCGATAGCGAGACCAAGAACGCAGATAACGATGTACGCGGTCATTACCCACTCTGGCAAGCCGCCAAATGCAACAGGAGCGATGGACAACCCCGCCGTGACCCCGACGGCGAAAGCCACCGAGTAGGCGATGGACCAGGGGTGCAGCGACACCTTGCAAGATTCGATGCGGCCGGTCAACTCTTCCCATTCATCAATGAATATCGGGATCGCGATCCGTTCATGCGGGAACAATATCTTGAAAGGGACGCTCGCCCGCATATCCGTGGGCCCAATCGGTGGGGTTTCCAAGTTTCAGCCCCCCTCATCCAGCAAACCAATCCTGAGGGCGCTGAACAGCATGGTGTAGCTGCACGTTTCGCAAATTATCACAACGAGGGGATAGGAGACTTCGCCGTCCAGGTTAAAACGCTGGCCGTAACGATAGTCCCTGACCTCGACCAGTTCCTCGCCTATCGCCCAATGGGCATTGCCGCAGATTGGGCAGGCCCGGGGTCCCTTCCAGTGCTCGTCCATCCACGCGTTGACTTTCCTAGTGTCAACCTTAACGGATTCCTTGTTTTGCGTTGTCATCGTTAATTCCCTAATTCCCTCCCGCTGGTGGGGCGAGTTGCTGGCTGAGGTGGACGAGGGCGTCCACCTTGGCCAGGGCTGCGCCGCTGTCGATGACCTCGGATGCCAGAGCGATTCCCTCGGTTATGGTGGTGGCCCGGTCGGCGGCCATCAGCGCGGCCCCGCTGTTCAGCAGCACCACGTCCCGGATGGGACCGGTCTGGCCCGAGAACACCGCCCGCATTGTCGCGGCGTTGGCATCCTTGTCCCCGCCGGTGATGTCCTGCAGGGTTGCCGAAGGTAGTCCGGTTTCCGCGACTGTCAGGGTCCAGTCCCGGATTTCGCCGTTCACCAGTTCCCATCCGAAGCTGTCGGCGGAGAGGGTCAGCTCGTCCAACCCGTCCTCGCCGTGGATGATTATGGCGTGGTGGACGCCCAGCAGCCGCAGCACCTGGGCCATCTTCTCGCCGAGGGCGGCCTGGGCCACTCCCAGGAGCTGGGTCTGGGCACGGGCCGGATTGGTCAGCGGGCCGAGAACGTTGAAGACGGTGCGGATGCCGATTTCCCGCCGCACCGGCGCTGCGTAGCGCATGGCCGGATGGAACACCGGGGCAAACATGAACCCCATCCCGGCGTCCTCTATGCAGCGGGCCACTCCCTCGGGAGGAAGGTCGATCTTCACGCCCAGCGATTCCAGGACGTCGGCGCTGCCGCAGGCGCTGGAGGCTGCCCGGTTGCCGTGCTTGGCGACCTTGACTCCGGCTCCGGCCGCCACGAAAGCCGCCGCGGTGGAAATGTTGAAGGTGTTCTTGCCGTCTCCGCCGGTGCCGCAGGTGTCAAGGAGCATCCCGGATACGGTCACCGGAAGGGCCTTATCACGCATCACCGTGGCCATGCCCGCGATTTCCTCGGGCGTCTCCCCCTTCAGGCTCAGGGCGGTGAGGAAGGACCCCAACTGGGCGGGAGTGGCATCTCCTTCCATGATTTCCTGCATGACGGCGGCGGCGTCGTCCATGCTCAACGACTGGCCGGAGAATACGGCGGTGATGGCTTCCCTGATCATAGACAAGGCTCCCGGTTCATGTGGCGTCGTCCATTATCCGGCCTGTACCCGGCAGTGTAAACCGGGATCAGCGGTGCGGAAGCAAGCGAAAAGGGACGCCGGAATTTACCCGGCGCCCCGATAGATTCGGATAAACCTCGGCTGGTCCGGCGGATTGCCGCCGGTCATGCCGGAAAGGCGGGATTTAGACCAACTCGCAGAACCACTTGTGCAGCGGGGGGCTTACCTCGCCGTCCTCGTCGCAGGTGATCCAGACCTCGCTGCCGCTGACGAACTTGACGGTGCCGGTGGCGCCGACACGATACTTGCTCCGGTCGTTCAACCTCACCTTGTCGCCGACTTTGATCTGTTGCTGCTGCATTTTCCTCCTCCTTTGTTCTAAGGGTCGCCGCTTTCGCCCCCGATTGAGGTTACTTGTCCAAAGGGACTGAACCGGCTCCACGTTTAGTTTGAGCGCCTGGGACGGACGCTCATCCTTGTCAAGAACTCCTCTAATTTATCAGATTATCCCCCGCTAGTTAATAGGGACGGACATCCTAACCGCAAACGAATTTCCTATCCCTCGAAGGGAGTGGGCATCATTCCCACCGGCACCTCGATGAGAGTGGGGCGGTTGCCGTCGATGGCGTCCTTGATGGCTGCTTCCAGTCCTTCCGGACCCTCGGCCTGCATCCCACGGGCGCCATAGGCTTCGGCCAGCTTCATGAAATCGGGATTGTGCAAGTCTACTCCGTAGGTCCGGGAATTGAAGCGGTTCACCTGATCCCGCAGCACGTTGCCGTAGGCCCCGTCGTTGAACACAACCACCACCGCGTTTATCCCGTAATTCACGGCGGTCGACAACTCCTGCGAGTTGAACATGAACCCGCCGTCACCGGAAAGGGCTACAACCGCCTTGTCCGGCTGGGCCACCTTGGCCCCCAGGGCCACCGGGAAGGCGTAGCCCAGGTTGCCCGAGTAGGACGAGGTGAGGAAGGTCTGGGGCTGGTAGGTTGGATAGAAGCCCCGGGCGTAGTAGCCCATCTGGGTCATGCCGGAAATGAGGATACCGTCCTCGGGCATGGCCGCCCGCACCGCTTCCAGCAGTGATTCCTGGGGCTCGGGACGGAGGGCGGTCTCGACGCGGCGCTTCCGCAGTTCAGCCGCCTCCGCCGAATAGTCGGGGCGGGCGGGAGCCAGGGCGGTCAACTCCCGGTGCATGGCGTCCAGGGTTTCCCTGGCGTCGCCGACGATTTTGTGGGTGTTTTCGTAGTTGCGGCCGGCCTCGGTCTCGTCGATGTCAATCTGCACCACGCGCTGTCCGTTGAGCCAGGCGGGGAAGGCCAGACGGGTGCCCACGGCCAGGATTACGTCGAAGTTGGGCGGTTCCTTGGCCACCGGGTCGTTCCGCAGCCGGAGCGCTCCCAGAGCCAGCGGATGACGGTCGGATATGGCCCCCTTGCCCTCGGCGGTCGTCACCACCGGCGCCTGCAGATGCTCGGCCACCTTCTGCAGTTGCTCCGAAGCTCCCGAGGATATGACTCCGCCGCCCGCCCAGATGAGAGGACGAGCCGACTCGGACAGGATGCGCGCTCCTTCCTTGACTGCGGCGGTGTCCGCACTGGGACGAGGATACTGCTCCGGCTCCAGGAGGTCGATGTCGGCTTCCTGGGCCAGCGTTTCCGGCGGAATCTCAATCTCCACCGGACGGGGACGGCCCGTCTTCAGGTAGTAGAAGCTCTCGTGGACCGCCTCCGGTATCTCCGCCGGGTCCAGGATGCGGCGGGCATGCTTGGTCACCGGCTTGACCAGGTCAATCTGATCATTGACCTCGTGCAGCATTCCCCGGTCGGCACCGATGAGGTCCCGCTCGATCTGGCCGGACACCACCAGGATGGGGGAGGAGGCGGCGTAGGCGGTGGACATTCCCGAGGTGGCGTTGAGCAGCCCGGGTCCGGGCACCACCATCGCCACGCCGATGCCGCCACCGGCGCGGGAAAAGCCGTCGGCCATGTAGGTGGTGGCCTGCTCGTGGCGGGTGGTGATGAACTGGATCTCCGGCTGGTCGTACAGCCCGTCTATGGCGTGGTACAGCTGCACGCCGGGCAACCCGAAAATCACCCGCACCCCCTCCAGGTAAAGCGACCTGGCTAACGCTTGTCCCCCCGTCATTTGCGGCATGAGAAAGTCCTTGTTGTGGGAAATGAAGCCCCGCCGGACGGTTTTTTCCGCGGTCCACCGGCGGCCGTCGGCATTGTACATGACCGGCTGCGGGCAGTCCATTGATGCTCGGAGGATGGTTGTATGAAGGGGAAGAAGGTGGGCCAGCGGCAGGGAAGTTCAGGATCCGCCGGGTGTTGTCTGGTCCTGGAACTGGGAGGCGTGTCCTTCATTTCCGGGTAGACCCACACGCTCAAATACTAACTGGCAAATGCTCAGTTCCTCAGGGCGCAACGTCAATGGCCAAGGCCCCACGTTCAAGATTTCCAAGGCGATGTGTCCGCTCCATCCAAGGTGAATAGTCGGGGCGGTCAGGTGAATCATCAGGCCCACCCTCGCCAAGGTGCTGCGACCCTCTACGCGGGCTGCGATTTGCGATTCCCGCGGCAGTTCCACCCTCTCACGGGTTATGCCCAGTACAAACTCCCAGGGGTTGATCTGAAGGCAGCCTTGGGAATCTGTCGGAGCTTCGACCAGATATTGCGAGCTTAATGCGTGGAACTGGGTGATCTTGGAAGGGTCAAGCACATTGCTGAGGCCCATGCTTGGGATTTGGCCTATTCTGCTCCTGTCCCAACACTGGAAACGGGTTCCCAGATAAAGATCCAACGCTGACGACGAGTACTGACGTTCCCCGGGAACTGGGTCTATATGGATTTCGCCCCTGTCAATCGCCAGCCTTATTTCATCACGGCTGAGAATCACGCCGCGGGATATTCGATCCGGCTGGAGTCAACTACGAACGAGGACGGGCCATTCAAGGACCCATGCGGAAAGAAGACGCGGACCCCGTCTTCAAGTTGTCTGTCGATGCAAACCCGGACCTTGCCTTCCATCTTGTCTTCGTTCACATCAATGAAGTTGTTCTTCTTCTGTACCCATGCAATCAATGGATATTCTTCACCTACGTCCAACTCGACACCGTATTCGAGGCCAGCGAACAGCCCAAATCCCTCGGGATATATTTTGCACTTGATGTAACCGTCCGTCATTGAGAACTCGGCCTCCTGTGAGTGTTGCCAACGTTACTCAAAGGTGATTCTTGCTGTCAATGGCTGCCCGTCAGTTAAGCGAGTCTGCCATTAGGAGTTAGATACGATGGGGAGGACCTCATGCCCTCCCCGAAATTCGGTTGGAGTGTGGCTCACCCTACTTCAGGTCTTCCACAAGCGGCGCCACGTCTTCCATGAGGCGGCGCATGGAATTCTGGACCAGGGAGTGGTCGTCCGGGTCGTGGGTGATCATCAGCAGGTGGCCGAAGCCGCCGATTTCCTCGTACTGCTGACGGATCTTGTCGGCGCACTCCTGCGGGTCGCCGACGATCCAGACGTTCTCGATCATGTAGTCCACGTCCACGGCTTCGTCGGCCATGTTGGGGTCCACCTTCACGTAGGAAAGGTTGCCGCCCGCCTTGCGGTTCTTCCACTGGTGCTGGTCGAAGGGCCTCCCCAGGACGATGCGAGCTTCCTCCCGCGCCTTCTCGGGAGTCTCCCCGACGAAGACCTCCCGGCCGATGCGGTAGTCGCTGCGGTTGGCCGTCAGGCCGGTGCTGGCGGCCCCTTCCTCCACCGTGTTCCACATCTCGGCGGCGTGGTGGGACATCAGGTTGGTCATGGGAATCCAGCCCCGCTCGCCGGCCATGCGGATGGAGTCGGAGCCGGGGGTGGAGGCGGCGACGCCGATGGGGGGATGGGGAAGCTGGTAGGGCTTGTAGTGCAGGCGCCGCTGGAGTTCGGGGTCAATCTCCGGGGCATGGACCTGGTAGTACTTCCCCTCATAGCCGAAGTGTCCGTCTTCCGCGCCCCACAGGCCCAGGATAACGTCCAGCGCTTCCTTGCCCTGCTCCCGCACTTCGTCCATCGAGTTGTACTCGACCCCGTACAGGTGCAGGTCGGTGGGCAGGGAGCGGACGCCGATGCCCCAGTAGAACCGGCCCCGGGCCATGTGGTCCAGCATGGCGATGCGGTGGGCAGTGTCCACCGGATGGTGCAGGGGCAGCATGGTGACGCCGGTGGCAAAGACGATGCGCTCGGTGAGGGCCAGGGCCTTGGCGATGAGCAGTTCGGGGACGGGCGCGTTCTCCCACATCTCGGTGATGTGCTCGCCGACCCAGGCCTCGTGGTATCCCAGTTGATCGGCCAGGACCAGCAGGTCTATGTCCCGGTCATACGAGTCGGCGTAGCCCCGGTGGGGCGGATGCAGGGGCATCATGAACAGTCCGAATTCCATGACAATCTCCTCCTGTCGTGGTGTGCTTTCGCGGGGCGATTTGGGCTGATACTACGGTTATCCCCGAGGGAGTGTCAAGGAGGGCTACGTTTTGCGGGAGAAGCGCGTAGCTGCTGGTCCGATATCAAGACTGTCCGGTGTCCACTGTCCGGTGTCCAATGGAACCCTCAACCATCGGAAAGGAACAGCACCCAGTATAAGAACGAGAGCCATAACAGGACTGGAGCCGTACCCAATAGCGCTATGGCTGCGCCAAGGATTCGAACCCGAGATTCCCGCCATGACTTGGCGAGCCACAAGCCGGTAGCCAGCATCGGGAGGCTTACGAAGAGTAGCAGGAGTGTCAATGCTACTACTATCACTCCACCGCTCACTGATGTTGGGGTCTTACGGGTCCGTGAGTTCTGTGCTTCTCCAGTTTTTGGGATGTCTCTACCCCACCCGCAGCCGCGCTTCTCCCAGCCCCTCGACCCAGACCCGGGAGGTATCACCCGCGTTCAGCGGCTTGGGGGTGACGATGCTGCCGGTTATGACGACGAATCCCGCCGGAATGTTCCGGCCCCGCTGGGCCCAGCGGTTGGCCAGCCACACCAGCGGCTCGAAGGGATGGCCCATGATGTCGGAGCCGTGTCCGTCTCCCACCACTTCATCGTTGATTTCCAGTGTGCCCCGGGCCGCGGCCAGGTCCAGCGACCGCCAGTCGGTGACCCGCTCCCCCAGGACCACTCCGGCGTTGGAGATGTTGGTGGAGATGGCCGTCAGCGCCCGGGCCAGCCCCTGCAGGTCGGGAGTGCGGAAGTCCACCACTTCGAAGGCGGGCATCACCGCGCCCACCGCCTCTGCCACCTTCTCCCGGGTGTAGGGAGCGCCCTCAGGAGAAAGCTCCTCCGCCAGTTCCACCGCAATCTCGCACTCCACTCCCAACCGGACAAACTCGGATGATTCAAGCGTTGCCGGCGACTGACGCATCCCGGAAGCCAGCAGTCCTCCGGCGCAGGGTTCGGACAGGTTGGCCCGCTCCTGCATCGTCGCGGTGGTGTATGCCAGCTTGTATCCCGCCAGCGGACCGCCCTGCTCGGACATCAATTCCAGCAAGGCGTCCTGGAGCAGGTAGGCGTCGTCAATGGTCTCGGGCGCCAGGCCTTCCGGCAGGGGGGAGTAGACCCGCTGCGCGGAATAGTCGGCGAAAAGCAGATGTGCCGCCTCGGTAAACCTGGTCTGGGTTGACATCGGACTCTCCTTGAATTGGGGTTATGCACTTTTTCTGCACGACTGAGCGGCAACGAAAACCGGGAACCAACGATCAAGTCGGTTCCCGGTAAATGTTCCGAAAAGTCTCAGGAGAGACGAATGGCGCCTCTCCGCAGAACTAACGGGCTTCGCTGGGTCCCTCGAAGCCGCAGTCCCGGTGAGTGCCGTCGCAGAAGGGCTTGTTGTCCGAAGAGCCGCAGCGGCACAGGGAAACCCACTGTCCCTCGGGGATGGTGTAAGGATTTCCGCTCTGGTCGGTGAGGTCGATGGGACCGGTTACCCGCAAGGGGCCGTTGGCTCGGATTTCAATCTTGACGTCGGCCATGTTTACTCCTCCAGATGGTCGATGAATTATCGCCGCAAACGATGCCGGTAGTCTGGCATTCCCCCGTTTGCGTGTCAAGCTGGCGTCGTCATTCGGCTCCGGCCGCAAGCGTGGCTTGACGGCCCGACTCACTTCCATTAAATTCAAGGATAGAAGATTTGCCTAAGCTAGGAGGGTGTCCATGCCTCTGTACGAATACCACTGCCCCCGCTGTGACTACCAATTCGACAAGCTGCAGCCGATGAGCGCCACCGGCGCCGACTGCCCCCGCTGCGAGCAGCCTGCGAAGCGGGCCCTCTCCGTCTTCGCCTCTGTCTCGAGGGGCGACTCCGGCCCCTCCGAGTTCGCCCCTCCCCCGCCTCCCATGGGTGGCGGCGGATGCTGCGGCGGAGGCTGCGGGCACTTCCACTAGCCCGTCGTCGAGGAGGAAGGCCGGCAAGTCTTCCACAACGACCCGCCAGGGCCCGCCCAAGGCGGAGCCATTGGGAGCCTACGCTTGCGGAGCGAGAGGCCGGCGGAGAAACCACCGCCCAACGTCGCCGCTGGCCTGAGCGATTTAGAGAAAACGGCGGAGGCTGGCTCTACTCTGCCCTCGCCGCCCGCCTCAGCAAGGCGCTCAGCAGGTCCACCCCTGCCACCAGCAGCAGGTACCAGATGATGAGGAGCGTCACGTCGCTGTAGTGGAACCAGCTCAGGCGGAGGGTGAACTCCCGTCCCAGCCCGCCGGCGCTGACGAATCCCACCACCACCGTCGTCCGGATAATCACCTCCCAGCGGTACAGCAGGTAGGTGATGAACTGGGGTATCGCCTGGGGCAGGATGGCGTACAACAGCACCTGCATGTTCCCAGCTCCGCTGGCCCGCAGCGCCCTTGCCGGAGCCGGGTCCAGGTTCTCCACCACCTCTGCCGCCAGCCTCCCGATGATGCCGTAGTTGTGCAGCCCCAGAGCCACCGCTCCCGGCAGGATGCCCGGCGACAGGAAGAACACGATGATCATCGCCAACACCAGTTCCGGTACTCCCCGGGAGAAGGTGTAGGACCCGCGGGTTAGATGATAGGCTGCCCGACCTATGTTCGACGGCCTGCCTCCCAGCGTCCCGTCGCTGACATTCCTGGCCGCCATCAGCAGGGTTGCGAAGGCCCCCACGCCCGCGATGCCGATGGCCAACAGGCTCATGGCCAGCGTCTCAGCCGCCAGATTTCCCGTCTCCAGCCACCGCCCCGCCTGCAAGTAGGCTGGGACTCCCTCGGAGTTCAATCCCAGCAGCGACTCCAGGAACCGTGTCCCGTTGCTCCACGCCCCGGATGCGAACAATCCCCGGAACCCGTCGCCATCCCCAAATACGATGAATCCCCAGGATGCAACGGCCAGCAGGACAAACCCGTAAAGCGACGCGCGGGGAAGGGTCATCCGCCGCCGTTGCCGGTTTCCCGCCTGCACCGCCGGGTCCTCCGTCACGACACCATGCTCCGCCGGACGTGGGTGCTCCAAGCATCCACTACTACGATGAGCGCCACCAGGAAGGCCAGCAGCGTCCATACCTGGCTGAACAGGAGGTCGTGCATCGAGAGCTGGATCTGGTACCCCAACCCCTGGATTCCCACGAAGCTCAGAATGGCGGCGGAGCGGATGCCGCACTCGAAGCGGTAGAAGGTGTAGCTGATCATGTCGGGCAGGGCCATCTGGAAGTTGCCGTAAAGCAATGTCCTAAGGGGCGATGCCCCCGAAGCCCGCAGCGCCCTCAGCGGCGGCTGGGGAACGTCCTGCAACAGCTCGGCATAGATCCGGCCCAGGATGCCGCCGTAGGGCAGGGCGAGGGCCAGGATGCCCGCCATCGGCGACAGCCCCATCCCGGCCACCAGCAGAACGGCCCAAACCAGCTCATGCACCGACCGCAGGGCCGCCAGGAACGCCCGCGCCCCGATCATCACCGGGCGCTGCCAGCTCGAGGACTCCCGGAGTACAGTCCCCGAAGCGATGACACCCAGGGGCAGCCCGACGGCCACTGCCAGCGTGATTCCGGCCACCGCGTAAGACACGGTGTACCAGGTGGCCCGTAAGGCGATGCCCAGGAATTCGGGAGTAAGGTCCGGCGAAAACAGGGCCAGCAAGAACCGCAGCGCGGATGCCCCGCCGCCGGTGTGAATGATGGGCGAATCCCAGTCGATGTTGGTCAGGCTCCAGACCATGGCCGCCAACAGCGCCAGGGTCAGCAGCCGCCGGTTTTCCAACAGCGACTGGATGGACTTCAGCGGAAGGCCCCCGGGGGCGGCAGCCTCGACGCCCGCGTCTCATTGGTTGCTGACGCCGGGGCTGCTGACGCTGGCTGCGTTTCCGGTTCTGGCTCCGGCTGGTAGCCGAAGGGGGCTTCCAGGTGGTACAGGTCATCCAGCGTGGGCCCGGTGACGGCTTCCGACGGCAGATCGAAGGCCAGGAGGCCATCCCGCAACCCGATGACCCGGGTGCAGAACCGCCGGATCAAGTCCGGCGAGTGCAGGCTTACGATCAGAGTCCTGCGGCTGTCTTCCGTCAGGCTGGTCAGCAGGCGCAGGATCTCCTCGGCCCGCGCCGGATCCAGGGATGCGACGGGCTCGTCGGCCAGCACCAGCAGCGGGGACTGGACCATCAGCCGTGCGATGGCCGCCCGCTGCTGCTCTCCGCCGGACAGGTGGGAAGTACGCTCCCAGGTCTTGTCCCCAATGCCCATGCGTTCCAGCGCCGCCTCGGCCAGTCCCCGGTCCTGGGGCCACACCAGCGACGCGGCGGAGCGCAGCAGCCCCCACTGTCCCAGGCGTCCCGCCAGGACGTTGTGCAGCACCGGAAGGTGGGGCACCAGATCGTACTGCTGGTGGACAATCCCCACCAGCCGCGACAGTTCAGCACCCGGCTTTACCCGCGCCAGGGGCTTTCCATCAATCGCCAGGTTGCCGGAGTCCGGCTGAAGGATGCCCGCCAGCAGGTACAGCAGCGTCGTCTTGCCGCTGCCGCTGGGACCGGCCACCGCCACCCGCTCCCCCGGCATGACGGAAAGGTCCAGCGGCGACAGGGCGGATACCTGGGAGTAGCTCTTGCTGATTCCCGAAGCCGTCACCAGCGGGCGTTGCTGGTCGGCGGGGCTCACTTGACTATTTCCAGTTCCCGGGCCACGTCCTCGATGGCCTGGTAGTTGTCGTTCTTGGTGGGGATGAACTTCTCTGTGCTGAACAGGTCGAGGATTTCGCCGTGCTCTTCCGGATTCAGGTCCAGCAGGGCCAGCCGGATTTTGTCCGTAAAGCCTTCACCGTAGACTTCGTCCAGGTTGCCCTGGGCTGTCCAGTTGTAGTTGTAGTACGCGGGAGTGGTGTAGAACTCCCTCACCTTGCTCGTGTCCGCCGTGCCCTCGCGTACCGCCCGTTCCCAGACGACGTCGGACAGCGCGCCCACGTCGAAGGCCCCGCTTTCCACCAGTTGCCAGGTGGTGTCGTGGGAGCCGGAGAAGTTTGGTTCCTGCCGGAAATCGGCGGCTACATTGATCCCAGCCTGCCCTATGAAGTATCGGGGCATCAGGTGGCCGGATGTGGAGTTGGGGCTGCCGAAGGTGATAGTCAAATCCCCTGCCTGCGCTTTCAGCTCCTCCAGCGAGTTGAGAGGGAGGTTGGCCCGGGCAACCAGCTTGGAGTGGAAGGCGGCGTCGTATTCCCGCTGGGCAATGGCGACGGCGCCGGGATTCTGCAGGCGGGCCTGCACTCCGGTCAATGCTCCGAAGAAGGCCAGTTGCAGCTGGTCCTGTGAGAAGGCAGTAACCACTGCGGCATAGTCCACGCTGGGAACGAACTCCACAGGAACATCCAGTTCAGCGGAGAGGTACTTGGAAAAAGCCTCGTACCGGCGGGCAAGGCGGGCCGTGTCCTGGTCGGGAATTCCACCGACCTTGAGCGTCGGTGCTTCGTCCGCCCCGGATGCACCTGAACAGGCGGCGAGGGACAGGGCGAGAGAAACGGCGGTCAGGATTACAAGGAAAGAACTAAAACGCAGGATTGACACAATAGACCCTCCGATAAATGTGGCAAGCAGTCGAACGCGCGAAGGCGCATGGCTGCATGGTAGTCCGACGGATTACCTGGAGCGTGACTGCGGAGGGTCTGGTTAAGAAAATCGCTGGAGGGGAATCTCAGCGGCGAGTTTGCCCTGGGGACCGCCCGTCAGTACAGGCCCCGCGGTCCCGGGCTCAAGTGAAGCCGGCTGCGATGAGGTGGGAGACGCGCCGGAGTGCCATGGAAAGAACTTTCGCGGATAACACGCCGGAAAGTCTAAACCGGGTATAAAACACTGTCAACTCCGTGCTGGGCAGCCGCATGAAGTAGCGAAAACCCGTATAATACCGCCATTCAGTCCCTCTTCCCGCACCACGAGGAACGCCATGACCACCGAGCAGTTGCAACAGGCCAACGCCGCCAGGCCGGACGGGCGCTTCCCCGAATTCCCGCCCCGTGAGGACATGAACAACCCCCTTTACCTGTACCAGCCGGGATATATGACCAGCCTGCACCAGCATTTCGGCGGCTCGGATACCACCCTGGTCTTGTGTGAAACACCCCTCGGCTGGCGTCATGGGCAGAGGGAAGGCTTTCTGATCCCCGACCTGATGATTGCTTTCGATGTGGACGTGGCGGACGTCATCGCCCGGCGCGGGTACTCCATTGATGTCCAGGGCAGGCCCCCCGACTTTGTCCTGGAAGTGGCATCGCACACCACGGGCAGACGGGACGACCAGGGCAAGCGGGCCGGTTACGAGGAGTACGGCGTTGCGGAATACTGGCGCTACGACCCTTCCGGCGGGCGCTTCCACTTCCAGAGCCTGGCCGGGGACGCCCTGATCGACGGCGCCTACCGCCCTATCGGCATAGTGGAGACCGACGAGGACAACTTCTGGGGCCGTAGCGAGGTCCTTGGCCTGACCATTTGCTGGGAGAATGGAAAGCTCCGCTGGTGGGATCCAACAGCGGAACGCTACCTGGAAACCCACGCCGAAACGCTGCAGGCCCGCGACGCCGCCGAAACCCGGGCGAATGCCGAGCTGGAGGCTCGCCTCCAGGCCGAAGCGCGGGTCCGGGAACTGGAAGCGGAGCTGGAACGCCGTCGGCAGTCCTGACGTTCGTGGACAGGCCGGAACCCCGCTGGTTTCGCCCCGCCCGGAATTGGCCTTCGGAGAGATCGGGTCGGTTGCTACATTTGCCCCTTCCCCAAACCGGGTGCAGGACGTTCAGGAATAGGACGATCGGGGAAACAGCCCCCTCACCCCTGGCGCCGCGGACGGGCCGGTTCCGCATTTACAACAACCCGCGCTCCGTGTTACAAAAAGGTGGTGGACGGCGTTCAGCCGCAACATACCGCCGTGTCCGAGCGGCCAGGGAGACGGCCCTTTTCCAACCGGCGGACCCTTCCGCTAACTTTAGCACCGTCAACCCCCGCATCGCATCGCCAGGATGGAGGCAGCGTCATGGTAGAGAACACCGGCAGCATCGAGGCCCTGCTCCAGGAAGACCGGGTTTTCCCTCCCCCCAACCAGTTTGCAGAACAGGCAAATATGCCGGACGCGGGAATCTACGAGCGTGCCCGCCAGGACCCGGAGGGTTTCTGGGCTGGACTGGCTGGAGAATTGGACTGGTTTCAGAAGTGGGACCAGGTGCTGGACTGGAATCCTCCCTTCGCCAAGTGGTTCGTGGGCGGCAAGCTTAACGTCTCCTACAACTGCATCGACCGGCACCTGAAGACGGCCCGCAAGAACAAGGCCGCCATTATCTGGGAGGGCGAGCCGGGAGACTGGGCGGTCTACACCTACCAGGACCTGTACCGCGAGGTGTGCAAGGCGGCCAACGGGCTGAAGAGCCTGGGGGTGTCCAAGGGCGACCGGGTGACCATCTACCTGCCCATGGTGCCGGAGCTTCCCATCGCCATGCTGGCCTGCGCCCGCATCGGGGCGGCCCACAGCGTGGTGTTCGGAGGGTTCAGCGCAGACTCGCTGCGGGACCGGATCAACGATTCCCAGTCCAGGGTGATGATCACAGCGGATGGTGGCTACCGGCGGGGCGGTGTCGTGCCCCTGAAGCAGAACGCGGACGACTCGGTGACGGGCGACACGCCCATCGAGAAGATGCTGGTGGTCCGGCGCACGGGCACCTCCGATGACCGGATGGTCGAGGGCCGCGACGTGTGGTGGCACGACCTGATGGCGAATCAGCCGATGACCTTCGAGCCGGAACAGATGGACAGCGAAGACATGCTGTTCATGCTTTACACCAGCGGCACCACCGGCAAGCCCAAGGGCATCGTCCACACCACCGGCGGATACCTGACCGGCACCCACGCGACCACCAAGTGGATCTTCGACCTGAAGGAAGATGACGTCTACTGGTGCACGGCGGACATTGGATGGGTGACGGGGCACAGCTACATCGTGTACGGCCCGCTGGCCAACGGGGCCACGTCGGTAATGTACGAAGGCTCGCCCGACTATCCCGACCGGGACCGGTTCTGGGCCATCGTGGAGAAGTATGCCTGCACCATCCTGTACACCGCTCCCACTGCCATCCGCACTTTCATGCGGTGGGGAGAGGAGCACCCCAACCGGCACGACATGTCCAGCCTGCGCCTGCTGGGCAGCGTGGGGGAGCCGATCAATCCCGAGGCGTGGGTGTGGTACTGGCAGAACATTGGCGGGGGACGCTGCCCGGTGGTGGATACCTGGTGGCAGACCGAGACGGGATCTATCCTGATAACGCCGCTGCCGGGGGTGACCACGCTCAAACCGGGTTCGGCAACCCATCCCTTCCCGGGTATCGAGGTGGATGTGCTGGACGAGGCGGGGAACTCGGTGGGCCCAGGCGGGGGCGGGTATCTGGTAATCAAGCGGCCCTGGCCGTCGATGCTGCGGACCATCTATGGGGACGACGAGCGGTTCAGGGAGCAGTACTGGTCGAAGTACGAAAACATCTACTTCACCGGCGACGGCGCCAAGATTGACGAGGACGGCTACCACTGGATCCTGGGCCGGGTGGACGACGTCATCAACGTGGCGGCGCACCGGGTCAGCACCATGGAAGTGGAAAGCGCCCTGGTGGACAACTCCAAGGTAGCCGAGGCCGCCTGCATCGGCCGCTCCGACGAAATCAAGGGTCAGGCCATCGTGGCCTTCGTGACGATCAAGGAGAACGTGGCGGCTTCCGACGAATTGATCACCGAGTTGAAGCAGCACGTCGCTACCAAGATCGGCCCCATCTGCCGCCCCGACGACATCCATTTCGCGGCGGAGCTTCCCAAGACACGCAGCGGGAAGATAATGCGCCGTCTGCTGCGGGACGTGGCGGAAGGGCGCGCCCTGGGAGATACCACAACCCTGGCCGACCCGGCGGTGGTGGAGTCGCTGAAAGCCCAGTATGGGGACGAAGAGTAGCAAGGGGCGAGGACCTTTCCGAAGGGCCGCCCCAGTGTTTCAGGAAGGTCGGCTGAGGGCGGGGTTGTGACAGAAGGCGGGCATGGCTGAGGAACCGGGAGAAAACGCAGGCAGGGAAGCCCCGCCCCAACGCGAGCGGGGTATGTGGGACCGGGAGGTGCTGCCCGGCTGGAGTTGGCGGCGCATCGGGCTGACCGCATTCTCTGTCTTCACGATGAGCCTGTTCACCGTGGCTGGGGCGGCGATTTTCGTGTTGGCCGTGTTGGGTGTAACGCTCTGGCTGTCACAGGAAGAGACCGAAGCGCTGGTGGTGGACATTCCGCTGGCGGCGGGGGCCGAGGAGCTGCCGCTGGTGCTGCCGACGCTGGCGGCGGGAGGAATTCCCGACGTGGTGCGTTTCAGGCCGCAGACGGCGACTCCGGTCCCCACCGCTTTGCCTCCGACACCGACACCAACACCAACGGCTACGCCGACGCCGACACCGACGCCGACACCGACGCCAACTCCCGTTCCCAAGCCACGGACAGTCAGGGAAGTGTTTGCCTGGCTGGACGCTGGCAGGATTACCAACCAGCAGGCCACACAGTTCCTGGCGGAACTACAGCGAAATGCGACGCCAACGCCCACGGCTACGCCGGTACCCACTCCTGCTCCCACTCCGGAACCGGCCACCCCGGAACCGGAGCTGGGTGCCGGCCAACGGTCGGCGTTGCAGCTGATCGATCCGCTGGACGAACCGGAGCTGTACTGCGTGGATGTACTAGGGCAAGGGACTGACGTCATCCTCGACGCCCCGCTCCAGGCCCACACCTGCAAGCCCGGAGCGGAAGACCAGATGTTCCGTTGGAATTACCCGGCCGAGGGCCAGCTCTATATGGAAGCGTTCGAACGCTGCGTACAGGCTTCAGGGGGGGCTTTGATCCTGCTGCCCTGCTCGGACGACCCCCAGCAGAAGTTTGAAATCCGGGACGATGGCTTGATCCGGGGCGCCGACGCTGGACGGTGCTTTGCGGTAGAAGCCGGGGAAGGGGGGGACGCGGGTGGGCCGAGTCACGTCCGGCGGGACCTGCTCTTCTCCGAATGCAATGGGCTCGATTCCGCACTGAGTCTCTGGGTGCTTCCCGGGCTGGCTGCCGGATCCGCGGCCCCGTAGCGGGCGAGGGGAGAACCTACAACCCTGGCAGGGGGAATATCCGGCCAGGTTGAGAATAATCTCCAGCGTTCCAAAAACGCCGGAGATTATTTTTGTGTGCCGGGGGAAGGCTGGAAGAGCCGGGAACTGCCCGGTGAAGGGCGCTGTCCCTGATCCGTCGAGGTCAGGGCTGGTAGATTAGCACGGACCGTTCGGGTTCCCGCCCCTTGCTGGTGGACGCCAGGCTGAACCGTTCGGCCAGCAAGTGCTGGAGCCGCCGGACGTAGGGGCGCTGGGGAGCCAACTGGACGCTGAATTCACCACCCAGCACCCGCTCGGCGGCGGACTCCGCTTCCTGCAAGGCTTCTTCCAGGGATGCCTTGGATACGTCGGCATGGCTGTCGGGGTCGGCGCGGCGGGCGGGTCCGGCATCCAGTCCCCTCTCGCGGGCGAGGGTGCGGAGGAAGTCAATGAGCTGAGGGACGGTGTTCTTGCGGAGGACATACACCGGCGTCCCGCTGGATTCGGCCACCCTCACCAGCTGGGCGCCGCGCCGGTAGTGGGTCTTGGTGGTGACGACCATGGTGGAGCGCCGGAGTTCGTTGGCGATATCCAGGTATATCTTGCTTTCGGCCTGGGCAGCCTCCAGCTTGTCCCGTCCCACCCCGAAGAGGAACACCCGCTCATCGAGACGTTTCTGCGGCTCGCTGTCGGCGGAGAAGGAGGCGGGCAGGGGTTCTTGGGGATAGCGCTGCGCCCGGGTGGAGTTACCCGCCGACCACGGGGCAGGCGTTCCTTCGCTGCGGCGGGGCGAGTCTTGGGTGCGCTGGACCTCGCCTTCAGGTCCAAGGGAGCGAATTTCCGGGATGATCTGGTACCCGCGCAGAGCCTGGTCCACGACTTGGGCAACGTCTTCGTGGACGGCGACCTGCTCCCAGTTCTGGATCTCGACGACCACGTCGAAAGTGGGGGGCGCCTTGCGCTCCAACACCGTCTTCTGGGTGCCTCGGAACCTGGCTTCCTGGTCTCCCAGGGTCACGGTCTGCACCCCGCCGATGAGGTCGGAGAGGGTGGGGTTCAGGATCAGGTTGTCCAGGGTGTTGCCGTGGGCAGTGCCGATGAGCTGCACTCCCCGCTCGGCGATGGTGCGGGCGGCGGAAGCTTCCTGCTCGGTGCCCATTTCGTCGATGATGATGACCTGGGGCATGTGGTTTTCGACCGCCTCGATCATGACGCTGTGCTGGGCGGTGGGGGTGCTGACCTGCATGCGGCGGGCGTAGCCGATGGCGGGATGGGGAACGTCGCCGTCCCCGGCGATTTCGTTGGAGGTGTCAACGATGATGACGCGCTTGAGGGCATCGTCGGCCAGGACCCGGGCCATCTCCCGCAGCATGGTGGTCTTGCCAACTCCGGGACGTCCGAGGAGCAGAATGTTCTTGCCGGAGAAGGCGAGGTCTTCGACGATCTTGATGGTGCCGTAGACGGCACGCCCCACGCGGCAGGTGATCCCGACCACCTGTCCCTTCCGGTTGCGTATGGCGGAGATTCGATGGAGAGTGCGCTCGATGCCGGCCCGGTTGTCGTCGCCGAAATCGCCGATTTTGGTGGTGACGTAATCGAGGTCTCCGCGGCTGACTTCTTCCTGGTCAAGGTGCAGGTCGCCGGACAGGAAACGGGCCTCCGGGGCCCGGCCCAGATCGAGCACCACCTCGAGAAGCTCGTCGATGTCGTCCCGCTCCCGAAGCTCGGCGGCAATCCTGGCAGGCAGCACCTCCAGCAGCACATCCAACTCCCCTTTCACCGACCGTTCCACCGTCGCCAATTCAGGCCTCCACGGGCGCCATGCCGGGAGATTCCACCGGCACGGCAACCCGGTTTATGAGCATGTTATACCGGGTGGTCTCCCGCCATCCCATGGCGTGCAGCCGTTCGCTGACCTGGACCTGGTAATCGGGCACCAGCCACCGGTGGGGCCCGGGGCTTTCCGTGGCCAGCATGATCAAAAGGGTGGTCATTTCCGGCCAATCGGGCTGGGCCATCAGCCTGGCTTCCACGGCGTTATTGCTGTGGGACAACGCGACCCAGCCCCGAATTCGGCCTTCCGCGCTGCCTATCCATTCCTGCCGTTGGCGGGGCCAGAGGGACTGCCAGTCCTGCCACTGTTCCAGGGTCACCCCGACGGCCAGGCGGATGGGAGCCGGGGTGCAGTCGGAGAACAGCTGGAACAGCCTGTGTTCGTCCTCGGACTGCCTGACGGAAAACAGGGAGGATGTTTGCTGGGAGTCCAGGGAGGGCTCCGGGGCATCCCCTTCCCATTGGATTTCCTGGAAATATGGAAAGAAACCCGTCTGCTGGGCCAGGCGGAGAGCGGGAGAGCCGCTGGGCAGGCGGAGGAACAAGCGATCCGCACCCCGGGAGCCGGCGAGTTTGACCAGGGATTCCAACAGGCGCAACGGCTCCGCCGACCCGAGTTCCTCTTTGCTGTTCGAGGTGCCCGGCCCGGCCCCGTTGCTGGATTGAAGGCGGGGGAGATGCAGATGATCGACCTGGAAGACCCGGCCGGTGGCAGTGCGGGCAGAAACCAGGCCGTCCAAACGCATCCCGTTCCAGTCGACGATGGTGAGGCGGTGCTTTTGTTCCCAGACCAGGCGTTTCCAGAGCGCCAATCCCGTCTGGGCCTGGCGGCCACCATCGGAGCTGGCGAGGTTCGGCCCGGTGGGGGCGTTCAAGGCTACTCCCCGCAATACGTCGCTGACGCGGAACTGCTGGTTCATTGGCGGGTCCCGGGAGGCGTGGCAGCCAAGTCGAGGAAGTACCGGTGGAAGCGGAGATCGCCGGTCAACTCGGGGTGGAAGGAGGTGGCCATCATGCTGCCCTGGCGCACGGCCACCGGGCGTCCGTCGGGGAGCCGGGCCAACACTTTGAGGTCGTCACCAACACGGATGATAACGGGGGCGCGGATGAAGATGGCGTGGAAAGGGGCAGAGTCGAAGTCTGCGATGTCCAGGTCCTGCTCGAAGCTGTCCACCTGGCGGCCGAAGGCGTTGCGCTGGACCCCGATGTCCATCAGCTGCAACGGGACGGGGTCTTCCTCGGTGATTTCATGGGCCATCATGATCATTCCCGCGCACGTTCCCCACACCGCCTTGTGTTCCCGGGCCATTTGAGCCACGGGTTCGCGGAGGCCGTAAAGGCTCATCAACCGGCTGAGGGTGGTGCTTTCTCCGCCGGGGATTATCAGGCCGTCGAGCCCATCGAGCTGTTCCGGCAGACGGACTTCCCGCCCGGCCACACCCAGGCGGCCCAGAATAGCTATGTGCTCGATGAAATCTCCCTGGACCGCCAGGACTCCTACGGTGAGATGAGGATAGCGGTCCGCGGCGTTGTCTGGTTTCAAATCTGCAGACTGTTGAATTGTATTGCTTGTCCACGGGGGTTGAGGGGATTAGGGGCCCCCGCCTAAACCCGTTCCTCGGCGGATCGCCGTCCTAGTCTATGGCCCGTGGCATTTCAAAGGCGATTTCCTTGCTGATCTTGCCGTCCCGCATCTCGAAAATGTGGACGAGGCGCATTTCCACCTTCTGCCCCAACGGGAACGGCCAGAGGCCGTCCTGCACCAGGGTGAAGGTCACGATGCTGTCGTCGGTCACCCGGTCGGTGGTGGCGTAGCGGTCCAGGTTCTGGAACTCCACGTCGGCCATGGCGGCGAAGATGTTCCGGTAGTTCTCCGCAACGGGCCCCTTGCCGTAGAACACGAGGTCGCGGGCCGGAGCTTCCCAGACCACGTCGTCGGTGTACAGGTCCAGGGCGGCCTCGACCTCGTTAACGGCTTCGCTGTGGAAGTGGGCCTCCACCACTGCCAGGTTGGCGGCGATGATGTCTTCGGCCGTCATGCGTCCTCTCCGTTCCGTTGTCCCCGCGCTTAGATGGTCTCCTAAACGCTGCGGGGGGCGAGCAGCTCATCCTGCGGGATGCTGCGGGCGCTGATCCCGACCATCGCCTCGCCCAGGTCCTTGGAAACCTCGGCGATGATGCCGGGGTTGTTGTAGTGGGTCACCGACTGCACGATGGCGTGGGCGCGCTGCTCAGGGTTGCCCGACTTGAAAATGCCCGATCCCACGAAAACTCCGTCGGCTCCCAGCTGCATCATCAGGGCGGCGTCGGCGGGTGTGGCCACCCCTCCGGCGGCGAAGTTAACCACGGGCAGGCGGCCTTCCTCCTTGGTCTTCTGGAGGAGTTCGAGGCTGACGCCCAGGTTGCGGGCTTCGACCACCAGTTCGTCCTCGGGCATGGTCTGGAGCTTGCGGATGGCGTCTTGAACTGCCCGCATGTGGCGGACCGCTTCGACTATGTCGCCGGTGCCGGCCTCACCCTTGGTGCGGATCATGGCCGCTCCTTCCGAGATACGGCGCAGGGCTTCGCCCAGGTCGCGGCAACCACAGACGAAGGGGACGGTGAAGTCGTGCTTCCAGACATGGTGGACTTCATCGGCGGGGGTCAGCACTTCGGACTCGTCGATGTAGTCGACTCCCATGGCCTGGAGGACCTGGGCCTCCACGAAATGCCCGATGCGGCACTTGGCCATTACGGGGATGCTCACCGCGTCGATGATCTCGGCGATCTTCACCGGGTCGGTCATTCGCGCGACACCGCCCTCGGCCCGAATATCTGCCGGGACCCGCTCCAGGGCCATGACTGCGACGGCGCCGGACTCGGCGGCGATGCGGGCCTGTTCGGCGTTGACCACGTCCATGATCACGCCGCCCTTGAGCATCTGGGCGTGACCCGATTTGACTGTAAAAGTACCGGTCAGGACATCAACCATTTGGGTTTCCTCCCGGGGAATGGGGGTATATGGACAGCCTAATTATACGATGCGGGACATTCCTTATCAATTGCAGCCCGGTAGGGTTGGCACAACAGAAAGGGGCGGGTCCGAAACCCGCCCCGGTCGATCCTGGAGAGTTTGCCCCGGTCAGTAGAGGTGGCAATGCACCCAATGGTCGGGCTCCAGCTCCCGAAGCTGGGGTTCTTCTACTGAGCACCGGTCCATTACGAAGGGGCAGCGCGGGTGGAAGGTGCAGCCCGTTGGAGGGTTCAACGGCGAAGGTACCTCGCCCGACAGCACCAGGTCCTCGCGCTGGATGTCCGGGTGGGCCGGCAGGGACGCCGCGATGAGGGCCTTCGTGTAAGGGTGCATCGGGTTAGCGAACAGGGTCTTGGTGGGGGCTTCCTCCACCATTTTTCCGAGGTACATAACGCCCACGTGATGGCTCATGTACCGGACGGTTGCCAGGTTGTGGGCAATGAGGAGATAGCTGACGCCGTACTGGTCCTGCAGTTGCTTCAGCAGGTTCATGATCTGGGCGCGGATGGACACGTCCAGGGCCGACACCGGCTCGTCGAGCACGATTACCTGGGGCTGCAGGGAAAGCGCGCGGGCGATGGCGATGCGCTGGCGCTGTCCGCCGCTGAACTCGTGGGGATAGTAGTCGGCCTGGAAGTTGTGCAATCCAACGTCCCGCAGCAGGCGCTCCAGGTTCTCCCTGGCCTCGTGCTTGCCCATGGTCTGGTTGGTCAGCAGCGGCTCCAGGATGATGGACCCCACCTTCATGCGTGGGTTGAGCGAACTCCAGGGGTCCTGGAACACGGCCTGAACCGATGACCGGTAGTTTTTGCGGTCGGCGGTGTTGAACTCGGCCATGTTCTTGCCGTTGAACTTGATAACGCCGTCCGTGGGGGTTTCGACCTGCAGCACCATCTTGGCGGTGGTGGTCTTGCCGCAGCCCGACTCGCCCACCAGGCTGTATGTCTCGCCCTGGCGGATTTCGAAGGAAACGCCGTCAACCGCTTTGACCTGGCCTATGGCCTTTCGGATGACCAGTCCCTTGGTGACGGGGAAATACTTCTTGCATTCCTCGAGACGGATTATGGCGTCCGTAGCTTCCTGGGTTGCCGTAGCCATGCTAGCCCCCTTCTTCCAGTTTCCAGCAGGTCGCGCTATGTCCTGACCCGACGTTGACCAGGTCAGGGAATTCCTCGTGGCAGCGGTCAAAAACGTAGGGACAACGCGGGGCGAAAGTGCATCCAGGCGGCAGGTTGTCCAGCGCCGGAGGCTGTCCTTCAATGGAATACAGGAAGTCAACGTCTTCGTCCACGTTGGGAACCGACCGCATCAGCGCCTCGGTGTAAGGGTGAGCCGGGCTGTTGAAAAGGTCGCGAACATCGGCGATCTCGGCCACCTTGCCGGCGTACATCACCGCCACCCGGTCGCACATCTTCGCCACGATGCCGAAGTCGTGGGTGATGAAGATGATGGCCATCCCGGTCTCTTCCTGCAGTTCCTTGAGCAGGGCCAGGTACTGGTACTGAATGGTTGCGTCGAGGGAGGTGGTCGCTTCGTCGGCAATGAGTACCTTGGGGGCCCCGGCGATGGCGATGGCTCCGACGACTCTCTGGCGCATACCGCCGCTCATCTGGTGGGGGAAGTTGCTGAACCGGATTTCCGGCGATGCAATCTTGACCTTGGACAACAGGTCGATGGCCCGGTCCCGCAGACCGGTCGACCGGTCCGGGGCGCCCTGCCGGACGGTCTCGACAACCTGGTTGCCCACGGTGAACACGGGGTTCAACGAGGTCATCGGGTCCTGAAGAATCATGCAGATGTCGCGGCCGCGGATGTGCTGCATCTCTGACTGGGTCTTCTGCACGAGGTCTTCGCCCTCAAAGAGGATCCTGCCCTCCACGATCTGGCCCGCGGGTTGGGGCACCAGGCGCATCAGGGAAAGGGCGGTCATGCTCTTGCCCGAGCCCGACTCGCCGACAATTCCCAGGGTTTCGCCGGGATTCAGCGTGAAGCTCACGCCATCTACGGCCTTGACAACCCCGGTGCGGGTGAAGAAATAGGTCTTGAGCCCTTGAACGTCAAGTATGGGAGCCTCTGCCACGTTATCAACTCCGTCCTTGCAGATTTAGCCAGGAATCAGGTCCGCCGCAGCTTGGGGTCCAGGGTGTCCCTGAGCCAGTCGCCGAAGAGGTTCATGGCGATAACCACGGAGGTTATGGCGAGGCCGGGGAGCAGGGACAGCCACCAGACGTTGATGAGGTTGTTCCTTCCCTCGGAGACCATGATGCCCCACGCGGGCTCACCGGGAGGGACGCCGACACCCAGGAAGCTGAGGGAAGCCTCCAGCAGGATGGTCTGTCCCACCAACAGGCTGACGACGATCAGGACCGTGTTGACCACGTTGGGGAAGATGTGGCGCGCCATGATGGTGTGAGACGGAACGCCGGCCACCACGGCCATGGTTACGAAGTCCCGTTCCTTCAACGTCAGCACTTCGCCGCGGATCTGGCGGGCGAATCTGGCCCACACCGTGGCCATGATAGCAAGGATGACGTTTAGGATTCCCGCTCCCAGGATGGCCACGATGATCAGGGCCAGAAGGATGGTGGGGAACCCCATAACCGCGTCGCATAACCGCATGATGAAGGCGTCGGTCTTTCCTCCGAAGTACCCGGAGGCGATGCCGATAGCGGTGCCGACGGCGGCGCCGAAGCCCAGGGACACCAGGCTGATGAACGCCGAGATGCGGGCGCCGTGAATCAGGCGGCTGAGCATGTCCCGGCCCAGCATATCGACACCCAGCAGGTTTTCCGACGTCTGGAAGGGGCCAACACGCTGGACGCCCTTGAGCACGTCGATCTCCTTGGGGTCATAGGGAGCCAGGAAGTTGGCGAAAACGGCGCAGACCAGGAGCACCATCAGGACGAAGATCGGGATCCAGGGAAGGCGAAGTTCCTGCATCTGCCGCCACCGGCGCTGCAGACCCGCACTCTGTTTTACTTCAATGGTTGACTCGTTGGTGGCTGTGGCCACGGGTTTCCTCCGAAGTTAGGGTGGTATTCCGGTCTAACGCAGGGTGGGCGCTTGATACCCCCGCTACGCAAACCTGATCCTGGGGTCGACATAGGCATAGAGTATATCAACGATGGTTGCCATGAGGATATAAAGGAAGCCGGACGTCAGAATGGTCGCCATGATTACCTGGGTGTCTCTTTCCCGGATGCTGTCCAGCATCAACCGGCCCAGGCCGGGCCAGGCGAAGACAACCTCGATGACGATGGCTCCGTTGAGCAGACCGGCGAAGCTGACTCCGCCGAAGGTCAGAATCGGGATGATGGCGTTTTTCAGCGCGTGCTTGTAGACGACCATCCGCTCGCTCAGACCCTTGATGCGGGCAAACTTAACGAACTCGCTGTCCATGACCTCCAGCATGCTGGAGCGGGTGAGGCGCATGAAACCGGCCATTATGAACAGGGAGATGGTGATTGACGGCAGGATGAAGTGGTCCAATCCCCCCTTGCCATGGGTCGGGAGGATTTTCCAGTAGGCGGCGAACAGCATGATCGTCATGATGGCGATCCAGAACTGGGGGGCCGACATTCCGACGATGGCGAAGACCTTGGCGAACTTGTCAATGAATGTGTTCCGGTTGATGGCCGCGACGATGCCCAGGGGTATTCCAACGAACATCGCCACCAGCAGTCCCGCCGCCGCCAGTTGGAGGGTGGCTGGGAGCCTTTCGGCCAGCATTTCAACGACCGGGCGGCGCTTGACTCCCGAGTTGCCCAGGTCGCCTTGGAAAAGATCTCCCAGATAGTTGGCGTACCTGATGTAAGCCGGCTTGTCCAGGCCGAGCTTGACCCGGAGTTCTTCCAACTCCGCCTGGGTGGTATCAGCAGTGGACAGGACCAGAGCCAGATCGCCGGTCTGCTCGGCGCCGAAGAAGACCACCGCGCTGAGCACCAGCAGCGTAAAGACGGATTGAACGATTCGTATGGCTATGAACCTTTGCATTGACTCCCCTGGTTTGTTGGCCCTGCCGCCCTTTTTGGGGCTCCCGGGCGGTTAGCCAAATTACAACGCTTCCTCTACGTAAAGTCAAGGAAGGCCGGGTGAGGCCCTCCTTGACCGATGGTGAACCCACTTAATTGAAGGTTGAGTGTGGTCCGTGTTTTGCCTATTTGAACGTCATCGTCCAAAGGGCGCTGGGATAGGGCGACAGCGGCCACGGGTCCCAGGTCGCAACCCTGGCGGAAACGCCGTAGGGCTGGTTCAGGTAGCCGGGGCTGAAGTCGTAGTGCTTGTCGAACACGGCCTTCAACGCCCTGTTGTAGGCGTCGTGCCGTTCCTGCTGCGTTCCAATCGTGGCCAGGGCCGGCTTGATGATGTTGTCGGCCAGGTCCGGGTCCTTGGCGATGTAGCCGTCGGCGCTGTAGCGGCCCAGCATCCGCCGTCCGCCGTCGAAGGTGTTCTCGTTGGTGCGGACCAGGTACTGACCGGCGATCTCGCCGGCGTACTGGATCTTCTTCATCGAGACTTCTTCGCCTACGTTAACTTCGCAGTTGATGTTCAGGTTCTGCTTCCACATGTTGCAGATTAGTTCCGAGACCTCCACCGTCAGCGGGGCTCCGGCTCCGGTCCAGGTGTGGATGGGGAACACCCGCCCGCCGTTGAAGCCGTCGCCGTTGGGATACCCGGCGTTGGCCATAAGCTCCCGGGCCTTGTCCGGGTCGAAGGGCAGGGGAGCGATGTTCTCGTCGTAGCCCAGGCCGGAGGGGCTGCCGATGCCCTGGTACCCGGCGATGGTGAACACGCCCTCGCCTCCGTACAGCTGCTGCACCACCGTCTTGTCGATGGCATAGTCCAGCGCGTACCGGATGTCCGGGTTGCTGCACATGATGGGCTGGCCGTCGTTGTCCGTCTCCCGCTCACACCCGTTGGCGTTGATCCAGATATGCACCGCCTCTTCGACGTACATCACTTGGCCTTGGCCTTCCTGGATCTGGTCGATGACGGTCAGGTCGGCCTCGATGAGGTCGGCGTTGCCCGCCGTCAGGGCCGCGACCCTGGTCGAAAGCTCGGGCACCAATTGCAGGGAAACCTGCTGGAAGGGATAGGGACGCTGGTCGGCCAGGAAGTAGTCCTCGAACCGCTCGTAGACCAGTTCTTCCGACTGCCGGTGTTCGACTACCTTGTAGGCTCCTGCCAAACCTGGGGAGGGGTTCTTCTCAAACTCGCTGAACCGGACGCAGTACTCCGCCGGTGTGCAGTTCTCCACCGGATCACCCTCCGGCAGGCTCTTGTAGTAGTCCACGTTGTTGATCGTGCCCTGGGTCGTGTTGTCGATTTCCGACCACGCCGCCCCCAGGTTGCCCAGGGGAGTCTTGGTCGACACCGCGAAAGTGTTGGGGCCGGTGATCTCCCGGTTGGTGATCTCCCGGGCCACCCGCACCGTCGAAACTCCCGTGGCTTCTTCCGAAACGTTGAAGCTGTTGCTGAACATCAGGTCGTCAACATCTATGAAGCTGCCGTCGTGGAAGGGAATGTCGTCCCGCACGGTGAACTCCCAGGTCAACCCGTCGGCTGATATCTCCCAGTCGCTGGCGACGCTGGTTGCCGGGTCTATTACCAGGCTGCCGTCCGTAAAGTTGGCGCCCAGCAGCCAGACCTGGCTCAGCCGCTGCCACAGGTTGTTCTCGCCGGAGGAGTATTTGTGGGTGAACTTCTCGTTGCCCTGGCTCGTCACCATTATGGTGAAGTTGTCCACTCCCATCGGCTTGGCCGCCATCGCGCTGTCTGCGGGGGCCTTGGTGGGGGCCGCCGACGCCGTTTCCATGGTCATGGAGCCGCTGCCCGAAGAGGCTGCGGGGGCCGAACTCCCTGTGTCCGTCTGCGGCGCTGCGGGAGCGGCCTGAGCGGCGGGTTGTTCCTGAGCTGCTGCCGGGGCTTGTTCCTGGGTTTCAGCCGCCGACCCGCAGGCGACGGCCGCAAGGGCCAACAATAATACTGCTATGCCCAAAAAGAGTCGGGTTCCGGGGTAATACCGTTTCATGAGATCGTTTCTTCCCCCTTTTCCTAACTTACCCGGCGGGTGCGGTGACAGGGTTCCCGGCAACGCGGGTCCGGTGCGATCCTGGAGGGATTTCCTCTCGAATGTCGCAGTGATAACCACGCATGGAAGAGCCGCAGCCCCGTCCCCGAACGAGTTGAGGCAAACTAGCATGATTGCATGGGGTTGTCAACAACATTCAGCATGGAATTGAGCACCGAATTAAGCGAAGAAAATACGGTCGAGATTTGACATTCCAAACACGGCTACCCGATAATCGTTTCCACCTTTGCACGGATGCTAAACAGGTATTGAATCCGCCAATACTAAGGAGGATGGTCTATGGGAAACCAAGATATAGCTTTGATGGCCCACCTGATGCGCCGGGCCGGTTTCGGCGCAACTCGGGAGGAGCTGGAGGAGCGGGCTGCCCGGGGATACGAAGCCACCGTTGAAGAGCTTCTCAACCCCGAGAGCCAGCCTGCCCTGGACCGCTACGAGCTGGTCCGCTACCACCCGTGGACCTGGAAGCCCGGCACTCTCCCCGGCATGGGCGCTGCCGAGTGGCTCTGGTTCATGGTCAACACCCAGCGTCCCCTGGAAGAGAAGATGGCCCTCTTCTGGCACCAGGTCTTCGCCACCGGCGTCTCCAAGGTCGACCACTACGACGAGATAGTCCGCATGGTCGCCATGTTCCGCGAAAAGGGAATGGGCAGCTATAAGGAGCTCATCCTGGAACTGGCCAAGAACCCGGCCATGATTTACTGGCTGGACAACTGCGAGAACCACGCCGACGCCGTGAACGAGAACTGGGGCCGTGAGCTTCTCGAGCTGTTCAGCATGGGCGTGGGCAACTACACCGAGGTGGACGTCAGGGAAGCCTCCCGGGCCTTCACCGGCTGGACCATCGAGCCCAAGCTCCCCCGGGGTCCCATCGGTCGCCACGACTGGCACTTCACCTACCTGCCCGAGGACCACGACAACACCGACAAGACCTTCCTTGGCGAGACCGGCAACTTCGACGGTGACGACATCATCGACATCGTCTGCCAGCACCCCGCCACTGCCACCTTCATCGCCCGCCACCTCTATAACTACTTCGTCGCCGACGAGGCCCAGGTTCCGGCGTGGGCGGTGACTCCCCCCAGGGACCAGGACGCCATCGACCTGTTGGCCGACACCTTCGTCGACTCCGGCTACGACATCAAGTCAGTCCTCCGGGTCCTGTTCAACTCCGACTTCTTCAAGGAGGCCCGCTACGCCCGGCTGAAGAACCCCGCCGAGGTCGTCGTCGGGACCATGAAGCTGGTCGGCGGATACGGCTTCCCCGCCCCCGGCATCGGCGAGCTTTCCCGCCAGGCCCAGTACATGGGCCAGGACCTGCTCAATCCGCCCAGCGTCGAGGGCTGGCACACCGGCGTCGAGTGGATTAACAGCGGCTCACTGATGCGCCGCATCAACTTCACCGCCGACCTGGTGGGCGATGTTGAGCGCCCCGGCGTCCAGTCCATCGTCAACCGGCTCCGGGCCAATGGCGACCTCTCCCCCGAGGCCTTCGTAGACAACTGCCTCGACCTGATGGGGCCGCTGGAAGTCAACGCCGAGACCCGCCAGGAGCTGATCGACCATGCCGCCATCGGCGGCGCTCTGA
This sequence comes from Dehalococcoidia bacterium, assembly GCA_034423195.1. GTDB lineage: Bacteria > Chloroflexota > Dehalococcoidia > Lucifugimonadales > UBA3495 > CATOSK01. The sequence continues at coordinate 49,433 of DAOUIZ010000024.1, read as the reverse complement.
CTTGGGACAATGCTGCCGCCTCGGCCGGCCGCGTATCCGAGCTGCTGCAGCTCATCGTCTCCCTGCGCGACTACCAGTACGCCTAGCAACGACACTGGGAGGATGGGCTATCCACCCTCCCAGCCACCGGGGACCCCGGAGACAATCAAACTAACGGAGGATAACCAGTAATGACCTCGACCAAGAAAGACCCGGTTCTGGTAGTCCTGCAGCTCAGTGGCGGCAACGACTACTTCAACACGGTCATCCCCTACACCGACCCCCGCTACTACGACAACCGGCCCGCGGTGGGCATCGCCGAGGACCGCGTCCTCAAGATTAATGACAAGGTCGGCTTCCACCCCGAGATGAGCCCCCTCAAGGCCGTCTACGACGAAGGAAACATGGCCATCCTTCACGGCGTTGGCTACCCCAACTCCCCCCGCTCCCACTTCCGCTCCATGGACATCTGGCACACCTGCGAGCCGGACAAGCTGGGCACCGAGGGCTGGCTGGGCCGCGCCACCCGTGAGATCGACCCCAACAAGGAAAACGTGGTAACCACCGTCAGCTTCGGCCCCAGCCTCTTCCGGGCCCTGGCTCTCCCCGGAGTCCCCGTCTCCTGTGTTGACGACCTGGACAACTTCGGAATGCTCACCGGCATCGCCGAGCAGGAACAGCGCAACAAGATAATCGACCGCTTCAGCCGCCTCTACTCCCCCACCATCGGCTCCGGCTTCGTCATGGACTACCTGGGCCAGACCGGCCTCGACTCCCTGGCCGCCGCCGACATCCTCAAGGTGGCCCCCCAGCGGTACTCCTCCGAAGTCGAGTACCCCGACACCCCGTTGGCCAACAAGCTCAAGGGGGTAGCCCAGGTCCACATGGCCGACCTGGGCACGCGCATCTTCTACTGCGACCACGGCAGCTTCGACAGCCACTCCAACCAGACCGGGATGCACGACAAGCTGTGGAAGGACGTATCCGAAGGCGTCTCTTCCTTCATGGATGACCTCAAGGCCCACGATGTGGGCGACAACGTCATCCTGCTGATGTTCACCGAGTTCGGACGCCGCGTCCACGACAACGGCTCCGGCACCGACCACGGCGCGGGCGGCGTCGCCTTCGTCCTCGGCGAGAACGTCAAGGGAGGCGAGTACAGCGAGTACCCCTCCACCGCTCCCGAAGACCTGGAGCAGGGAGATCTCGTCCCCAACCTCGACTTCCGCAGCGTCTACTCCACCATCCTGGAAGACTGGATGGGTCTCGACGCCCAGCCGCTGGTCGGCGGCGTCTTCGAGAAGCCCCAGTTCGTTTAGCCTGGAGCTTCCCTGAACCGGGAATTGTGATGCTGAATAAGGGGCCAGGGGGGCAACTCCCTGACCCCTTCGGCGGCAAACAGCTTCCGGCTCGCAATCAACTCGACAACAGCTAAGGCCCGGACCTTCCCGGCGGGAAAGTTTCGGGCAAGGGGAAAATATGCTGACACAAGTAGCAGCAGGCAGGACTTACGATTACAGCCATTCCGTGGGCCGTGGCTCGCAGTCTGGAATGGGCTTCAGTCAGCCTGTCTCGGTGGCGGTGGGCAAAGACAATCTCATGTACATCGTCAACCGGGGCAGCGAGAGCATCAGCAACGTCGCCTGGAACCGCACCGGCATCGGGGCCCGGGTCAGCCGGCTTAGCGTCGGCCCCACCCCCGGCGACGAGGAGTTCCTTGGCGAGTTCTCCAAGTACGGCTCCAACAACGGCGAATTTATCTGGGGCTCCGGCGTGGCCGTCGACAGCCGGGGCAGCGTCTACGTCTCCGACGAATGGCTCAACCAGGTATCCGTCTTCGACTCCGAAGGCGCCTTCCAGAAGAAGTGGAGCGCCCTCGAAAGCGACGACGGCAATTCACACGGCATTGCCGGAATCGTTATTGATGCCAGCGATAATGTGTACGTGACCGACGGCCGCAGCCACGAGGTCCGCAAGTTCACCACCGATGGGCAATTCCTCCTCGGTTGGGGCGGACATGGCGACGGCAACGGCCAGTTCAACTCCCCTTGGGGCGTCACCACCGACGCCGAAGGCTGCGTCTACGTGGCCGACCACCTCAACGACCGCGTCCAGAAATTCACCCCCGGCGGCGAGTGGCTGGCCCAGATCGGACAGCCCGGCGAGGGCCGTGGCTGCCTCCAGAAGCCTACCGACGTGGCGGTCGACCCCCAGGGCGACGTTTACGTCTGCGACTGGGGCGACAACGGGCACCATCCCGGCCGCGTCCACGCCTTCGACAAGGACGGCGCCTACATCATCACCCTGACCGGCGACGCCCAGGAGCTTTCCAAGTGGGCCAAGATGACCGTCGACGCCAACGCCGACTACATCAAGCGGCGCCGCGAGGTCAACCTGCGGAACATGGAGTCCGAGTGGCGGTTCGCCGTTCCCACCGGAATCGCCTACGATGCCGATAACAACCGGCTCATCGTTGTCGATAACCAGCGCAGCCGCTTGCAGATTTACACCAAGCTGGGCAGGTACATGGTCCCCCAGATGAACCTGTAGACCCGGTCAACCGGAACCTTTGATCGCCCCCCGGGTTGTGGCTGCCGCTTCTGGAATGCCGGGAGTGCCGCTGTTCCCGGGGCCGGTTTTTGAATCAGCCCCGGTGTACTACTGATGGACCGAGAACAAGAGGAACAGTTCCTGCAGCTGGCGCTGGACCGCCCCGGCCTGTTGTGTTCGGAAGCCCCCATCGAAATCCTGGAGGCCTGTTCCGCCGACGCCGAGCCCACCCCCTTCCTTGAGGAGTTCTTCGGAAACGGCTTCAGCGGCTGGGCCTACCAGGAATACGGACGGCGCCTGCCCCAATTCATAATCAATAACGCCATCATCGTCCTGTGGAACCGCGCCTGCCGTCTCCACACCAGCATCCTCACCGGGGAACCGGACCCGGACTGGGACAAGCCCTTCTTCTCCGACGAGGACCTGTACGATACCTGACCACGGCCTTCCAATCACGATTGACGCCCCTCCGCTGGCATCTAACCTGGGCCGTTCCCCTCTTCCAGTCATTCCCACCTCTCCCGTCATTCTCGCGCCGGCGGGAATCCACGCCCCCGCCGCCCCTGCCATCCATCAATTGCGAAAGTAGGGTGCGTAACAGGGAGTTTACGCTGGCGTAACCCCCGCGAAACACCAATATGGCAGGATGGCACTATCCCGGCCGACAACCGGGGTATGCTACTTTGACGCGGCGCGTGGGGAACCCAGTATGCAGCAACAGGAGGAACGTCCTGTCTCGGCCCGTGGGGAACCGATCAGCGTCCTGCTGGTCGGAGAGCATTGGGAATCGGCCGCCGCCGCGGTACGGGCCCTGTCCAGCCAGGGGGAGTTCCGTTTCAGCAATCCCATTGCCCCGGCGTCCTTCGCCGACATGCAGACGCGGAATGCCGGGTCTGCACCAACCGTCGTGGTCGTGGGACCGGGGGCCTCCACCAAAGGCATAGACCCGAGGGTATGGCAGGCTGCCAGGGAGGCGTCCAAACCGGGCTTGCTGGACTGCATAACCCATGATGACCTGGAAAACTGCAACATCCTGGAAGAAGCCGACGATTTTCTGGTCGTCCCCTGCACTTCCGCAGAGTTGAGCATCAGAATCCGCCGACTGGTCGAGCGGGCCGCGCTCCAACAGGAAGCCACATCCCTGGTCGTGGGGGAAATCGCGCTCAACCCGGACACTTACCAGGTAACCGTCGCCGGGGAACGGGTCGGGCTGGCCTGGATGGAATTTCAGTTGTTGAAGTTTCTCATGGAGAACGTGGGCAGAGTCTTCTCCCGGGGGCAGTTGCTGGCCGACGTCTGGGGGGTGGAGGGCTTTGGGGGCACCCGCACCGTGGACGTCCACATCCGCCGGCTGCGAAACAAGATTGAGACCAGCGGGCGGCAGTATTTCCGCACCGTCAAAAACGTTGGCTACGGGATGAACGACACGCCTTAGAAACTACCCAAAACCTTCCCATGTGCCTTCACTGCGGGACTTTTCGCTTGGGAAAGGCCCTGGCAGGGTTTTGAGATAGTCTCTTCCGTAAAACCCCACCCGCTGACAGTTGGCCATTGACACCCCCGGTGCCGGAACACTAACGTTGTTAGGGAAGAGAATGGGTGCGGGGAATTGGTTCGGAAAATTGGTGCAGAAGGATATTCGGAGGACATTCAGTCATTTCGTGCTGCCCGGCCTTGAGCTTCAAACCCCGCTGGACCTCCCGGTTCACAGCAGGCAGACGACACCGGAGCCTTCAACCACGGAAAATGTCCCATTGCCCACGCTCAAATCTTCCCAAAATGCCCCAAAATGTCCCAATAATGTCTCAACCTGTCTCAATCGTGTCCCGAAACAGCCCTGGATTGCCCCTAATTTGCCCCCCAATGTCCCGTGGATCCAGGGGATTTTGAGCACGAAACCGCCCAAATGTCTCACAAATCCGTTTTTGCCGTTTTTTTGTTAGGGAACCTCCGGACAAGTTCTTCCCCCTCGACGGGGCAAGACTCTGACCCCGGCATTGCCGGGGTCAGGATGGGGGTGACAGGATTGGTTTTGGGATAGTTCGTTAGCAAGCCGGCCGGTTGGTCACCTCCGGGTTGACCTTCCGCCGCAGGAGCTGCCCGTCGCTCAGGGAAGCATTCAGCTGCCCGTTCTCCACCACCACCTTGCCCCGCATGATGGTCATAACCGGCCACCCTGAGGCAGCAAAGCCTTCCCAGATGCTGTAGTCGGAAATATGGAAGTCGTCCATGGTCAGCGGCCGCTGGATGCTCGGGTCTATGAGCACAATGTCCGCGTCGCTGCCGGGAGCGATGGCTCCCTTGCGGGGATAGAGCCCCATGATCTTGGCGGCGTTCGTCGATGTCACGTCAACGAACCTCTCCAGCGACATCCCCTGGCGGACTACGCCCTCGCTGTAGGTGACGCCCACCCGGGTCTCCGCTCCGTTGTGCCCGCCGGTCACATCCCGCACCGTCCGCCCCTGGATTTTCAAGGCCCAGTTCGTGCAGTATTCATCCGTAGCCATGGTGTTCAGACCGCCCTGGGCGATGCCCCGCCACAGCGCCTGCCGGTCCTCCTCCGACTTCAGCGACGGATAGGTGTGGTACTTCATGCCGTACTCTTCCTTGTAGTTGTCGGCGTTGAAGCAGCAGTAGTTGTGCAGCGTCTCTCCATAGATGGGCAGTCCCTTGGAACGGGCCTCACCAATGGCGTTGATCCCCTGCAGTGCGCTCACATGGACGAAATACACCGGAGCGCCGGTCCACTCCGACACCCGTATCACCCGCCGGAAGGAAACGTCCTCCGACTCGTTGCTGTGGACCAGGTGCATGTTCCACCACTCGTTCCGTTCTTCTCTGGCCAGCTTCTGGTACATGTGCTGCACCATGTCGTCGTCTTCCGAGTGGACCATCAGCATCCCGTCGTTCCGCTGGACCTGCTCCATCAGGTCGTGCAGGTGCCCCATCCGCACCATGCGGGGCTCGCCGCTCATTTCCGGCGGCCGAATGTTGGTGGTGAAAATCTTCACCGACGCGAACCCGTCCTCAATGTGCTCGTGGAGCGATCCCAGGATGTTCTCGGGAATCTCCCCCAGCAGCATCAGGTGGTGGGAATAGTCGGCGTATGAGTTTCCCCGCCAGACGTCCGTCCGCTCCTGTATCGCCTCGGAAATGTCGATCCCGGGATACTGGATTGCGAAGTCCATGAGCGTGGTTGTCCCGCCGAAGAGGGCGGCGCGGCTCACTTCCTCCGGCGGCGCGGTGCGCAGGTTCCCCGGCCCCATGATGGGAGCGGCGATGTGGGCATGGGGTTCAATCCCGCCCGGTATGACCACCTTGCCAGAGGCATCTATGACCCTTCCGACTTCATCGGTCAGGGTGTTGGCCGCCGCCACTGCCACGATCCGCTCCCCCTGGATTGCCACATCCCAATCCCCCACGCCCCAGGGTGTGACCACGGTCCCATTCCGAATAATGATGTCGAGCATGAGAACCTCCTGCTTTTCAAATAAAGCTACTAATCAAACCGTCGCCGGAGTCCACCGGATGGTTTTGCGCCAGTATATCGGAAAACTAACGGCTTGTTTACAAGCGCAAGAGACGAGGTTAATTGAGGATCAAGAAGGCACTCCAGTCTTGTGTGGTTGTTCCCGTGGGGCATAGGATAGAATGTAGCTATTCTTCGCCGGAGGGCCAACTGTGGTGGATGGGACGCAACTAATAATCCAAGCTTTTATGCAGGCGAAGAATTCTGGCAAGTCTGATTGGTATCGGATGACTACCGCTGTCTTGAAGAATCGCCTGCTGGATGTAACGAATAGGAAATTCACCGAAGCGGCTTATGGAGCTTCGTCGTTGATCGAGTTCGTGTCGCTGTTTAGCAACATTCTCGACTTTGACAATGAACAAACTCCCCCAATGGTTGAGCTCAAGCCTGAGGAAAGGCTTAGACTGGACGCTAACTTAGGCACTCCGGGGCACATAAGAATTCGCCGTGACCTTTGGAGAGCTGTCTTCGATAGGTCTAGCGGCAACACCTACTATTGGCTTCCAGAAATCGAAGTGGTGGCAACAAGTCCAGCCCCGGCCGAAGGGAACTGTTCGATACTACCGACAATAGATGCGGAAACAGACGGGCAGTGGAGACAATCATTCATTGACATTCTACCCACTGCGCCAGACCATGCTAAGGAATGGGCGCGATCCCTTTTGCCGCTCTCACAATTACCATCAGAGCTAAGATACGAATGGAATCGGTTCCTCATTGATAGAGTGTATCGACGGCTGTCAGACTGGTTCCAAGAGCAAGAATTGATTCCTCCTTCGGATTTCACTACGGAGGTCGCGCCGCGCCAAGACCGGCGAACAACGGATCTAGATACTCTCCGAAGACTCGTGAAGCAAGTTGTAGATGAGATGACCGAGGAAGAACTGTCTCAACTTTCATTACCCCCCCGTGCTGTCCTTAAAGCTATGAATCGGAAGGGTCCATGACCGGACGTCCGGTCGAGGTATGGCTATTCTATCCTGAAAAAAGTCATCATGCCGTCGGCAATGCCACGAAGTTCATCAAGGCTGAGTGCGTGAGGAGACAGTGGCTGTTTCAGGAACGACCTACCCGGCTCATTAAAAAAGACGGACGCCCCATTGGGGCGATTAAGCCCGAAGATGCAACGAACCTGTACAAACGTATTCACAGGGCTCGGGTTGGAGTGTGGCAGATCGAGTATGCCGACGCCCCGATTTTACCCCAACCCAAGAATGTAATTACCCATTACATCACTTTGAAGAGATTTGTCCTCCATAAGGCATATCACAGCAAGCTTCCCAACAAATCCATGGAAGATTCTTGGGCTTCTTCCTTGGGGGAATTCCTGGCTTGGATGAAAGAAGCCCGTTCGGAAAACGAAGGGGACCCTCGTTGCTTGCCTTTCCATGTATTTGATGCGGAGCAAGAAATTGTAGAAAGCCTTGAGCTTCAAGAGGGACGGCAGCGTTTTGCGGAAGGATATGGAGCACAGTCGTCCAGATGCGACAGGAATGGTTTGAGGTGGTTAAGGGGGCCGCTTCACGGCCACGATGTCATTCAGGTGGCGGGCCGCGAACTCGCGGCGGGATTTCATTGGGATGTTAACGGAAAGACCAAGCAACGGGTCGTAACCACATCAGACGTTTGGGAATTCAAGCCCAACGGTTACGTAAACGTATATCCAGATGCCCACGTCAGAGGAAGCTCGAAAGCAAAACGAGTTTATCCGTAGCCAAAGAAAAAGTCCGCTGATATTAGCGGACTTTTCGGTTGATTAACTGTCGAGCACTTTCACCATGAATGGCTCAAACGACGGTGATTTGGTCCGTGGCGGATATTTTCATAATCATCCGGGCTCGAAAATAGTACGCCAAACCAGGCGCCGCTATACCAATATGGCTGAGAAGGTGGGAGCGACCCTCGTTCTCCTTCCGTGTCTCCCGAGAATTCTCTCGCTGAACCACGGATCAATTACGATGTTATATGGTTTATTCGGGTAAGTCAACCGTCCTATCCAGACTCTTTCCTAGTCCCCCGAGGCCGCTCCGGTAGCGGGCGCGGGAGTCCGCACGTCCTCCGGCAGATCGTCCTCCCAGTCCTCTATCTGCTGTCGCGAAGTGGACGGCAGGAACAGAATGGATATTACTCCCACCAGGCTCAACACCAGCGACAGTGCCATCGTCGCCGTGAAGTCGCCGGTCAGGTCCACCAGCAGGCCGCCCATCGCCGCGCCCGAGGCCATCCCCAGGCCCGCCCCCATCATCTGCCATCCGTAGGTCGTGCCCATGGGAGCGTGGGCGTAGTATTGCCGGTTGATGATGGGGAAGGCCGTCATTTCGCCGCCGAAACCGATTCCAAACAGAATGGCGAACATGTAGAACATCCAGGCCGAATCGGCGAAGAACAGGATCCCCACCGGCGCGACCTGCAGGAAGAAGCACACCGCCATTACCCACTTGCTTCCCAGCAGGTCGGCCGCTATGGGCACCCCGAACCGGGTCAGGGTGCTGGTCACCGACAAGGCAACGAAAGTGCCCGCCGCCGCTCCCTGCGAAACTCCCTGGGCCTCCGCCATCGCCACCAGGTAGACCATGATGATGGCGTGTCCGGCGCAACCCCAGTAATGAATTCCGATCAGGTTCCAGAAGGCGGTGGTGCGCTGGGCCCGCTTCAGGAACACCTTGGTCCTTACCCTGGCAACCTCTCCCTTTTGCATCCGGCGCACCGGTTCGTCGGAGGAGGCGCCCAGCGGCCTCATGCCTATTTCCCCCGGCTCGTTGTAGAAAAGCCGGATCAGCGCGATCAGTATCAACCCGCCGCCGATCCCCGGCAGCCAGAAAGCGGCCCGCAACCCGTTCTCCGCTCCCCCGATACCGGGCAGCCAGGAGACGAAATGCCTTCCGGTCTCTCCCGCTCCGAACACCGCGACAATTAAAAGGATGAGGGGTACCGTCACCAGTGGGCCAACCCCCTGGGACGCTTGCAGCGCCCCCATCCCCACTCCCAGGTGCCGCCGGAACCACAGTGTCACCGCTGCCGTCAATGGCACCTGGAAAATCCCCATTGACATGCTGAGAATAATTCCGAAGAAGAGGTAGAACTGCCACAGGCTGCTTACCATTCCGGTCAGGATCATTCCTGCCATGAAAAGCAGGGACCCAACCAGCATGGTTATGCGGACACCATAGCGGTCGCCCATCCAGCCCGCTGCCGGTCCGAACATTCCCGAAACAACCCATTGCAGGGCGAAGGCTCCACCTACCGCGCCGTAACTCCACTCAAAGGTTTCCACCAACCGGGGTATCAAAACGCTCGAGGAAGAGCGGAAGGCGGAGGTGCTGAGCCGCATCAGGGTGGCAACGGCCACAATGACCCAGGCGTAATGGATGGACTGGCCTCCAACCGACAATCGGTTGGGTCGTAGGTCAAGAAATGCCATGCAGAACGTTCCTTCGCAGGCCCCTGGAATATGCCCGTTATCCTGATACCGCCACCCCAATCTGTCAAGGCAAGCCGCCGCGGGTATCAGGACGATTGCAAAGTTGTGCTTGGGGGACGGTCCGTAAGGCTCTAAGCAAGGATGACAGGGGAATGGTCAGCGGGAGTTGCGATTAGCCGGGCAGTGACTTTGCAATTGTCCTGACTCAAGCCAATGGGCTATTGACTTACGAACATAAGTTCTTTACGATTCTCCAGCGCAACCTCGGGGCGATTCCGCGCCGGTGGCCGGTTTCCCGCCGTCTGTGTCCCTTGCATTCCGGGACCCGGACGGCACAAAACCGAAAGCGCCGAAACCCTTCAACTATGAACCGTCATTCGTTGCAGGCAGTTCCGGACCTGAGCCGGAATAAGTGCAGCATGCTGAAGCGCACCCCAACGCCGGCCGCAGCAGGGAAGATGTCATTGCGAGACGAGCAGGCCCGAATTCCGGCATTCATCCAGGACTGCACCGCTCAACACGGTTCGCGGGCCCTGGAGGAAAAGGAGTACCCGGTACAGAAACCCGGCGCCGGCCGTGGCATTGGGTTGGCGGAGCCGGGCCGGGCATGGCCGCCGCCCGCGCCCGTCTCCCCCGTCCTGGATGATGCGCTATGACAATCGCCTGCGTCCTGATCACCCACCTGCGGGCCAAGTTGGAGATGCAGAGGCAGCCCCACTTGCGGGACCGGCCCGTCCTCATCGTTGACCGCTCCGGGAGCAGGCCCCTGGTCGTCGACCATTTTCCTGCCGCCTCGGGGATAGCTGCCGGAATGACCCTGGAGCAGGCCCTGTCCCGCCAGACCGGCGGGGTCGTGCTGGAAGCGGACGAGGCTGCCTACCGCCGGGCGTTTCACCGGATACTCGTCTCCTTGCAGGGAGTCAGCGACCGGGTGGAAGGCGCAGAGCTGGGCACGGCCTACGTGGGCCTGGACGGGTTGGAAGCCCTGTACGGCGGCGAGGCCCGCCTGGTGACCACCCTGCTGAACGCGGTGCCCCAGAACCTGGCTCCCCGGGCCGGCGTGGGGGAAGCCAAGTTTCCCGCCTATGTCGCGGCCCGGACCTGCGAACCCCCGGGAACGGCCAGGGTTCCCCCTGATGTAGCCGGTTTCCTGGCGCCTCGTCCGGTGGACCTGCTGCCCATCCCCGCCAGACTCAGGGCGGAGATGCACCGCTTTGGCCTGCTCACCCTGGGCGATGTGGCCGCCATGGAGGCCGAAGCGCTTACCGACCGCTTCGGCCCGGAGGGACGGAGGGCCTGGGAACTGGCCCAGGGCATTGACGATAGTCCCGTGGTTCCCCTGAAGTACGAGGAGTCCGTGGTGGAACACGCTCCCCTGCCCTTCTCCTCGGCGTCGCTGGACCTGCTGCTGGCGGCGGTGGACACCCTGCTGCGCCGGGCCTACACCCAGCCCCGGATGCGGGGGCGTTACGCGGGTGGGGCGGCGTTGGAGTGCGTTCTATACCGGGCCCAGCCCTGGCATAAGGACTTCCGGTTCAGGCATCCCATGGGCGACTGGCAGGGGGTTTCCCGCATCATCCGGCGCCAGCTCGAGGCGGACCATCCCCAATCCCCGGTGGAAGAGGCGACCCTGGCCCTGTCCAGCTTCACCGGAGAATCGGGAACGCAGCTGAGCCTGCCGTCCGACCTGCGGGGAGACCGGGAGCGGAGGCTGGCCGAGGCGGAACGGCAGCTTCAGGCCCGGACGGGCGGCAAACCAGCCCTGTACCGGGTGGTGCCGGTGGCACCCTGGCACCCGGCGCCGGAGATGCGGGCCATGCAGGTCCCTCTTGATACTTCTGGTGCAGGCGGCATGAGAGCCCTTTCCCTGCCTTCCCCGGTGGCGGTTCGGGAGGGACCGGAGGGCGAACCAGCGGCGGTGCGTCTGGGAGAGCAATGGCAGCGGATAGCCAGGATTGAAGACCGTTGGTGCTTCGACCTGTGGTGGATGCCCCAACCCCTGGGCAGGACCTATTACCGGGTAGCGCGGGAGGACGGCGGGGAGGTGACCCTGTTCCGGGACCAGCGGGAAAACCGTTGGTTCCGGCAGGACCCGTAAGCAGCCGGATGGCTTTCGTGCCCGCCGCTTACGTGGAACTCCACGTCAAGAGCTTCTATTCCTTCGGGATAGGCGCCTCCCACGTTCACGAGTTGCTGGCCCAGTCCGGGGAGTACGGGTACGGCACCCTGGCCCTGGCCGACGCCAACCTGTGCGGCGCCCTGGAGTTCGCCCGGCTGGCCAACAGCATGGGCATCAAGCCCATAACCGGAGGCGAGTTGACCCTGAAGGACGGGTCCCGTCTGGTCCTGCTGGCGAAGACCCGCCAGGGATACACCAACATCGCCCGCCTGTTCACCCTGGCCAACGCCGCCGACCGCCGCGAACCCCGGCTGGACCCGGCGTATCTGCCGGAGCATGCTGCCGATGTGATATTGCTCACCGGCGGGCGGGACGGCCCACTGTCCAGGCTGCTCAGGGCAGGCTGCTGGAGGGACGCTTTCCGGCTGTTGAGCGAATACCGGGAGTGGTACGGCATGGACGGAGTGTACGTGGAGCTCCAGCAGAATTTCATCAAAGGAGATACCCCGCGCAACCGGGAACTGGCAAAGCTGGCCCGTAGCGGGGACACCCGGCTGGTTGCCACCAACGACGTCCACTACCACTGCCCGGAACGCTACCGCCTGCAGCACGCGCTGGCCGCTGCCCGGCTCAACACCACCATCGAGCAGGCCCTGCCCCACATCCGGCCCAACCATCACCTCTGCGTGAAGCCGCCGGAGCGGATGAAGGAAATCTTCCGGCAGTACCCGGAGGCCGTCGCGAACACCGTCAGAATCGCGGAGCAGTGCGATTTCAACCTGGCCGATGACCTGGGCTATACCCTGCCCGATGCGGCGGTGCCTGCAGGCTATACTCCGGCCGGCTACCTGCGGCAACTGTGCTACGAGGCTGCCCAGCGGCGTTACGGTTCCGTCTCCCGCCAGGTGCAGGAACGTCTCGATGAGGAGTTCCTGTTGATTGAGCGCCACGGCCTGGCCGGTTTCCTGTTGCTCTACCGGGAGATTGTGCTGCTGGCCCAGGAAATCATGGAGGAGAAAGGCCTGGTCCAGCCGGAGATTCCCCTGGAAGAACGTCCTCCGGGCCGGGGCCGGGGTTCCTCGGTGGCTCTGCTGGTGGGCTACCTGATCGGCATCAGCCACGTGGACCCGCTCCGCTGGGGCCTGACCCTGGAGCGGTTCATCTCGGAGGACACCAGCCTGCTGCCCGACATTGACCTGGACTTTCCACGCGCCCTGCGGGACGAACTCATCCAGCGGGTGCATCAACGCTTCGGGCCGGACCACGCCGTCCTGACCGGAGCCATCGGCACCTACTCGGTCAAGGGAATCGTCCAGGACCTGGGCAAGGCCCTGGGGCTGCCCAGGGAAGACCTGAAGCTGCTCTCCCGGCAGCTTCACTCCCATGGCGGGGCCGCGTTGCGGGATGAAATGCTGGCCCTGCCCGGTTTCAGCGACCGCGTGGACTCCCCTGGCTGGCGGGATCTGGTGGAACTGGCCCCCCAACTGATGCATGCTCCCCGGAGCCTGGGCCAGCACGTGGGCGGCATGGTGCTGAGCAGTTCCCCGGTATCCGGGATGGTGCCCACCAGGGCCGGGGCTATCCCTGGCCGCTACATCATGGACTGGAACAAGGACAGCGTGGCCGACGCCAACTTCGCCAAGATCGACCTGCTGTCCCTGCCGGTGCTGGACCAGTTGGAGGAGGCCCTGGACCTGATTGAAGCCAGGGAAGGCCGCCGTCCCGACCTGGGGCGCGTTTCTCCCGACGACCCTGCCGTGTACGACATGATCAACGCCGGGAGGTCCAAGGGGGTGTTCCTGCTCCAGTCGCCGGCGCAGTTGAAAATGGCGCAACGGCTGAAGTCCCGCAACCTGCTGGACCTGGCCTACCAAGTGGCCCTGATACGGCCCGGCGTGGGTGTCCAGGGCAGCGCGGTGAGCCAGTTCGTGGAGCGTTACCGCCATGGGGCGTCCTGGGAGTACGACCATCCCCTGGAGGAGCGGGCCCTGGAGCGGGGCTACGGCGTCATCGTCTGGCAGGAACAGGTGGTGCAGCTCATCAGCGACGTGGCCGGCATGACCGCCGCCCAGGCCGACGAGATACGGCGGGCCTTCGCCCGGCCCAACAACGAACACCTCATCGCCCGGCACCGACGGCGGTTCATCGAGGGCGCCCGGGAGAAGGGAGTGCCGGAGGACGTGGCGGAGAAGATATTCTCCAAGATCAACGGGCAGTTCATGTTCCCGGAAAGCCACTCCCACGCCTTCGCCGTCACCGCCTGCCAGGCCGCATGGCTGAAGCGGTACTACCCCCTGGAGTTCTTCGTGGCCCTGGTCAACAACCAGCCCATGGGGTTCTATCCGGTGGAAACCCTGAAGCAGGATGCCCGGCGTTTTGGCGTCCCCTTCCTCAACCCCTGCATCAACCGCAGCGGTCTGGACTGCATCCCTGAGGAGGATTCAGTGCTGCTGGGCCTGCGGTTCGTCAAGGACGTGGGCAAGGCATCGGCCCAGGCCATCGTGTCGGACCGGGACCGGCATGGCCTCTACTCCGGGCCAGCCGACCTGGTGCGGCGCACTGGGCTGAAACCGCAGACGGTGGAATCCCTGGTCCTGGCCGGGGCCTTCGACTCCCTTGCTCCCAACCGCCGGAAAGCATTGTGGGACTCGGGTCTGGGCATCCGGCCCAGCAGGAACGGTCAGCGTGCTTTTCCCGCTGCCGGGAACGGCGCTGGTCCCGTCCTTCCCGACTTCACAGAATACGAGAAGATGGTCGGCGAGTACCGGGTAATGGGCATCTACCCCAAAGGCCACCTGATGGAGTTCGTGCGGCCCAGCCTCAGCCCCCGGGTGCTGCCCGCTGCCGCCGTGGACTGCGCCGAGGAGGGAGAGGAGGTCCTGGTGGCGGGCTGGCCCATAGCCCGACAGCATCCCAGGGGAGAGGATACGGTGTTCGTCACCATCGAGGACGAGACCGGGGATGCCCAGGTCATCCTGTGGCCCCATGTGTACCACCAGAGCCGCTGGCAGTTGGGCAGCCAGATATTGCTGGTGCGGGGGACCGTTTCCCGGTGGGACGGGACGGCCAACGTGATCGCTTCCGAAGTGCAGGGCATCCACCCCCGGGTCCCCATGCCCGCCGCCCACGACTGGCACTGAGGGACTGACCTTGCCCTGTTTTCCACTTGGGGATGATCCTCAAATTCGTATCATTTAGATGAGACCGGAGATGAGGCAAAGCGATGTAGAGACGCAGCGAAATGCTATACTCCCGGGACATGATCGAAGCGCGTTTTGGAGCGAACCCAATGGCCCGCAAGTCATCCGCAAAACCAGCGAAGGCGTCCACAAAGACCCCAGGGAAGGCTGAGGGGGAGGTGGTGCTTCTCTCGGGAGGCAACCCCCAGATCGCGAAGGCCGACGGCGACGCCCCGGTGCAGGCCTACATTGCGGCCATGCCGGGCTGGAAGAGCGAAGTCGGACGCCGCATCGACGATCTCATCGTGGGAAACGTCCCCAACGTGCGCAAAGCCGTGAGGTGGAACTCGCCGTGGTACGGTGTCGAAGGCCAGGGTTGGTTCGCCAGCTACCATGTCTTTACCCGTTACGTTAAGGTGACTTTCCTCAACGGAGCTTCCCTGAGTCCCGAGCCGCCCGGCTCAGGCAAGGACAAAGACTCGCGTTGGATCGATGTCTACGAGGGGAAACTAGACGAAGAGCAACTTGCGGACTGGGTCCGGCAGGCCGCCGCCCGGCCGGGCTGGGCCGGGTTTGACTCTCTGTAAGGCAAGTTCCCGCGCTTCTCAATGGGCGTAGCGCCGCCGGGGGAGACCGTCGGGAAGGTCCTGTCGGACGACGCAACGGCCGTCAGTGGGCCGCACCCACAACGGAGCCGCAAACCAACTAGGCGAGGAACTCCAACGCCGCCGCCACGAACTCCTGCGGTCTTTCGATTTGGGGTGAGTGTCCGCAGTTGTCCAAGACCACCAGGTCCGATCCCCTGATGACCTTTTGATACTGCTCGCCGCACTCCACCGGCACCAGCTTGTCCTGACGCCCCCACAGGATGCGCGTGGGAATGTTCACCCGTTCCAGCAGGGAAGGCAGGCGCGGGTCGTGCATGTAAGGCTTCCAGCAGACCCGTACCGACATCTCCCGGTCGCGTTCGGACTGGGCTGCCTGCTCCGGCGTGGGAGTCCCGCCGTAGATTTCATCGTACTCGGGAGCCTGGGCCGGATCATGGAACGACAGCTCGGCAACCTGGGCCGGCGTGATGATGAAAATGTCGGCGATTTCACCGCTTTGGGGCTTGATGCCCGCCGCCCCCACCAGCATCATCCTGGAAAAGGCGCGGCGGCGGGTCGCGGCCATCTCGGCGGCCATCCAGCCGCCCATGGAAAAGCCGATGCACCGCGCCCCTTCCAACCCCTGTTCTTCCTGGAACCAAGTATAGAAGAGTGCCAGGTCCCTTACCGACTCAATCCAGTCCGGGCGGCCGGACTTGCCGAAACCGGGATGGGAGGGCAGGTAGACGGTGTAATGCTCCGCCAGGGTCTGGGCATAACCCAGGGGACCCCGATTCCCGCCGGCGCCGTGCAAAACCAGCAGCGGGTCTCCCGACCCTCCCCTGAACAACTGCAAATCACATCCCCCGACGCTGACCGTTTCTTCGGTGAAGTCGACCGCCATACCGGACCCCCTGGCTGAAAATCGGGAAAGCTGAACACGATAACGGTGTCGGCCGCAGGCCGCAACCCATCCTACCGACGGGTCAGGACAGGGTCAAGAGAAGCACGGCAGCGTTCCATTTCAGGCGGTCCAGGTTAACGGCCACGGGGATCCCCGCCGACGCGGGGCAGGCTCTGCGCCGAGAAGACGGGAGAGAAGGAGGCGGACCGGAAGCGAAGACGCCTGAATTGCAATGCTACGGCAAACAGAAGATGCCGGCTGCCCGGCATCGGCCAGGACCTGCCCGTTTTCCCAAAACCGGACAAAAGCGGACATTTCGGGACATTTGAGCGTGGCGGCCGGGGGATGTTGTCCTCGAAATATCCGCCAAATGTCCTCGTTTTTCCGCCGAATGTCATGGTTTTGTCCGCTTTTGTCACCTCTGGAAACCGGGTGTTGGAACGCTGCCGCCGGGCCTGGAAAATTTTCCCTGCTCCATTTTGATGCAATTTGGTGCATTTCTGAGGGGAACGCCGGGCTGGGAACTTTCCCTGGACTCATGGTACCGGACGAAGGACGGGGTTGGAAAGGGCCAACTGTCAGCAGACAGGGTCCCGTTTCCGGTGATTCGGCTCAACGGCTGCGGGGCTCCCGCCCGCGCGGGAAAGGCGGGGGAGAAGGAGACGGGCCGGGAACGAAACCACCTGAATTGCAACGTTGCCGAGGAGCACGAAAAGTTGCGGATAGACCCCGGCTTTTATATCTTAGAAACCTACGGTTGCCGCCCGGCCAACGCCGTGGCGCCGGCGCCGATCCCATCCTCTCCCCCGAATAGTACATTTCACAAACGAGGTCTAATCGAGTCTTATGTCAAAAGTATTGGTTACGGATGCAATCGCCCCCGAAGGCCTGGAACTCCTTGGAACCGCCGCCGAGGTGGACGTGAAGCGGGGCTTGCAGGAATCAGAACTGGTCGAAACCATCAAGGACTACCAGGCCCTGGTGGTACGCAGCGAGACCAAGGTGACCCCCGCGGTCATCCGCGCCGGGCGCGACCTGCGGGTGATAGCCCGGGCCGGCATCGGCGTGGACAACATCAACCTGGAAGCCGCCACCAGCGCCGGCATCCCGGTGGTCAACGCTCCCCTGGGGAACACCGTGGCGGCGGCGGAGCATACCCTGGCCCTGATGCTGGCCCTGGCCCGCAACGTCCCCCAGGCCCATTCCTCCATGCGCCAGGGTGAGTGGAGGCGCAGCGCCTTCATGGGAATCGAGGTGAGGGAAAAGACACTGGGGATCGTCGGCCTGGGACGGGTGGGGGCCGAGGTTGCCACCCGCGCCCGCGCCTTCGGAATGCGTATCCTGGTCCACGACCCCTTCGTGTCCGCCGATTTCGCCGCCCGCTTCGGCGCCCGTCTCGCCCCCCTGGATGAGCTGCTGTCCACCGCCGACTTCATAACCCTGCACACGCCCCTGACCCCCAACACCAACAAGCTCATCGGAAAGCGGGAGCTGGGGCTGATGAGTCCCGACACCCGCCTGATCAACGTGGCCCGCGGCGAACTGGTGGACGAGGATGCCCTCCTGGAAGCTCTCGAAGCCGGTACCCTGGGAGCCGCCGCCCTGGATGTGTTCACGGAGGAACCACCAGCGGATATGACCCTGGCCCAGCACCCCCGCGTCATATCCACTCCCCACCTGGGCGCGTCCACCGAGGAAGCCCAGCGGGAGGTCGCCATTGAAGCGGCGGAGCAGGTGCTGGCCGTCCTGGCCGGACGCCCGGCGGCCAACACCGTCAACGCTCCCAACCTGCGGCCCGAGGCGCAGGCCGTCCTGGCGCCCTTCAAGCCGGTGGCCTACATCCTGGGCAACCTGCTCACCAACCTGGCCGACGGACAGTTCGCCGGCGTCACCATCCGCTACCAGGGCGAGGTCGCCGACCACGACACGGCCTTCCTCACCGCCTCGGTGCTGGAGGGACTGCTGTCGCCGGTCATTTCCGAGCAGGTCAACGTCATCAACGCGCCGGTGCTGGCCCAGCGGCGGGGCCTGAGCATCACCGAGCAGAAAAGCTCGGAAAGCTCCGAGTACCCCAGCCTCATCTCCGTCACCCTCCACACCAACCGGGAGGGAGTCACCCTCACCGGCACCTCCCTGCGGGACGGGCCCCATATCGTCAGGGTGAACGACTACCCGGTGGACCTGGACCCCTCGGTGCCCTACCTCATGTTCGTGGACAACCGGGACCAGCCCGGCTCCATCGGCTCCGTCGGAACGGTCACCGGACAGCACAACATCAACATCAGCTACATGAAGGTGGCCCGCCTCAGCCCCCGGGGCAACGCCATGATGGTCCTCGGCCTGGACGACTCCGTCCCCCCGGCGGTCATGGAGGAAATCCGCGGCCTGCCCCACGTCAACAGCGCCCGGCTGGTGGAGATGCCGGAGGTTGTCCATTAAATTCAACGAGAGGCCTGGACTCACCAGCCACCTTCGGCACGGCTTCCGTTTGACAGCCAGCTCCGGCCAGTGCCATATTCCCGTTGCTGAGACTGGAAAAACACCTCGCTGGCATCGGCAGGGGTCTTTTGATGGGAACATAGGTGGATTAGGGTGCCAACCCCCCTTATGGCGGCAGGCCATGCGGAGTCCTCAATGCCAGAAGGTCTGACATTCACAATAAATCCGGAGGCCAAAACTACCTCCATAGACTTGTTTGCCAAAGCTCTCAACGACATTGGCAAGCTCTTGGACGAGGTTGATTACGCAGTCCACCGGGACCGCTCGTCCAAACGGTGGGTCGTCTCAAACCTCCATTCCAGTGCGCCAACGGTCACAGTAAAGCCTCTGTTGGGAGACCAGGAAGCCGTCAATATCGTGGCCGACGGCCTTCGGAGCGTCACAGCCGGAAGTTTTGAGCCACCCGAATACTTCGGAGAAGATGCGCTCGCATCCCTGAAACGGATGCGACGCTTGTTCGTTGGAAGGGACCATGCCAGATCAATCGTGGTTTCTGCCGACCGACAGCAAATAGCGACCATCGAGAAAGAAATCGGTGAGCAAACCGACCAGATATTGCGCGCCGGCTACTGGAACCTGGCCTCCATTGAGGGTACGTTGGAAGTTGTCAGCGTCCATCGGTCCAACTCGTTCACGATGTGGGACCGCATCAGCAATTCTCCCGTCAAATGCTCCATCCCTTCTGCCTCGACTATGATTGAAGAAGCGAAGGAATTGCTTGGTAAGAGAGTAGTTGTCAGAGGCAAAGTCAGATATTTCAGCAACGGCGTGCCCCGGGCTATTGCCGACGTCCTAGAAATCGCAGATGCAACTCCTGACCCAGAGCTGCCCAAGGCAGGATTTGGTTCTATCCCTGATATGGGAGCCGCCCGGGATCCGGTCGGCTTCCTGCGTGAAGTGCGAGAGAGAAAAGGATAGAGGATGCCCGGCGGACGTCGGCTGTGGGATTCCTGTGTTGTAATCGGCTACTTAGCTGGCAACAGCCAGATACAAACGGAATGTGAACGCATTATCCAGCAAGCCCAGCGTGGCCAGACTGAAATCGCAGTCTCGATAATGGCGACCATTGAGGTTGCTTATTTGCAGGGTTATTCAGACCCAGATTCCGAAGCCCTAATCAAGGAGTTTTTCGGGCGTAATTACGTTGTCCCCATTGGAATCGACACCAGAATAGCAGAAGTATCACGCGGCCTCATCAGAACATACCGGAATGGGCCCAAAATAAAACCTCCTGATGCGATACATCTTGCTACCGCCCTGCATTGGAACATCCCAATTATTGAGTCGACCGACCCGGATTTGCTGCGGCTCGATCGACTGGAAGGCAACCCTCCAATAACCATAAGGCAACCTCTCTACGAAGGTCCACAGGAACTACCAGGGTTGCTCGACTGAAACTAGGGTTCGCCGTTTGACAAAGGACTCAGGCCAGTGACATATTCCCAACATTCTCATTCCCCGTACCGGGCCAATCTTCCGGTAAGCAACTGCCACCAAATCAGGAGGGACCATCATGGGTGACCGCATCGCTATCATGGGCGCCGGAGCTTTGGGCAGCTACACCGCCGCCTTTCTCGCCAGGGAAGACGAGGACGTGACCATCATCGACATGTGGCCGGAGCATGTGGAGACCATGCGCCGCGACGGGCTGCGGGCCAGCGGCAGCCAGGGCGACTTCACCGTGCCGGTCAACGCCATGCACCTGACCGACGCCCAGGGAATCACCGAACCCTTCGACTACGCCTTCATCTCCATGAAGTCCTACGACACCGAGTGGGCCACCCACTTCATCAAGCGCTACGTCAAGCCAGACGGGTTCTTCATATCCCTCCAGAACTGCTGGAACGACCCGGTCATCGGCGCCATCGTCGGCGAGGACCGGGAGCTGGGCTGCATCGCCTCCCACATCGAGGTCGCCCTGTGGGAGCCGGGGCACGTAAACCGGGGCGGGGCCCCGGGACGGGACCACGGCCATACCGTCTTCCGGGTGGGCGAGCAGAACGGCGCAATCACCGAGCGGGCCGAGAACATCGCCGCCAAGATGGACTGCATTGACGCCGCCTACGCCACCGACAACCTCTGGGGGGAACGCTGGGCGAAGCTGTGCCAGAACGGGATGGGCAACGCCATATCCGCCATGTCCACCCTCGGCTCCCAGAACATGGCTGCCGATCCCCGCTGCCGCTCCATCCGCATCCACCTCTGCAAGGAAGCCGCCCAGGTGGGCCTGGCCCAGGGACTGGACGTGGTCGCCATCAACGGCAAGCCCGCCGCCATGTGGGCCGACGCCGACAAGGGCGACGTCTTCGAGGAGCTGGACGACTTCATGTCCCAGTCGGGAGGCCGGGTCAACTGGCTGGCTTCCATGGCCCAGGACGTGCACAAGGGACGCCGTTCCGAGATAGACCTCATGAACGGCCTCATCTGCACCAAGGGACGGGAGACGGGAGTGGAGACCCCCTTCAACGACGCTATCGTAGAGGCTATGCACGGCGTCGACGACGGCTCCATCACCCCCGGGCCGGAGCTGGTGGACAGCATCCTGCGGGCGGTGGGAAGGTAGGGCATAGGGCAGACCAGTGCCATGCGAAAGGGGAGCAATGCAGCGTGCTCCCCTTTGCTCTTTAGGGCGGACCTTATCCGGCGCTGTATGCCAGCGGTCTACCCCGCTGTGAACGAGACCCGGCGCGGTCCCGATTCGAACTCCAGCGCCTCGCCCGGATTCACCTTGAACCACCCTTCCCCCGGTTCGGGAATCGCCTGCTGTTCCTCCCGCTTGGGCCGGGATACCACCCGCACCCCCAACGCAGCCAGCATCCCGTCAACCCGCTTTATGGATTCCGCCGCCTGGGCCGACACCCGCCCACTGGAAAGTCCCTTCCGCACTTCCAGCAGTTCGCTGGTCAGGTGAAGCGCCAACTCTACGCCGGCCAGGTTCAGACCCATATCCTCGACGAAGTGCTTGATTAGCCGCAGCCGGGCCACATCCTCGTCCGAATAGGTTCTCAGGCTGCCCATGCGCAGGGGCTCGATGAATCCGGCGCGTTCGTACTTCCGCAAAGTCTGCGGGTGCATGTCCAGCGTCTTTGCCACAACGCTTATCAGGTAAATTCCCCTCGACTGCGTCACTGCTCCACCTCCCTGAGTCTCTTGTTAAACACATGGCCGATTATACATTCGGGATATAGACCTGCCAATGCAGCATCCTGTTAGTGATATGGAAATTAGAGAGACTTGACATGAGTTATATCAATCTATATACTTGCATCATGTTGATTACCAGGAGGTCACACCGTGGCGACCGTTGAACTTCTTGACCGCAGTCAGGCCCCCGAGGTTACCGGCGAAACACCCCAAATAACCCTCGGAAACACCCTTGCCCAGGAAGTCGAGCAATTCCTGGAAGAGGCCCGACGGGACCAGCCGGCGGCCCAGTCCCGGCCAGGGTACATGGAATACCGGGTCCCCTTCCCGGGCGTCCGGTACTACTCCTTCCCGGCGTAGCAACGTATCCAGATTCGCACCATAGTCAAACAACAACGCAATAACGGAGGAAAAACCATGATGCAGCGATGGCATCCCTTCCAGGACCTCAGGCAGATGCAGGACACCATGGACCGCATGTGGCGCCGGTTCGGCGACGCTCCCAACATTCCCGCGGAAAGCGGGCCAGAGATCGAGGCGTGGGCCGTCCCCCTCGACGTCGTGCGCCAGGGCGACGACACCGTCATCCGCGCCTCCATGCCCGGGGTGAAACCCGAGGACATCCAGGTTTCCATTGAAGATAACGTCCTGACCATCAAGGGCAGCACTTCCGAGGAGCATGTGGAGAAGGAGGGGACCTTCCTCATGAGGGAGCGCCGGTCCGGTTCCTTCCACCGCGCCCTGCGGCTCCCCGACTCCGTGGACCCGGACAAGGTGGAACCCAAGTACAGCCACGGCGTCCTGACCATCACCGTCCCCAAGGCGGAGGCCAAGCGGGCCCGGCATCTCCAGGTCCACTTCGGCGACAACGGCGGCGGTGACGACGCCTAGAAGCCAGGATTCCCCTTGACCGGCCGTAACATCGGCCTGGGTAAAACAACGGGAGCGTGGGTTGACCCTGCGCTCCCGTTCCGTTGTCTACCCCAGCATAGCTAACAGGGGAGTGCCGGCTTCCTACCCGGTTCCCGCCGCCAGCGCCCCCACTGCCACCGTGTCCAGCCCCACCGGCAGTTCCTCCCAGGTCCTGCCGCCGTCCCGGCTCTGGAACAGGCCCCCGCCGTCGGTGCCCGCGTAAACTCTCCCCGCCTCCTCCGGGTCCCAGTCGAAGGCCACCACCATCTCGTTGGGACTCTCTCCCTGCCCGAGCCCTTCCACCATCGTCCAGCTCTCCCCGCCGTTGGTGGAGCGGTAGAACTTGGGGTTGCCCCGCCGGGCGTTCTCCGAAACTGTCACCAGCACCACGTTGGGACTATCCGGCGCCGACGCGATGTGCAGGGTGTACCGCCGGTCGATGCCGCTGTTGATAATTTCCCACCCGGAGCCTCCGTCATCGGACCGGTACGGAGCGCTGGCCGTCGCCACGTACACCCGCCCCGGCATCCCCTCGGCCAGGTTGACGCAGTGAATGTCCGGGTCCAGCCCGGGCAATTGCCGCCAGCTGCCGCCGCCATTGCCGGTACACACCATCCCTCCAACTTCGATCCCGGCGAACAGGCTGTCGGGGTCCCCGGGCACCGCCCGCAGGTCCCGCACATGGGAGTCCCTCGTCGGAGAATGGAACCCCCACTCGGACGCCTCTGGAACGGCCTGGAATCCCTCCAGATCCTCCCACGTATTCCCGCCGTCCCGCGAACGGAACACCGCTGCCGGTTCGCTCCCCACCAGGACCGCGTCTCCCTCGGTGGGATGGGCCAGAACGCTGTGGGCGTAGGGCGTCGGGTAGGAGTCCAGCTTTTTCCAGGATATGCCTCCGTCGTCAGTCCGGTAGACGCCTGCCTCGTATGCCGCCAGGTAAGCCCGCAACGGGTTCACCCGGCTCGCCGACAATCGCGCCGCCGCGTGGGGAAGAAAGGTCACCGGTCCCAGCTCCCACGAATCGCCGCCGTCGTGGCTCACCACCGCGCAAACTCCGTCGTGGGTCCCAATGTAAATTCTCTTGTTTGGGGGCATTTCACACCTCTCCGGTGAGAGTCCGGCGAACCACGTCGAGATCGACGGATCGTACACCGGTTGTTTCGCTCCATTTTTCGGCAAACCTGGCCGGCCGTCAACCGGGGGCCAGAGGCAACAGACAGCCCCGGCTTCCCAATTGATAACGGGGCCGTTCTTCAGGAATGGCATCCGTCTTCGACCCTCCGCCCAAGGCGCGGATCCCTGTGGGAGGAGCATTTGCCAACCTGCCAGAAGCTCGTTCTCGGCGTCGGCGCCGCCGATAGGTCACCCTTTACGCTGTGGGCCCGGACGTTCACCAGGCCCAGCCCAGTTAGGCCAGAAGTCACGGCTACCATGCAACGGAGCCCTCAGCCAAAGAGAAGCGGCAACGCTGAGCGCTGCCGCTTTAACCCTTCCGGTCAAGGATTGACCGTGCCTGGACTTGCTTCTATGGACTGAACCACATAGTGCTCACCCGGACCACTGGGTCCAGCCGCGCCTCCCAGTTCAGTTTCGGGTCCAGCCCGAAGAAAATCACCAGATCGAACAGGGGCAGATACAGCACTTCGTCGTGCAGGATGTCGGCCAGTTCCTCCATCAGGCGCACTCGTTCCTCCCCGGATGCGGCCAGGGCGGGTGCAATCTTGCTTTGGATTCCCCCGGGACTGGGGTCGCAAATTCCAGACGAGATGTAGGTGCAGCTCATCGAGTTCCGCACCTGCCGCCCGAAGTCCAGCGTCTCGTTGGACGGCTGTCCCGCGCTGATCTCCGCCCGCGGACAGTCCGCACCGCCCTTGGCCAGGGCAGCCTCGAAGTCGGCCGTGTCCGGCACCTGAACCTGCGGGTCCCTCCCGTCGGATATCATCACCTCCTGCACGGCCTTTCCGATGAAGCAGCGGTTCATCGCCCGCCGCACCGACGGCTCCGCCACCAGGATGTCCACGTTCATCCCCACGCTCTGCAGATACGCCTGCATCGCTTCGTAGACTTCCACGTTCTTGGGGATGCGCGTGGCCCGCCCCATGATGGTCATCTTGTTCTCGGGATTGTAGTTGGCCTCCTCCAGTAGCTGCCGCGCCAGGTCCGGATCGTACTCGTAGGGAGTCGTGTTCCGCTCAGTGGCACCGATAATCCCCGGCCAGATCATGTTGCCGCGGCACTTGGGATACCCCCCGAAAAGCGAGTCCACCATTTCCTGGCAGTTGATGGCATGGACGATGGCTTGCCGCACCTTCTTCTTTTTCAGCTCCGGGTGCCAGACCGTGTCCAGCTTGAACCCCTCGATTTCCGCCGAGGTCCCGGTGCGGATTTGCTCCGGCGGCAGTGTATCCAGCGCCTCCACGCCCACGTCCCACGCGATATCGGCCTCCCCGGTCCTGACCATGGCCGTCAGGACTGCCGACTCGCCGCGCCAGACCCACTCGGCGTTGCGGATCAGCGGCTTCTGAAATTCGAAATGGTCGTCCACCGGTACGTAATCATCATAGGCTTCATGCACCACCGATATTCCCGGCTCCCAGCTCACCAGCCGGTACGGCCCGATGCTTACGCTCTGGCGGGACACTTCCTCCTCGGGAGTGTTGGCCAGCCACTCCGGCGCCTCGAAACTCACGAAGAACGCCGTGTTGGGGAAGATGGGGCATGCAATAGCGCAGACGATGTCCACCGTAAACTCATCCACCTCCTCCGCGCTGAAGCTGCCCGTGTACACGAAGCTGGACGTCGCGTTGGCCTCGTTGCCGGTGTAGTTCAAGCTGGGGATGGTCGCCGCTGCGTTGAACGGCTCCCCGTTGTGGAACTTTACCCCCTCCCGCAGCTTGAACCTCCAACGGTCCTGGGCTACCTGCTCCCATCCGGTGGTCGCGGTGGTGGGAACGATACGCAGGTCGTCCCCCGACTGCCAGGTGAGCGGGTCCACCAGGCTTGCGCGGGTGATGGACTGGTACAGCCCACCCCCAATGGCCCACAACGAGTTCATGTTCTGGGGCTCTTCGGGAATCGCCAGCGTAATCATGTCCCGGGCCGAGGTGGTCCCCTCCGGCAGCGGTGTCGGAGTAGCCACTGCTGTGGGGGAGACCGGAGCGGTGGTTGCCTGGGGAGCGGCGGGAGCTGCTGGAGCAGAGGAACCCGTAGCGGCGGGAGCCGCGGCCGGCGCCGCAGGAGCCGCAGGCATCACGGTCGCCGCGGGCATCACCGGCGCGGCCGGAGGCGGAGCAGTAGACGGGGGCGCATCCGCTCCACCGCAAGCCGTCACCAAGCCCATCGCCAGGATAGACAATCCCAGCACCCACACAACGGATGTAATCTTCGGTCTCATAAAATCTCCCGATGAATCCGTGAAAGCCATTCGCTAAAATGCCGAATCATAGTATAGATTGGGCAATTATATTTCGCAATACGCAACAAATCATGTAATGGAAAAACAACGACGTAACTCGGATCAAATATGGCGTCAAGAGCCGTTTCGTTGCGTCTTTGGATCCAATCGCCGTCAGCCGGGAGCGTTCGACCGCGGGTTGATTACCCGGTCTACCCGGGAGTACGATTCCCCGGTCTGCCCAACGCCCGCAACGCGGCGGGCGGGGGCAAAGAAGGAAAGCGAGGGAAGGGGAGGACAGGCAATGCAGATAACCAGGATCTACACCGGCGAAGACGGCCAGTCCCACTTTGAGGATATGGAGATGGAAGGACACCCGCTGCTGCCATCCCTCACCGCCATCACCAGCCTGCGCTTCCGGGTCAGCGAGCCAGGCACTTTCAGCGACTGGCACACCGAGTCCCAGCGCAACTACATCATCACGCTGTCGGGGGAAGGAGAAATTGGCATCGGAGACGGCACGCACCGACGGTTCGGGGCGGGCGCGGTCATGCTGGTCGAGGACCTCACCGGCCAGGGCCACACCACCCGCGCCACCAGCGATGAACCCCGGATAACCGTCGCCGTACCCCTGACCAACCAGGTCCCGGGAACGTAAACCGCCCGGGAGTCCGGCCGTTCTGGCCATCCCTCCGGGCAGTTGCTGGTGAACCAAGCGCGGGTGGGAAACGGTGGTTCAGGCCTCGATCCGGTACACCCTGGCCGCCGTGTCGTGGAGCATGTTGGCCCG
This sequence comes from Dehalococcoidia bacterium, assembly GCA_034423195.1. GTDB lineage: Bacteria > Chloroflexota > Dehalococcoidia > Lucifugimonadales > UBA3495 > CATOSK01. The sequence continues at coordinate 22,423 of DAOUIZ010000024.1, read as the reverse complement.
CTCCGACGCCGAGTAGTTAGCGGACAACCGCTTGAAGGCGTTGTACATCACGTTATACGAGAACGACACCTTGTCCGGCGGGAAGTTGCTCTCGAACATGCACCGGTCGGGACCGAACTGCTCGATTGCGTAGTTCATCCACGGAGCCATTGCCTCCGCCAACTCTTCCGACCCTATCGGCGTTTCCCGTTGCCACCAGCCGAACCCCCACCGGGGCATCCCCATGCCTCCCACCTTGCAGACCACGTTGGGACAGGCGGCCACCGCCGCTATCCCTTCCCGCCACTGGGGAATGACCTCGTCGTCGCGACCGGCGTATATACCCGTCCGGCTCACGCCGCCCAAGTGGTTCAGGATTATGGGCAGGTCGGGAACGGCCCTGGCAAAGTCCGCCAGTTCCGGCAGCTGCGGGAAGGAGAGCATCGTGTCCAGCGACAGCCCCATGCGCGCCAGCACCCGCGCCCCGGCCCGGAACGTCTCGTTGGTCATGATGCCTTCGGTCTCGCGGTTCTCCAGGGCCGGATCAGGGCTCCAGGTCACATTGTGCCGGATTCCCCTGAACCGCCCCGCCGCCGCCTGCAACGCCTCCAGCACCCGGGCCACGTCATCGCCCAGCTTCAAGTCGGCATGGCCCACGATGGCTGACGCCGGGCGGCTCGGCCCGTAAATTCCGCTGGCTCCCGCCGCCGCCAGACCGTTGACGAACTCCACCTCACCCACCGGACGCATTTCGGCCGGACCCGCCGCCCGGTACATGGACCTCGCCTCGACGAACACCGTGCTGCGGACGTTGTGGCCGCTGCCGATGTCGCCCATCAGTTCGTGAATGAGATAGCGCTGGTAGGGGATGCTGGCCGGACGCCGGTCCCAGAAGTGGTGGTGGGGATCGCAGATGGGGAGATCCGGCTCCAGGATGGGTTCTTCATTCAGGGCCAACCAGTCATTTCCGCCGAAGGGCATGGCTTCACCTCCGTTCCTGGTTTGTACCCCCGGATTCTAACACTTTATCGACCCGGAAACGGATTCAGCACTGGTACACCTAGTTGCTCAAAGTCCCGGACATTCCTGGTAACCACCACCAACCGATTTACGATTGCAACCGCGCCAATCAAAGCGTCCTGCATCAGCGTGTCGGATTGACGGTGCATGAGTCTGGCCCACTCCCTGAAGGCGTGCGCGTCAACCGGCAGGATATTAAACGTGGACAGCACCTGGTTCAGCCACTCCTCAATCTCTTCGGCCTTGGCAGCGTCCTGCCCGCGGGTAATCTCAATCCCCGCCTGGATCTCGCCGATTGTAACGGCGGAGAGGAACAACTCATCGCCCGGCACTCCATCCACCCAGTCCACAACGCTCCGGTGCGGATTCGGCCTGCGTAGTTCGGAAACGACGTTGGTATCGAGGAGATACACTCGACTACTCGAACTTGATCGGAGCCCGCCCGCGCATCTCCCGCCTGGGCGGCGTCAACTCCTCTACGCGGGCTTCCGGAGCCAGCAGAAGCTCCTTTAAGTCCGGCCTTGTCATCCGTTCCAGCCGCCGCCACTGCTCAATCGGGACCAGTACCGCCGTCTCAACACCCCGCTTGGTGACAATTTGCGGCCCCTCGGACAGCGTTTTCTCCAACATCGCGCTGAACCGGGCCTTGGCATCTTGTACTTGCCATGTGTTGCTCAAGGATCCCTCCTCAACCACTATCTGACTAGTTATCAGACTAGTTGAACATTCAGGACCAGTCAACCAACCCTCTATCCCTCAAACCGGAACGTCCCCTGTATCGCGTTGTGGTCCTTCAGGTCAATGTCCCACCCCAGCAGGGGATTCCGGGCCCGCCACCGCGTGGCCCTGGCAACATAGGCCGGACTGCCCGGAATCGTGGAGAAGATGCTGTCGTTCAGCGTCGTCACCTCCCCGTTCCGTCCCCGGTACGGCTCCACCTCCGCCGAAACCGATTCCCCGATCCTCAGCCTACCCTCTCCTTGCTCAACGGAAAATTCAATCAGCGCCCGCTCCACGGAAAGCACTTCCCCGACCAGCCTGGAAAGGTCCCCCATCGGCCCGCCCAGCTCCCCCCGCCACGCCTTCAGGATGCACTTCTCCTGCTCGTCCGTCGCCCGGTCATCCACCACCGCCACCACCCGGAACCCGCCCTTCAGCACGTTGCCCGGGATATGTGCGATCAACGCCAGGGTCAGGCCGGAAACATCCACGCCCTCGATTTCGCCCCGGTCGAAATGGTACGCCAGGACCGAATCGCACGTCCCGTTGTCCGGGTCCTCCCCGATCCAGCAGGGACACAGCACTTCGCAGTCGCAAACTTCCAGGATTCTACCTTCCAGCCGGTAACCCATAACCCCTTCTCCCATCGCGGGACGCTTCTTGAACCGGGGGGCTGGGGGATGAACCCCTCAGCGTACCCCGCCATCCCTACGTTCCCACGTAGCCAACTACCGCCACCGCCAATCCCCACACCAACAAGCCCGCGCCAACCGGACGGGACAGCCGCCGTCCCCAGGGCAGGTTCTTCTCGGCCGCCATCACCGCTCCCAACAGCAGCATCCAGCCGATGCTGCCCGCGCCTATCACGAACATCAGCGCCATCAGGGGCCAGCAGCACCCCGCGCAGTACACCCCGTGGTGGATGCCCAGCCTCAGAGCCTGCATCCGGTACGCCGACCCCGTCCACCGCCGCAGGATGAAGCTCCACGGGGAACGGCACCGGTCCAGGCACTTGTACTTCAGGGAAGAAAACTGGTATGCACCGGCCACACCAAGGATGCCGGCTCCCAGCGCCCAGGAGTTCCCGGACAGCCAGCTGCTCCGGTCGGCGGCCCAGTGGAGCAGCAGGTCTCCCACGTGCGCCGCCACCCCGAACCATGCCCACACCCCCAGGTATCCGGCAATCAGGAGAGCAGTCAGCAACATCCAGTCGGGACGGTCCCGCACCATAGTATGGAACAGGGAAATCAGCGGAAGGCTGGTCGGCAGCATCATGGCGAACACCATCAGCGTCCACCCCGCCACGAAGAAGGCCAGCAGCCCCGCGTCGGGACCGCTCAACGCTGGAAGCTGGGAATGGTCCAGAAACCGCCCGTAGGGAGATTTGCCCCAGAGCCACAAGCTCACCCATGCCGCCGCGATGAGGGCGAGCAGCAACCCGAGAAACCACCGCCGGCTTTCAACCCTGACCATGGCCCCGCTTTAGTTGGGAAATGATTTTAGAGGACGCCGAGAAGGGGTGCCCAATCGGGGAGTTGGTCCGATTACCCCGGCCGCTGCCACCGCAGGTTGGGACGCCGCGCCGCCCCCGCTTCATCCAGCCGCGACACCGGCGTCGTGTGCGGGGCATTCCTCACCAGGCCGGGGTCCTCCGACGCCTCCCGGTCGATTACCCGCATGGTTTCGATGAAGGCGTCCAGCGTCGTCACTGTCTCCGACTCCGTGGGCTCGATCATCAGCGCCTCGTGGACGATCAACGGGAAGTACATCGTGGGAGCGTGGAATCCGTAGTCGAGCAGCCGCTTCGCCACCTCCAGCCCGCTAACGCCCCTCTCCCTCTGCCAGTCCGCTGAGAACACCACCTCGTGCATGCACCCCCGGTCGTAGGGCAGGTAGTAAATGTCCTTCAGGGCATCCAGGATGTAGTTGGCGTTCAGCACGGCGTTGCCGCTGATGGACTTCAGTCCCGCCGCTCCCAGCGTCACGATGTAGGTGTAGGCCCGGGCCAGGACGCCGAAGTTCCCGTGAAAGGCGCTAATCTTCCCGATGGTGCTCTCCGGGTGAACCAGGCGGAACATCCCGTCGTCCGACCTGTCCACCACGGGAGCCGCCAGGAAGGGGGACAGGGACGCGCCGCAGCACACCGGGCCGGCCCCGGGGCCGCCGCCGCCGTGGGGGGTGCTGAAGGTCTTGTGCAGGTTCAGGTGGGCCACGTCGAAGCCCAGTTCTCCCAGCTTGGCCCGTCCCAGCAGGGCGTTCATGTTTGCCCCGTCGCCGTAGACCAGCCCCCCGGCTTCATGCACCACCCGGCACACCTCGACTATATCCTGGTCGAACAACCCCAGGGTGCTGGGAAGGGTGATCATCACCCCGGCCAGGTCCGGCCCGGCCAGCTCGTGGAGAGCATTCAGGTCGGTATTTCCGTTCGCATCCGAAGGGAGCGTCACCACGTCGAACCCCGCCATCGCCGCCGACGCCGGATTCGTCCCGTGGGCGCTGTCCGGTATTGCCATCTTCGTCCGGTGCGCCTCTCCCCGGGCGCGATGGTAGGCCCGCATCATCAGGACGCCGCCCAGCTCCCCGTGGGCTCCGGCCAGCGTGGCCAGGCTGACCCCCGCCATGCCCGTCACTTCCGCGAGGAATCCCTGCAGCCGGTACAGCAGCTCCAGCGCGCCCTGCGACGCCTCTTCCGGCTGCATCGGATGGATGTTGGCGAAACCGGGCAGGAACGCCATTTCGTCGTTCACCTTGGGGTTGTACTTCATCGTGCAGCTGCCCAGCGGGTAGAACTGGGTGTCGATGGAGAAGTTGAGCTGGCTCAGGTTGGTGAAATACTGCACCACCTCCGGCTCCGAGACCTCCGGCAGGTCCAGGTCCGCCCGCAGCAGCGCGGCGTCCGGCAGCGGCTGTTCCGGCACGTCCGAGGCTGGGATGACGATCCCCACCCGGCCCGGAACGCTCCGCTCCATCAGAAGCTGTTCGGTGTTGCGATTGCCGCCCGTGTTCATGCGCTAAACTCCCCCAATGCCTTCACCAGCGCGTCAATGTCCGCCCTGGTGTTCATCTCCGTCACGCAGAGGAGCATCCCCTTGTCCACCCGCTCCGGCAGTGGATCGCTGTACGGCGGAACGCTGATATCCAGCCCGCCCAGGATGTTCTGCTCCAGCAGCCGCCGGTTAATCTCACCCGGGTCCGCCGGACACTGCACCACGAACTCCTGGAAGAACGCCCCCCGCTTGAAGGGCAGCTCATACCCAGGCAGTTCCTCGATCTGCGAAGCCGCGTAGTGGGCCTTCTGGTAGCACAGTTCCGCCACCTGCCTCAGCCCCTGTTTCCCGGTCGCCGCCAGGTAGATGGTCGCCGCCAGGGCATACAGCGCCTCGTTGGTGCAGATGTTGCTGGTCGCCCGCTCCCGCCGGATGTGCTGCTCCCGCGTTTGCAGCGTCAGCACGTAGCCGGTCCTGCCCTCGCTGTCCACCGTCTTGCCAACGAGACGGCTGGGCATCTGCCGGATATACTCCTGCTTGCAGGTGAACAGGCCCACGTACGGCCCGCCAAAGCTGCTGGGAATGCCCAGCGCCTGCCCCTCTCCCGTCACAATGTCCGCCCCATAGTTTCCCGGCGGATTCAGCATACCCATCGCCAGGGGATCTGCTGACACCACCAATAACGCCCCTTCGTCGTGGGCGCTGCCGGCCAGCATGGGCATATCCTCAATGGTTCCGTAGAAGTTGGGATACTGCGCCACCAGGCAGGCCGTTCCTTCATCCACATCGGGTTCCCAGTGCCGCACCGTCCTGATTTCTATCCCCTGGGCCTGGCAGTAGGTGCGGATTACCTGGAGATAGGACGGCGAGACCGTGTCCAGGACGGCCACCTTGGGACGTCGGGTCACCCGGCAGGCCATCAACACCCCCTCCGCCAGGCTGGTCGCCCCGTCGTACATTCCCGCGTTGGCCACCTCCATGCCGTACAGGTTGGCGATGAGAGTCTGGAACTCGTAGATGACCTGGAGCGTTCCCTGGCTCACCTCGGGCTGGTACGGCGTGTAGGCCGTCAGGAACTCTCCCCGGGTCATCAGCGCCTTCACGATGGACGGCACGAAGTGGTGGTAGGAGCCGGCGCCGAGGAAGGATGGCCCGCTGCTGAGGGGGCGGTTTTTGGCGGCCAGGCCGGCCAGGTCGCGCTGGACTTCCAGCTCGCCCATGGGGGCGGGGAGGTCCAGCGGGGGGTTGCGGAAAGCTTCCGGGATGTCCTGGAAAAGGTCGTCAACAGAGTTCAGGCCGAGCTTTTTGAGCATCTCGGCCTGTTCCTGTTCGGTATTCGGTATGTAGTGGGACTGGAAATGACCGTTTGAGGTCATGGGGTCTGGTCTCCTTTGACTGGGGTTCCTGGCAGGGTCCTTCCGGGGCTGGAAAACCCGGGGCGGGCAGGGGGAAAGTGAGACAGCTTCGAGGACGCTTTTGCCTCAAAGTTGTCCTGGATGAACCGTCCCGGGTCACAAGCCGCCGATGTACTCGTCGTACTCCGCGGCGGTCATCAACCCGTCGAACTCGGACGGTTGGCTCATGGTGATGCGCATGATCCAGCCCTGGTTGAACGGGTCTTCGTTGACCAGCTCCGGCTGGTCAACCAGGCTGCTGTTGACCTCAACAACCTCGCCGCTGACCGGACTGAAAAGGTCGGACACGGCTTTCACGGACTCCACCTCGCCCATCTTCGCCATGGCGCCCAGGGTGTCGCCGGCCTGGGGCAGGTCGAAATAGACCACGTCTCCCAGCTGGTCCTGGGCGTATTGGGTGATGCCAACCAGCGCCCGGCCCGAGGCTTCATCCTCCACCTGAATCCACTCGTGTTCCCTGGTGTACCTGCGGTCGTCGGGGTTCAATTCGTCCAAATCTCCTGTGGTTGGTCCGGGGGTTTTGAAGAAGCCGGATTACTGGCTGGAGGGCCTGGAATAGAAGGGAAGGGACACTATCTCGGCAGAGTTGGAGCGTCCCCGTATGTCGATGTCCACCGCCTGTCCCGCCGCCGAATAACGCTCCAAAACGTAGCCCATAGCAATGCTGGTGTCAAGCGTGGGAGAGTAGCTGCCGCTGGTGATGGAACCCACCGTTTCCCCCGCTACGCTGACCTCGTACTCCGCCCGGGGAGCGCTCCTGCCGGGCAGCTTGAACCCGACCAGCTTGCGCCCGGTGCCGTCCCTCATCTGGCCCTGCAGCACCCCGGCGCCGACGTATTCACCCTCGGCGCGGACAAACCTCTGGAGTCCCGCTTCGATGGGCGTGATGGACTGGTCGATTTCGTGGCCGTGCAGGGGAAGCGCCGCCTCCAGCCGGAGGACATCCCTGGCCCCCAGCCCGCAGGGGACCGCGCCGGCCTCGGCCAGCGTATTCCAGAGCCGTTCCGTATCCCCGGACGCCACGACCATCTCGAAGCCGTCCTCGCCGGTGTAGCCCGTGCGCCCCGCCGTCACCCTTATCCCGCTGACCATTCTGCTGCGGTGGGAAAAGGGACGCAGGGTGGAAAACAGGTTCCCGTCCTGGCCGGTGAGGCCGTCCAGCATGGCGGCAGCCCCCGGGCCCTGGACCGCGATCAACCCCGTTGCCATGGTCTGGTCATCCAGCGTCACCCGGCCGGGGAACCTTTCCTCAATCTTGCTGTTGAACCAGGCCAGCACCTCTTCCCGGTTGCCGGCGTTGGGAATCAGCAGGAACCGGTCCTCGTCCAGGCGGTAAAAGATGGTGTCGTCGATGACGCCGCCCGCTTCGTTGCAGATGAAGCAGTACCTGGCCCGCCCCCGACGCAGGTCGGTGGCCGACCCGGTGAGCACCCAATCGAGGAAGGGCGCGGCGGACGGCCCACCGATGTACACCCGTCCCATGTGGGAAACGTCGAACATCCCCACGGCAGTCCGGACAGCCCGCACTTCCGATAGAATCCCCGCGTATTGGACCGGCATGTCCCACCCGCCGAAGGGCACCATCCGGGCCCCCAGCGCCACGTGGACCGGGTGCAGCGCCGTCTTCAGTTCCATATCTGTTTTCCCATCTGCTTCCCCTCCGGGACCGCTTGGTTCTACCGGAATAATCCTATCATTACGACCCTGGGGCCGCCACCGGGCCGGGCGTTGTTCTTCTTTCCGCCGGAGAATACTCCCGCGCGATTCCCGTATAATGATGGGGACACACATTCCGCCCGGCGCCGTCCAGCCCTCTCCGGTAAGTTGCCGAAATTCGCGCCGGAAAGCGGCGACCATCGGTCAGAAGGAACGCCATGACTGCCAGGAATATCGAGAAGACCCCGGGCGCCGGTCCTGACGGCCGCTTTCCCGACTTCCCGCCGCGAGAGGACATGAACAACCCCATCTATCTTTACGAACCCGGCTACCTCTACTCTCTGAAGCGGCATCTCGGCTCCCCCGAAACCACCCTGGTTATGGCCGAGACTCCCCTGGGCTGGCGGCACCACCCGCGCGAGGGCATACTAATCCCCGACCTGATGATCGCCTTCGACGTGGACGTGGACGTGGCCGATGTTATCGACCGCCGGGGATACTCCATCGAGGGGCAGGGAAAGGCCCCCCAGTTCGTGCTTGAGGTCGCATCGCCCAGCACCGGCCATCAGGATGACGGCCGGAAACGGGCCGGGTACATGGAATACGGGGTCCAGGAATACTGGCGGTTCGACCCATCGGGCGGTCAATACCACCGGCAGAGCCTCGCCGGAGACCGGCTAATCGGCGGTTCGTACCGGCCCATCCCCATCGAGCAATTGGGCCAGGGGATTCTCCATGGCCGAAGCGAGGCGCTGGGGTTGGACGTATGCTGGGACAATGGCCGGCTCCGCTGGTGGGACCCCAGGTCCGAAGACTACCTGGAAACCCATGAACAGACCGCCAACGCCCGCATCGCCGAGCGGGAGGCAAGGGCCGCTGCCGAGGCCCGGGTCAGGGAGTTGGAAGCCGAGTTGGAACGCCGCCGCGACCGCTGATCCGACTCCGTCACCTGCCAGGGCAATCGCATGAAAGCCAGTTTGGTCAAATTTCCAGCGAATGGTCAACACGACATTGCGTGGAACGGACGACGGGGGTCTGGATTCCCGCCTGCGCGGGAATGACGGGAGAGGAGGTGAAAGGGGCGAATCAGACTGCATGCGATGGCCCTGCGTCGCCTGCCCTGCCGCCTTCCCGCCCCAACCGGTGTGCTCTATAATGTGGCGGGCCGGCGGGAGCCGGTCCGTTACCAGGCAATCATATCCAAAATAATCTCAACTCTTCCCGGAGGAGCGCACATGGCAGAGGGGCAATTCGTCAAGGTAGCAACGGTTGGGGAAGTCTCTCCCGGCGACATGAAGCCGGTGGAGGTGGGGGAAGACCAGATATTGCTGTGCAACGTCGATGGGGAGGTCTACGCCATCGACGACATCTGCACTCATTCATACGCTTCATTGTCCGAGGGAGACCTGGACGGCGACGAAGTCGTCTGCCCCCTGCACGGCGCGCTTTTCAGCGTGGTAACCGGCGCGGTTATAACGCCGCCGGCGGATGAACCCCTCCGCACCTTCGAGGTGCGGGTGGAGGGTGACGACATCCTGGTGGGACCGGAAAAGCCTCCCGCCGAGGCGGCAGAAGCCGAAGAGGAGTAGCCCGCCGGGGCTGGCCCTGCCCAGGACAGCAAACGGGGACGCGATGAGCGTCCCTGTTTCTTTCCCCATCGCCCCGGTTGCCGCTTTTTACTGGAGCAATCCCCAGTCGGAGGGGGGCCAGTAGACCAGCCAGACCTGCCCCAGGATGTTCTCCTCCGGGACCGGCCCCCAGTTCCGCGAATCGTTGCTGCCGGCCCGGTTGTCCCCCAGGACGAAATATTCGCCGTGTCTCAGCATCACCGGGTCCATGCTCGCCTTGTCGCGGGAGGTAATGTAGGGTTCGTGGAGGGCCCTGCCGTTGACGGAAACGGCTCCTTCGTTGATTTCCACCACATCCCCGGGAACGCCGATGACCCGCTTGACGAAATCGCGGCTCTGGTCCCGGGGAAAGTGGAAAACCACGACCTCTCCCCGCTCCGGCTGGTTGGCCGAAAATGCCTGCTCCGAGTCATCCACCACCCAGAAGGGGACGATGCGGGACCACCGCTCCGGGTCCACCCGGAAGTAGACCAGCTTGTTGACCAGCAGGTAGTGCCCACCCTGGAGGGTGGGATGCATGCTGGAGCCCTCCACCTTGAAGTTCTGGATGCTGGTCTGGATGGCGACGAACACCACCAGGGCCAGCACGATGGCTTCAACGAATTCCCGGAACATATTGGACACTGAGAGTCTCCACTCCCGAGATGCGGCGATGCGACGAAATTGTAGCATTTTCGCCCAGGCATCCCCCTGCGTCAACGCCCTTTCCGATGCCCCTCACCGGCCGAAGTTAATCCATCGGCCCGCCTGCGCCGCCCAAGGTTTGGGAGGCCACACGCCGGGTTCCCGTTCATACCGGCGTGTTGTCCACCCCCAATGCCCCCTGCTATAATCGGCCCCGCTCCCATCCAGCGTTGTCCCTTTGTTTAACCCGAAAAGGAGCTTGCGATGAGTTGGAAGTTCCAGTTGGTCACCAGGCCCTACGGCGGCGTCAGCGAAGGCCCCGTCTGGGATGGTGAAGCCATCTACTTCACCCACATTCCCACCAGCCGGATCATGAAATACGACCCAGCCACCGGCGGGATCACGACCAGCCGGGAGGGAACCAACCACACCAACGGTCTGGCCCACGACACCCGGGGCAATCTCTACGGCTGCTGCTCGGGCGGCCGGGCCATCGTCCGGTTCAACCCCGACGGCTCCACCACGACCGTTGCCGACCGGGTGGACGGCCAGAAACTGAACACTCCCAACGACCTGGCCGTGGACCGGCACGGGCGCATCTGGTTCACCAATCCCTGGAACGCCGGCAACATTGACCCCAGCGAGGTGGAGGAGCTGGACAACCGCTCGGTCGTCCGGGCCGACCCCCAGCCCGACGGCTCCTACACCACCACCCGGGTCACCTTCGACACCACCATGCCGAACGGTATCCTGGTCTCTCCCGACGGCAAGACCCTCTACGTCGCGGAAAGCAACAGCGAGCGTCTGGACCTGGACCGGGAACTGCGGGCCTATCCGATCAACGACGACGGGAGCCTGGGCCCCTACGACATGCTCCACGCCTTCGGACGGGACGCCAACGCCGTCCACCGGGGCATCGACGGAATGTGCCTGGACGCCGACGGGAACATTATCGCCACCGCAGGATGGGAACTGGGCGGGCCCGGGCCCATGCTGTACGTGTTCTCTCCCGTGGGCCGCGTCCTGGAGACGCACCCCATCTCCTGCAACCGGCCCACCAACTGCTGCTTCGGCGGCCCCGACCTGTCCACCATTTTCGTCACCTCCACCGACGGCCACTTCTACCGGGCCGAGACGGACCGGGTCGGGTGGGCCCTTTATCCCTGACCAGCCTAATCATCCCAAGGAGACCGGAGGATGATCAACCGAAACCTGCGGGACTACGGTTACAACCGCCGCCAGCTGAGGCAGGGCGGCGGACGGGGCAACGGCAACGATCATGTCGACGAACTGATCGGCAGCACCGAACTCTACATCTACCAGACCCCCAACCGGCGGGTCACCGGGTACGAGGCCCTGAAGCTGTACATCGAGTCTCAGGAGTGCGAGATCATCTTCACGGCTGACGCGCCGCCGGAGCTGAGCAGCTACGAGTCCATGCGGATAACGCACAAGCGGGGCGAGAAAATCCCGGACAGCGTGGTCAAGCGCGCCCACTCGTGGGCCCACAACCGCAACTTCCTTCACAGCTTCTTCAGGCCCATGTACCGCTGACCGGGGACGGCGGCGGTTCCTGCCGCTCCCCGGAGCTAGGGCTCCCGCTCCTCCTCCCCGGCTTCTTCAACAGCCTCCCCCGGCCCGCCGTCGTGGACCTCCGCCGGGGCCGGAGCCTCTGCCTCGGCACTGGCAGGCCCGGCGTCGTCCGCAGGCGGAGCTTCCTCCCCCGCTGCCGCCGCGGCGGAGCCGTCCTCCGAGGGAGGCGCCGCACCAGCCTGAACCGGGGCGGATGGAACGGCCGCCGCCGCCGGCCGGGGGGAGGGCCCGTAGCTGTTGGGGCCCGGGTCCCCCTGGCGGGCCAGCCAAAGGACCACCCAGATAAACACGGAAACCTGCACGACGAGGGTAAGGAATCCGCCGAGAATCAGGGGAATGAACTCGACGTTGGTCCCGGACCATTCATCCAGCAGGCCCAGGGCGAAGGCGGCCACTCCCAAGGCAAAGGGAATCCATCCAATGGACGTGATCCCGATCCACACCAGCAGCCACCAACCCGACTTGCCGATGTCATGCAGGCGTCGCGAGGTGACTGCCAGGCTGGGCAGAAGCACTGCCAGGACGAAAACCAGGTAGAGGGGGCTGAACGCATCTTCCCCGCCGATCATCGACACGATAAAGGTGTCTATGGTGGCCAGAATCGAACCGGCGATGACGTATCCCACCAACCACCACCAGTACTCGGGCCGGGGGGCGCGGCCGGAAAAATCGCCGTACTTCCTGAAACACTGCCGAATAGCCTCAATGAAGGTCATCGAGGGTCCGGCCTGGTAATTCGCGGGCGTTGCCATCAGACGCTCCTTTTTGCCCAGGAGAGGTCAGGTCCGATTTATCATTGTTTCGATGGGAAATATACGAACACGCGGGGAGAGAAGGATTCACGGAGCCAACCCGGCCGGGGCGGCAGTATCCCCCACGGCGCACCGAAGTAGTTTGCCCAAAGCAGTTGGCCGAAAGGGGAGAAAATCGCGAAACCCGGGTTGCTCCGCAAGCCCCGGCGAACCCGGTGAACCAGCATGAGGAACCCGTTTTGCCGGTCCACCCGCCCAGCTCATGCCGCTCAATCTTTGAGCAGTTGGTCCGTAGGCATACTTCCGCCGGGCCGGCGCTAATCGGTCCGGTACAGGTAGCGAATGTCCCAGAGGCCGTACAGGGTGGCGGTGGTGTTGCCGAACACGTTGCGAACCGCGGCAAGCCGTTCGGGGTGAGCAGTATAGATGACCGGAACGTTTTCGGCGGCGATTGCCTGGGCTTGGTGATAGATCTCCACCCGCCGGTTGTGGTCCAATTCCTGGCTGCCCCGGTCATAGAGATCGTCGATGGCGGCTTCCCAGTCCGTCGCCGGCTCCGTCTGGTTGGGATGCCACAGGTGCAGGCTGCCGCTGCTGTGCCACAGGTTGATGCTGAAGTGGGGTTCGGAGCCGCCGCCGAAGCCGATGACCATCGATTCCCAGTCGTAGGTCGACGTGAGCTGCCGGACCAAGCCGCCGAACTCGGAGAACCGGTAGGCTGCGCCGATGCCGATGTCTTGGAGGCCGCGGTGGATAATCGCCCCCACCTTTTGCCGCTGGGTGTTGCCGGTGTTGGTGGTCAGTGTGAATGTGATGGGGTTCCCGTAGGAGTCTTCGCGGACGCCGTCGTCGTCGGTATCCACCCAGCCCAGGCCGTCCAGGATGGCATTGGCCCGGTCGATGTCGTACTCGTAGCGGCGGACATCCGGGTTGTGGAAGTCGCCGGCGGCGGGACTCACCGAAGCCCACTGGGGATAGCCGAACCCATGATGCACGTCGTTGATGATGGCGTCCTTGTCGATGCTGTGGGCGACGGCCTGGCGGAATTGCAGGTTGCTGAACCAGTTGAGCTCTTCCGGTGCAAGGAAGGGTTCGCCAGTTAGGGGATTCAGGCCCGGGTTCATGTTGAAGGTCAGGAAGTTGGAACCGAAGGTGGGCCCCCGCCGGTGAATGGTGAAGTTTTCAGCTTGTTGGAGAGGGCATAGGGCAGCGTATTCCGGGCCCAGTACGCCGTGCGAGTCGGTTTCTCCGGCGCGGAAGGCCTCCAGTTCGGCGGCCAGATCGGGAACGATGACCTGGACGACCTGGTCAAGATAGGGCAGGGAGTTGCCGGCGTCGTCCCTGAGCCAGTAGTCGGGGTTGCGGTGAAACACGACGCGCTGCTCGGGCACGTAACTGGCGATGGTGAAGGGACCGGTGCCGATGACCGTGGCGGGGTCGGCGTCAATGTCCCAGGTGTCGGCGAAGGTGCCGTCGTTCACGCGGGGTTCCAGGATGTGCCTGGGGTAGATTGCGGTCCCCATGGAACGCAGGAAGGGCGCGAAGGGCGTGGGGAGGACGATCTGAACGGTGTGGTCACCCAGGGCGGTCACCGTCATTTGCGCTTCCCGCGGTTCGCCGCCGGCGTCGTCCGGCACCCGGAAGATGAACGACGAGCGGCTGCTGGCGGGAATGTCGTCGTTGTAGATGATGCGATTGAAGGTGAATTCCACGTCATGGGCGGTGAAAGGGGTCCCGTCATGCCAGCGAACGTCGTCGCGCAGGTGGAAGGTCCAGGTCAGACCGTCGCCGGAATGTTCCCAGGACTCGGCCAGGGGCGGCTCCACCCGGTTGTTCAGCCAGGAGTTTGGGTGAGGCCCTCGAAGAGATAACCCAGGACGTCGGACGACGAGGCGTCGGTGGAGATGGCCAGGTTGAAGGTGAGGGGATCTCCGATGGTGGTGTAGGTCAGGCTGCCGCCGTGCCGGCCGGCGGCGTAGTCAAACTCCAGGGCGTTCCGTACCAGCCGGGAGAGATTGGCATCCCGCTCGTCGGGGGAAATTTGTCCCCCGGGGCACACGGACGAACCGGCGCCCACGCCCAGGGTCAGCACGCCGGTCCACTCCGACCACTCGCGCGGATGGGTGAAACGGTCCTGGGAGATTCCGATGATAAAACGGTACCCCACGCCCGGCACTAGGTAGGACATCTTATGGCCGGACTGGCCGGCATTTTCAATGGCAACGGTCCGGAACGCTTCGTGCCAGGGACGGTCGGCGGCGATTGCGGCCCGCACGTTGGGCATCGCGACCCATCCGATGCGGTAGAAGGGCGCTCCGTCAACGGGGTCCCAGGTCAACTGGATGGTTCCCGGCTCGGCGCCGATGGCGGCGGCAAGGTTGGTCGGCGGAGGCAGCGGCGGAGCCTGGGCGTGGGCGGTATTGGCAATTGCGCCGCTGATGATGATGGCTAGAGCCAACAGGGGAAGGATAGCGGTTTTCATTGTTCGGATTCCTTATGCGACGACGCCGGCAAAGGTATGCCGAGGCCGGCAATTCGTTGGGTGGCGGGATCGGAAGACGCGAAGGGTATTCGGCGTCCTGGCTTTCACGCAGCCGTCTGAGGAGGGGTGCGATCCAAATAAGGGGGCATGATAGCAGATGGCGTGGAAGGCCGCAAAGCGCCCGCCTCGTTTCAGCCAGGCGCAACCCCGGGGGCCGGTGTATGGTGGGACTGTCCCGCCGTGAAGGTCCGCGCCGTGCAGGCCCGCGCCACCGTCCTCCGAAAGACAACCCTCTTTACCAAATCCCCGGGATTGGGGTAACATTAACCTACTGTTTTAAGGGTCGCGCCCTCCGTCGCCAAGTTAGGCAACTTGTCTAAGGCTCCTTGGGTGCTCCACGCAGGAGCGTAGCTCAGTCTGGCCAGAGCGCTGGTCTCCAAAACCAGTGGTCGGGGGTTCGAATCCTCCCGCTCCTGCCAATATTTCGACAACAATGAACCCCCGCCTGGCGCGGGGGTTTTTTCATTCCAGGCACACCCGTGGGCCTCCAGCCCCACCGGACAGGCCCGGGGCGGTCCCAGCCGGAATCAGGCAGGGGCGCCCGGCGTGGCCGCTTTGACACTTCCGTCGGCCATCTCCAGCACCCGGTCGCACATGGCCGAGAGGGTCAGGTCGTGGGTGGCGACGATTACCGTCACGCCGCGCTGCCGGGTGATGTCGCGCAGGATGCTGGAAACGGAGATGGCCGTCACCGTATCCAGCTCTCCCGTCGGCTCATCCGCAAACAGCACGTCCGGGCCGGTGACCAGCGCCCGGGCGATGGCCACCCGCTGCTGCTCTCCGCCGGACAGCTCGTAGGGGCGGTGCTTGGAACGCGGCCCCAGGCCGACCAGTTCCAGCGTCTCCAGCGCCCTTCGGCGCCGCTCCCGCCACGACACCCCGCTGATGTGCAGGGGAAGCTCGACGTTCTCGTAGGCCGACAGCAGGGGTATCAATCCGAAGGACTGGAAGATGAACCCGATGCCATGGCGGCGCAGTTCCACCAGCTGCTTCTCGGAAAGGCTGCCCAGGTCCCGTCCCTGGAAGGTCACAGTCCCGGCGGTCGGCTGGTCCAGTCCCGCCATCAGGTTCATGAGAGTCGTCTTGCCGGAGCCGGAACGTCCCACCAGGGCGAGGAACTCCCCGGCTGCCACGTTGATGGTGACGCCGTCCACGGCGGTGACCGCATTGGAACCGGCCCCGAAAACCCGGGTGACCGCCTCGGTTGTTATCACTTCCTGAGTTTGCGGGGAGCGGGATACAGCTCCGTCCAGGTCCCCGGCGGGCCTGGAGAAAGATGCCGTTGCCGGCTGGTGTTGGGTCATGACGTCTCCGGTGCGGGCTGATGGGGTTTAGAGATAGGGTTAGCAGCTATCCCATTAGTCGGCAGGGCGGGAAAATTCCGGCCTGCGGGCGGGACTGGCCGTCTCGGGCCGGGGATGGTCCACGGAATCGCGGGGGAGGAGCGGGGCCTTGGTGATTATAACCCGGTCCTCTTCAACCTCGGCCAGGGCCAGCCCGCTGAGCTGAAGCTCGGCGATGCACTCTTGGGGAAGCTGCAGCCGTCCCGCCCGGTCCACCACCAGGAATTCGTGCTCCGAGCTGACCCCGGACCGCTGGAAGGTGGACTGCAGATAGCTTTCCGAGCTGATGCGTCCGTCGCGAATGTGGACGACGCGGTCCACGTATTGGGCCACCCCCGGGTAGTGGGTGACGATGACCACGGTGACGCCGAAGACCCGGTTCATCTCGCCCAGCATCTGGAATACCTCGATGGCCATCTGGGTGTCCAGCTCGCCGGTTGGTTCGTCGGCCAGCAGGAGAGGGGGGCGGTTGGCCAGGCCCACGCCGATGGCGGCGCGCTGCTGCTCGCCGCCGGACAGCTGGTTGGGCAATCGGCGGGCCTTGTCCTCCATGTGCATCGCCTGGAGCAATTCCTGGGCGCGGACCCGCCGCTCCCGGCGGCCCACCCCGGCGATGGCCTGGGGAAGCTCGATGTTCTCCTGGACGGTGAGGTAGGGGACGAGGTTGCGGGCCGTGGCCTGCCAGACGAACCCCACCTCGGAGCGGCGGTACTGGACCAGGTCCCGGTCGGTGATGTCGAGGAGGTCGCGGCCGCCGACGTAGACCTGTCCGGCCGAGGGGCTTTCCAGTCCGGCGAGGATGTTGAGGAGGGTGGACTTGCCGCTGCCGCTGGCGCCCACGATGGCCATCAGTTCCCCGGCGGCCACGTCCAGGTCAACGCCCCGGAGCGCCACCACCTCCAGGTCGGCGGGCTTGAAGATCTTGAACAGGTCCCGGCACTGGATATAGGCCTCGCCCTCCGTCGCACCGTCGAACGCTGCATCTCCGTTGAAAGTCTCTGGCGAAGATCGAAAATTTGAAGATTGAGAATTTGCCAACCCGTCTTCCTTCCGTTCACTTATTGCTGGGCGCTTCCCGGTTGATAACCCGGGAACGCAGCGAAAGCCGCCGGCCCATAATACCACCTGTGGCTGCCGGAACGCGGCGCCACGCCCTCGATTGCCCTCTAATTTGGGATTGTACCAAGATGTTGCCCGGCCGGGTGTTCCGGTCCCCGGCGGCAAGCCGCGGCCTGCGGGGATTTTACCCAAAGCTGGCGCCAAAATGAATCCACGGCTTCAAGCTCCAGAAAACAGGGCGGAGAGTTGCAATTTGGGCGGAGCGTTGCAATCTGGATGGTTTCGTTCCCGCCCGCGTTCTTCTACCCCGTCGTTCCCATTTCGCGGGTTTATGCCTCCGGCGTGTACGTTTTTGGATAGTCTCCAGGTCGCCCCGGAACTCAAACTTTGCCGGAGCCCCACGCCCGCCGGTCAACCACCCCGACAACCCCCTCTTACTTCACGGCCTCCCATGACCCGGGTGTTGCTGGTCTGCCGCACCCCGATTTACCCGAGGGAAGTGATTGTGATGCACCAGGCCCAGGATACAAGGCGTTCACCGGGACAGGGCATCGAATCACTGGCAGGCGAGCAGGAATTGTCGCTTGACTCGGCCCTGATTCTGTTCAAATGACGGGTTCCACCCTCAGGCTGACCGCCAAGCCAGATAAAAACCGACGAAGCCCCTGAGGCTCCATGGTCGGCAATTGTCATCCATGGGGGATCCCTGCTAAGGCGTCCCTCAGATCGTCTCGAAACCGCACCCACGAAGGGATCTGTTCGAGCAGTCCTCCTACGGGAAGATCTTCCAGTAGTCTACGATGGAATTTGGGCAAATCACGCTTGATTTTGCTGAGGCGCCTTCCCGATGCGCCACTGGCCGATAGCAAGGCGTCGTCCAGCACATCCTTGGGATTGGCTACATTCTCCAAGTCGTTGCTGGGCGGGAGTACAACGAGGTCTTTCCCATTTGGGCGGCCCACGACAGTTCTGATCGCTGCCTCGTTGAGAAGGAGCCAGGTTTCAGTCATACGGACGGGGACTATGCTGGCCCAGGCCCCGTCATATCCTGCATCGCTGATGGCTGCATTGATCTCTTCCCGTCGGCGCCCTGGTCCTGCCGATTGAGTTTCATTCGGGGAGTCGGAGTCCCGATGGACCAGGAGCAAATCGCAAGCGCCGGAGTTTTGCAGTCCTCCCCTGATCTTGTCTGCCAGTAGCCTTCCATAGTACCAATGTGTCCCTTGCGGGTCTTCTTGCCCCAAGTTCACCAACAGTCTGCGAATGTGCTGGACTAACTCGGTGTCAGCGGAGCCTTCGCAAACCAACAGGAACCTTAGAGTCATGCTGGTTCCGCCAAATATTCGGCTGGGAAGGATATCTGGGCATTTTCTGGTGACTTCAAATAATGTTGAAGCTCGGCTATCCCAACGAAGTCGCGTCGGCCGTCGTAACACCGCCACGAACCTTCGCTGGGGCGGCATTTCAGGCTTTGCATGATATCTCCGTTCTCCGCCTGCCACACCGTATCGGTGGCTAAAACGAGGTCGTTTCGGTCTTGCAATTGGACAAAGAACGGGGAGTGAGTCGCCACGATTACCTGGCGCAAAGGGTTGTCGTGCCCTATCCGCTCATCCACATCGACTGCGATGTCATGCAGAAGATCATTCATCCTGTCAAGCTTGGCAGGATGAATGCCATTTTCCGGCTCTTCCATGCAATACAACCCCGTGGCGACATCTACCTCTGCCAGCACAACGAGTGCAAGGAAACGCAGCGTTCCATCAGAGATTGAGTGAGCACGCAACTGCAAACCAGGCTTCTCTTGAATTTCCAGCGACAGTAGCTGTCTAAGTTCGTCTCTGGCCAACTTGATTGATTTTACCGAAACCAAATCGGAAAGCCTGCTGGCCAACGATGCGTACACGTCCTCTTCGCTCGAGACATTGGCATAATGCTGCAGCGTAGCCGGGATGTGTGCCCCGTCAGGCGCGATCCCTGGTTCTTGCGTATAGCGGTCTGGCCGCCGCATAGCTGCCGGTTCCAGGGCCAGGATCCTCCAGTTCTGCATCTCCCTCCGCACAGCCAGTATCGTTGGTGTCGTCGCAGAGTTTTCCGTCCCGATTATCGTTCTGGTCGCTCCCCTCGCCGGAGCAGGACGTCCTCTCCCATGCGAACCGCCGTCTTGGTGGACAACAATGGCCGTCGCTGCAATATCCGCTTCGTCAGTTGAGATGTAACCGGAGCGGCTATGCCGTTTGTTGTATACGACACTGTCCCGGAACAAACTCTTACTATGTGGGAACCTCAGATGTTCGTGGGCCTTACCAGTGGTAATCGGGCGGAGCACTTCTTTCTCAAGAACAAGCCCTCCCAAAGGACCTGCGGATGCCGAAGGCTCCTCGTATCGGAAAGCGACTTCGTACCGCAAAAACGAGGAAGAAGCCTCGGCCTTTCTTCCGAAATCGTCTATGACCTCAGGGCTGACAATCATCTCGGCCGCAAATTCCAGGCGATTGTGTTTTTGTATATCTCTGGTGAAAAAAAGATCGGCGAAATCTCCGGTATCTTCGCCGGAGTTACGAACCTGCAGGGCCGCATGATTTATGGTGGACTCGGTTAACAGGGACAGGAATTGAATGGCGTCGAAAATGTTGGATTTGCCAGCCCCGTTGGGTCCCGCGATGCACGTATAGGGGCCAAAATCCAGGGAAAAATCGACCAGGTTTTTGAAACCGTTGACTTCCAGTCTTGTTAGCATCGTTCCCCCACCTTGGAGTGGCGTAAGGAATGTCGTTGAATCCCAGTATAACGGAACTACGAACTGCCGTGATGCCGGTCGTCCGGGTTTGGTCTGACGTGGACCCGGAAATTCGGACAGGTGGTGAAGTGAGAGTCCCTCTCCTGAACTGAGGGCAGCGGTTGCTGTCGGGAAGGAGCAGGAAATGTCGCAAGGACGCAGGAAACACAGCCCCGCTTTCAAGGCCAAGGTTGCCCCTGCGAAGGCAGGGGCAGGTTCTTGAAGCACTGAAGGGACAGAAAACGGTGGCCCACTGGCTGTCAGTTACGAAGTCCACCCGGGCCAGATACAGGCTTGGAAGAAGGCTCTGGCGGAGGGCGCCTCCGGGGTCTTCGGCAACGGCAAGGACCGGAAGTCCAGGAACGAGGCTGCCCTGAGCGCCCGCCTGTACCAGGAGATCGGCCGGCTGAAGGTGGAGCGGGATTTCTTGGCGGAGAGGTCCGGTCCATGAAGTTGGGCCAGGCGGCTATGGAGCGCCCAAGGGCCTGCCCCGAGCGAAGGCCGGGGAGCCTTGGACAAGTTACCCCACATGGCTAAGCCTGCCCCTGGCGACTGAGGAGGGACGACGAAGGAGGGAAAGGGGGAGGGCACGACTCTTAGAACTATGGAGGACCGGGAGCATCCCTCCCTGTACGTAGTGCGCCAGTGCGCCCTGCTGAGCGTCAGCCGTTCCAGCATCTATCTCCGGCCCCGGGCGGACTCGCAAGAGGACCTGCCCCTGATGGGGGAGATCGACCGGCAGTACCTGGAGACTCCCCTTCTTTAGGTCCAGGCGGATGAAGGCCTGGCTGGAGCGGCTGTGGCGGAGGGTGAAGTACGAGGAGGTGTACCTGAAAGCCTGCGTCGGCGCCGTGGTGTCCTGCGCCAGGGCGGGGCTGGGGTACAGCATCAGCAGGGCTGGGATGGAGAGGGCAAGGAGCAGGGGCAGGCTCTGCCAGCATCAATAGATGCCGGGGACGATGCGGTACGGCACCTTCTCCTGGTACTCGGCCCACTTCTCCTGGCCGTACTTTTCGGCGCAGGCCGCGTCGTCTTCCCGCTGGCGCGTGGTGAACAACCAGAGAGCGAAGGCCAGGTAGGCCCACGACCAGGCGACGCCGAAATGGCCGAAGGAGAGGCCCACTGCCACGGCGAAGAGGAGTTCGCCCATGTAGTTGAAGTGGCGGGCGACGCCCCAGAAACCGCTGGTTAGGATCTTGCGGTCGCCAGCCTGGATGTAGCGGGGCTCGATGATCCCGAGGAACTTGCGTTCGGGCCAGCGCTTGAAGGTGTACTTCTGGATGTTGGCGCCCCGGGCTATGCCCCATCCGACCAGGAACAGGGCGCAGGTGCCGATGATCCAGACGTAGGTCCAGGCGGTCGAGAAGCCGGGGCCGGGGTAGGCGGCCATGCCGTAAAGGGGGAGGATGTAGAGCCAGCCGTAGCAGATGTTGTCGCCCCAGAACATCTTGAAGCCCATGCGTTCGTGCAGGAGGTCGAAGGTGTAGAGCCGGACGCGCTCGAAGAGGTGGTCGTCGAACGTGTAGAAGGTGAAGATGGCGGCGTAGACGAAGACGCCGAGGTTGACCTGGTTGGTGGGGCTGAACTGTTCGTAGTGCCAGGCCGCACCCGACATGGCATTGATGGCGAGCATCGTGCTGCCCACGACGTAAAACGTCATCTTGAGGTCGAGGCGGTCGTTGAAGAAGCGGATCTCCTGCACCCGGCCGAGGTAGAAGTCGAAAATGGAGTTGCGGTCCCGGGTCTTCGGCTGGCTGAACACGGCGATGGCCGTGAAGAGCACAGCCCAGCCGGTGCCGCCAGCGACGGCGTAGAGCGATGTGCGGTAGAACCACTCGCGCTCCAGCCCGGGGATGACCTCGAAGCCCCAGATCAGGATGGCGATGACGGAGACGAGCAGGCCGTTGAGCCGGTACCTGCGGGGCCTTCCGGTCCGCTCGTCGTTGGCGTATCCGGTGACCCACTTGCCGGGCAGGATCACCGTCAAGATCGAGAGGGCGATGAAGACCACGAGGGGAGCGAAGAGGGCGGCGACCTTGTCACCCGTGGAAAGCTCAAACAGGTGCTCAATCCCAAGCCACTCGACCACGGCCGGATCCACTTCCCTGGAGGCGACGGGCCTTCTCGTTCAGGGGCTGTTACCAACGATTCGCAGATTACAGAACCGGCATGGTCCGGGATGGCTGCAGCGACGAACAGGAGCGTGTCCTGCTGGTGCTCAGATCCGGTCTGAGGAGATGATGCGTCCCATGTTTGGAGCAAAGCGCCGGCAAAGCCAGAGGCAAACACGAGTGAATCTAAGCGGCTGCAACGGCGTCCGATAGCG
>DAOUIZ010000023.1:0-159722 GCA_034423195.1 Dehalococcoidia bacterium | reverse complement strand
CTTCTCCCGCACCATGGATACCACACCTCACCCAACACAGCTTCTCTGGCAACCATACCACTCCCATTCAAGACAAAATAGACCTGTAATTACCAGTTTGACTGACTACTAGTGCTCAGTCGAAATGTCGCAGTGCCGTCTCTGCCTTCTCACGGGTGGGCTGCGTTCCTTTTTTGTTCGCTGCGCCGGCCCTCATCTGGCTCAGGGCGGCGTGCATGTACGCATGGCCCCAGCAGATTGTGGAGATCCGCGTCCGCCTAGCTGAGAGAGGCTGCTTTCTCAAGATCGTTGATGGCGCCCTCGTAGTCGGCGGTCTCTGCGTGGGTGATGCCGCGGCGGGTGTAGCACTGTGCGTTGTCGGGTCGCAAGGCTACCATTTCCGTCAGGTCGTCGATAGTGCCGACGTAGTCGCCGATACGGTGTCTGCAGTAAGTGCGGCCCATCAGCAGCCGGTAGCGTTCTCCTGGCTCGGTCCTTTCGCACGCTTGGTTGTAGGATTCGACTCCGCTTTTGTAGCAACCCATTCCCACTATGCAGTGCCTTGGCCATCTTTGAGGGATGGCGGCGTGGGCCGCCTCGTCCCTCGCTCTGGGGATCGGGTGGTGATAGCTGAGAGGTTCAGGTGACCCCCTTGGCGATCGTCCGGACAGGAAGTCTTGATCCTTTCCATCATACCCCCAACCTCGCCTCCGGTTTACCCCGGATGTCCCGCCAGAATCGCCAAAATCGTGTCATTCGTGGGCCTGATGCCTCCCCCCTTTGGTGCAGCGGAAGCAATCGGGGCCCGATCTGCCTCGGTCAGGGCCCACCACGGGCATCCCGAACGGCTATCCAGCCTCCCAGAACTTCCACCAGGGGCGCTTGGTGTCTGTCGTCGGGATTTCCGCCCTCGCATCCATGTAGCGGCGATACTCCTCGTCCTTCCAGAAGCGCGAGTCGATCCGGTCGAGCCCGTCCCAGAGCTCATCGAGGGCGGCGGCGTCCAGGGCGAGGTCCGCAGCCTGGAAGGGCTCCCCGCTGGCCAGCGCCGCGTCCCGAAGCTGCCCGATCACCAGGCGGGCCCGGTGGAGGTCCCTCCGGTAGGCGGCCGGAGGCCTCTCCGGATGAGGGCGTGGGGTTTCCGTCTCGTTGGTCATGGCGCACTCCTTTCCTGGTTGCCCGAGCCCCCCATCAGGTCACGCCACCAGACGTACAGCGGGTCCCGTGGCCCCGGGACGTAACGGGCCCTGTGCCGCATGGCCCGCAGCGCCTCGCCCACCTCCTGAACCGTAACGGACTCAGACCACCGGTGCATGAGCTCCAGGGTGGAAACCAGTCCCATCCCGGGAGCCTTCTCTCCCAGGACCCGTCTCGCCTTGCGGTCATCGATGGCGACCGAATGCCCCCGGTTGAGGGCTATGGCCCCGGTCACCGCCTCGCCGTCGTCCACGACGGCTGCCAACTCCACGAAGGAGGCCTCCTCGCCGGGGGTCTCCATCCGCATGACCAGGAGCAACCCCGCCTCGATGAGCGGCGAAAGGTCCACCGGAGTCGTCTGCTCCTCCGCGTTTGCCTCGATGACTCTGACGTACAGCGCTTCCCGCTCCATCACGTAGTCAACGACGGCCAGCTCCCAGGGGAGAGCCGCCGCGATCTCCATCATGCGGCCGGTGGCGTATAAGCTGAGCAGGCAGCTGGCGTCCAGGAGCAGGACGCCGGTGTCCGGTCCCTCGCTGCCCGGTGCCCCTGCCGTCAAGCGCCCGTCACCCGGCTGCTCGGATCAATGGGAATGGCCATCAGTTCCCCTTCGTGCAGAAGGTGAAGCGAGTGGGTCAGGTTCTCCACGGTTTCCCTCGCTGAGAGACGGTCCTGGCGGAGAACCCGGGACAGCTCCCCCTCGGTGAGCTCCCCCTCCCCGTGGGCCTGAACCGCCAGGAACCGGTAGCGCAGCGGCAGAGGGGCATCGTCATGGGGGTGGGGAGACAATCCCAACTGCTCCTGGGCCTCCCGAACCCTGAACCCCCGGTCGCGCAGCCTGTCCCAGGACCCCCCGGGCAGCAGGCGGAGTTCCTCCAGGCGCAGCATCATCGCCTCGACGGAGACGAAGTAGTGGTGAGAGAGCCGGCAGACATCAGCGGTGGTCACCGCGCCATCCGCCGCCCGGGAGATCTGGTAGAACCTCCTCCTCAGCCCGGGGGTTGGCATGAGCAGCGCTCCGGCAAAGGCGTCGGCGAACCTCTCGGAGGCGGGAACACGCCCGCCCCGTCCCAGGGCGGTCAGTTCGGGCCGGAACCGGCTGGTCAGGAAGTGGCCGTACTCATGGGCCATCGACCACCGCCTCCTCTCCTCCGGATGGCCGGAGTTGACCGCGATGCAGCCGCCCAGGTCATCCGTGTAGGCGAAAATGCCGGCGAGGTTGGAAGGCAGCTGCGTATAGAAGATACGGAGCCCCACCTCGTTCTCCAGGACCTCCCGCAGGTTCAGGAAGGGCCCGTCCCCCAGACCAAGGCGGTTGCGCTCCGAGGCAGCCACATCTTCAGCCGCATCCTCCGGGGGAACGCCGGCCGTCTCGTACTGGGGCGGGTAGGACTGGCGGTAGCGCGCCCCGGTGATGGTCTCCAGCCACAGGTAGTCTTCGCACAGGTCCTGGAACTCCTGGATCCCGCTCCTCAGCGCCTGCTGGGTCTCGGGCGAGCTCGCCCTGTTGACGGACGTGCGGAACTGCACCGAGAACTCCGCCGAGGGCGCCCTGGAGCCGACGAAACTGCTGACCGGCCGGCCGTACAGTCCCGCTAGGCTGATCAGCTCGTCCGGACGGACCCGGCGCTCCCCTTTCTCCAGCGCCGTCACCGTGGTCCGTGCCAGTTCCAGGGAGTCCGCGACTTCCTGCTGGGTGAGCCCGCGCGCTCGCCTGGCATCCTGAAGACGCTGCCCCAGAACCCTCGGGGCGACGTCTCCGACAACATTCTCTTGCATGGGACCTCCTATCCCGCAGCTGCGACTTCGGAGGCGAATTCCTGCCACTCCTGCGCGAATGCGCCGACAATGTCAGATAGATTACCATACTAATCAAGTAGTGTGTCAGTCTTTGAGAGAATGCCGGCGGAGCCACTTCTCAGCTGCGCCCGCTTGAAGGGCTCGGACGTGGACGGCGGATTGCGTGGATTCGACCGGAGATTCCGGATGCGGGTTTCACCACCCTACTCTGCCCGGACTGCGCCCTTGAATCCTACTCTTCAAACGTCTGATAATTGCCGTTGTCAGGCGTTTGAAGAGGTGACGATCTTGCTCTCCCAGCTCCTCCAGCCCCCCGACATCCCCGCGTCCCGGGGCGACCAAATCCGCCAGCACGCCCGGGCCCAGAACACCCGCCGCGCCTATCACGGCCACTGGAACCGGTTCCTGGCCTGGGCCCTAGAGCAGGAGCTCGGCCTGCCCGACGGCCTAGAGGCCGCCCTCTCGGACTACCTGGTCCACCCGGCTGAGGAGGGCCGGCGAATGGCCACCATCCGGCAGGCCCGGGCGGCCATCGTCAAGGGAGCGGATCTGACGGGCTGGCCCCGTCCCGACGGCCCCGAAGTCGCCGAGACCATGCGGGGACTGGGACGCATCCTGAAGGGCCCGCAGAGGCAGGCCGCGCCCCTCAGCGCCGGGGCCATGGCGGCGATCCGCGCCACCGCCCTCACTCCCCGCCGCACCCGGGGTGGTCATACCGAGACGGAGGAGTCCGCCCTCCGGCGGGGCCTAGTGGATGTTGCCCTGGCCGCTGTCCTCAGGGACGGGCTGCTGCGGGTCTCCGAGGCCACTGCCCTGCGCTGGGGGGACGTGGAGTTGGCGGGGGACGGCAGCGGCCGCATCCGGATCCCGGAGTCCAAGACGGACCAGGAGGCTGAGGGCACGTTCTTGTACTTGGGGCCGGCCGCCGTCGATGCCCTGCTGGCCATCCGCCCCGAGGAGGCGGTGGCCGACGCCGCCACGCCGGTCTTCGGCCTACATCCCGACACTATCCGTCGGCGCCTGCAGCAGGCCGCCCGGGCCGCGGGGCTCCCGGACTGGAGGGACATCACCGGCCACTCGGGTCGCGTCGGGATGAGCCAGGACCTGGCCGCCGCCGGCTTCTCCCTCCCCGAGCTGATGACGGCGGGACGGTGGAAGAGCCCACGGATGCCCGCCCGGTACACCGAGCGCCAAGCGGCCGGATGGGGAGCGGTGGCCAAGTACTACCAGGGCGGCAGGGGGTAGGGGCCCGACATGGCTACCCGGAGAGCGTACGGCAGCGCAGTAAGTCCGGGAAAGCCTCCCCAGTCGGGAAACTGTGCGAGGCATCACACTGGTGAAAGGGTGAAGCGGACTACTGGAGGCAGGGATGAGAGAATTGGTCAACCTGCCCATCACCGCCGAACTGGGTTCATGTCTCTATCCTCCACGGCTTGGAGCGCCTCACGGAAGCCCAGTTGGACTGCCTCACCCACTACGCCCATATTCTGGAGATGAACGACGGAAGGTACCGACTGAAACACAGCCGCAAAAACGCCACATCCCTGGCTCCGGACAAGGGGACGACGTATAACTGGCCCTGCCCTCTCCCGTTCCCAGAACAGCGGACATCCCATCTGCCTAGCGGCCCCGATCATCAGCGAGGAACTGCTAAATATGCCCTATTTTGAAGTATTCAGCCTATTCCACCGGTGTTCTGAAATACATGGGGCCCATTCCACTTTAGATGACGCAGCTGCCTGTTTCGCCCAACTGACGCAACGTTATGGTGGTGACGTACCAGTACATCCCATCTCTCAAAAGTATGTCCACGTGATAGCCGCCATTGATAGGAAGGGAAACCAGAGGAATTTCTCAAAGCTGGAAAGGGAGAAGGCAGCTGACCTGCACCTGGACCCTAGATCGGTCGCTACCGAAGTCCCCGGGATAACAACATTCTCCCACCTCGCGGAAATGTACCACGAAGCGTCAAGGTTGATACCGGTCTCGGGCATTAACCTGAAGGAAATGTTCGATCACCACGGCATTGACCGCCACTTCTGGGACACCAACGCAGGCAAAGGCCAGGCGTTGGCCTACGCTCAGCAGGCCGCATTCACGCTGGAGCTATCACTCAAGGCATACCTGGAAGTCTTGGGTAAGTTGGCGTCGTCGGATCCAAGAGACATCCGCGAATGGCACAAGCACGAGCTCACCGACCTCTTCAAGCTCCTTACAGACGATGAAAAAAGGCAGCTAGAAGAATGGTGGAATCATCATGATGCCAATAGTATCCACTTCAACGTCAAGGGTAGCTTTCGAGAATTCCTTTCAGACAGCAACAGAATTTACATGAAGTGGCGATACATCACCGATCTCAAATCGCCGGATCTATCAATAGATATACCGATGCTGTTGAGAGCTTCCGCCTTCCTGTTGTCTGCCTCGCACAGGGTGCTCAGGGAGAACTCGCCGATCAAAGTTAGCAGCACCACGACAACATACTCAAGCAATGAGAATGCCGACGGCCGACCGACACCTCGTTTCCTAACGACCTTAGTGGAGGGTCGGGTGCGTGCTTTGAACGTACCCGACGGATTCGATCCCTACAGCATTGTCGAACTCGTTATCGACTCCGACCAGCATGAGCACGAGGTCATTGCCCAGTTCTACAAGCGAAACGTCAAGGATTACTTCGGCCTTAAGGGGGAACGGGTCAGTTTGGTCGGAGAAGTCAGAGAGGATCAGCCACACTTATTGACTCACCCAAGCCACTTGGACGAACCCGAGCAAGGGCTCGGATATACCTCTGAGCGGCGTACGCTAAAGGGATCGATCTACGACGTAAGGAGCATCCATTCCAGATACGGCCTAACTGGAAAAGTAGACCTATCCCTGTGGGACGAAACGTTCTTCACTCAGGTCGAATGCTTCCTTGTGACCGATGAAGAGCGTGACCTGATCAAAGGGATCAATCTCGGCGACAAGATCCTGATAAGTGGCACTGTTACGTCGCTGAACGGGCAGCCAATGCTCTTGGTTGGACCTGAACGAATTGAAAGGTTCATTGAAGATCCGGACACGTAGGGGAGAGTCTCTATCGATGTTGAGTTCGTGGATCCCGCTCCATGCCGCAGAAGCGCCGAAGAGATAGGAGTAATTGGAGACGCCGACGTCGCGGTGGATGTTGGCTAGGGAGACGTCGGCCGGGCGGAGCTGCAGCTCCATGGAATACATCCACGACAGCCTCATTCGGCACCCGAACCAAGTTGATTGGCAGATCACGGGAGTCCCGTGACCCAGTACCGATGGTGTCGCTCAACTCTACGATAAGCCGCCACTCCGACTCGTAACTCCAATGGTCGCTCTTGAAGGAGAGCAAGATGCTCGCATTTTCTTCAGAAAGCACGGGATATACGACAATAGGGAGGGTTTGAGTCTCGTACCTGACTTCTCTGAGACTGTCTTCATGCCTTCCAAGTGACCTTAGAGCATCTACTTGATAGCCGATAACAAACCCCGAACCATCCCTCGTGTAGTGAGCCCACATCAGAAGATGGCGAGGATCCGAAGAAAACGAAACGATGCCATAACGCTGGGACAACTGACCGACCAGCAGTTCCCTCAAGAACAGACTCCCATACTTGGACCGGGCCTCCCGCACCTTGGCGTCACTGATCGGAGTCGCACCATTGAGACTCGAAAGGACCTCCGCTATCTCTACATCCTCGGCCAGTTGGTCCGCGCGAGCTAAGCCAGGTGACACCTCGCATTCAAAAGGATCGTTCAGGGCTGCGGGCTGGGTAGCCCGGAGAGTC
The DNA here is from genome assembly GCA_034423195.1 of Dehalococcoidia bacterium. GTDB lineage: Bacteria > Chloroflexota > Dehalococcoidia > Lucifugimonadales > UBA3495 > CATOSK01. The sequence continues at coordinate 152,949 of DAOUIZ010000023.1, read as the reverse complement.
CCGTCTCCGACTTCCGGAAGACAGGTCAGGACCCGTTCCGAAGTAACGTATTTGTAGAGGACTTCCACCAAGCCACCGGTGCTCGCTAATCTGCTCATGATGCCCTCTTGGCGTTCAAGTATTCCGGGGCAAAGATTAGTGACGGGAGCCGAAGGCGGTACCTGTTGTGGGTCCGACGCTGGACCTCAATTTCCCCGAGGTCACGGAGAACCGCGAGGCTCTTTCGCAGCTGATGCACCGGCCAGCCAAGGTTGTCCGCGATCTCATCTTGGTTGGCAAAGTCCTGGACCACGCCGGTCTCCCACGAGCTGTGCTCCAGGAGGAAGAAGTGGAGGGCCTCGAGCTGGGCCCAGTTCTCCCGGGGATCCCCGTTGCTGCCAGCGATCACAGACCCTCTGGCTGCCAGACCGAAGCGGTCTGCAGTTTCAGGTCCTGGACTACCCGGGCACCAAAAAGACGGCCCGAGGTTAAAATCAGACTGTCCATCAATACGGCTCCCGCAGCGCCCTCCGGAGCGCGTCCCGGCTGAACTCCAGATCGCCGGCGACGAACCGCAGCGACATACTCACCTCCACCATCCGCCGCGCCTTCTCTGTCTGTCGCTCGTTCAGCGTCCGGGAACGCCGACCTGGATGCCCTGCTAGTGCGGATGTACCGTAGGTGGTCACGAAAGCAATATACGTTTTCCGCCGCTGAGCCTCGTTGGGCAGTGGGCGTCAGAAGAGACACGGATGCCGTCGGGGTGGTTACTATTGGGTGCTCCTGTTTTGGGACCGGTTTTCTGGCTCGAAAACCATTATCCCAGAGGCACAAGAGCTCTTTCTTGTCTCTTCAGGGCCCCGCTACACGCCCTCCTTCGGTGGATTGGGGCTAAGCAGCCCGTGAATCCTCAAGATTCACAGCTTCCTGTTCCTGCAGCCGCCGTTGCACCGCAGTAGATGGTGGCCTCGGGGACGCCCTCCTGGCGGAGCTGGTGGGCCTGGGCCTCGGGGTCGCTGCCGGTGCTCCCTTGGATGCGCTGCCGGCTGGTCCTGATGTAGCCGTAGGTCGTCATTCCCGGACTATACCTTTATGTGACAGGCCGCCGCAACGGGGATATGACAGTTGTGTGACAGTCACGTGAAGGGGCGTTTATATGACGCTCCCGGGGTGGGGAAGGAAGCATGGCAAGGGCCCTTCCGGTTGACCAGGGGCGCTATCGGCCCGGGCACCCCTCCGGTACGCTAGCATCACGGGAGGTGCGGAGGCACTCTCGCTTAATTCGGCCTCGACTTTGTCCGAACAACGGGGTCCACCTCAGGGAAAGTACGTCCGCTGGCTATGCGTTGGGCTCGTTGGGGGTTGTCTTCGTATCAGAAAGAAGCGAATAACCTGTAATTTCCCAATGTTCCAAGTCCTGTGGGAACGAGTTGAACTTCACTTCGAACCTGCCTGCCTCGTCCACTTTGGTAAACACGGCGGTGGTCTCGTGGTGGCGCTCCTCGCCCGTGACTTTGTGCTTCAAACAAACACAAACGGGCTTGGTACGGGCAATTTCCTCCCGACGCGTTATGGTCCTGAGGTAAGAGTCTTCATCAGCAATTACCTTGCCATCGGAAGTAGTCATGTGCAGGAACATCCACTCCTCATTTTTGGACTCTCGTACGAACGTGATGCTGTCCGCCTTGTGCAGAAGGGGCTCCCATAACTCCAATTGCTTGGCGAGTGACTGAATACCGATATCCGTTTGCTGCTCTGTGTGTTGGCCCTTGGTGATCAGAATGATCTGCGGATCCACATTGACTACGATCTCGGAGGTGGCCGCTCGATCGTCCTGCGACCGATGACGGTTGAAGTTCTCCAACCAGGACCTCAACCTTGCACTGATCGTATCTGATATGGCGTCCCCAGCCTTACGGGCCGTCGCATCTACGGTGTACGTGAGGAACCTCTCCCCTCTCCAGAGAGCCCAAAACAAGACGCCAGCCAACACCGGATCTGATATGAGGAATTGTATAAGCGGTTCCGGGGTCAAACTCCGGCGACCCATTAGGGAAGTCTTCTCGTTAGCACCGTTTTGCTTGGCCAGATCTTGGAACGCTTTGATGTCTTTGAAACTATCAAAGTTTGCGGGGTCCACTTCGACGGCGATACCGGCATCAGTTTCCCCAGCTAGATGTAATACGAAGGGGCGATTATCGTGCGGGTAGGTTATTTCGACGATCGATATACCACTGGGTTCATGTATTGATGTGGCAACCCTGTGGGTCTCGTCGGGGATCCCAAACAAGGCTGCGGTTTTTCCGATGTCTACAACCTCCGCCGCACGAACTTTGCCCAGGGGAATGGAGCATGGATCGTGATCCACGATTTTCCGAGGAGCCTTTTTCCCATTTATTGCCGCTGCCGCATGAACTAGGCTTTCCCTGGGCAACATGATTCCGTCGATGACCTCGGTAGTAGCCAGTATTACCTTGTCTTGGGACATTCTTACCATCCTTAGCTTCGATCTCTTCAAGGATTGTCGAGCGAATCACTCAATGTTCCTATGGTGCTCAGACTGCCCAGGCACGGCGTCCTCAATCCGAACTAGTGGCCTATCGTGGAGAACGCTGAACATCCGCCCATCATCCAACCCAACAAGGAACCCGGACCCACGCATAGACTGGAGCATGGCATCGAAGTCAGAGCGTTTCCTATTCGACCAGTACTCAAGGGCGTCCAGAAGGTCTAGGAAGTGCAAAGGCTTGCCTGTGACGTCCAAGACAAGCGGAGCATTGACATTCTTTCGCACTCTCGCCATACGAACATCGCCGAGCGTGACATTGAAAAGTCTTCTTGCCCCCGCCGGAGTCAACACTTCGCGCCCACGTTCTCTCGCCCCCTCCTGTCCATCACGCACTCGGGCAGCCTCGGCCTTGACGAATGGGGCTGCCTGAGGGTCGTCTTTCGAAATCCAACGCGCATCCATCTCTGTACGATCACCCATAATTTCCCTCCATAGCGGCGCCAATAGGCTTGTGCTATACCGCACAGACTATTGTGCCATACCGCACACACCCATGCAACCCCTAACGAAGGCTGCTTCCTCGAACGCTCCCGGCTGTATGCCATCCTGGACCGCCTGCGGAGAAAGAAGAACCTGATCCTCGGCGACACGGTAATCGCGTCGGCCATCCTGGATCGGCTGCTGCACCATAGCCATGTGCTGAACATACGGGGCGAGAGCTTCCGACTCAGGGAGAAACGCCAGGCGGGTCTCTTCCCGTCGCTGCAACATCTGGCCGCTTCGCCGGAGGAGGCCGGCGACAACCATGCCGACTGACAGAATCGCTGACCGGAACGAGGTGGGTCAATTCCAAGTTGCTACAACGGCATCATGACAATGTTGGTGCTCAATCCTGAATCCAAGGTCCCAGGTAACACGCTGGGTGGGTCAACTCCTACTTGCTACAACGTGGTCAATGTCAAGTTGCTATTGACACGGAGCAGGGCGATGCCGGGGCCCGTCGTCAGGAGGAGGGCCGGCAGGGCCCATTCCAGCCCATCCCGGACCCGCCCGTTCTTCTTGAGCGGCGTCTTCGCCGTCCTGACCTCCTCAGTCCGTCCAGTAGCGCAGCGCCACCGCCATGATAACCACAGGCGACACCGCCGCGAACACCAGGTACCCGATGCCGACGTCCGTCGTGCCGGCCCTGAGGGCAGCCGCTCCCATCAGGACGAATGTGCCCGCCGTGAGGGTGCTGGCCAAAATGCCGGCGCCCACCGCGACCCAATGCCGGGCCAGCCATGACCTGTCCGCCGGTTGATGCCCGGTTTCCTGTTCCATCTCTGCCCCGCAGAAGTTTCGCCGAGTGTTCAAGCCCCGCCTTCAGGCGATCGCGGACAAGACCGGGGTCTGGAACGAATGGGGTCCCGCTGACGCGTCATCGACCAGACACGGTGCCTCCGGTGAAGCTGTACGTCGACCGACCATCCCTTCGGAGGAGGCATCTACGCTTGCCGTGAAATGGAGCGAATAAGTCACCCCAGCGTTGGCCGTCGCCGGCAAGTTAGAGCCGGGACAAAAGGCCTTCGCCGGGGCTTACCGTCTACTCACCGCACCGGCCTCATCGCCCAGGGTATGATCGTAATAGACCTACATCATTCAATCCAGCTACCACAAGCCCATTGTCCGAATGACCATGGTCGCGGCCTGGGTCCGCAACTCCAATGCTCTTTTGCACCATCGCACCTAAGCACCATCGCATCTCCGCCGCCTTCCTAACAGCCCCTCCGCCCGGCTGCTCTCGCCGTGTTGGAGTCGCGGGATGGTGATTTCATGCGTCCTTTCTTCTCGGACGTTCAATGCTTACCCGCAGGCTGGCTATCCCGTTTTCCTCCCAGATTCCGGAGCGAAATTCCGGCCTGCTTCTCAGGTTGCCGATCACATTCGATGACGGACTCATGAGTGAAGCATCCCAGCGGCGAACTTCTTTACTGCCATCGCGGTACGACACTTCAATCCACGCCTCCCTGGTCCGTAGGAGAGCCTCCAGGAAGTCTGTGGAGTTCTGCGGAACCAGAGTGATCGGAAGGGTGGGGCCCGGCCTGCCCCTGCGGGTTCGCCTCCCAGGAGGAACGTCAGTTTCCCGAGATGGCGCCGGCGGAGGACTCTCATCAAGTCCGTGGTTTGGGGCCTGGACCCGTTGTAACAGAAATTCCTCCACCAGCTCCGGTTCCGGCTTGAACCCGCAGATGCGCTCTGTGGTTTCCGAGATCAGTTCAACCAGGAGTTCATCGGGAGTTTCAACGATCTGGGTCCAGGCGGCGGCGATGGTTCGGTCGATGATCTCGGCCCTCTGCTGCGATTCCACCAGGGCTTCGGCATCGCCAACCGCCCGGCCGCTGCCCACCCTTTCCGGAGAAAGGTACTCCAGGAACCGGCGTTCCACGACGCTGGGCTCCTGGACCTCCAGGTCAATGGTCAGGAACCGTCTCTGTTCCCAATTCCCCGCCTGCAGGGGCAGATAGAGCCACCAGGTCCGCCCGTTGGTCAACACCGCCAGCCTGACCCCTTCCTGAAAGCAGTACTCCAGCAGTTGCTGTTGATGCCTTTCCAGATTTTCGCCGGGGCGCTTGACCTCGATGAACACCGCGTTGGGCGTGCCTGGCCTGAGGGCGTAGTCGACGCGTCGGCTCCCAACCGTGTATTCGGGTACGACCTGGGAAATGTCGAAAGTGTCCCATCCGGCAAGGCTGAGCAGCCGGAGCACCACTCCCTGCTTGGTCGCGGATTCGTCCAAGACACTCAGGGATACGGTGTTTCTGATTTGCTCAACGGCTTGGGCAATCATATCGGCGATTCCTTTTGTTTCTGCAGAGTGATGGGGAGACCGGTCCCTGCTGGTTGACTGGTGCGCCCAGTGTACTCCAACTTCCCGGGAAGCTCGTCCAGCGGGAGCCAGACAGTGCGGAGGGTCAATCCCGGCCCTGCCGTGTAAACTGGACTCGGCTTCGGAGTGCAGCGAAGAAACATGGTAGGGACGGTAGATGCAACTTATCGGTGGGAACCTGGTCTACTCGGCAACGGACCTGGTGGGATTCCTGGAATGCGGTCACCTGACCAGCCTGGAGCGGGCCGCGGTCTCGGGACACCTGGAGAGGCCGGTGCGCGAAGACCCGGTGCTGGACCGGATCACCCAGCGCGGCCAGCTCCACGAGGAGCGCTTCCTGGAGTCCCTGGAGGCCGACGGGGTCGAGGTGGTCCGCCTCGAACCAGCTACCGGGTTGCCCTTTGTCCAGCGCCTAGTCGAGGGGAGGGACCTCACCCTCCAGGCGATGCGCAGCGGGGTCAATGTCATCTACCAGGCGGTGCTCTTCGATGGGCGGCGGCTGGGATTCGCCGATTTCCTCCGGCGGGTTCCCCAGCCCAGCGGCCTCGGAGACTGGAGCTACGAGGTCTGGGACACCAAGCTGGCCCGCCATGCCAAGGCCTCGGCCGTCCTCCAGCTCTGCATGTACTCGGAGCTGCTGGGCGAAGCCCAGGGCCGGCCGCCCGACGAGATGCACCTCGCCCTGGGGGGAGTCCAGAGGGAGACGGTCTCCTTCCGCTTCGCCGACTACGCCGCCTACCACCGGCTGGTGGCCCGGGAGTTCGAGGCCACGCTGGACGGGACGCCGGATTATCCGGTGACCACCGCACCGGAACCGGTGGAGCACTGCGCCGTGTGCCGCTGGAGCGGGGAATGCAGCGCCTGGTGGCGGGCAAGGGATGACCTGGCCCTGGTCGCCAACCTCAGCTCCCGGCAGCGGTACGCCCTTCACGGCGTCGGAGTCACCACCAGGTCGACCCTGGCCGAACCTCTCGAGACCCTGGGGGAGCATCCCAATAGCATCCGGAGGGAGGCGCTGGAGAGGATTCATGCCCAAGCCCGGATCCAGGTGGAGGGCGAGCGGGTCGGCGAGGTCATCTCGGAACGCCTCGATCCTCCCCGGGGCCGGGACGGAGAGCTGGTCCCCAATCACGGCCTGCTGATGCTGCCCGAACCCTCGGAGGGCGACCTGTTCTTCGACATCGAGGGAGACCCTTTCTTCAGCTCCGACGAGGTGGACGGGATCGAGTACCTGTTCGGCGTCATCGAGCCCGGGCGCTCCGATGAGCCGGGAGATCCCGCCTTCCACCCCTTCTGGGCCATCGACGGCGGGACCGTCACCACCGGCGGGGAGCGGAGGGCCTTCGAGGGGTTCATCGACCTGGTCATGGAACGCCTCGCCGCCGACCCCAACCTCCACATCTACCACTACGCTCCCTACGAGCCCACCGCCGTCAAGCGGCTGGCGGGACGCCACGGCACCCGGGAGGAGGAGGTTGACCACCTGCTGCGGGGAAGGGTCTTCGTGGACCTGCACCGGGCGGTGCGCCAGGGGGTGCGGGCGTCGGTGGAGAGCTACTCCATCAAGCGGCTGGAGCCCCTCTACGGTTATGCCCGGGAGGTGGACCTGCGGGATGCCGGCAGCAGCATCGTGGAGTTCGAGACCTGGCTGGAGCTGGGACAGGACGAGGGTCGGGAGGAGCTGCTGGAGGAGATCGAGGAGTACAACCGGGACGACTGCGTTTCCACCATGCGCCTGCGGGACTGGCTGGAAGGGCAGCGGAACATGCTGGAAGATGACCTCGGCTCAGAGCTTCCCAGGCCCTCCGTCCCCCAGCCCGAGGAGACTGAGGACTCGGAGGCCCAGCAGGCGGTGAACGCCCTAGCCGACGCCCTGGTCTTCCCTCTGCCCGAGTCCCTCGAGGAGATGAACGACGTCGAGCGGGGTCAGTGGCTGCTGGCGCAGCTGCTCAACTGGCACCGGCGGGAGGCGAAGTCCTTCTGGTGGCGTTACTTCTACCTTGCCAACGAACTGACCGACGAGGAGCGCTTCGAGGAGTCGGACGCGCTGGCCATGCTGACCTACCAGGAGTCCTGGCCCGACCCGGCTCCCCGGGCCCGCTCTACCATCCATCGGTTCCGTTTCCCGCCCCAGGAACACGCGATCAGGGTCGACAGCCAGCCCCACGATCCCGACACGCGGCGTTCGGTTGGGACGATCTTCTTCCTGGACGACGACCGGGGTGTCATCGACATCAGGCTGGGTAACGGCCGTCCCGATCCCACCGCCACATCCCTGATCCCGTTCGACTTCTTCGGTCCTGGGCCCAAGCCGGAAAGCCTGCAGCGCCTGGCCCGGTGGGTGCTGGGCCACGGCATGGAAGACCACGGCGAGTTTCGCGCCGCCCGCGACCTGCTTGCCCGGCGGGCGCCCAGGTTCGCTGGTTCTGAAGATCAGGTCCTCCGGGCGCAGGGGGAGACGACGGAGGCCGCCGCACGCCGGATTGCCTCGTCCCTCGATGAGAGCTACCTGGCCATCCAGGGGCCGCCGGGCTCGGGCAAGAGCACCGTGGGCGCCGAGATGATAGTTGACCTGGTGGAAGGGGGTAAGAGGGTCGGCGTGACGGCCAACAGCCACAAGGTCATCGGGGAGATGCTGGCCAAGACCGCCGAGGAGGCGGAGAAACGTGGGATCCAGGTTAGGATAGGCCAGCGGGCAACCGGCGAGCCCACCTTTGGGGATGCCATCCTCCTCAAGGACAACCCCGCCGCGCTGGGCGCTCTGGAAGGTGGTACGGTCGACGTGGTCGGCGGAACCACCTGGCTCTGGGCCCGGGAGGAGATGACCGGTACCGTAGATGTCCTGTTCATCGATGAGGCGGGCCAGATGTCCCTCGCCGACGCGGTGGCGGCTTCGCCTTGCGCCGCCAGCCTGGTCCTGCTGGGCGATCCCCAGCAGCTGGACCAGCCGCTCCAGGGCACCCATCCCCCGGGGGCGGAGCGCTCGGTCCTGGCCCATCTCCTGGATGGCGAACGGGTGATGCCCGGCGGGTTGGGCCTCTTCCTCGATGGGAGCTGGAGACTGCACCCGGAGATCACCGCCTACACGTCCGAGGTCTTCTACGAGGGCAGGCTCCATTCCCATGAGGGAAGGGAACTGATCGACCTCGCCGGCGTGTCCCCGCTATCGGGGACCGGGATCAGGTTCCTTCCCGTGGCCCACACCGGGCAGTCCAGCGAGTCTGTTGAGGAAGCCGACCGGGTGGCCCGGATCGTCCAGGGTCTCCTCGGTTCAGCCCCGACCTACACCGACGCCGACGGCGCTGTCCATGAGATCACCGAATCCGACGTCCTGGTCATAACCCCCTACAACGCCCAGGTGCGGGCAATCACGGAAGCGCTCCCCGGGTTCCGAATAGGGACCGTGGACAAGTTCCAGGGGCAGGAGGCCCCCATCTCCATCTACTCGATGGCGACTAGTTCCTCGGAGGAGGCTCCCCACGGGATGGAGTTCCTCTACAGCCTGAACCGGCTGAACGTCGCCACCAGCCGGGCCCGCTGCCTGGCGGTGGTGGTGGCCAGCCCCGGGGTGCTGAGGGTGCGCTGCCGCACTCCCCGCCAGATGCGTCTCGCCAACGCCGTGGCGAGGCTGGTGGAGATGGCCGCTGAACCTGGATAAGTTGCCGGTTGCGGGCCCAGCTCAAACGTCTGACAATTACCGTTATCAGGCGGTTGTGGAGGTATCCCCTTGCTCTCGCAGGCCACCTTCGGCCACGTCATACCTCTCACCCCGGATTACCGACCGCAGTCCGCCAACTGGCCCGGCCTGACGCCACCAACATGGCCTGCCGCAGCCACTGGAACCGGTTCCAGGCCTGGGCCCAGGAGCAGGAGCTCAGCCTCCCCGAGGACCTGGAAGAGGCCCTGCCGGACGGTGGCCATCGTCAGGGGGGCGGAGCTGACGGGTTGGCCCCGTCCCGATAGCTCCGACGTCGCGGAGACGGTGCGGGGGCTGGGCCGGCTCCTCCGGGGACCCCAGAGGTAGGCGGCTCCCCTCCACGCCGAGGCCCTGGCGGCCATCCGCGCCACCGCTTTCACCCACCGCCGGACCAGGAGCGGTCACACCGAGACGGCGGAGCACGCCCGCCGCTGTGGCTTGGTGGACGTCGCCCTGCGCTGGGGGGACGGCAGCGGCCGCATCCGGATCCCGGAGTCCAAGGGGGACCAGGAGGGGGAGGGCGTGGTCCTCTACCTCGGGGCGATTCCGGTAAGTGGCAGAATCGTACGCTAAGGGGAAAGACACCGGTTGAGTGTGCGATAGACGGTTGGTCTTGAGACGGAGAAGAGTTCGGCGAGATCACTGATGGAATACTCGCCGGTGGCGTGCATACGGCGGAGTTCCCGCTGCTGTCGGTCGGACAGTTTGGGCTGCTTGCCGCGCAATTTCCCCTTATCGCGGGCGGTGGCCATGCCCTCGCGGGTGCGCATGCGGATGAGATCAGCCTCGAACTCGGCGAAGGTGGCGAGGATATTGAAGAGCATCTTTCCCATGGGATCGTCCGGGTCGTAGAGGGCCCGTCCGAGGACCAGTTTCACGCCGCGTTCCCGAAGCAGGTCGGCGATGGCGCGGGCATCCGATGAGGATTGCCGTCATGGGTGTTGCGGTCATGGGGGAAGTGTACGAATAGGGTCCCGCATCGGCAATTGTTTCCGTACCATTCATATAAGACGTTGCTGGCTCGGGTCCCGCGGAGCTCGGGACGACGGGCTGCGCCGTCCTCTGGACGATCCCCTTACGGGCAGCGCCGCGTCGGCCGGGATGAACAAGGGCGAGGCTCATCACGAGCTCAAGAACGCGCTCCGGATCGGGCGCCAAGGCGAAATCCGCGACCGCTCCAGCGAGGGCCAGCACTACCGCATGGCTGGGCTCAACCTCCTCGCCGTCATCGTTCATTTATTGGAATACCGCCCATCTCGGCGAAGCGGTCGGACAGCGGAAACACGCCGGCCTGACCGTTGAGCCCGAGCTCCTGGCCAACATCTCACCCCTTGGGTGGACCCACATCCTGCTCACCGGCGAATACCGGTGGCCAAAACGCCGATGACGGCCCTAGCGTACGATTCTACCCTCTACCGGAATCGACCCGAATAGGTCTTGATAATGATGACCATTATGGTCTATAATGTAGTTATAAACCATTTTGGTCACTATTATCATCGAGGTTGAGTTTAGATGACGCCGGAAGAGATCAAGGATGTTCGAGTTTCTTTAGGACTTACCCAAGTGGAGGCAGGCGAACTTCTTGGTGGAGGACCCAGGGCTTTCACCAAGTATGAGGCGGGGACGGTGAAACCATCCGCATCTACTGTTCGCCTCCTGCGGCTGTTGGAGGCCGATCCCAGCATGATATCGGTCTTGGGAGGCGATCCAAGGAATAAACCCTCCAGAGCACCCGGTGCAGGCCCCTTGGAGGTGAGCGGACAACAGATCTCAGTGCTGGATGCACACCAACTGGCGAATCTGCTGCGAAGGCTATTGCTGGCCGAGGCGCGGACTCATGGCTTGCCCGTCGATGGCATTCAGGTGGCAGGGAACATCCATACACCCGACGGAGGCGAGGACGGACGCATTCGGTGGGCCGGTGGGCCGGAGCGCACTCCAATGCTCCCGTCGCGCTTTTGCCAATTCCAGTTAAAGAGCGGCCCCGTATCTCCCTCCGGTGCAGCGCAGGACGTTATCACAACCGACGGCGGGGTCAAGGAGATGGTGCATGGAGCACTAGCGGCAGGAGGTCATTACATTCTGATTTGTACTGCCTCATTCACCCAGAAGGCAATCCAACGAAGGAAGGAGGCAATTCTGGCCTCGCTCGGGAAGGCAGAACTTGCCGTCGAAGATGAACGGGTCAGTTTCTGGGATGCGGATCAAGTTGCCTCTTGGACGAACCTCCATCCGTCTGTGGTTGCGTGGGTTAGGGAAAGGACCCAGTCTGCAGGAGCTGAACCGTTTCGTTCTTGGGACCACTGGTCGGGACGCTCCGAACACGATCTCCACGGATGGGTCGACGACGAGAGACTTGCCGGTTTACGCAGTTGGCTGCGGGACAGACTGAGCTCGCCGCGTACAGCTTCCAGAGTCGTGGGACTGTCGGGAGTTGGCAAGACTCGACTTGCCCTTGAGGCGCTGGGATCGAATGAAGACAGTGCATTGGATGAGTCCAGTATGCGCGAGATTGTTCTCTACGCCGCCGAGTCGGAGACACCAGCGGAGAGAATCATTGAAGCTACTCAGCGGTTTGCCGATATGGGGGCGGGAGTGGTGGTTGTGGTGGATGACTGTCCTCCTGATACGCATAGGAAACTCGCTGGTATAGTCGCCCGAGCCGGCAGTCGTTCTTCGCTCTTGACCATCGACTATGAGATTCCTCAGGGTCAGCTCGACGACGACACCTATCTGGTAGTGGAGGCCCCCCAAGATGTAACCCAAGGGATCATCGAACAGCAATTGAGTCTCGGTCCGGAGGATCGGAGTCGGCTGGAACGCTTTTCCAAGGGCTTCCCGGGAATGGCCCTCCGAATTTCCATAGCCTGGCGAAACCGGCTTCCGGTGGCGCAAGCCAGTGATGACGATCTCGTCAACGCCTTTGTCCTAGGCAGAAACCCGCGAAATGCCGCCGGTTTACTCAGGACCGCCGCCTTGGTGGCGAGCAACGGGTTGGTTCAGGTCGAACCCAGTCCACTCCAGATCATCGGAGATGAATATGGGCAAGCGGTTCAACTCGGAGAGTTGGCGGAAATCGATGGCCGAGTCTCTCTCGATGAACTGTATTCAGATGTCCAAGAACTGCTGGAGAGGGGAGCACTTCAACGACGCGGGGGGTTCGCTGTCATGCAACCACGGCCGATCTCGTTGAATCTTGCAGGGAGGCAGTGGCGCCATTGGTCACCTGACAAATGGGACCAGGTACTGGGAGGAGGTGCCAGTCCTACACTCAAAGACCTGGCCTCGCGGCAGTTGGCATTGCTTAATACCACGGAACATGCTGTACGGGTGGTGGAGCATGTTTGCCGGGAGGGTGGTCCATTCTGGGGTTTGAAAGGGGTTCTCGAGTCAGGGAACTCCCGTGTTATTTCATCCTTGGCTGAAGTAGACCCGGTGGTTGTTTACCGGGTGATTGAGAGATTCTTTGATGAGGCAGGACATCTCGAAAAAGTTGGGGGCGGTTTGCGCCGGAATCTGGTCGTTTCGTTGGAGAAGATCGCCTTCAGGGAAGACACTTTTGAGGAAGGGGCTGGGCTTCTGCTTCGACTCGCCATAGCGGAGAACGAGAGATGGGGGAACAACGCTACCGAACAGTTCAAAGGACTCTTCCCTCTTTTTCTGGCCGGAACTGCAGCTGGCGCTGAGTTGAGGTTGAGATTTTTGGACGATGTTTCTGCGACTGACGATCCCAAGCAGTTGGACCTAGTCGCGGAAGCGCTGTCCAGAGGATGCCTGACAAATCATTATTTCCGGCTGGGCAGTGCAGGGGCCCATGGTTCTAGGCCCAATCTAGAATCCTGGCGTCCTTCCAGTGGCCTAGATGCGAAGAACTACATCGAGGGATGTGCATCCCGGCTGTCGGATTTTGCTAAGAGGGAGGATGAGTTGGGAAACAAGGCGCGCAGCAACTTGGGGCGCCAGCTACGCTCCCTGGTACGGGACGGATTCATCGACACGGTTGAGACGGCGGTAAAGGACGTGGGCTCCGCGATGCTGCATTGGCCAGAGGCCTTGGAAGGTTTGGGAGATGTGCTGCGATACGACGCAGGGCGGATTGATTCCGGGGAAGTGAACCGCATCAGGGAACTTATCATGGGCCTGCAACCCAAAGATGTTGAGTCTCGCATCCGCCTCGTGGTGACGGAGATGTCGTGGGACTATCCGGACGACGAGAATTTGGACTACGAGGCCCGCCAGGAGATGCAGAGCGATGCAATCAGGGAATTGGCCAGGGATCTTGTGCAAGATTCAGAAGAACTGGAAAGTCATCTTGATCTGCTCAGCCGTGTGCCACCACGGAGTCATTACGGCAGGAGCCCGCAACGCCGGACTTTCGATTTTGGATCGGCCATCGCGGAGTTCTCACAGTCTCCTCTGGATTGGTTGAAGCCCATAATTAGAGCGGCACTGGATGTTCCGGAGCAGTACCGCGATTTGGGGCTTCTTTCAGGGCTTGTTTCTCGCCTTGCTGCGGACCACCCTCAGCATGAGGTGCAGTTAAAGCAGCTGATTGCGGGGAGTCCGGAGTTTACTCCTGCATTTCCGTTTTTATGCCTTCGCATGGGAATAAGGGGATCTGACATCTCTGTCGCTGTAGAGGCCCTTGAGGAAGGGCGGTTATCGGCCGGGCATCTTCAATGCTGGGCTCTGGGGGGAGAACTCGCAAAGCTTCCGGCAGTGACTGTCGCGCCGCTCTTCGATGCGATGTTCTCGCATAGCGCTGAAGCGTATCGAGTGGCCTTGGACCTAATGCAGATGTACACCTTCAGAGATCGGAAATTGCTGGAAGGTCTCAGGCCCCAGATTCTTCTAGCGGTGGAGAAGGCGGCCGACTGGGAGTTGGATAGTGGAAGGACTGATGCTTCTCACGACTTTTCAGAAATACTGGGCTGGGTTCTGGCCAAAGGGAGAGATGACGGGGATGCTAGGACGGTCGCCTTAAAGCTTGCGAATCTGTTGGTTAATGCAACCGAGTATGAAGAGGGGCAACTCTTGGCTCCACTGGTGCCCGCACTGCTTTCGGGTTTTCCTGAAATCGTGTGGCCACTCTGGGGTCGAGCTGCTTTGTCGGAGCCGCTGAAGAAGTGGGTGTTTCGGACCGTTCTACGGGGCGACGCTTTTTCGGACCGCAAGGCTAGCTCTCCGATACTCAGCCTACCTGAGGACGTTCTTTTTGCTTGGTGTCATACTCATCCAGACGGTGCCCCAGCGTTTGCAGCCGAAGTTGTGCCCATCCTGGACAGCTATGTGCCCGGCCAGCCGGAACGCACTTTGCATCCAGTGATGTCGAGGCTGATTGATGAATTCGGGGACCGAGACGACGTGTGGCGCGCCATTGGGACAAACCTTAACACTTTCGGGTGGTCAGGCAGTGCAACAGCATACTTCGAGATGTTCAGGGGGCCCTTTACCGTGTTGCAGGATCATCCCAAGAGAACTGCCCGGACTTGGGCCAAGCGCATGTTGCGAGGGATAGAATCGAGCGTTAAATCCGCACGGGACCACGATGATGAATGGGAGGCTCGGGCAGAGCTGTAGTCAGGAGCCGTGTGCCAAAGCCTCCCGGTGATATGTGTATTTTCCGGGGGCTATAGGTCTGCCCAGGATGTCCCCAGGATCACCTCGTCAGTACCGCGGCTGTCCGGAGAACACGGTTAGGGAACGCGTTGTGGAACGGGAAAGTGTTCCGCAAGTAGGGATGTTCCATACTCCCCGTTTGCGGAACGCCTGGGCAGTTCAATCCCGAGCTTCCCTCAGGTTCCAGCACGACGGGCTGCGTCGCGAAGCAGGACCACCTGACCTGCAATCCTCCGGACCCTTTTCAGGATCTGGTCGAGGGTTCCGGAAAGGTCCAGGGAGGCCACCGCCAGCCGTTTGCCGCTGTGGCGGACTTCGTAGGACTCATCGTCCACCTCGCCCTGGGCATAGACCAGGAGGCCCCCGGGCAGGTCCAGGGCGGTGGCGTAGGAGAGCATCTGGTAGAGGTCGCTGTTGGGCACGCGACGGCCGGTCAGGTTCTTGTACTTGGCGTCTCCCACAAAGGTACAGGTGGAGCCATCCCACCAGGTCAGGTCGGGCTCCAGCCTCACCCTGCGTCCCCGGTCCAGAGTCAGCCTGTTGAGCTCCCGGTCGGACTGCAGCGTCCGCGGGGAGGCGTCAAATTCCTCGCGGAGAGCCTGGGTCAGGAACTCCTGGAAGACGGCGTTCATGTCCATCAGGAAGCCGCTGGCCCGGACCGCTCCCCGTCCTGCCTCGAAGGCCCCGTGCCTGAGGATGAGCCTAGACAGCGCCACCACTCCCCTGTAGTGGTCGTTCAGCCGGTCGAAGGCCACCTCCGGCACCCTGGATGGGGGAAACTCCCGGAGGGAAACATCCGCAAGCGTTCCGGCAACCCAGCCCAGATCGCGTCGTGCTCCCCGGGACCGCAGGCGGGTGCGGGCCAGCCGGTGGGCTGCCGCCTTGACCAGCTGGTTGGGCAGGATGTCGCCGGTGAACTCGTCGTACCGCATCTCCAGCGGCATGGGGAAGTCGAACCGGCGGCGTATCTGCTCTTCCAGACGGACTCGTCCCCGCACGGTGAGCAATGCCCGCTCCTCGACCCGGTAGCCATGGAGCAGTCCGTGGGCGAAGGCCCAGCGGGCCTGGGCGGTCAGCGACAGTGCCAGGACGTCCGGCAGGGCGTACTCCTCGGGAAAGCCAAAGTCCCTCTGGTCGAACCTGATCCTGCTGACGGCGTAGCAGGCCAGGGACAGCAGGTTCCCGATGCCGATCTTCGGCTCGATGACCACGGACAACCCACCGATTTCCGCTGCTCCTACCCAAGAGCCCGGAGTCAGTCGGTAGGTCCCCTCGGTTCCCGGGACGGGCTCGACGGTCACCGAAGGTAGCGCCGCCTGTAGCGCATCCCGATCCACCGCCGAGAGAGGCAGGGGGGCGCTGGGTCTGTACTCCTTGAGGTTGATCTCCCGCATCGGCGGGCTGGCCTTGTTACTCCTCACGTGGGCCGCTTTCAGGGACTACTTCACCGTCATCCCCAGCACCGCCGGCAGTCCTCCCCCGCCGGAGGTTCTCCAGGGTGAACTCCTCCAGCCGGCTGCCGCCGTAGCCGAAGAGCAGCTCCTGGATATAGGGCCGCACGTTGTGGTCCCAGATGCGCTGGACGGCTTCCTCGTCCAGGTCCGCTTTCATGAAGTAGCTGGGACCGATGGCGGCGTGCCGGTCCTCCAGCAGCAACTCGTTGGCCCGGTCAACCACACCAGCCACCCACTCCATGCCCGGAGCCTTGTCCGTGAGATAACTCCGCAGCACTTCCTTGACGGGAAGGTCGTCCGGGTGGAACTCCACGAAGTGGAAGCGGCGGCGGAGGGCGAGATCCACCAGTGCGATGGAGCGGTCGGCCGTGTTCATGGTCCCGATGATGAAGAGGTTGCCGGGCAGGGAGAAGGGCTCCTTCGAATAGTGCAGTCGCATCGTCCGCTGCCGGTACTCGAGGAGGAAGTACAGCTCCCCGAACACCTTGGCCAGGTTGCCCCGGTTTATCTCGTCGATCACCAGGAAATGGGGGTGTCGTCCAGGGTCCTGCGCTGCCTGCTCCGCGACATCCAGCAGGGTGCCGTTCTGGACCTGCCAGGTGATCTGGCCCGAGTCGGTCGTCCGGGGACGGTAGCCCTGGATGAACTGCTCGTAGGCGTAGTCGGGGTGGAACTGGATCAGCGTGACCCGGTCCTTCGACCCGGCCAAGGTCTCAGCCAGGGCCTGGGCGACGAACGTTTTGCCCGTGCCGGGCGGGCCCTGGAAGATGACCTGCTTCTTGTCCTCCAATAACCGCCGGATATTCTCCAGGAACTCCACCGGAAGGTGGGTCTCCACTGCCAGGGCGTCCAGGTCGGGCGCAGCCGGAGGTTCGGGTTCCTCCTCTTGACCGCCGGCTGGACTTCTCTTGCCGGGCTCTTCTCCTTCGGCGGCCAGGGCCCACAGCACCGACTGGGCATCGAGCCGGTGGCGCAGCTCCAGGCCCCGGTTGGAGGCCTCCTCGATGAACCGGTCCAGGAAGTCCAGCGACCACTCGTACAGCTCCGCTTCGCCGGCTCCGGCCCCCGGCTCGCCGTACCCAGTCTGCCGGTACCCCGAGTTGAACACGTTCACCCGGAAGGGGGGATACTGCTCCACGCCCAGTCCCATCAGCAGGACGGATGATAGGGTTGTCCTGGTCCCGGGGCCGCTGCTGGCTTGAGACGGAAGCAGTTCGCCGAAGGCGTCGATGCGCTCGCCCGGGTTGTCCTCCTCTCCTTCCCAAAGCATCTGCAGGGCGAACAGGGACTCGCCCGGGGACTCGTCAAGCCAGCCCCGAAACTTCGCCTGCTCGACGCGATGGACCAGGTTCCCGCCGATGCCCCTCTTCACGAGGTCAGCCCAACCCTCGGCTTCTGCCATCACCGCCCGTCGGGCCTCCGCCAGCTTGCTGCCTATCTCCAGCTTGTAACCAATCTCCTCCTCGTCCAGCCGGCCGGAGGCGCAGTACTCCTGGGCCCGCTGGATGAACCCGTTCCAGAGGTCCGCCGAGTATCTGGCGTCCCACAGGCTTCTCACCTGGGGAAGGTAATGCACATAGTCCATGTCGCCGTACCGGGCCTCGATCTCCGGCCGGATCTGGGCCAGCAGCCGGTCCACATCCTCTGCCGGCTCTTCAATGAACTTGGCGAAGGCCCCGGCGATCCATTGCTTGTGGTTGGTGGAAACGATGCCCTCGAAGACGTCGGGGAAGACCAGGTGGAGCAGGGCTTCCCTCTGGGCCCGGTAGCTGTTGGGTTCGTCCACCAGCGTCCTGCAGCGGAACTCCCGCGCCAGCATGAAGTTCTTGAACGCCCAGGGGTCGTCGAGCAGGCCGTCCTGCTCACCGGCTTCCAGTTCCTTCCACTGCTCCACGAACTCCAGCAGGAACCCGACCTGGTTGGGCCGCTTCACGTGGAAATACTGCCCGGTGTTGGCGATACCGGGGGTCAGGGCCCGCACCAGGTGCTCGGGGACCGGTACCGGGGATGGAGACCAACCCAGCACCGTTTCGACGTCTCGCCGCTTGGCGGTCCCGTCCCTGGTGGTCACGATGAGCCGGTGGAAGTAGAGGGCTTCCGCCATGAGCTGGTGGATCTCGGGAGGGCTGCCATTCAGCTGCTCCCGCAGCTTCTCCAGGAACCTCCTCTTCGATGTGTCCGGCCGGTCCAGAAACCGCTCTCGGAGTTCCCTGAGCCAACCGGCCGACCAGATGGCCTGCCCAGGTGTGAACAGTGAGGAGTCGCTGCGGAGGGCGGCGTCAACCCATCCCTGGGCCGCCGCGTAGATGTTCTCGGATCCTTCCCGGGTAATCCTGGCGCCCAACCTTGACCTCCGTAGCTCGCATCATCGAATGGCACGTCTTCGGGTTGTGGGGCCGCACTCGTTCCCAAGGGTTCCCCACCTGAGTTTAACCCTCGGGCAGGTCAAGGCCAATCAGGTTGCCGCTATGAGGGCATCGGACCAGCGGGATCGCTCACCTGTCACGGTCAAAGTCGTCGAAGAACAGGGCCGCCTTGGCGTAACCCGCATACCTGCCGAACCGCTCCTGTCCCCACCGGCGGAGCTCCTTCGATGACCTCACAAGGGAAGTTCCATTGTTGGGAATTGGACCGTTTCCCGCAGGCTCCAGCGCGAGGAGCCGTGTCCCGCACCGGGATCACCTGCTTCGACAAAACCAGAGCATCTCGACTAGATTGGCTCATCCGCAGGCGCTCGGCGTCCTGAATGCAGTCCCCGGGGTCGCGTATACGGGGCAAGGCATCAGGGAGGACCCGCAAGCATAACCTCAACTGCGATGTAGGTCTTGCCCCTTACCACGACCAGGACTTCGGCGCCCCTGAACATACCCTCATGGTGGCAGATCCCATCGCTAGGAGAATCCCACCACGAATAACCACTATCTTCCTCTTGAACCCTGGTTACGCAGGGATTGTCGTTCCGAGATCGATAGAACCAATCCCCGCTTTGGTTCCAGGTCAAGAAGGCCAGGAAGGACCCATCGTTGTAGTGAGCTTCGGGAAACTTGGGGGTAGGAGTGGGCGCCAACCGGTTTAGCCCCATCTTCAGAGCTTCCAACCTAGTTAGGATCTCCTCCATGGCTAGCGCGTAACCAACGTTCTCCAAGCTGAAATTCCCGCAAGTGTTCATCCCTATGATGCCGCCATCCGTAGCGACCAGCGGTCCGCCGCTATTTCCAGGATTTATCGAGGCGTCCGTCTTGATGAAATGGATACCCTCACTGCACGCCTGGTGCAGCACCCTTTCAGCAGACACGACCCCGGAGGTCAGAGTCAAACCGCCGCCGCCATCGGGATAACCTACGGCCATCACCTCAGTGCCACGGTGGAAGCTGGTGGATAAACCAATCCCGTTGCCATGGGTCCGGATATACTGAAGGCCCCCATCCCACCCCGTACCAACCCAATCAAAATCATCCGGCCCCACGTCCAGAAGAGCGACGTCGGCGTACTCATCAATGCCAAGAACCCTCGCTCTCTTGATCGGGATATCAGAGAACCAGCCCACCTCGACGAACTCCTGTCTGCCCACGACGTGGGCGTTGGTGACCACGTACCAATCCGAGGGGCTTTCGGGGTCCTGAATGAAGAACCCGGTGCCGGAGCGGTTGGACGCATTGATCAAGACAACGTGGGACTCCAGGCGCTCGCTCCAGTCCGCGATGGTCGGTGTGGGAGTCGGCAGGGGCGTAGGTCGGGGAGTCGGCCTTCGAGTCGGCACTGGCGTGACCGTAGGCTGGGGAGTCGCGGTGGGAACGGGGGTGGAGGTCGGTGCCGGCGTGGGAAAGAGCTGCGGAGTCGAGGTAGGAAGCGGCGTCGGAAAAGTCTGAGGGGTGATGGTCGGCAACGGGCTCGGGAAGGCCTGCGGGGTAACGGTCGGAGCACTGGCCACAATGGCACGCGCCCGTTCCTCAATCATCCGGTTCAGCTCCGCATCCGAGGGGCCACATGCTGCTGACAACAGGAACAATCCGACTGCGGCCCAAAGCAGGGACATGGGTGATTTTCGGTTGAACATGAACCTCTAGGGCCGACCATCCTCCGCAGACCCGCGGCCAAACCATCCTATACCAACCCGAGAGCAACCGCACCCGAAAAGCAACTTCTCTGGAAATGCATTGCTGCCGGCGGCCCAAGCTCCTTCTCGTCGGAAGGCACCTGAGAAACCCGAGTGCCGCCAGCCGGCCCAAGAGGGAGGTTCATCTCTGGTCGTTGCACTTGCGTTTCTACGGGGTCACCACCCACTGGGCCTCCGCCACCCTGTTTCCTCCCCCATCAAGAAGGACGGCCCAGTGGCCCCCTGCTATACACACCGAGCCGTCCCCGGGGCCGATGGGCAATCTCCAGTTCCCCCCACATGAATCCCCTGCACTTCCAGTTCATAGGCCTGGGTGGCGTAGGCGAACCCATCCTCGTAGCCCTCCACCAGGGTAAGGTCCGCCGTGCGACGGTCCTCCTGGAACTGGGGATGGTCGTACTCGAAGTGGAAGTAGGCGGTGCCGCTCTGTCTGGCGGAAAAGGACTGGACAAGGGGTCCTTCCTGCGATAGGGCGACTCCGGCACCGTTGATGGCCTCCAGTTTCAAGGTGGGTGCTTCACCCGGAGGTCGGAGCCTGCTGATCCTTGGGCCTGAATACCACCTTTCCAGAGAGGAGGGCCGCCCTAAGGCCGACGAATATCCCAGGACCTTCTGGAGCTTCCGCAGAGGCGGCATGGAGCCGCCGTGCCCCCCTCCCTGAAGGCCTCCTCGCTCTGCTCTTCCCAGAGGCTCAGGAGAATCTTTAATGGGCGTTCATCTGGTTGGCGCGGTTGTCCAGGTCATCCCTGCGGCTCAAAGCACGCGTCCTGCTGAATAGGCTGCTCGCGGAGGAGGAAGGCGGAGCATAAGAAATGTGGACAGAAAAACGGGAACGGTCCCTGCTGGCCGCCGCGGCAGAGATCTTCCCGCCTCATCCGGTGATGTTCAGGGCGAAATGCCGGATCGCGTCGCGCAGCCGGTGGGACGGAGCGGCCGAACTGTAAGCACCCTTCACCCGCCAGGAAGGCGACTCCAACCATGGCGTGGTGCGCCCGACGATGGTCACCAGCTCGTCGTGGGGCGCCAGGTACCATACCCCGTCCTGGTCTGGGAAAACCATGTGAATGTCCTGCCCGATCCGTCGTTTGCTGATGTGGAGGCGGCCCGGGCACCTGACGCGGATCGCGTTGTCGTCATCCTGCCGGCGGGCCATGATGTCCGTTTCCATCAGTCCTCCCGGCGGTGGAGTGCATGCGTATCCCGCCTTTTCCAAGGCTTCAGCCGCGTCGCTCAGGTTAGGGTGCCGCCAGCGTCGGGAATTCGCGCCACGGAAGGGACGTACATCGGGTTGGGCATCTCCGTTCTTCCTGGGATGGGAGGTTGCCCCGTCAGGCTCCGGTGCGGCCGTAGCGGGCGTTTCCTGAACAGGTTCCAGCGCAAAGGGCTGCAGCTTGTCGAGCAGGGCCGGCGACGGGTTGGCGCTGGAGTATTGTCCGCGTTCGCGCCAGGATGCCGTGTTCAACCAGTTGGTGGCTTGGCCGACCAGGTCAACCAGGTCATCGTGGGGGACTAAGTACCAGGTCCCGCCCGAGGGGAAGTTCATCCAGATCTCCTGACCGGAGTATTTCCGGTCAATCGTCAAGCGGGCCTTCAGCTGGACCTTCAGGGTGGTCTTCCCATCGAAGTGGTGCGCGAGGAAGTCCGCGCCATGCCAGTCGTCGGTGAGCCTCATGCAGTTGAAGCCGTAGTCGGCCAGCAGCGCCGCCGACTTCTGGAAGTTGTAGATCTCCTTCTGCCTGCCGTTGAGCTTGCCCGGGTCGATGCGTTGGAACATGTCGTGCTTCTCCTCTGGAGGGATTATCCGCACCACGGGAGGGGGAGGCAAGGAAGCACTCGCCGCTCCCCGAGTTGGGAATGTTTCCAGATGTCAGGGACCCTTCCTTCCCAGGTGTGACCAAGGCTGTCCATCAATTCCTTGACACCTTTGTTGAACAACACCTATTCTCGAACATAGTTCTTGAACACCGGCCCGTGCTTGGAACAGTTGGCCTTGGGAAGGTGTTCAAAAACGCCCGTTTTCTGAACGTCTCAATTACTGCCGCTGGAGCCCGCCATGGTCACCCCCTCCCTAACCTACGGCTACGCCCGGGTCAGCAAGGCCGACGATGAGGCGAAGAACCTGGAGACCCAGCTCCGGCTCCTGGACAACCACGGCGTACGTCCCAACCTGGTCTACCAGGACGCCGCCAGCGGCCGCTCCCTGGCCCGCTCCGGCTGGCAGGACCTGATGGAGGTGGTCCGGCCCGGGGACACCATCGTGGTCGCCTTCCTCGACCGGTTCAGCCGCAACTTCGAAGAGGGGGTCCGCATCCAGGCCGAGCTGATCAACATGGGCGTCAGCATCGTGGCCATACGGGAGAACATCGACACCAGGGATTCCACCGCCGCCGGCCGTTACTTCCGGCGAGCCATGCTGGCCCTGGGGGCATACCAGGTGGACGCCACCAGCGAGCGGATCCGGGACGGCCAAGCCCGGGCCCGCGGGGAGGGCCGCCGCATCGGCCGGCCTCCCGCGTTGACGCCGGAGCAGGTGGAGCAGTGCCGACGCATGTCCCAGGAGGGAGCTGGGCTCCGGCACATCGCCCGGGTGATGCAGTGCTCGCCGGCCACGGCGAAGAAGGCCCTCTCCCAAGAGTGAACTCACCCCGACCGGAGGTTCTGGAAGACGGTTACCCTGCCGTTGTACCCTACCCTCCGGGTTGGTGATATGCTTAGGCACACCACGGTTGCCGGCGCATTCCTGGAAGACGTGGTGCAGAGAGACTATCCTTGAGGAACGGGCGATATGACATTCGGAGAAGCGATCACCCAAGCCCGCAAGGACCAAAAGTTGAGCCAGAAGCAGGTCGCGGCCGGAATCCTGAAGGAGGACGGCAAGTCCATCTCCCCTCAATACCTGAACGACATAGAGCATGACCGGCGCAACCCTCCCGGTGAGCCCATCGTCCGCCAGTTGGCAGAGATGCTGGATCTGGACTTTGACTATCTGCTCTTTCTGGCGGGCAGGTTCGCCTCGGACTTGCGGGATACGTCCCGGGACCAGGAGGACATCGCCACGGCCATGAGGGCGTTCCGGCGCAGCCTGAGGGAACAGAGCCGATGATGTGGATCAAGGACCCCACGGGTCGCTTTCCGGAGCGGCCCTTCTATCCCCAGGAAGACCTGGACAGACTGAGCGAAGGGTGGATCGTCAGTTTTCTGTTTGAGAGGTGCGGCAAGGTCGAGTTTCCAGTGTCCACCGAGGACCTGACCGTGATGATCGAGGGAGATACCTCCGACCTGGACCACTACGCCGACCTCAGCAAGGAGGGCGACGACGGAGAAGAGGTGCAGGGACTGACCCTCTTCTTCCCGGACCGGAAACCGGTGGTGAAGATCGCCCGGGAACTGTCTGGCTCCGGCCACGGGGAAAACCGGTTGCGGACCACCCTCACCCACGAGTTTGCCCATGTGAAGCTGCACGCCACGCTGTGGCCCTTCAACCAGCCCAGGCTCATCCCCGATGTGGAGGAGTCCCCCGGGCCCAGGTGCAAGAGGCCGGCGGACATCCGGATACCGGGAACCGACTGGATGGAGTGGCAGGCCGGTTACGTTTCCGGGGCCATCCTGATGCCGATCACACGGCTCAAGCAACTGGTCCGGAAAACCTTCTTTGAATGGGGGACCTTTGGCGCGGTCCCGCACGCCTCTGTGAAAGGAGACGACCTCATCGTCAGAGTGTCGGGAGAATTCGGAGTGTCAAAGGATGCTGCGAGGGTGAGGCTGGCCCAGCTGAAGTACCTAACTGACGGGGCCGAGGAGTCGGCGTTGGAACTGAAATAGGCACTTGCTTTTTTTTCGGGCATGAACTACGCTAATCAGCGGATTTCATTATTGCAGGCAGTTGTTAGGTGAGAGTGATAGACGGGAAACCAACCCGCAGGTCGGACACGATCCTGCAGACCCGCCGGGAGCCCCTGCCCTGGCCTGATGACGCCAAGTTCAGGATCCTGTCCATCGATGGCGGCGGCATCAAGGGCATCTTCCCAGCGGCTGTTCTGACCCACCTCGAGGAGAACTGTCTGAATGGCCGGCCCATCGGGGACTACTTCGACCTGATTGCCGGCACCTCCACCGGTGGGATCATAGCCCTCGGGTTGGGGGCGGGGCTGTCAGCACGCTCCCTGCTGGACCTGTACGTCAACGAGGGGAACCGCGTCTTTCCCCCGGAGAAACGGCAGAAGGCCCGCCGGTGGTTTCGACGGCTGTTCCGGAACCGGTACGACCGGGCTCCCCTGGATGAGCTGCTGCGGCGGACCCTGGGGGACATGACCCTGCGGGAATCCAGGTACCGGCTGCTGATACCGGCGACCGAGGCCGAGCACGGCGATCCCGCGGTGTACAAGACGCCCCACCATCCCGGGTATTTTCTGGACGGCGACAAGCCCATGGCCGAGGTGGCCGCCGCGACATCGGCGGCTCCCACCTACCTGGAACCGGTGGTCCAGGACGGGTACACCCTGCTGGACGGGGGCCTCTGGGCCAACAACCCCACGATGATGGCCCTGGTGGAAGCCCTCACCTGTTTCGCAGTGCGGCGGGAGCAGATTGCGATCCTGAGCTTGGGGTGCGGGCAGGACGGCTTCCGGATCACGAGCAGGCAGGCATCCGGGGCCGGGGAGCTCCAGTGGCGGGAGATCATCTACGTGGCGATGCACTACCAGTCCCTCACGGCGGTCAACCAGGCTGGGCTCCTGATCGGACGCGACAGGGTCACCCGGCTGGACCGGCCGGAAGGGGCTGAGCGCATCGACCTGGACGACTGGGAGAAGGCCAGGCTGCTGCTGCCGGGGGAGGCGCGTGCCGTCGCGGAGCGGCATGCCGGCCGGATATCGGAGACGTTTTTCACCCGCACCTCGACACCATTCAAGGCGCTGGCATAAAAGCAAAAGGAGTATGGACTTTGGCCAAGAACAACCAGGAATTTTCCGACTTCCTCAAGGATGAGGTGAATCTCAACCCGGGCCGGCTGGACCGGCTGGAGACCGCCGTGGGGGCGGTGAACGACTACCTGAAGAACAACCTCACCGGATATCAGAAGATGGAGCGGCAGGGCTCATATGCCCTGGGCACGCTGATCAAGCCGGTGGACGACAACGACGAGTACGACGCCGACATCCAGATCGTGATGAACCCCAACTCCCGGTGGGGACCCAAGGACTACGTCCTCGCTATCAACCGGACCCTGGCCGGCAACAAGACCTATGCCGACAAGCTCAGGCTCAAGACCAGGTGCGTGACCGTGGACTACGCCGGCGACTTCCACCTGGACGTCGTCCCCCGGGTGACCATCAACGGCAAGCACCACGTCTGCAACCGCACCGACAACAAGTTCGAGGAGACGGACGGTAACGGATACCGGGACTGGTTCAACGAGAAGAACCGCATCACCGGCAGGAACCTGAAGCGGGTGGTGAGGCTGCTCAAGCATCTCAGGGATCACAAGAACAGCTTCTCCGCCAAGTCGATCCTGCTGACCACCCTGGCCGGCAACACCATCAGGCCGGGGGACGAGGGTACCGCGGCGGTGAGCACGGTCGCCGACACGCTGGAGACCGTCCTCTCCCGGATGAACAACTACCTGCAGCAGCATCCAAATATGCCAGAGATCAGGAACCCGGTGCTTCCCACGGAGAACTTCAACCGGCACTGGGACCAGCGGCGGTACGCCAATTTCAGGAACCGGGTCCAGTCCTACGCCGCAACGGCGAAGCGGGCGAAAGACGAGCCCTCGGCCGAGAAGGCCATCAGGATCTGGCAGGAGCTGTTCGGCGACAGCTTCGGCAAGGGCGGTGGTTCCGGAAGCGGGGGAACCAGCGGGAGCAGTGCCCGCCCTGGTCAGGGCTCCAGCCGTGTCGGTCGTCCCGCCGCCGCGGCCACCGCTTCCATACCGGCAGCTCCGCGTCCGAATGAAGCCCGCAGGTTCGGATAGGCCCGATGACGGACGACCACTTCGACCTGGAGTCTCTGGAGGCTTTCGAGCGCTATCTGGAGGACGCCGGCTTCAGGCCGGTGGACGCTGCCGGTCAATCCCGCTGGCGGGGCCCGATCCACCAGGCGTTCGCCAACCTGACCTCGGCGGCGACCATGGACCTCGTGATCCGGGCGGGATGGCCATTCCAGCCGCCGGTCCTGCTCGTCGAAGGCCTCGACACGAACCACTCCACCCTTGAAGGGTTTGTGTGCTTGTGGCAGGACGGAGACCCCAGCCGCCAGTGGGAGACCGGCGAGGGATTCTTCGCGCGCATCGAGGAATGGTGCGCCAACGCGGAGCGGGGCTGGGAAGGCGATGATCTCGGGCACGACGCCTTCCTGAACTTCCGGAAGAAACTCCCCAACGTTGCAACCTTCGACAGCTCCCAGCTTCCCATTCACCGGGGCGGTTGGGGGGAGCTGCGCGGCGCCGTGAACCGGGGTGCTCCGCGGATCGATCTGGGACCGGGGAGGGCCAGTTCGCCGGATCAACTGCGGGGCCTCTGGTTCCACGCCGGCCGGTTGTCCTCCACGCCGCCCCGCCAGCTTTCTGAGGTGTTCCGGTCTCTGTCCAGGGCCCAGGCCAAGGGGCTGAGGCGGGAGCTGGAACGGCGCAGGGATTCCAGACCGTTCGCGCCCAGCGGCGGGGTGGACATCATCCTGTTCTGCTGGGACCGGAACGGGACGATGGATCTGCTGGTGATGGCGTGCGGAGGCATGAACAACGAGGTGGAGGCGATAGCATTGCAGCCAGGACCAACCGATGAAGGAACCCTTATTTTGCGCGCCGGCCCTGATGCTCCGGCGTTGCGGGCCAGCAGGGCCACTCTCTTCGGAGCGGGCGCCCTGGGCGGTTACGTCGGAACCATCCTCTCGGAGAGCGGTCTCGGCCGCCTGGACGTCGTGGACGGCCAGATGCTCCTGCCCGAGAACGTGGTCAGGCACGTCGCGGGACATGACCAGGTGGGCCATCCCAAGGTGCAGGCGGTGCACCGCGTCATCGAAAAGCATGCTCCCTGGACCGAGGTTGTCGAGGTCCCGGAAGCTCCGGTGGCGCCGGCCAGGATACGGGAGCTCATCTCGGACTCGGATATCGTCGTCGACGCCACGGGCAACGATGCCTTCGTGCCTGCCCTGGCCATGGTGGCCGGGGAGATGGGGAAACCATTGGTGTCCGGCGCCCTCTACCGCGGGGGCAGCGTGGCGCGGGTTCAGTGCCAGGTCCTGGACGGGGATACTCCCATCAACCTCAGGGAGGACGGGCAGCGATACCCGGTAATTCCCGCGGGGGATGGAGACGGCGAGTTCGCAACCCCCGATCTGGGGTGCTCGGCTCCGGTCAACAACGCTCCGCCCGCTTCGGTGATGGCATGTGCCGCCCTGATAGCCCAGGTGGCGATCGATGCCCTTACCCGACGGTTCGAACTAGGTGATGAAGTCATCGATGTCTACCGGCCTCTAGCCCACGCTCCCTTCGACCGTGTTGGGCGGGTGGGCTAGACCGACAATATTCTCGCGACACTCGGAGAACATGAGATGGAAAAGTTGACCCTGACGCCGCACAAGACCTAGAACACGACGAGCAAGGTGGTGTGCGGCACCGAGGAGGCAGCGCCTTCCAGAGCGTCTACACAGACAGGGACGGTCCGGTCGACGCGCCACCGGCCACGATCCAGGTGCTCATATTCCCGGCGTAAGACCAGACAGCCTCCTGGGATGGGAGACCGTGCTAGGGCATCCCCTCATCTCGAATGGCGGCCGGGCCGTTTGGACCGGGACGAATACATCCCGATTCCCCAAGCCCGGTGCTCGGCGTACATGCCCCGCATCCGGGCTTCCTTCGCATACCTCAGCCCCTTGATCCTATCTCCCGACTTGAAAGCGCAGTGCGCGGCATGGTCGTACGCCGGCGCGAAGTCCGGCCGCGCGTCGATGACCGCCTCCAGGCACTCCAGCGCTTCGTTAAGACGTTCCTGCGTCTTGAGGACGTACCCCTTGACGAACCTCAGGTGGGGAGTCGGTTCGGGAAGGGTGCGCTCCACCTGTTCCAGTTCCCGCAGCGCGGCCGTGCCCGCGCCGATGTTCACCAGGATGATCCCCACTTCCACTGCCGGGTTGTCCCAATCGGGCTGGAGGCCAGCCGCGATCTTGCACTCAAGGACCCCTTCGTCTATGAGACTTCTTCTCCCGACATTCTTCCCCACCATCCCCAGGAAGGATCCCAGATGGGTGTGCGCCAGCGGGTTCTGGGGGAAGCGCCTCACTAGGCGCCGCCGCAGATCGATGCAGCCCTGCAGCTTGGCCAGGTAGATCCTGAAATCATCATCATCAACCGGGGGCGCTATGGCCAAGTCGGCATGCCAGGAGGCTTCACGCTTCAGGACTTCGTTGATGTGCCGGTCCTCTTCCGTGACGACTCCCGTCACGTCTGAGATGTCCTGGGCCAGTCCGGCGGCCGACCGCTCGCCGGCCTGCATGACGGACACCGCCTCGAAGGCGGGATCCCAGAACCTGAAGGCCGCGAGCAGGTTCCAGCGCCAATCGGGATCCGGCTCCCGGTCCGCCAGCCACGAAAGCAGGGCTGCTGCCGACCCCCCCCCGCGGAACCCAGCATGATCAGGTTTTGCAGGACCCCCCGGGGCTTGTCCCCCAGGATTCGGGGAAGCTCCGGCGACTGTGACAGCGCCCTTGCGAAGTGGACCAGCTTGGTGGTCAGCTCGATGAGCTTGTCCCGGCCAATACCGGCAGCCATCTGGTCCGCCATGGTGGCCAGGGAGATCTGACGGTTCAGAGACCGCTCCAGGGCCGGGGCATCGCCTCCGAGTCCCATTGAGGCCAGCTCCCGGGCCAGGGCGGCGACGTTTTCAGGACTGGGCCGGTTCCTTCCGTCCAGCCAGTTATCCACGGATGTGGGCCACACTTCCAACCGGGCGGCCAGTTGGTCCCTGGTCAGCCCCGCTTCCCGCAGGTGCTGCCGGAGGATGTTGCCGGTGCCGTTCTCCAACGCCCATGCCGGGGGCTCGGACCCTGGCAGGGCCTCCAGGTCCAGGTAGACCATGGCAAACAGACGCAGGGCAGCGTCCACCACGACCAGCCGCAGCAGCTGAGACACGGCCTCTCCCACGTCGGCGGCCCGCCCGGAACGGGCTTGGAGGTGGGCCATCAGCCGGTCCCATTCCCCGCAGGCCCCCATCAACGTCATTCCCACCACAGACGCCATGGGGAGCGTTTCGGGCAGGTCTTCCAGCGTCTCCGGTGCCAGACCCCGGGTGATCAGAGCCTGCCCCAGGGCGTCGAATATCTGGTTGCGGTTGTGTTCGTCCACGTGCTGGCCGGAGAAGAACCTACGGGCCGTTCGGTCGCCAAGCACCTCGTCCTGGACGCCGAGGGACTGGACGACAGCGCGGAGGATACGGCCGCTGTAGAGGCCGCCCAGGGGAGCCGTGTCCGAGAAACTCTTTTCGTTCATAGTGATTTCACCGAAGAGGGTGCCCGGATGAAGCCGCCCGCTCTGGACTCCCTGCCAGCTTGGTTACCTCCCGGCCTTCGGAGCTTCGTGACGGCGTTCGCGGACCTGCTGCTGTTCCTCCGTGTCCACCTGGTCCTCCCAGTCGTCGGGGCGCTCATTGTAGCCCCGGGACTGCCAGTACGCATCATTGTTGGGATTCATCTGGTTGGAATGATTGTTCCTGTCATCCCTTCCCTTCATGGGTGCACCTCCTGAAGTTAACTCATGGAGTGGCCTGCGGCCTCGGGAACATGATGCCTGGCGAGAGTGATGAATCAGCCCAAGCGAACTGGACAAAAACCTTCACAGTGTCCTACCAACCGGTGCCTGAAGTCCTGCCCCCGGGATCGGGTGGGCCAAGAGGATAGGGAACGGGGGTTTCCGTTATCTCCAAACCGGACTACGGCCTACGGCGCCTCCAGTAGGCCAGGCCCCGTTGACACTCAGCGACGTCCGAATCTCTTCCCCGAG
This sequence comes from Dehalococcoidia bacterium, assembly GCA_034423195.1. Classification (GTDB taxonomy): domain Bacteria; phylum Chloroflexota; class Dehalococcoidia; order Lucifugimonadales; family UBA3495; genus CATOSK01. Next base: position 122,714 of record DAOUIZ010000023.1, on the reverse strand, counting down.
TACCTGCCCAGCATGCTCCCGTTCGGCCCGCGGGCCCACTGGGCGAACCGGCTGGTGCCCGCTCTTTTGCGGAAGCACCCATGGAGGGCCCAAACCGGGACTCTGGTCCCGCGGTAGGGCCCCGCTCCGGCCTCCTTGCCCGCACCACTGTCGAAGCCAAGGCAGCTCTTCTGGTCCATGATCCCCTCAACCGCCTGATTGGACCGGAGCTGTCAACGGCGGCGGTTGATATCGTTTTCGGAGGCAACAGCTACGGGGAACATGCGAGGTCCAGGAGTCTCTGGCCCCCCAGCGAGGGGGGTTGATGTTGTTGGGCCCTTTGGCACGGGGTCCGGCCGCCGTGGTCGGCATGAGGGTCCGCTCCCGCCTCCAGCAGCAGCTCCACCGTTTCAGGGTTGCCGGGATCACGGCCGCCGCCGCCCCTTCCGACTGCCAGGTACAGAGCGGTGAGGCCGTTGGAGTCCCTGGCATCGGCATCCGCCCCGCCATCCAGCAGCAACTCCACCACCCGGGGGTTGTGAACAGATAAATGCAGCAGGGTATTGCCTCCCGGGTCCCTGACGTCGGGGTCCGCTCCGGCGTCCAGCAGCATCTCCACCAGGATCTCCGTCTCCTCAGCATTGTTTCTGCCCGTGAGGTGCAGCAGGCTCCTACCGTCCGGTTGTTGCAGGTTGACGTCCGGGCCCGCTTCCAGCATCAGCTGCACCACCTCAACCCCGGCGCGCTGCAATGCCAGATGCAGGGGAGTCTCCCCCCGGTGGTTCTGCGCGTTCACGTCAGCGCCCGCGTCCAGGAGCAGCTTCACCACCTTGGAGTTCTCTCCCGCCTGGACCCCCGGGTTCATAGCATGGTGCAGGGGGGTGAATCGAACGGAGTCCCGGGCATTGACCTTGGCACCCCTCTCCAGGAGCAGGCCCACCACTTCCGACCGGGCCGGCTCATCCCACCGCATGACATGGAGCAGAGGGGTGGCATCACGTGTTGCCACGTTGGCGTCCGCTCCCGCCTCCAACAGCAGCCTGATCAGGCCGACGTTGACCGGGTTTCTCATCAAAGCGAGCCAGAGAGGGTGAGGGGGCCCGCGCCCCCGTTGACATCGGCGCCCCGCGCGATCAGCGCTGCGGCCACCGACGGCTCGTCATTCCCCAGAGCCAGGTGCAGGGGTGTTTCACCCCGGTCGGTGGGCTGGTTCACATCCAGCCCCCGGTCGATCAGGAACGCGGCCACGGCCGGCTCGGGATTGTGCTGGGCAGCGCGGTGCAGGTAGGGAATCCCCTCCCATTCGTTGTCGATGTCGGCCCCATGGTCCAGGAAAACCTGCAGGACCTCCGGATGGGGATTCTTCGCCACAGCCTCGCTGAAGAACCCGGCGTATTGGGCCCGGCTGCTGCGCGATCCGGGGCTGGTTTCGCAGAATTGCCCGTTAATCCCCCCGCCAGCGTAGGCAATCCGCTGGAAGTCGGATAGGTATTCATTCCAGCCGAAAGCGAGGAACCGGTCCACCGGCCCCGGGTATCGCGCCGTGGCGGCCACCCCGCAGGGCAATACCCAGTTCCGCGCCGCCCTGGTGAAGTCGCCCCGCTGGACTGTTGCCCCATCCAGCGCCGTCTGAAATTGGTCCTCGAACGCCTTCAGCAGCACGTCCATCACCTCCGGGTCCGGGTTGTGCTGGACGGCGGTCAGGGCCAGCCAGCTGTGGCCTCCGCCATTCTGGATCAGAAGCTCCACCACCTCCCGGGTGTTGTTCCACACGGCCAACTCGGTGGGGGTCACCTCCCTGGTCTCGCCGGCGGAAGAGACGAACTGGGTCCTGGCGCCCACGGGCTCTCCCTGGGCGAGGAGCGCTTCCACCGCGGCCAGGGTGCCGTCGAATGCTGCCTGGTGCAGGGGAAAAACCCCCTGGATGCTCCAGGTGACCTCTTCCACCGGGATGGTCCTGGTCGGCACGGGGACGGCCGAGGGCATTGCCATAGCTGGATTTCGACTATCCGGCGCGGCCTGTTCGGCGGCTCCGGGCCCCGGCGTCGGTGATGTGGCTGATGATGAGCCCGGGGGGGTGCCGGTTGGGCTCTCGCCAGCCCGAGACTCTGAACTGGTGGTGGCATCCACCCTCGAGGAGACCACTCCCGGTGTCGGACCGGCGGATGTGTCTTCGTTTGGGAATCTCCCAACGGGGGTGGCGGGGTCGTCCAGAGAGGAACCGGGTTCTTCGGGAGCTTCGCTGGTACCGCAGGCCAGGGTCAGGACGAGAAGGATCAGGGCAACGACGCAAACCGGGGATGCACTGAGCCGGGTGTTGGTAAATTTTGCCAGCAAGATGGAGCCCCCTTGTGGTGAAGGATGGTGGCAACCTTGCTACAGACACCGCTCATCCCCGTGAAAGAACCCGCAAGGGGGCACGCGAGGTGCCCCTTCCTTGGTACCGAATGGGTCCGGTTCACGGGGTCCGGGTTGAGGGTAACGGGGTGTCTGTAGCAGGATGAGTGTACTACCGGCTAGAAGGGCAAACAAGGCAATCCAGCCCCGAGGGAAACCCGTGGGCCGTCAACGCCTGGGTCCGAAGAGGGTCTCACCATGTTGATGACGGATTAGATTTGCGTCATCAGTAAGGGAATGGCATGGCGTTCTGCCCACGAGCGTGGATCCGCGCAAAATTCGATCTGTCGGCTTCTCAATGCTCTGGGATTTTGTCGGCAGAAAATTGCTCAGAGGAAATGTCCGCATATGAAGGGCGTGATATAGAACCAACCAGAGCGAGCCGGACTCCAGATACTCAACAGCGCGTAGGGATGCCAACCGCCCAGAGCTCAGGCCGCGGCGATTCTGGGGTCGGTGAACACCAGGTCCGGCGAGTTCTGGCGGCCTACCGGAGGGAAGGAGCGCCCCCACCGGTCCACGGTAACCGGGGCCGCAAGCCATGGAACGCCGTTCCCAAAGAGATCGCTGCCGCGGCGGTCATCCCGGCCAGCGAGAAACACGCCGGCTTCAACCACAGCCACCTGACCGAGGTCCTGGCAGAGCGGGAAGGAATTCAACTGGGCCTCCAGACGGTAACCCGTCTACTCAACTACCATGAACTGACCAGCGCCAGCGCCCATCGGCCCCGCAAGCACACGGTGCGAGGGGAATTTATGCCCCAGGAGGGAATGCTCCCGCAGATTGACGGCAGCCATCACCCTGGCTCTAGGACAGAGGGCCACGGTTTGTCCTGTGGCTGGCGGTGGACGACGCCACCGGCACGGTGGTCAATGCTCTCGGCCGGCCCGAGGGGGACACCCGGGGCTACTTCCTGCTGATGGAGGGTGTCATTCGCAGCTATGGCATCCCCCTCGACATCTACGGCGATCGCCACGGCGTGTTCAAGTTCAACGGCAAGCACCGGCACATCACCCAGCCCGTGGGTCCCACCCAGTTCACCCGGGCCATTGGAGAACTGGGCATTGAACGAACAGATCTTTGCCCGTTCGCCCCAGGCCGTGAGGATGGCCTGGATGTGGGTCTGCCAGGTGGGGTTCAAAAACCCGCAGATGACCGTATCGGCGGGGCTACGACCCGTGCCGCCTTCCAGCCCTCAGGCTGGAGCAGAATTACTCGGGCCGCTATTTTAGTATCTCGTCGAACCTTCCCTGACGCCAAGAGCTTTCTGGTGCCTCGCCCCCGTTATCCAGTTCCGTGGGGTGTTCGCTGTCGTTGGGCCGCACGAACGTGCTGAAACCGTTCTCCTTCACGATGTAGAAGACTTCGTCCTCGTCAACGTTGTCTAGGAACTCGGGCGAATGGGTGGTCACGAAGACCTGCCCGCCCCGCTTGGCGTAGGTCCGCAACTCCTTGGCCAGGTTCCATAGTATCTGTGGATAGAGCTGGTTCTCGGGCTCTTGCACCGCCAGCAGTGGGTGGGGCTTCGGGTCTTGGAGCAGCAGCAGGTAGGCGAACATCCTGACGGTCCCATCGGAGACGTGCCGCCCCACGAAGGGCCGTTCGAAGGCCTGGTCTCGGAAGCGCAAGGCCAGCCGGCCGTCTCCGGTGGGGGTGGGCTCCACGGCGCTTATGCCGGGGACAAAGCTGTTCATAGCCCTCAGCACCTGGTCGAAGATATCCGGATAGCTCTGGTGGAGGTACTGGGCCACGAGGGCGGCGTTTTCACCCCGGGGCGACAGGTGCTCGTCGTACCCGTCGTCGATGCTCCCCCGGACGTCAGGTACCTGGAGATTCGATATATGCCACCGCTCGATGAGGCTGCGAAGCTCGGAGGCTAGGCGGAACTCGTGGAACTGGCCCAAGCCCTTGATGGCCAGGATGCTGGAGTCTTCCAGTGCATAGTCCCGGCGTTCCTCGACCGCGCCTTGTTGCCCGTAGGCCGATTCGTTGGTGATGGCGTGGCCCTCGCCCTTGGTGAAGTCCACAATCCTCCAGGGCGGGGCGGTCTGCCCGAGGCTGTAGGTCAACACCTCGCGGAGAACTGCGGCCCTGCCCTTCTCCAGTCCAACCCGGAGGAGGTAGGTGACAACCCGTCCCTCGCTCCTCCGAAACTTGATGGTGATCTGAATGGGCCCGTGCTGGTCCCGGCTGACCAGCTCGCTGAACCCGCCGCGCCTCGCCACCGCCGCTGCCACGTTCTCGGACAACGCGTCCTTCAAGAATGCGAAGACATCAAGCAGGGTGGACTTTCCAGCGCCGTTGGCCCCGACTAGCACCGTCATCGGCGGCAGGTTGGTGAACTCCACGTGCCGGAACTGCCGGTAGTTCGTGATCTCAATTCCCTCGATCTGCATGGGGCGGTTTTCTGTCATGGTCTTCCTCCTCCTTACTGAACTTGACTGAACTTGCCCAGTAACACCCCGTGGTCGTTGCTGTGCCCAGGAAGGTGTACCGGGGTTGGTTTCTTTCGTCGGGGTGTCCCTTTTGTCCCCTTTGTCCCCTTCATCCGGCACCGTTTCGGCCCAAGGGTAGGGAGCATCTTCGACAGTTTTACCCGCGCGCCTGCGCGCGGCGAGAACGAGGCAACCTGCCTCATCTGGGGGGCGCCCGTCTCTGGCTGCCCCCCATGCCGAGCGAAACCATGGGCCAAATAGAGGACATAGGGGACAAAAGGGACACGACCTCCCTGCCACCGGCCACCTCAGTCCTCGCCCCGGAACCGAAGTCCGTGCCACACCACGGCGTTAGTGCGCCGCCCCCCTGACGAAGGCACCTTCTTGGATTCGTGGCTCGGTCCGTATCGTTTGGTTACCGCGGCGGTGACGGTGCGCTTGGTCTGCTTTTGACCCCCGTTATCCTCGTGCCACTGCTCATAGGACTCGTAGATCTCCCTGGAGTTGACCTCTGCTCCGGAGTCTTTCACGAGGAGGTTTTCCAGCCACTCGGTCACCCAGGGGTCCGACTCCCTGCGCCGCAGTTCGTCCATGGCCTGGGACTGGGACTCCAGCCGCTCCGGCCAGGGGAGGTCGGCCATGGCTACACACTGGCGGACCGTCCGGGCCACCCAGGCCTGCCGGAAGGCCTTGCTCCCGGGCGTGTTGGTGGCGGAAATCTCCAGGTAGGCCGGATTGCGCTGGTCCTCAGGGATGACGGGCATCGGCAGCAGGTGCATCCGCTCCTTGAAGGCCTGGACCTCGTCGTCGTCGCTGGTGCTGGTGATTCCAAACCGAAGGTCAGGAGCCCCTTCCCGCGGTAGATTGGACTGTTGAACCAGATGGGCAGTCGACAGCATCATCTCCTCTGCCTGCTTGATCCGGCGGACCGGGAAACCCCGGTCACCACCGGTTACCAGGTTGATCAGCCCGAGATCCTGGTCGCCCTTGCATTCCGGTTGATAGAGGACTCGCATCCCACCCCCGAATTTCGCCAACCCGTCGTTGTAGCTGGTCGGCCCGGAAAAATCGCTCCGCTGGAGGGTCTGGGGCCGAATGATGTTAACGTAGGACGGGCCGAAAGCGTCCTGGTCGCAGTTGGACCAGACGGTCTTGCCAGAGTGGGGAGGTGTGAGCATGACGACGAACTGCTTGGTGGGCGGGCAGATAAACATACGCCCGCGGGCCTTGTACCACCACGCCATTTCAGGGGACGTAGGGTCCTCCGGCATGATCACATCCACGTCGGGATGGGTGGCTTGCGGGTCATAATCATCGGGGATCTGCGCCGCCGTGAACGTCGCCCGGGCCTCGTCCGCGGGCAACAACTTCCCGGCGTGCAGGTCTATTACACCGTTGGGGGCTCCCATGTACCGCAGGTGCGAGTTGATGTCGCGGCGCCTCTTGATGACCAGGTTTTCGGGGAGCAGGTCTAGCTTCCGGAGCAGGTCTATGGCCCCGCGGATGTTGGTTATCACCGCCGACAAGCGGCGGGCATCATCGCTCTTCTGGGCATGTCGGACGATTTCCTGCCTCCCTGGCTCGTTCTTCGGTAGCGCCTTGACCTGGGCCATGTGATTGCGGCTGGTCTCCAGCAGCATCCCCTCCAGGGGGCCAACGCTAAGGGTGCCCTGGGTGGTGTAGGCGTAGACCTCGGCGGGGTCCCGGTCATCAGGATCGTATGCGACCACCAGTCTGTGGGAATGGTCCACCAAGAACCGGAAGGCGCTTGCCGCTTCCGTGGAGTTTTCTCGAGAGGCACGAGTCAGCGATTCCAGCGTGACCGCCCCTTCCCCGCCCCCGGGATCGCCGGCTGCGGTGGCCCCTGCCGCGGCGCGGCTCTTTGCGGCACTGTCCAGCGTGGTCCGGATCTCGTCCTCGCCCAGCCCGGTGCTCCGGGCGGCCTCAGCGTAGTCGGTCATGTCCGACTCGCCAGCTGCATGGGCGCGGATAAGCATCTGGTAAAGCGTGTCGTTTCGGGACCCCTCCACGGCGTCGCGCACGGTTTTGACGCGGGCGTTATGACCGCGACCGCCCCGGTAGGTGGTGGCGTCCCGCCGACCTTTGTCCCCGGTACTGGAAGGCCCGGAGGCCTCCCCGAGATTTCTGTTCCGGAGCGTATCCAGCGTAGCCGGCGTGAGAACCGGGGATTCCGGACTCCGGGCTAGGACGGCCTCCCTCAGCTTCGGGACGCCGTCCGCTGGGTTCCAGAGGATGATGTAGCCGCTGGTGCCGCGGACGTCGCCCTCTTTGTGCGCAAAAAGCTTGCCGTTAGGATAGCCTCCACCGTCATGCTCCGAGTATCGGCATTCCTCGGGGACCGCGTAGTAGTAGAGGTGCCTCCCCCAAGGCTTCCGGCTCGGTAGGACGAGGACGAGGTCGCCACACGCTCGGACAGTATCGGCGGTCAGCCTGGCCAGTTCGGATTCCGACTTTGCGTCGATGTCCACGACGACCATTTCGCACCCCATGGGCTTCATCGCCAGCTGAGGGTGGCGACCCAGGCTATCAGGCCCTAGGGCGAGGTGAGCCAGGATTTCGTCGGGAGTTGCTCTGGACCGTTGCCAACCGGAGGCAGCAGGTTGGTCCTTTCCCCAGACGGGGAGGAAGTGACAGCCGGTCCGGTAGAGCCCCTCGAGGTCTTCCCGCGAGGGCATTTGCGTCACCCTTGGGGCCCAGCCAGGGTCGTCGGAGGGGTGGGCGGGCGAATCGGGGGCTTGCGTCCGAATCTCGTCACCCTCGGCCTCCGGGGCTTGCTCACCCTGAACCGAGGCTTGACTCTCCACCTGGGTCGTCGTGTTTACAGTCTGATCGCCGGTGTTTTGTTTGCTGTTATACTCTGCACTGTGTCCCATGGGTGCTCGCTCTCCCGGGGGCTTCTCGTCCAGCGGGGTCCAGCCGCTGGGCGAGTTCATTCGCCCTACATTGATCTTGTTTCTCTGTTCCAGTTCCCCTCGCGGGCAGTCGGATGCACGTATAGTTCTTGCTGAACATCTCGGCGCGAGAGGCTCCGGGGATAACCTGCCCGCCCCGCGGCCGCGGCTTCTGACAGCAGCTCCCAATGCCGTCAGGAACGGCTCCCTGCGTCGGGGACGAGAGAGGGGACATCGTAGACAGGTCGGTCCCGTCATGTTTCCTGCTCCACGCGAGTTCTAGCAACACGTTCAGGGGATCCATTACGGGTGTTCCTTCCTATGGGAAGATTGGCGCGCTAGTGGACGGGCAGCTTTCCACTCTTCGATCTGGCTCTCCCACCATCCAACCGCTCTCCTCCCCAGAAGCACTTGAGCTGGGAACTCACCTCGGTCCATCAGCGAGTAAATTGTGCTTTTGCTAAGGCCGACCCTGAGCATCACTTCGGGTAGCCGCAACAAACGGTCGTACTTCAAAGCAATTCACCTCCGAAGGTGTTTAGTCTTGTCCGGGCCCGGAGCTTCCGGGGAGACGGAACGTGGCATCACCGGGGCCCGACACGTCCAGTGTGGGAGAAAAAAGTGCGCCAGAGTTTTGCATGAAAATCGGGCCAATTCGTGCTCAAAATGGCAAGAAAGTCTTCCGAAAGCCTCCCGCTACCCACCTTTTTCTGGCCCATTGAGGGGTCCAAACAGGAATTGCAATTCATCTAGTTTCGGGTTATATTTTCGGTGATTCTTGGAGTTGGGCCGGGTATCCCGGCACACTGGATCGACCCACCTGAAAGAGGTGAAGTGCTGCCGAAAACATCCTGCCCTAGTTGTGGCTCGGGTCACGTCGTCCGGTGCGGGCGTGACCGCGGAGTCCAGCGCCTCCTCTGCCGGGGTTGTGGGAGGAAGCATCGCGCCGGTCGAGCAAGCGGCCGTTCCTTTCCGCCACAAATGATTGCCCGTGCGTTGGGAGTCTTTTACGAAGGATGGTCTTTCAAGCGGACGGCGGATTTCGTGTCGCTAATGTCCGGTATACCCATGACTCCCCAGACGGTCCGGTCGTGGATACATGACTACACGCGAGCGGCGGTGTCGGCGACACAAGGGAAATTAGGCCAGGGGACGGATTGGAGGGTTTATATAGTCATCCTTGAACGGGGCCGCACTTGGTGGGTGGTCAAGGATGAAAAGACTGGCCACGTCCTCGGATCCTGTGTGGGTCGTGGAGACCTCGAGAGCAGTGCCCGAGATGCCGTCAAGAAGGGCAGAGTCTCTGCAATCCGGGGATGTCGCCGTCTGACGTACCAGTACGTCAGGCCTAACCGTCGGTGGAAGCGGCGGTCTGTTCCGGACTGGTTGGTGCTGGAGGGATTCAGGAAGGAACTTAGGAGGGCCGCCCTGGCCAGTCCCCTGCCAAGGCTACACCCCGAGGACGAGAAGAGCGAGGCAGAAGAGGCAGAGGAGAACTTCGTAAAATCCTTGGAACAGACAGCGCGCAGATTCAACCGGACTAAGAGACATGACGTGCTGCAGACCTACCTCGATGGATGGGTGATTAGACGCAACTACTTCGACCCTCGGACAGTCGAACACGGATGGTTGCCGGGGCAAGAAGGTGATCCCAGTTTTCCCTTGCGGAGTTGGTCCGATGCGGTTGGGTATTCTGCGGCAACGCCCCGGAGGCCTCGGAGCAGCCGCATTTAACTACAGTTCCTGTGATTGATTAATGTGGTACAAAATGTGGGATAACTTGTAGAGAGGTTCTCGGTAGGACGTCTTTTATGTTTGTATGTCTGGTGGTTGTATTCCCCTCACCTCCACCACCTCATCCCGCGGCTAAGCCCATTAACCCCTAAACGCCTCAACTCCGCTCTGGAGACTAACAGCAGTCTGCCCGGGGGATGTCGTCAATTACACTCTCCCGTCATTCCGCCACGAACCCTGCGCGGCAACCGCTGGCGCTGAGACGAATTGCCTTGCGGCAGCGGCGGAGTCGCAAAACGGGAATCTCACCCCCGTTGGCCTTGAGCTGCACCACCAACGACGCAACCCTTCCTGTCAGCCTTCCCGGGTTTGCCGTTATAGTATAGCGGGCATAAATTATCGGCCTGCCCCGGCGGGCTTTCCTGGAAGCCCTCTTTGCTGGGCAACCTGGAATAAAGGTTGGCTATTGTCTGCTGGCAACTCGGAACAGCCCATTCGTTTTGAGCCCGAGGAGGCCTGTCCTCCCTCGGTAGCTCTCGTCGTAGGATTTCAGGGCGCGCTGCTCATAGTCGCCCCCACCGTGCTGTACGTCGCCGTCGCGATTCGCTCCTCGGGGCTGGACGATACTTTCGTGGCGTGGGGCGTCTTCGCCGGTATGCTCATCACCGGGATAATCACCGCGGCCCAGTCGGCCCAACTGGGGCGGTTCGGAGCGGGCCACATCGCCCTCTCCTGGCCCGGGTCGATGTTCATCGCCATCATGGTGGCGGCAATCTCCGCGGCCGGTCCGGCAACCTTCGCCAGCCTGCTGGTGGTTTGCAGTGTCATTCAGGTGGCCCTCGCCTGGTGGCTGCCCACCCTCCGGCGGATCATCACGCCGACCGTCTCCGGCACGGTGACGATGCTGATCGCCGTGAGCGTTCTGCCCATTGCCTTCGACACCGTGCGGGATCTTCCCGCCGCCGCCCCGGCCGCCGCCGGCCCGGTCATCGGCGGGGTGACGCTGGTGGTTTCTGTCATCATGATGCTGCGCGCCGGCGGACGCTGGAGCCTGGTCGCGCCCTTCGTTAGCATCCTGGCCGGATGCGCCGCCGCCGCCCCGTTCGGTCTGCTCAACGGGGACCAGATTCTCGTCGCCAGGTGGTTTGGCATTCCCGCCGTGCCGGACCTGAGCATCGACCTCACGCCGGGCAGGGAGTTCTGGGCGCTGCTGCCCTCCTTTGCGATTCTAACCCTGGTGCTCAGCCTCAAGACAATCAGCGATGGAGTGGCAATTCAGCAGGGGTCCCGGCGCAGGCCGAGGGCCATAGACTTCCGACAGGTCCAGGGCATGGTCAGCGTCAACGGCATCGGAATGCTGCTTGCCGCCCTGACCGTCACCTTGCCCACGGTGGTGATTTCGTCCCTCAGTGTTTCCCTGGTCAATCTCACCGGAGTCGCTGCCCGCCGGGTCGGTGTCGGCGTGGCGGCCGTCATCATAACGCTGGCCTTCTTCTCCAAGTTCACCGCCCTCCTGCTGGCGATTCCCGGACCGGTGATGGGCGCCTACCTGGTCCTGGCCATGGGCGTCCTCTTCGTCAACGGTCTTCAGACGATCATGCGGGAGGGTCTCGACCTCCGGCGGATAGTGATTGTCGCCCTGGCCAGCGCCCTGGGCCTGGGCCTCCACGGCCACCCCCTCACCGCCGACCTCTTTGGAAACGACCTGGGGGCGCTCCTCGGCAGCGGCGTCACCATCGGAGCCGTTGTCGCCATTGGGCTGACCCTCCTGTTCGAAGCCTTCAGTACGCGCCGCGCCCGCCTGGAAGTTGCGCTGGACATGGCTTCCCTGCCGGAGGTTGATGAATTTCTCGCCGGACTCGCATCCCGGCTGTCGTGGAATGAAGCTTCCACGTCGCGTCTGCGCTCAGCCGGGGAAGAGACCCTCGCCACGCTGCTGCTGAACGAGGATGATGCCCGGGACCTGGGCAGGGCGCGGTTGGTCATAGCCGCCCGGCTGCAGCCCACCAGGGCGGAACTGGAGTTCGTCGCCACGGCGCGCGGGGAAAACATCGAGGACCAGTTGGCCTTCCTGACCGACGAAGCCGCCCTGCCGACGGTCGACGACCTCTCCCTCCGGCTGTTGCGCCACCGCGCTTCAGCCGTGCGTCACCAGAAGTTCCACGGCGTGGATATAGTTACCGTCCAGGTCGACGGGAACCCCTGATTTCCGGCTCAGCGCGGACGGCCGGAAGCGGGGGGCGTGGCTGGTCAACCGGCTGCCTGGCCCGGCCGCCTGATAATCGCCCGCCGGTGCGTTCCGCTGCCGATGACCGTCTCGTCCCCCCGCACCGCCGTCACCGTGAACGTCAACCTGTTCCGGTCTATCTCCGTCAGCTCCGCGTGGGCCGTAATGGTGTCCCCGATATCCGCCGGAGCAACGTGCCGGACGTTGACCTCGAACCCCACCGAGGTCTCCCCCTCCTCCAGGCAGTCTTCCACCGCGACAATCGCCGCCCGCTCCATCAGGCTGATCATTGACGGAGTGCTGAACTTGTCCACGTGCCCGGCCACGTTGTGCTCGCAGACCAGGGTCTTCCGCTCTCCCTTCAGCCCGGGTTCGATCTTGGCGCTCGCCATCTGCCCTCCCCTGTCCCTCTGACTCAAAATGCCGCCCCATGATACCAAATGGCCGAACCCCAGCCGGAAAACTTTGCTTGAGTAGTCCGCTGCCGCTGGAATCCCCTTCTAACGTCAGCCTGCCCGGACTGTATCCATCCGGCCCTAATCACCCTGATTTGCGGTATCATAGACGGGCAATTTCATCAGCCCGACCCTAACCTGCTTCACGGAAGGCCCCATGTTTTCTTACATCGACCGTCTTGAATGTACCCAGTGCGGCCAGACCTATCCCCACGACCGCCTGAGCAAGACCAGCGAGTGCTGCAACAAGGTCCTCTTCGCCCGCTACGACCTCGACCGGATGCGCCGCGAAGTCGACCGGAGCGCATGGCAGGACCGCGTATCCTCCATGTGGCGTTTCACCGAGCTGATGCCCGTCGGAGACGAGTCCAGCATCCTCACCCTCGGCGAAGGCGGGACCCCCCTCCTCGAAACCCGCCAGCTGGCCGCCAACCTTGGCCTCCGACACCTCTACGTCAAGGAGGAAGGCCTCAACCCCACCGGCACCTTCAAGGCCCGGGGCATCTCCGCCGCCGTCTCCAAGGCCTACGAACTGGGCGTCACCGGATTCACCATGCCGTCAGCGGGCAACGCCGCCGGGGCCGCTGCCGCCTACGGAGCGCGGGCCAACCTTCCCGTCAAGGTCTTCATGCCCCAGGACGCCCCCTCCGCCAACAAGAAGGAGTCGGTCATGTCCGGCTCCGAGCTCAACCTGGTGGACGGCCTCATCAGCGACGCCGGCCGCATCGCCGTGGCCGTGGCCGAGGAGCAGGACCTCTTCGACCTCTCCACCCTCAAGGAGCCCTACCGCGCCGAGGGCAAGAAGACCATGGGCCTTGAGATTGCCATGCAGCTGGGCTGGAAAATGCCCGACGCCATCGTCTACCCCACCGGCGGCGGCACCGGCATCATCGGTATGTACAAGGGATTCCAGGAATTGCTAGAGCTTGGCTGGATCGAGGGCAAGCCGCCCAAGTTCATCGCCGTCCAGGCCTCCGGCTGCCAGCCCATCGTCAAGGCCTTCAACGAAGGCAAGGACACCGCCGAACCCTGGCCCAACGCCGCCACCATCGCCGACGGACTTCGCGTTCCCGGTCCTTTCGCCGACTACCTCATCCTCCAGGCCATCCGCGATACCGGGGGCACCGCCCTGGCCGTCGAGGACGAGGAAATGGTGGACGCCATGTACGAGCTGGCCGCCACCGAGGGCATCATTGCCTGCCCCGAAGGCGCCGCCACCCTCGTCGGCCTGAAGCGCCTCTTGGAACAGGGCTTCCTCCAGCCCGACGAAACCATCGTCCTGCTCAACACCGGCTCCGGCTACAAGTACCTCGACCTGATCAAGGACACGGCCTAAGGTTAGTTTCTAGTTGGTGTCGGCCGGCGGAAGCGGAGCGAATGATGACCGGCGTCTCCGGTGGGAATACGACAACCTGCCTAAGGTATCCCGTCACGGCGAGGAAGTCCCGACCAGGCATTCCGATCTGCGCCCGGAATGGATTATGCGAGTTGTCAACGACCCGTATGATGAATGGGATGAGGTTGCCCTTGACGGGGTGACGTTTAAGTTGCTTGCTGGGCGAGTGGAACAATGCCAACAATGGATCAGGGTTGTGTTTGTGGAGCGTGAAGACGGTTTTCGGGAGTTGCTGACCGCTTACGTGGACCGGAGACTCCAACAGAAATACGGAGGAAGGCCATGGCAGAGTTAGCCAAGACCCAGCCTAATTGGGAAGCTTTGCCTGCTCCCATTGTGTCCTATGCACCAGCTGCCGGCACTATTTTCATCAAGACGGGCGCCCCGGTCATCGAAGGGCAAGAAATCGCACAAGGCATCACTGTCTTCTATAAGTCCGAAAACGACAACGAAGTCGTCGGCATAATGATCAACGGTGCCGAGGTGGTGCTTAAGCCCTTCGTGGATGCCATTCTCGCGAAGTACGGTAAATCCAAACCGGTCGCCGGTGAAGCCTAAACCATGACCAGCCGCCTGTTACGCAACAGCCTTTTCAGAGCGGCCCAGGAGGTGCTCCCGTGGAAGTAGTCCTCAGCTCCCCTCGCGGATTTTGCGCCGGAGTAGTCCGCGCCATCGACGTCGTCGAGCTTTGCCTCCAGAAATTCGGCCCCCCGGTCTACGTCAAGCACCAGATTGTCCACAACCCTTACGTCGTCGCCGAGTTGGAAAGCAAGGGCGCTGTTACCGTCGAGGAAGTCGAGGAAGTCCCCCCAGGATCCCTGGTAGTCTTCTCCGCCCACGGCTCGCCCCCCGAGGACTTCGAGAAGGCCGAACAGCGCGGACTGCGGGTCATCGATGCCGTCTGCCCCCTCGTGACCCGGGTCCACAACGAGGCCAAGAAGTACCACCGCGAGGGCAAGCAGGTGCTCCTCGTGGGACACTCGGGACACCAGGAAGTGCGGGGCACCATGGGACAGGTCCCCATGACCCTCATTGATGATGCCGCCGGCAGCGAGATTCCCGGCTTTGCCGACGGCGCTGACGTCGCCGTCCTCACCCAGACCACCCTCTCCGTCGGAGACACCCAGGGCGTCATCGGCGCCATCACCGAACGCTTCCCCGGCGCCACCGTCCGCAACGACATCTGCTACGCCACCACCAACCGCCAGGTCGCCGTCACCCGCATCGCCGCAATGGTCGACCTGGTCCTGGTCATCGGCGCCGACAACAGCTCCAACTGCAACCGCCTCCGCGAGGTCGCCGAGGCCCAGGGCGTTCCCGCCTACCTCGTCAACAGCCCCGGCGAAATCGACCCCGCCTGGCTGGAAGGCGTAGCCAAAGTCGGAATAACCTCCGGCGCATCCACCCCGGAAGTCCTGGTCGACAGCGTCATCGAATCCCTCCGGCCCGACAATGTCACCCACGTCTCCACCGCCGACGAGGACGTCTCCTTCACCCTCCCCCGCGAAGTCCGCTAGTCCGGTGTTGAGTTCGGAAGGCGACGATAATAGAACTGGCAACCACCACCCCCATGCTCCACACCGCCAGCTTCTACGCCCCGGACCACTGGACCGGCCAGCCCTACCGCGTGTCCCGCCAGCACCCCCGCGGACGCCGCGTCCAGTGGGAGACTCTCCCCTTCCTCTACCCAGAACGGCATCACCTGGACGCCTACCGGAAGGGCTCCTTGACCTTCGACCAGTTCAGCCGGGAATACCGCGCCGGGCTGGAGCTTCGCTACGCCAGCAGCTATGGCATCGTCGCCGGAACGAACGATCCCGCCCCTGCCCAGCTTCGAGCCTGGCTGGAATCAATACCTGGGTTGGGAGACTTCACCCTGCTCTGCTTCGAGCCGTGCGGCGAGCCCTGCCACCGGCTGGTCCTGGCCCGCTGGCTCCTCGAAGCTGTTGAAGGGTTGGAAGAAGGCTGCCTTCGCTAGGCTTGTCACCACTCCGGCCTTGGCGGACGGCTCATCAGCCGCGTAATGGCCTCCCGGGGCGGCAGGTCCTCGAACAGCACCCGGTGGGTGACCTCCGCGATGGGCATCTCCACGTTCAGCTTGCGCGCCAGTGAAAGAGCGGCAATCGTCGTGTTGACCCCCTCCGCCACGTTGTCCATCGACGCCCGGATCTCCGGCCACGTCTTGCCCCGCGCCAGTTCCTCTCCCACGTACCGGTTCCGGCTCAACCGGCTGGAGCAGGTGGCTATCACATCCCCCAGGCCGGCCAGCCCCGCCAGCGTCAGCGGCTGCGCCCCCGCTGCCACCGCCAGCCTCAATATCTCTGCCAGCCCCCGCGTGATTAGCGACGCCTTGGCGTTGTCCCCCAGCCCCAGTCCGTCGGCGAAACCCGCCCCCAGCGCGATGATGTTCTTCAGCGCTCCCCCCAGTTCCACTCCCACCAGGTCGTCGCTGGTGTAGACCCGGAAGCTGTCGGACATCATCATTTCCTGCACTTCGGCCAGCGTTTCCGGGTCCCTCCCCGCAATCACCGTGGAGGCCGCCATTCCCTGGACAATTTCCTTCGCCAGGTTAGGCCCCGACAGGACGCAGATCCGGTGGTGTACCTCGGGAGCCAGCTCCTCTCCCATGACCTCGCTCATCCGCCGGCTCCCGGGAGTCTCCAGTCCCTTGGCCACGCAGAGCAATGCCATGTTCGGAGCGACACAGCCCTTGATGGCCCGCAGGTTTTCCCGCATCCTGTCCGACGGCACTGCGATGATCACCAGCCCGGCCGGAGCGATGGCCGCCTTCGCATCGGCGGAAACCGTGAGGCCGTCGGGAAACGGTATGTCCGGCAGGAACCGCTTGTGGGAGCGGCGCCGGTTCAGTTCCTCTGCTTCTTTCCGGGTGCGGGTGATGATGGTCGCCGGATGCCCGGCCCGCGCCAGGACTATTCCCAGCGTGGTGCCGAAGGTCGTCGACCCGACGATGGCGACCTCGTCCTTCACCGGATCCCCCGCAGGCTGCCGTGGCTTGCCCGAAGACGCGGACGTGCCTTCTCCCCGGGGGAGTTTCCGAATCGACGGCGTGCCAACGTCTAGTTGACCCTCGTCGCCGGTGCGCCCAGCCGGCGCTCGGTCCCCTGGATCAGCCGCTGGATGTTGTCCCGGTGCTGCCAGATAATCACGGCCCCGCCAATCAGACCGTACCAGGTGTAGGTGAACGGGTAGATTCCCACCAGGGAAAGCCCCAGCAACGAGCAGATCGCAATGACCACTCCGGTAATCGACCCCAGGGAAAGGTAGCGGCTCAGCAGCGCCACTGGCAGGAAGACTATCGTCCCCATCACTGCGGCGAACGGCGCCATGATGGATAGTCCGCCCAGGCCCACCGCCACGCCCCGCCCTCCCCGGAACCCCAGGAACACCGGCCAGTTGTGCCCAGCCAGGGCCAGCAGACCGGCTCCAACCTCGCCCAGCGTGTCGGACAGCACCGCCCGGGCCAGCAGCACCACCGCCACCCCCTTGCCCAGGTCCAGGAGCAGCACCACCGCCGCCATCTTCCCGCCGCCCGTCCGCAGCACGTTGGTCATTCCCGTGCGCCCGCTGCCGTAGTCCCGGACATCCTCCCCACGGGTCCAGTTCAGCAGCAGGTATCCCCACGGGAGCGAGCCAATCAGATAAGCCAGCGTCAGGACGGCCGCGTAGCGGTAGCCCGCCGGAGCGTCTCCCAAGCCCCAGTAAACCGCCGCCGACCCTGCGATTAGCAGCGGCAATACCGTCAGGCAGAACACCAGCGGGTTCATTGGTCCCTTCATCCCGGTCGGAACAGCAACCTCAGGTGGGTGTGGCTGAAATCGAAAGTATCCCTGATCCTGTTTTCCAGGTAACGCTTGTACGAAAAATGCACCAGCTTCGGATCATTCACCGTGAAGACGAACGTCGGCGGATTGCACGCAACCTGCCGCAGCCGGGTTATCCGCAGCCGTTGGCTCCGGTGGCGCTTGACGCTGGGAGGATTGTGGTCCACCAGCGCCTCCGCCAGGAGGTACTGCAGTTCTCGGGTCGGGGCCCACCGCAGCCGTTCCTGCCACAGGTCCAGCGCCGTCCGCATCAAACCGTCAATCCCCTGGCCGTGCAGCGCCGATATGAAGGCGATTGGAACGTAGGGCATGAAGTGGAAGGTGTCCTGCACCCGCGCCACCGCCCGCCGCTTGGCGTAGCGGTCGGTCTCCGGGATCAGGTCCCACTTGTTCACCACTATGATTAGCCCCCGGCACATGTCCCACGCCAGCCCCCCTATATGGGCGTCCTGGGCCGTGGCCAGCTCCGTCGCGTCCGTCACCAGGAGGGTGATGTCGCTGCGTTCCACCGCGTTCACCGCCCGCAGTACGCTGTACTTCTCGATGCCCCGTTCCACCCGCCCCGGCCGCCGGATGCCCGCCGTGTCGATGGCCGTCATTTCCTGCCCCCGGTAGGAAAAGTCCGTGTCCAGCGCGTCCCGGGTAGTCCCGGCCACCGGGCTAACAATGGAACGGTCGTCGCCCAGCAGGGTGTTCACCAGCATCGACTTGCCCACGTTGGTGCGCCCCACGATGGACAGCTTCAGCTTCGCCGGCGCTTCCGGCGGAGCCTCCTCCTCCCCGTCCGGCGATGGCGGAGGAAGGTTCGGCGCGGGCAGCCGCAGCAGCACCTTGTCCATCAGGTCGTAGATGCCGTGATTGTGGTACGCGCTGGTGAAATGGGTGTCCGCCATTCCCAGCCCGTAGAATTCGGCGGCCCCCAGCTCCCGGCGGTCGTTGTCCACCTTGTTCACCACCAGGATCACCGGCTTCGTCGACCGCCTCAGCCTTTCCGCGATCACCTGGTCCGGCGGGGTCAGTCCCTCCACCGCGTCGGTCAGGAACAGGATTACCTCGGCGCTGGACATGGCCATGTCCGCCTGCTCCTGCACCATCTCCCGGATATGCCCTTCCGGGTCCGACTCCAGCCCTCCGGTGTCCACCAGGATGAAGCTGACCCCGTCCCAGGTCACCTCGGAGATGAGCCGGTCCCGCGTCGTCCCGGCCACGTCGGAAACAATCGCGTGCCGCCGGTGCAGGATGCGGTTGAACAGCGACGACTTCCCCACGTTGGGCCGCCCCACAATCGCCACCATGGGAAGATCGCGGGTGCTGTTGCCCTCTGCCGCGTTTGCGTAAATGCCTTCCGCGTTGATGCCTTCGGAAGGCGTTGCAGGACTCTGCTGTATCATAATCAAAACCGCCTTCCCGAAATTCCCTTCCCGTCATTCCCGCGCAGGCGGGAATCCAGACCCCCCGTGACTGCTTCCCGCCAACCCCGGCGGATGTATGGGGCTCCCCTTAAAATAGGCCCAAGGCCGCCGCTACCCGTTCCCGAAAATGAACTCCAGCAGTGCCTTCTGCGCGTGGAGCCGGTTGTGGGCCTGCCGGTATGCCAGGGATTGCGGATGCTCCAGCATCCCCTCCGCCACCTCTTCGCCGTAGTGGGCCGGCATATCGTGCATGAACACCGCGTCGGCCTTGGCCTTGGACAGCAGCGCCTCATCCACCGTGTATCCCTGGAAGGCCGCCTGCCGTGCCTTTGCCTCCGCTTCGTCCCCCATGCTGGTCCATACGTCGGTGTACACCACGTCGGCGTTCCGTACCGCTTCCGCCGGAGCGGTAACCATCGCCACGTCCGCCCCGTTCGCGGCCGACGCGCGGGCGGCGTTTACCGTTTCCCCGTCCAGCTCGTACCCACTGGGAGAAGCAATCGCGAAGCTCACCCCCAGCGGCGGCAGCCCCAGGCACAGGCTCCGCGCGACGTTGTTCCCATCCCCGATGAACGCCAGCTTCTGGCCTGACAGAGGGCCGAACCGTTCCCGGATCGTCAGCAGGTCCGCCATAGTCTGGCAGGGATGCTCCCAGTCCGACAGGGCGTTTATCACCGGAACGCTGGCATACTCGCCCAGTTCCTTCAATGCCTCATGGGAAAACACCCGGGCTATGATGCCGTCCACGTACCCGGAAAGGACTCGCGCCACATCCGAAACCGGCTCCCGCGTCCCCAGCCCCACCTCGTCAGGACCCATGTAGGTCGAATACCCGCCCAGTTCCTCGATGCCGATCTGGAAGCTCACCTTGGTCCGCAGCGACGGCTTCTCGAACAGCAGCGCGAACCTCATCCCCCGCAGCGGTTGTCCCGCCGCCTCGTGCTTCATCACCACCGCCCGCTCCACCACTCCCCGCATCTCGGCGGGAGTCAGGTCACTGACGGAAAGAACGTCTCTTTTGGCGCTGATTGCGGTCATCAGGGGCAGGCCTCCAAGGGATGAATCATATATGAAAACTCCGGCCCAATTCAAGGAGACCCGGCGGCCCTTTTCCCGCCCGGCCTGCCCCGGCTCCCTTCAATCGCACCCGCCTCCACCTCCGCTGCATCGTGCTATAATCCCCCATCCCTCGCGGGTCAACGTATCCAAGCTGGTCAACGTACCCAAATGGAAAGGGGAGACCTCCCTGCCCATTTCTATCGACCCGTCGCACTACGCCGACATGACCACCGAAACCGCTTCCGACACTTCTACCCTCCAGCGGCTCATCGCCAACCCACTTGCGGCGGGCAAAATCGCCGTCGCCGTCGCCGCGTTCGCCGTCATCCTTCTCATCCCCACCCCCGAGGGACTGACCGTTCAGGGACAGCGCGCCCTGGCTGTCATGGTCTTCGCCGTCCTTCTCTGGGCCACCGAAGCCATCCCCGTTCCCGTCGCGGGAATCATGGGCGTCATTCTTCTCGTCCTCGTTGGCGCCGTTGGAGGACTGGGGGAGGCTCTCTATGGCTTCTCCCATCCGGTTGCCTACTTCCTCGTGGGAATTCTCACCCTGGGACTCGCCGTCCAGTCCTCAGGACTGGCCGAGAGAATGGCGACCTTTCTCATCCGGGGCGCTGCCGGAAGCCCCCGCCTCCTGTACGTCCAGATGCTCCTTTCCTTCGCCCTGCTAACCTTCGCCCTGCCCTCCGCCAGCACCCGCGGGGCCATCATGGTCCATGTCTATGAGCGCGTGCTGTCCCACTGGAACATTCCCCAGGAACACCGCTACCACAAGGCCATCATGCTGGCCATGGGCAGCCTCAACCGCCTCGGCTCCACCGCCCTGCTCGCCGGAGGCATCACGCCGGTCGTCGCTTCCGGCTTGCTGGGAGACTTCTCCTGGACCCAGTGGTTCATCCTCATGAGCGTCCCCTTCTACGCCAACCTCATCGTCGGAGGCATCGTCCTTTATGTTTTCTACCGCTCCGGTTTCCGGCTGGACACCGGAGGCGCCGCCCAGCTCTCCACCGGCCCCGTCAGCCCGGTCGAGTTCCGTGCCGGCGTCATCGTGCTGGTCACCGCCCTCCTCTGGTTCACCGACTTCGCCCACGGACTCCATCCCGCCGTACCGGCCCTGATCGCCCTCACCGTCATCCTGCTCCCCCGGGTAGGCATCCTCAGCTGGCGCGAGTTCGAGCAGAACGTGGGGTGGACCAACTTCTTCGTCATCGCCACATCCCTGTGCCTGGCCAACGCCTTCGTGACCACCGGAGGCGCAGCCTGGTTCTCCGCCGCCCTCGTCGAAAGCGTCTCCCCCATCCTCACCAGCCCTCCGCTCATGCTCCTGACCCTCTGCGTTTGTTTCGCCGTCGTTCGGATGCTGGTTCCCAACATCGCCGGCTACCTGGCCCTGGTCATCCCCGTCGCGGTGGCCACCGGCGAGTCCCTGGGACTGGACCCCCTGGTATGCGGGTTGGCAGCGGTCGTCGTCGGAGACTCGGTGGTCTACTACGGGGCCGGCGGGACCTCGGCCGTGTTCGTTTACACCCGCGCCAACATCGGCAACCCCGAGATCATGCGCTTCGGCATCGTCATGACCGTCGTCGCCATTGCCGTCCTCTTCCTCCTCGTCCTCCCCTACTGGGCCTTCATCGGCCACCCCCTGACCCCCTAGGAAAATTGCTCGCAAACCCGGTTAACCCAGTCGGCCTGCGTTCGTTTTTCTTCCCGAATAAACCAACAGCACCCAGAGAGAATGGTTCCCCTGGGTGCTGTTGGTTTGGAATAACGGGCGTCTATGTGAGGAACGGTTCCAGGACGTTCAGCAGCGTCTCTACGTCTTCGATATCTTCCTGTATGGCCTCGGAGTTCAGCAGGGACGGGTGCAAATAGTAGTTACGATGCAGGACAAGAGCGGAATGCCCGTACTGCCGCAGGCTCGGTTGGCGAAACCTGTGGCGGGCGTTCTGGATGACCATATCGAATTGGTCGTGATGCTCATACGCCCAACCGTTTGCGGCGGCAGCGGCTTTGGCGATGTGCGCGGCGGCACCCCAACCCTTCTCGGACGCTTGATGCGGGTCGCCGTCGTTGAGGTATTCCTTGCTTCGCTGCAGGAACTGTCTTGCCAATTCAATATGGTCGGTGACGCCAGTTGTCATGCTCTACCCCCGGGTTTCGCGACGCGCAGTATTATATCCCATCCCCTTCGTGTCAACCGGCGCAATTGTCCTCGTCCGGCACCCGAGCCGCCTGCCTAAATCCACAACCCCTTCCTCAGGGGGTTTGTGGGATTCACCCTCCCAACGTGCCCTGTCTATCAGCGATGCCGTCCTGACTCGGCCGGCCGTGCCGGAGGCGATGGGCCTGGATTACCCTCTACCCGATCAGCCGCGGTATCCCCTCTCCCAGCAGGAACCCGACCCCCGCCGATGCCACCCCGATTCCCAGGATCTCCAGCCCCTGCTTCAGCGGCGACCGGCGCACGATCCGCCCCTTGCCCATTCCCAGCGCAAACAGGGCCGCCAGCCCTGCCGTAATCGAAACGGCGATCGCTACCCCGCCGCTCCACACCATGTACGGCACGATGGGTATGGCCGCGGCGATGATGAACGCCGCCCCCATCACCAGCGCGTCCTTGAGGGGACTCGAGATGCCTTCCGGGCTGAAACCCAATTCCTTCTCCACCATCGTGCTCAGCCAGAGGTCCTTATCCTCCGAGATCTGGTCCGCCAGTTGGCGCGCTTCTTCGAACGACTTGCCCTCCCTCTGGAAAATCACCATCAGCTCGGCATACTCCTCCGCCGGATTCTCCTCCAGTTCCTTGGCCTCCCGCTCGATCTCCGCCCGCTGTACGTCCTGTTCCGCCCGCGACCCCAGGTACGCCCCGGTCGCCATCGACACCATCCCGGCCAGCGCTGCCGCCAGCCCCGCCACTAGGACGGTTGACGTGCTCCCCACCGCCACCGCCACCGACGTCACCAGCGCCACCGTGCTCAGGATGCCGTCCTGCGCTCCGAACACCACCTCCCGCAGACGGCCCAGGTTCGCCACCCGGAACCGCTCCCGGTCCACCTCCTGCGTCGCGTCTACGTAGGTTTGCAGGTCCATATCCTCCCCGTCATACCCCGCCGGCAGCGGCGTGGTCAGCGGTGACACTGTTGGCGCCTCTCCAACTCGCCCCGCTGATGTACCAGAGGCATTTCCATCTTGTTCACCCACCGTCCCGTCGCCCAACGATAGCTGGTTCTCCGCATCTCGAGCCACCCGGGACTGCTTCTCCTCCAGCCGCCCCAGCGCCTCGGAAAACACCATCTGGTGGTGCCGTTCCCGCTCCAACGCCAGCGCGAAGGAGTCGGCCGCGTCTTCCCGGCCCTCACCGAGCGCCTCCCGTATCATCCTGGGATAGACCGTGGCGAACTCCTTGACCTCCCCGGTGACCACCTCCCGCAGGTTCTCCGCCGTGGCCGATATATGCCCGGCCACCCTCAGGTGATTCATGCCGTGAACGTTCTCCGCTCCCGCCACCTCCTGGAACACCTGCGCCACCTCCGGGTAGCCCTCCTCCAGGGCCTTGTGGGCGTATGCGTTGTATTTCAGGTGGGCAACCGCCTCGGCGGCGATCGCGCTCCACAGGTTCCTGTCCGTGCGGCTCAACTCCCCTGCTTCCGTTGTCACGGCCCCAATCCTTCCTGGCGGAGACTCATCCGCCCGCCTTGGCGGCAACGGGTGGCCTCGGTGCCGCCCCTTTTCCGATGATACTATTTATCAATTATATCACAGGTAGATATGCCACAGGCAGGCCCCTGCTGTGTTCCTCGTGCCCGTAACAAGTCACGCTATTGCCGCAATGATGGCAATGAATTCTTCTTGCGCTCCATATCTCGCTCGCAGTGTATCGCCTTTCCGTAATTTCCGAACAACCAGGGCAGGTGGCGTTGCGCCCAATATCCCGGTTGTGCTATCCTGTCCCGGAATACGTAAAGGGAAAGATAAAAGGTTACACTTAACTGATGCTAGACCAGGACACCAAGCAGCGCCTCACCGAAGAGTACAAGATCCACGAAAACGACACCGGCTCCACCGAAGTCCAGGTAGCTGTCCTCACCGAGAGGATCAGGCAGGTTACCGACCACCTCCGCACCCACAAGAAGGATGTCCACTCCCGTCATGGGCTGGTGGGGCTGGTCTCCAAGCGCCGCCGCCTCCTCAACTACCTCAGCCGGGAGGACGTCAACCGCTACCAGACCCTCATCAGCCGCTTGGGTCTCCGCCGGTAACCCCGTACACCTTGTTCCCCCTGAATGTGCCCTCCCCGGGCATTGGTCGCTGCGTCTAGCCTTGGCTGGTTTGGCCGTTCCCCCTTTAAATAAAAGCGAGGTCTGAAACCTTCATTATGTCTACTATGACCATCCCTACCGTTGTCGAACGTGTGCTGGGCCATGAAAGCTTGTCCATGGAAACCGGACAACTCGCCTTCCAGGCCCACGGGTCCATCACCCTTCGTTACGGCGACACCGTCATTCTCGCCACCGCTGTCATGTCCGACCGGCCCCGCGCCGACATCGACTTCCTCCCCCTCACCGTCGAATACGAGGAGCGCCTCTACTCCGCCGGCAAGATCCCCGGCAGCTTCTTCCGAAGGGAGGGACGGCCCGGAACTGAAGCCATCATTTCCGCCCGCCTCACCGACCGCTCCATCCGTCCCCTCTTCCCCAAGGGCATCCACAACGAAATCCAGGTCATCCTCACCGTCCTCTCCGCTGACCCCGTCAATCCCCCCGAAGTCCTCGCCATGAACGCCGCCTCCGCGGCGCTGTCCATCTCCAAGATTCCCTTCGACGGTCCCATCGGCGCCTGCCGGATCGCCTGGCGCGCCAGCGACAACGAGTACATCATCCACCCCACCTACGACGAGATCCACGAGAGCCAGCTCAGCCTGGTCGTCAGCAGCAGCCGCGACGCTATCATCATGGTCGAGTCCGGCTCCGACGAGGTCTCCGAAGAAGTTATCGTCGAGGGCATCCGCCGCGCCCACGAGACCAACCAGGTCGCCATCGACATGATTGAAGACCTGGTTAGCCGCGCCGGCAACCCCAAGCTCGAGGTCAACGTCGATCTCACCGGGGAGAAGCAGCTGGAAGAGCGCATCCACCAGAGCCTCAACGGCCGTCTCACCGCCGTCCTTGAGCAGAACGCCATGAAGGCCGAGCGCGTGGAGGCCCTCGACAACCTCGAGTCCGCCATCGCCGAGGAGCTCGCCGAGGATTACTCCGCTTCCGACGTGGGCGGAGCCTTCAATTCCGTGGTCAAGTCCGAGGTCCGCCGCCGCATCCTTGACCAGAACATCCGCCCCGACGGGCGCGGCCTGGACGAGATCCGCCCCATCACCAGCGAAGCCGGAGTGCTT
The DNA here is from genome assembly GCA_034423195.1 of Dehalococcoidia bacterium. Taxonomy (GTDB): domain Bacteria; phylum Chloroflexota; class Dehalococcoidia; order Lucifugimonadales; family UBA3495; genus CATOSK01. The sequence continues at coordinate 97,477 of DAOUIZ010000023.1, read as the reverse complement.
CCCCGCACCCACGGCTCCGGCCTCTTCACCCGTGGCCAGACCCAGGTTCTCTCCATTGCTACCCTGGCCTCCCTCACCATGAAGCAGACCCTGGACACCGTCGGCCCCGACGGCACCAAGCGTTACATGCACCACTACAACTTCCCCCCCTATTCCGTCGGAGAAGCCCGCCGCGTCGGCTCCCCCGGCCGGCGGGAAATCGGACACGGCGCCCTGGCCGAGCGCGCTCTGGTATCCGTCCTTCCCTCCGAGGCCGACTTCCCCTACGCCATCCGCGTCGTCTCCGAGGTCCTCAGCTCTAACGGCAGCACCTCCATGGGCAGCGTCTGCGGCAGCACCCTCGCCCTCATGGACGCCGGAGTGCCCATCTCCGCTCCCGTAGCCGGCATCGCCATGGGACTGATCACCGACCCCGACGGGGCCTACGCCGTCCTCAGCGACATCCAGGGAATTGAGGACTTCCTCGGCGACATGGACTTCAAGGTCGCCGGCACCGCCCAGGGCGTCAACGCCCTCCAGATGGACTGCAAGATTAAGGGACTCTCCGAGGCCGTTCTCAGCGAGGCTCTCGAGCAGGCCCGCCAGGGACGCCTCTTCATCCTCGACAAGATGAACGAGGCCCTCTCCCAGCCCCGCGACCACATGAGTCCCTACGCCCCCAAGATGATTCGTATCCAGATCCCCGTCGAGAAGATCGGCGCAGTCATCGGCCCAGGCGGCCGCGTCATCCGCGGCATCATCGAGGAGACCGGCTGCTCCATTGACGTCGGCGATGAAGGCGGCGTCACCATCGGGCAGACCGATCAGGCCATGATCGACATGGCCCGCAACCGCATCGAAATGCTCACCCGTGAGCTCGTCGTCGGAGACATACTCACCGGCAAGGTCAGCCGCCTCACCAACTTCGGCGCCTTCGTCGAGTTGATCCCCGGCAAGGACGGCCTCCTCCGCAGCGAGGAAATGGGCGACGTCGAGCAGGACATCGACATCGGCCAGGAAATCACCGTCATGATCCAGGAAATCGACAACCTCGGCCGCCTCAACCTCTCCCGCCGCGCCCTCTTCGGCGACGACGATGGGGGACAGCCCCCCACTCCCCGGCCCCCGGCCCCGCGCCAGGGATTCGGCGACCGCGGCGGTGACCGTCGCGGTGGACCCGCAGGTCAGCGCCAGGGTGGCGGCGGTCCCCGCCAGGGCGGCGGCGGATTCGGCAATCGCGGCGGCGGTGGTGGATTCGGCAACCGGCCCGGTGGCGACCGTCGCGGCGGACCGGGCGGTCCACGCCAGGGTGGTGGCCAGGGTGGCCCGCGCCAGGGCGGCGGCGGCAATCGCCAGGGCGGTGGCCCCCGCCAGGGAACCGGCAGCCCGCGTCAGGGCGGCGGCTACCAGGAGCGCCGCTTCCTCGGCAACAACTCCAGCACCGGACGCCCCCGCACCGACCGCTAACCTCCGCGTAAACGGACAACCGGAAGCGAACAACAGAGGCAGGGTTTTCGACCCTGCCTCTCGTTTTGGACCGCCGCCGGGGGAAACCCGGAGCCTCCCTCCCGATGAATTACTGGATCGGAGCCGGTGGCTCCAGTTGTTCCATCAGGTCATTGTTCCACTCCCCCTCCACCTGTAGAATCGCCTTCGCATCGTACACGAAAGCCTCGATCAGGTTGTGGGACAGGTAGACATACGTCCCAGGCTGTTGCAGGTCATGGACCGATGCCCCGGCCGAACCCGCGGCTATCACCCAGGTCTCCAGGTCCAGGGCCGGCGGATTGTTGAAGCCCCCGCGTTCCCAAACGTAGTCCCCGTGCCCGCCAATCAGGTGAGGATAGGACTGCCGGTTCGCCTGGGCGTGCACGATCAGCACCTTCTCCCCCACGTTGGCCGTCAGCGCCCCTTCGCCCTGCAGCGCCCCCGTTTCTCCGTTGAACACAATGTGGGTGGGAGTCAGGGTTGCCATCGCTCCCAGATCATCCCCAAACGATGCCCCGGCGTTGTCATAACGCTTGAACTTGCCTTCTTCGTCCCGCGGAACGTAGAAGTCCTGCTCTCCGATGTAATACGCCCTGTCATAACGCAGGGCATTCCCCGCCGGATCCTTCAGGCCGTCTCTGGGCAGCACCATGATCGCGCCGTTCATCCCATGAGTGACGTGCCAGGGGACCATCGTTCCCCCGGGAGCGCAGTGGTAGACGAACACCCCGGGCTTGACCGCCCTGAACCGCAGCACCACCTCCTGCCCCGGTCCCACGTTGGTCAACTCGCCGCCGCCCAGCGCGCCAATGGATGCGTGGAAGTCTATATTGTGCAGCAGTTGGTTCCCGACCGGGTTCACCAGCGTCAGTTCGATGTAATCGCCCTCATGCGCCACTATTATTGGGCCCGGGACCGATCCGTTGAACGTAAACGCCCAGACAAACACCCCTGGAGCTATTTCCACCTCTCTTTCCTCTACCTCCATCCGCACCTGCACTACCTTTGGCCCGCTGGTCGCTGCCTGCTCGTGTTGGGGCAGGCCCGGCGGAGCCACCAGCTCCTGGGTAACCCGCTCCAGGCTCGCAACATCCTCCGGCTCCCAGACCGTCGGGCCGGCCCAGTAGGCGGCTCCCACTCCGGCACCGGTCTGCTGCTCCTGGTCCCCGTTGGTGCAGGCCCCTGCCATCGCAGCGGCAAGGAGCAGCGGCAAGAGGGCAAGAATCAGCCGCCTCCCCGCTGGGAATCTTCTTGGACTCAACATAACACCCTCCTTCGCCAACCCCGGGTGAGTCCCGGTATGTTGGGCAAAGCATTATAAAGATTGATACGATTTGTGTCAATATAGCTTATGCAGTGTGATGCCAACTCTCAGCCCTGTCGTCTCCTTTGCGCTGCGGTCTTCCAACTGGGCCGGCCCGCCGCCTTCTCCACTGACACGCCCCCGTGATAATATCAATCCCACCCTAATCCCCTCGAACTGTCCGCCCCGGGCGGCCCCGGGGAGCCAGCAGGGACTCCACGGCGACAGGCCCCGGAGGGGAAACAGGAGGATGTCATGCCCTCCATAAAAGTCGTAGTCCACGGCGCCACCGGCAAGATGGGCGCCGAGACTGTCAACGCCATCGGACGCGAGGCCGACCTTGAACTCGTTGGCGGGACCTGCCGCCAGGACCGGGGCGGCTCACTCCAGCTTGCCGGAGGCGGCTCCGTGCCCCTGTCCACCGACCTCGGCCGGCTCCTCTCCGACACCAACCCCGGCGTGGTGGTCGACTTCACCAACGCCGCCGCCTGCATGGAGGCTGTGGACGTTGCCGCCAACTTCTCCGCCAACTTGGTCCTCGGCGCCAGCGGCCTCACCGGAGAAAACCTGGAGCACCTCGACTCCCTCGCCAACGACAAGGGCATCGGAATCGTCGTCGCCCCCAACTTCGCCCTCGGAGCCGTCGTCCTCAAGAAGCTCGTCGAGCAGGCCGCTCCCTACTTCGACTACGTCGACATCGTCGAGTCCCACCACGAGGCCAAGATCGACGCCCCCTCCGGCTTCGCCATGGCCCTCGCCCAGAGTCTTGGACAGGAAAAACAGTTCGACCGCAACGTCACCGAGAAGGAAAACCACCCCGGCACCCGGGGCGGCGAGCTCAACGGCGTTACCATCCACAGCGTGCGGATGCCCGGCCGCAGCGCCCACCACGAGGTCGTCTTCGGCGCCGCCGGACAGACCGTCACCCTGCGCCACGACACCCTCGGCCGCGACTGCTACATGCCCGGCGTCATCCGCTGCATCCGCCACGCCAACCAGAACCCCGGCCTCGTAGTCGGCCTGGAAAACATCCTCGGCCTATAGCGTATTAATTTTGAATCAGGGGGTTTGGGGGACGAGTCCCCCAACGTAACCCCAATTCGGAGTAACCACCGTGTCCACCCCAACCCTCAACGACCTCACCATCGCCGTAGTCGGCGCCACCGGAGCCGTCGGCACCGAGTTCTTCCGCATCATGGAAGAACGCTGCCCGGACCCCCACAACTTCAAGCTCCTCGCCTCCAGCCGCTCCGCCGGAAAGACCATCACCGTCAACGGCAGGGACCACACCGTCCAGGAGACCACCGAGGCTTCCTTCAAGGATGTCGACATCGCCTTCATCTCCGTCAGCGCCACCGTCTCCCGCCAGTTCGCCCCCGCCGCGGTGGAAGCCGGAGCCGTGGTCATCGACGACGGCTCCGCCTTCCGCATGGAGCCCACCGTTCCCCTCGTCGTCCCCGAGGTCAACGGCGCCGACGTGGAATGGCACCAGGGGATAATCTCCATCCCCAACTGCTCCACCACGCCCCTCGTCATGGTCGCCCACCCCCTGCGCCAGCTCAGCCCCATCACCCGCATCGTCGCCGACACCTACCAGTCCGTCTCCGGCGCAGGCGGAGCGGCCATGGACGAATTGACCGGCCAGACCCGTTCCCTCATGGACGGCAGGGAAGTCCAGCCCGATTCCCTGCCTCAGCGCATCGGCTTCAACGTCTTCCCCCACATCGACAGCTTCCTTGACAGTGGCTACACCCGCGAGGAGCAGAAGATGATTGACGAGAGCCGGAAAATCCTCCACGCGCCGGACATCGCCATCTCCGCCACCTGCGTCCGTGTCCCGGTCTACGTTTCCCACAGCGCCGCCGTCCACCTCGAGTTCGAGCGTCCCGTCTCCCCGGGAGAAGCCCGCGAAGCCCTGTCAGGAATGCCAGGCGTCACCGTCCTTGACGATCCCTCCAACGGCGTCTACCCCATGCCCGCCGATGCCGCCGGAAAGGACGACGTCTTCGTCGGACGCATCCGCCGCGACGCTTCCAACCCCAACGGCCTCGTCCTCTGGATCGTCTCCGACAACCTCCGCAAGGGCGCTGCCCTCAACTCCATCCAGATCGCCGAAGAACTCGTCACCCGCAACCGCCTCCACCCCAAGAGCGCCGCGAGCAGCTAGCCAAGCGAGGCAGACCATGACCATAACCCGGGAAATTCAAGACATCTTCGCCGATGCCCGACAGCTCCAACTCTCCGCCCTCGAACGGCTTGAAGCTGGCGACATCCGCGACGCTGCCGAAAAGGCATGGTGCGCCACCAAGCGGGCCACCGATGCTCTGGTTACGGCCCGTACCGGGGACGAACCCGGTACTACCGCTCGCACCTCCGACGAGTTGGACGCCCTCGCCCGCCGGGACCACGCAGTACGGAGTATGAAACCCCACTACTACCAGTCCATCTACCGCCTCCACGGTCAATGCTTCTACAACGACCGCTGCGGCTCCGAGGAAGTACCCACCCTCATCCACGCCACCAGGGACTACATAAACACTGCGGAAGCTCTGGTGCAATGATTGCTCAACCCGTGAGGAAGGAACAAATGAACCGTCCAACTGCCGTCGAGCCCCGGGAGAACTACCGTATTTGGATTCTTTACGGCGACGGATCCGCTGGCGAAGTAGACCTTTCCCATCTGGCCGGCCGCGGAGTTTTCGCCCTATGGAACGAACCTAGACAGTTCGAGGCCGTATTCATAACCCCGGACGGCGGCATTGCCTGGGGAGAAGAAATCGAACTCTGCCCTGACGCCCTCTACATGAAACTTACCGGCAAGACCTTGGAAGAACTCCCCGCCCGCAACCGCCTCCACCCCAAGAGCGCCGCCACCGGCTAGTTGACCCCGTGGTTGGAAACGTATAGGCTGGATTCCTACCCCCCTCTCGCTTCGGCGGTAGGGTCGAGACCCGCTAGAAGCGGGTCTCTGTCTTTTTGGATAAGGTATTGCTTGCCAACCTCTACGTCGACGGGTTCAACCTTTACTACCGTGCCCTTAAGGGAACTCACTTCAAATGGTTGGACCTTTAAGAAGCTCGCTGAAGTCCTGTTCCCGGCCGACTCCACCCACCTACTGTCACTTCCCCATTGACATCCCTGCTGCCGCCTCCCTAACGTTGATTCCAGACGGCTCCACCCCCACGGCCACGCACCGTCGAATCCAGAATTAACCCGGAGGCCCATGACCGCAACCCCTTCCCTTGTCTTCCCCCAACTTCAGCCCGGAGAGGCTGCTTGTTCTGCGACAAAAGGCGACAAAACCGCGAAAAACCAGGGAATTTCCACGACAAAACAGCACGTTGACACGGCAGTCGGAGACCGGACCGATCCTCAATCCACGCTCGAATGTCCCGAAATGTCGCACTTTGTCGCAGATCCTGAACCCATCCAGTTATCTAGGCGCCAAATCGAGGCTTTGCCCTATCTTGTTTCCTGCCCCACCCTGAGTGAAGCAGCGAGGCGGGCCAACGTAACCCGGCGAACTTTGCAGCGATGGCTCAACAACTACGAGTTCCGCCAGGAGTTCGAGCGTCTTCGCAAGGCCGCCAACAAGATCGCCCGGGCCGAGATCAGTGGACTATCCCTCAAGGCCGCCCTTGTCGTCGGCGAAGCCCTCGACGACCCGAACGCCAGCATCCGGCTCCGCGCCGCCCTTGCCACCCTCGCCTTCTCCCAGAAGTCCAACGAGATCGAGGAGCTTCAGCAGCAGATTGACCGGATCGGCAACTCTCTTCCCCTCTACGCCGCTCGCGATTACAAATCCATTTAACCCCGTCCCCAGGGCTATCGCATGAAGTCCGACTCGACCCTTTCACCTTCTCCTCCCGTCATTCCCGCGACGAACTCCGCGCGACAGCCGCTGGCGTTGAGACAAGTTGCCTTACGCCAGCGGCGGAGTCGCAAAAAGGGAATCCAGACCCCCGTCGTCCGTTCCCTCCAATTGTATTGACCGTTCACTGGAAATTTCACCAAACTGGCACTCATGCGATAGCCCTGACCCCGTCCCCTACCGGGCTTCCCCCATTCCACCCAAGGATGCGAGTTGAATAATGCGTTCCGATATCCGCGCCCTCCGCCGCAGATTGCCCTACGCCTATGCCGAAGCCACCCTGCGGGACTATTGCAACGACTTCTACGACCGGTGGCAGTCCAACGTTTCCCGTGGCCTGGAGCCCCCTCAGTCTCGCGAATTTATCACAGGTTGTTTCCGTCTCGGTTTCACTCTCCCCACCTTCCCCCGGGTCGCCAACTTCTTGGACAAGTGCCGCCAGAACAACAACCCGCCCCACCCCGAGGGCCTCCTCAACCTCCTCCTGCCCTGGACCATGAACCCGTAAAACCCCCATTCCCCCACTCCCTGCCCCTTCGTGTATAATCCCCGAAACCATTTTTCTCCCGACCTCCAGCGCCCTTAGACAAGTTACAGCAATCGGGCGCGAAGGGGGCGGGCATTTAGAACGGAGGGTTTAGCATGACCGAGATAGGCAGGCTCATCACCGCCATGATCACCCCCATGGATGAAGAGGGGAAGGTCGACTACCCCCAGGCCCGGCGTCTCGCCAACGCCCTGCTCGACTCCGGCAGCGACGGCCTGGTCGTATCCGGCACCACCGGCGAGTCACCCTCCCTAACCAATGAAGAAAAGCTCCGCCTCTTCGCCGAGGTCAAGGAAGCTATCGGCGACCGGGGCGCCGTCGTCGCCGGCACCGGCAACTACAACAACGCCGAGAGCATCGAGATGTCCCGCGAGGCCGAAAAGGTCGGCGCCGACGGACTCCTCCTCACCGTCCCCTACTACAACAAGCCTCCCCAGGAGGGCATGTACCAGCACTTCAAGGCCATCGCCGAGAGCGTCAGCATCCCCTGTATGCTCTACAACGTACCCAGCCGGACCAGCATCAACATGACCTCCCAGACCACCCTCCGCCTCGCCGAGATCGACAACATCGTCGGCGTCAAGGAGGCCAGCAGCGACCTCGACCAGATCGCCCGTATCATCGGCGGCGCCCCGGACGGATTCCGCGTCTGGAGCGGCAACGACAACGAGACCTTCTACATCATGGCCATGGGCGGCTACGGCATCGTCAGCGTCGCCTCCCACCTCGTCGGCAACCAGATTAAGCAGATGATGGGCCTCATCCTCGAGGGAGACATCGAGCGGGCCGCCGCCGAGCACCACCGCCTCATGGACATCTTCAAGGGACTGTTCATCGTCTCCAACCCCATCCCCGTCAAGCACTCCGTCAACCAGGCAGGCATGGATGTCGGCGCCCCCCGCCTGCCCCTCGTCCCCCCGGACGACGCCACCGCCGCCCAGATCGACGACATCGTGTCCCGCTACGACATCGACCTCCCCGTCTGACCGTCTTGGACATACTCCCACTGACGAACGGGCCCCGCCTCCGTTATTCAGGAGGCGGGGCCTTCAATTGCCGGCTTGACCGGAAACGAGGATTCGCTTGGAAAACTAGCCCGGCCGAGTCCCCGCCGCCCTCGGCCCATACACCCCCTGGTACTCCGGCGGCACCAGCGCCGCCACCCGCGCCATGATCATATCCAGCACGCTGTTCACCACGTCCCGCGGCACCCTCCCTTCCAGAACCGGCGGAGTGAAGGGCTGCCCGATGTTCACGTGGAACCGGCACAGCGGGAAGGCCATCCGCCGCTCCGAGAACTTCTCGGTCCCGTATATCCCCACCGGCAGAATCGGCGCCTGTGTCTTGATGGCCAGCATAGCCACCCCGCCCTTGCCCTGCTGCATCGCGTGGTTGGGACTGATCCTGCCCTCCGGGAACATCGCCACCGCCTCATCCCGTTCCAGCAGTTGCATGGCGGTGCGCATTGCATCCACCCCTGCCGCCTCCCGGTCCACCGGATGCACCCGGAACCCCTCCATGAAAAAGCGCTTGAAGGGATTGGCAAACAGTTCCTTCTTGCCGAGAAAATTTAGCGGACGGCCTATGCTTGGCACCAGTACCGGCGGGTCGTTGTAGGAAATATGATTGGCCACCACGATCAGCGGCCCGTAGGGAGGGACACATTCCCGTCCCGTGACCTCCAGCTTGCCGAAGGTGTTGAAGCACACCAGGGCCAGCATCCGCCCCGGTTGGTACAGGTAGGTCAAGGCCCTTCGTGACCCTCCGTCTCCCGTTCGCCGATAAGCTGAAGGATGGCCTGTACCGACGCTTCGATATCCAGCTCCCCCGTGTCCAGCGTCACCGCGTCCTCGGCGGCTCTCAGCGGCGAGTCGGACCGGGTGCTGTCCCGGTGGTCCCGCGCCTCCGTGTCCCTCAGCACCTGCTCGAAGTCCATCTCCTGCCCAGCCGCCTGGATCTCCCGCCACCGCCGCCGCGCCCTCACCCGCGCCGACGCTGTGATATAGATCTTCAGGTCCGCATCCGTCAGCACCACTGTTCCGATGTCCCTTCCCACCATCACTATCGGCCCCTCGGCTGCGATGACTCGCTGCTGCGCCACCATTGCCCGCCGCACCTCCGGTACCGTCGCCACCAGGGAGGCGCTCCGCGAAATATCTGGGTGCTCCAGTTCCGCCCCCAGGGGTCGCCCGTCCACCATCACCCGTCCGCTCCCGTCGTCCGCCAGCAGGATCTCCGTCTCAACCACCAGCCTCGCCAGGGCGAAGGCGTCGTCCAGCGGGACCCCTTTGTTCACGGCCTGCCAACCCATCGCCCGGTACATCAGCCCAGTGTCCAGGTACCGGAAGCCCAGCCGTTGGGCTACCTCTCGGCCAACCACCGTCTTTCCCGAAGCCACCGGCCCGTCCACGGCAATTACGCTGACCATATCCAGGGGAAATCTCCTGTCATGCCCGGATTAGGATCGCCCGAATTATATCATTCACGTCCCCGCCAGCCGTGTCCCCGTTCCGTGCCGCCGGATATAATTGAATAACGATGAGACTATTGGCCACTGGAAGCAGAACGGGACGGTTTGGGTATGTTGGGGTCGGGGTTGCTCTGGCGGCATCCCTGGTGGCGCTATGCCTTCTCGCGGCCCGGTTCCCGACCTTCCCGGGAGACCGTTGGCCTCTGGAACAGGCCTTGGCAGCTCAAATCCCCATGTTCACCGCCGGTGCCGACGTCCTCGCCTGGACTGGTTCCGTCTCCGTCGCTGCCGTCCTCGTCCTTGTAACTCTGGCCGTCCTCTGGTTCCGCGCCCCCCGGCTGCAGTTCCTCGCCGCCCTCGCCGGAGCATTCCTGATGCTCCTCGGCATAGGGCTCAAACTGCTCATCGCCCGTCCCCGCCCCGATTCCTGGGTATCCGAAGTCGGGAGCATATCCTACGGGTTCCCCAGCGGACACACTGTCTTCGCCACCGTCTTCTTCGGACTTGCCATAGTATTTGTCGGCGCCTGGCTTCAGCGGCCTGGCGTCCGGTTGGTTGTCCGGGTCGTACTCGTGCTGCTCATCCTGGCTTTCGGCGTCTCCCGGGTCTACCTTGGCGCCCACTGGCCCAGCGACGTCATCGGGGGATGGCTCTACGGCGCCACCGCCGTTTTGGCGCTGTCCCGGCTCGTCGCCAATCTCGACAATAATTCCGGTTCCAGTTTCGGTGTACCGACCTCTTCCTGTCGGGAAGGGGACGAAGGGAGGGTGCCGTGAACTGGGTGGACTTTCTGATCCTGTTTGTCTGGGCTGTCTCCGCTCTCCTCGGTTGGCGGTTGGGCGTCTTCGGTGTCGTGTGTTCTGTGGCCGCTCTCTTCGTGGCCAGCGTCCTCGCCGCCCCGGTGGGGGAGCTCTTTTCCTTCCTGCCCGGCGACAAGCCCGTGCACGCCATGGTCGGATTCGTTGTGGTCTTCGCCCTCGAACTTGGCGCGGTCCGGTTCGTCACTGCCGTCTGGAATCCGGTGACCAGCTGGGTCCCCCTTGTCGGCTTCGCCAATAAGCTAGCAGGAGGAATTGTCGGCTTCGTCTTCGGATTCCTTCTGCTCCTCCTGGTGGCGGCTGCCGTTGACCGCCTTCCCGCCAGTGGACTCCGCGCCACGGTTGACACCGCTGTCGCCCAGTCTGCCCTCTCCCCGCTGGTGGTCAACGACTACAATCTCTTCGACCGGCTCTTCGACCTATTGTGAACCCCTCCCTCACCTCCTCCCCCGTCATCCCATCCTTTTCCGGGGGGTTGGGGGATGTATCCCCCAACGTTATCCCGCTCCACCACCTGACCCCATGCAGTTGACCACCCAACGCCTCCTCCTCCGTGACTTCGTCTACGGGGACTGGCCCGCCGTGTTGGCCTACCAGCAAGACCCCCGTTACCTGCGGTATTACCCGTGGGATTCCCGATCCGAGGCCGACGCCCGCGCTTTCGTGGCCATGTTCGTCGACCAACAGACCGAGCGGCCCCGGCGCCGCTTCCAGTTGGCCATCACCTTGCCCGACAGCGGGCAACTCATCGGCACCTGCGGCATCAGGCGCAAGCCGGACAACGACTGGGAAGCCGACATCGGCTACGAACTCTCCCCGGACTTCTGGGGTCAGGGATACGCTGTCGAATCCGCTCGGGCGATGGTCAACTTCGGCTTCCGCGAGCTGGGACTCCACCGCATCTCTTCCTGGTGTATCGCCGACAACGCCGCCTCGGTCCGCGTCCTGAGACGCTTGGGCTTCCGGCAGGAGGGCCGTCTGCGCAGCAACGAATACTTCAAGCGTCGCTGGTGGGACACGATGCTCTTCGGTCTTCTCCTGGACGAGTGGCGTACCATGACCCAATACCAGGCCACTCCTTAGCCAACCATCCCCCTCCGCAAACCACAGGGCGTCAAAAACCGTTTTGATATATAATCGCCGTGCAGCACCCACATAACCTGGTCGAGGTACCGGAACGGTGGCCAACAAACCATCCAACGGGCATCCCGCATCGGCAGAAGCAGACCAATCCAGCGTCGAGGCCGCACCCGGCGGGCCAGTGCGGAACGTCTTGAGCCAGCCCGTCCTCGTTCTTAACCTCAACTACGTCCCCATCAACGTCTGCACCGCCCGCCGCGCCATCGTGCTGGTGGACAAGGGCAAGGCCGAACTCCTCGAGAACCACAGCGGTGAAGTCCGGACCATCTCCACCGTCTTCGACGTCCCCTCTATCATCCGACTCGTCTACCTCGTCAAGCGCCCCTACACTCCCCGCAAGCTATCCAAGAAAGAGATCTTCCTCCGCGACCAGTACACCTGTCAGTATTGCCAGAAAAAGACTCAGGACCTCACCCTCGACCACGTCATCCCCCGACGCCAGCACGGCCCCCACACCTGGGAAAACGTTGTCGCCGCCTGCTCTCGCTGCAACCTGCGCAAGGCTGGACGCACCCCAGCCGAGGCCAAGATGCGCCTGATGCGCGAGCCCAAGGCTCCCCAGCCCAACCCCTACCGGATGCTCCAGAACTACAGCATCCAGGAGGAGTGGCGCCCCTACGTCCCCTGGAGCCTCGCCGGATAGCCCGGATTCAGCCCGCCCCGATTCGCTCGTTCCTAACCGTCGGCAAATCCAGCATCAGCACCTCCAGGGTAACCCGCGGATTGCCGTTGCTGTCCAGCGCCTCCAGCGTGCGGTGCAACCCCTTCAGAAACCCCACCACCTCCGCCGTGGCCAGCCCGGACGCCAGCAGCCTCAGTTGGTCCAGGTACTCCCGGTTGGCCGCGAACTGTTCGCATCCTTCCTTGATCAACGCGAGGTCCCGCCACCACTGGAGCCACAGGAAAAGCAGTTCCTTTACCCCATCCCGGTCCCTGGAAAACCGCCCGGCCAGCTCGTTCGCGTAGTTGAACCGCTGCACCAACCCCGCGCGGCACACCTCGTAAATCTGCTGGAGGTCCGCCTCCCGTTGCTCCAGGACTTCGGGATTATTCCACGCGTTCACCGCCCACCCCATGCAACCCCGGGACAGCCGTGCCAGTCTCTCCGCCAACTCCCCGTCCGCACCGAACCCGTCGGAGAGTCTCGCCGCTATGCGCTCCATGGCCACCGGCTTCAATTCCAGCAGCCTGCACCGCGACCGGATGGTGGACAGCAGCACCCCCGAGTCCGTGGTCAGCAGGAGGAAAAGCACCTCCGGCGGCGGCTCCTCCAGTGCCTTGAGCAGCGCGTTAGCCGCCTCCTCGCTCATGCTTTCGGCCCCATCGAAGACAATGACGATGCTGGAACCTTCAAAGGGCTTCAGGCTGGTCTGCCGCAGCGTCTCCCTCACATCGCCAATCCCGATGACCGTGCGGGTCGGCCCGCCCGCCTCCCGCTGCGTCACCCGGATCACCCTCACGTCGGCATGAAGCCCGTCGCGGATGCGACGGCATTGTTCGCACTCCTGGCACGGCGCTCCCGGTCCGTTCAGGCAGTTCACCGCCCGCGCCAGGTCCATCGCCAGGGTCAGCTTCCCGATCCTTGGCGGCCCCGTCAGCAGGTAGGCGTGGGCCAGCCGCCCCTGTTGCAGCGACGGCTCCAGTTGGGCCAGGATATGCTCCTGCCCGTCAACGCTCCACATCGGAGTTCACTCCCGGCGGCGTGGGTTCGGTGTAGATAAGGGAAGAGACCCCGGGGCTACACGTCGCAGAGCATCATGTCGGCGTAGCTCTCTCTCCGCCGGATCACCCGGCTGTGGCCGCCGTTCACCAGGACCATCGGAGGCCGGGGATTCAGGTTGTAGTTGCTCGCCATCGAAGGGCAGTACGCCCCGGACGCCGGTATTGCGATGATATCCCCCGGCTCCGCCGTTGGCAGCGATATATCCGAGGCCAGCACGTCCCCCGACTCGCAATACTTGCCAGCAATCGTTACTGTCTCCGTGGCTGATGCGTTCCCCTTCCCCGCCGAGATCACCTCGTAGGAAGCCTGGTAGAGGGCCGGGCGGATGTTGTCCCCCATGCCTCCGTCCACGCTCACGTACTTCCGCACCCCCGGAATGTCCTTGATTGCCCCGATCCGGTATAGGGCCACCCCGGCCGGCCCGATGATGCTCCTCCCCGGCTCCACCAGCAGCTTTGGCCGGGACAGCCCCAGCTCCTCGCAGGTGGATTCCATTGTTCCCACGATGGCCCCGGCGTAGTCCGCCACCGATGGCGGCTCCTGCTCCCGTGTATACGCGATGGCGAACCCCCCGCCCGGACTGAACTCCTCCAGCTCCAGCCCATCCTCCCGGAACCCCGCCGCGAAACGCAGCACCAGGTCCGTTGCCGCCTCGTATGGTTCCAGCTCGAAGATTGGCGATCCCAGGTGGAAGTGCAGCCCCCGCAGCTTGAGGTTGTCTGCCCCCAGGGCATGCCGGATAGCCCGCTCCGCGTCCCCGGTCTGAATGGAGAACCCGAACTTGGAGTCGATGATGCCCGTCGTCGTGTAGGCGTGGGTATGCGGGTCGATCCCGGGCGAAACCCGGACCAGGATGTCCTGCACCTTCCCTGCCTCTCCCGCAATGCGGTCCAGCAGGGCCAGCTCGTGGAAGCTGTCCACCACCACCCGCCCGATCCCCTGCGCGACCGCTTCCTCCAGCTCCGCCGGAGTCTTGTTGTTCCCGTGGAAGTAGACCCTCTCCAGCGGGAAACCAGCGGCTTGCGCCACCGCCAACTCCCCCCCGGAAACCACGTCCAGCCCCAGACCCTCTTCGTTGAAGATGCGCGCAAGGGCTGGATTGATGTACGCCTTGGACGCATATAGCACCTGCGTCCCCGGGTACAGCCGGTTGAACTCCGACACAAACTCCCGGCAGCGGTTGCGGATAGTCGCCTCGTCCAGCACGTATACCGGAGTGCCGTGTTCCTCCGCCAGGTCAACGGCCAGGCATCCGCCAATGGAAAGCTGTCCTTCGGAATCAATCTCCGCGCTATCGGGCAGAACGTTTTCAAGGGACATCATCAAAGACCTTCATCGGCTCCCGCCGGAATTCATTCCCCGCCCTTTCAGGCGAAACCGCACTATCATAGGTTACCGGATAAGCTGGTACAACCCGCTGGCCGCAACCCTTGCTCAAGGGGGTTGGGGGGATGCGTCCCCCCCAACGTAACTTCATCTCTCGAAATCAATCCGCCGCTCCCCTGCTATAATCCCTTCGCCCGAAAATCTCCCCAGGAGTTGACGCCCTGAAAATCCTGCTGACCAACGACGACGGAATCCATGCCCCCGGTCTCTGGGCCGCCGCCCAGGCCCTCAGCCGCGTCGGAGAAGTCTTCGTGTCGGCCCCCGACCGGGAGCAGAGCGGCACCGGCGCCTCCCTCACCCTCCACTGTCCTGTCAAGGCCAGGCAGGTGCCCGTCTCCGCCTACTGCCCCGAACTCGCCGCCGAAAGCGGCATAGGACTGCGCCATTCCGTCACTGCCTACGCCGTCGAGGGCACCCCCGGCGACAGTTGCCTCCTGGCCCTGGAGCAGCTTGTGGGCAAGGTGGACCTCGTCGTTTCCGGCATCAACACCGGTTCCAACCTCGGGTGGGACATAATGGTCTCTGGAACGGTGGGAGCCGCCCTGCAGGGATACGTCCGCGGCAATCCCACCATCGCGGTATCCGTCGGCACCATCGTCAACCCCCAGTTCGACTTGGCCGCCCGGTTCCTCGAGCTGGCCGCCGCCCGGTGCGCCGCCTCTCCGCCGGACCAACCCTTCTTCCTCAACGTCAATGTCCCCAGTGTCGCCCTGTCCCAGGTAACCGGCGTCCAGGTCACCCGCCTGTCCGGCCGCTCCTACGGCGAGTCCGTCCGTTCCGAGGGGACTGGCCACCAGCAGCGTTACTGGATATCCCGCAACCGCCCCGTCCACGCCGACACCGGCGACGGCACCGACGCCTGGGCCGTCAAGAACAACCGCATCTCCATCACCCCCATCCACCTCGACCTGACCCGCCTGTACAGCATCACCGACACAGAGTCCTTCCTCTCCGGCATCCCCGCCGAACTTCTGGAGCGCGGCGACTAGCCGGGAGTCACCTCCTCACTTAATCTAGTGGGCGGCTGTATCGCGAACCTCAATGGGTCATCGAGAACCTAAATGCGACAGGCCCGCTCCTGTCGTCAGACCCGGTTTACACACCCCGGCGGAATTGATACTCTCTAGTTGCCAATCATCCCTGCCCAGGAGCGTTTCCCGTGGTCCGAGTCCTTCCCTACGCCGACATGGACAAGATGCTGTCTCTTTCCAAGCGGCGCGGCTTTATCTTTGCCAGCAGCGAAATCTACGGCGGCCTCGGCTCAACCTACGACTACGGTCCCCTAGGCGTCGAGCTCAAGCGCAACGTCAAGGAGGCTTGGTGGCGTTCCGTCGTCCGCGAGCGCGACGACGTGGTGGGACTGGACTCGGCCATCCTGATGCATCCCCGTATCTGGGAGGCCAGCGGGCATGTCGAGAACTTCACCGATCCCCTCGTCGAGTGCCGCCAGTGCCACCGCCGTTTCCGCTCCGACCAGCTGGAGACCGATACCTGTCCCGATTGCGGAGGCGAGTTCACCGATCCGCGCCGCTTCAACCTCATGTTCCGCACCTTCATGGGTCCCGTCGAGGACACCAGCCACGAGGTCTTCCTCCGCCCCGAGACCGCCCAGGGCATCTTCGTCAACTTCCCCAATGTCCTCAACTCCTCCCGCAAGAAACTGCCCTTCGGCATCGCCCAGATCGGAAAGGCCTTCCGCAACGAGATAACCCCGGGCAACTTCACCTTCCGCACCCGGGAGTTCGAGCAGATGGAGGTCGAGTTCTTCGTCAAGCCCGGCACCGACGAGGAATGGCTCGACCGTTGGGTACAATCCCGCTTCGATTGGTACGTCCGACACGGCATCCGCCGCGACAATCTCCGCCTCCGCCGCCACGAGGGCGACGAGTTGGCCCACTACGCCAAGGATACCTACGACATCGAGTACCGTTTCCCCTGGGGCTGGGGAGAGCTGGAGGGCATCGCCGACCGCACCGACTTCGACCTGGGCCGCCACGCCGAGTACAGCGGCGAGGAGCTGACCTACTTCGACGAGGAGACCCGGGAGCGTTACGTCCCCTACGTCATTGAACCCTCCGGCGGCGTGGACCGGGCGACCCTCGCCTTCTGGCTCGACTCCTACGATGATGAGCCAGACGGGAACGCCACCCGCACCGTCTTGCACCTGCACCGCAAGCTTGCCCCGGTAACCGTGGCCGTCCTGCCCCTCAGCCGGAACGATCGGCTTGTTCCCACCGCCCGCGCCGTTTATGACCAGCTTCGCCGCGTCCTCAACACCCAGTACGACGACGCCCAGAGCATTGGCCGCCGCTACCGACGCCAGGACGAGATCGGCACCCCTTACTGCGTCACCGTGGACTTCGACACCCTCGACGACCATGCCGTGACCATCCGGGACCGGGACACCATGCACCAGGATCGCGTACCCGTCTCCGCCCTGTCCCGCATCCTTCAGGACAAGGTCGAGCATGGCTGGTAGCGCCGACATTCCCGTTCCCCCATGACCACCGGCGGCAGCGGCCAGGGACAGCGTTACCTGCGCAGCATCCGGCGCACGCTGGGCCTGTTGGAAGACCTGCTCCGTGACCTCGAGGCGCAGACTCCTGAGCTTCGGCCGGCCGACCCCCGCAGTGAACTGCTGGAACACATCCACGTCGCCGGCGTTATCGAGCAGCGGCGTCTGTTCGAGCTGTTGGACCAGCGGGCTATCAGCCACACCTGGATCGGCGCCCAGGTCGCGTCGGAATACCTGGACCTCTGGCAGGCTGCCGACGGCCGGACCTTCTACCGGGTGACCCCCCGGGCGGTCCGGGAGTTGCATCTGGGACAACTGGCCTCCGCCGCCACTTTCGCCGACCTTTCCGAATCAGGATTCGCCGAAGACTGGTACAGCGAAGAGGACTCGGCCTATGACCGCCTATGAGCCTGGCGACGTCGTCCTCGTTCCTTTCCCCTTCGGACAGCGGGCGGGAGGGCGTAAACGCCCGGCTCTCATCATCAGCGGAACCGACTACAACCAGGGGACCGGGCAGCTCATCATCGCCCAGGTAACGGGTCGGGTCTCCGGCTCTTCCCTCGGGGGCGATTACCTCGTCCAGGATTGGAGCGCTGCCGGGCTCCTCGGCCCGTCTATCGTCCGCGCCCGGGTGGCCACCATCGAAAGCGGCCTCGTTCTCAGGAAACTCGGGTCGCTGACCCCGGATGACCTTGCCGCCGCGTTGGCTGCCGTCCAGTCCGTCATCGCCGGAGCGATGCCCGGACCTCCGCCCCTCTCGGACACGCCCATCGCCGATGCCTAGGGGTGGGCGTTCAACCCCCCGTCCACGTACACCGGCTGGCCCGTCGCGTAATCGCAGGCCTCCGAGCAAAGGTAAACCAGCAGCGGCCCGACATCCCGGGGATGGCCTTTCCGCCGCAGCGGCGTGTACCGCACCAGCAGCTCCTCCTGCTGCACCTCCGGCGGCACGTCCTCGGCGATGGTCCACCCCGTCCCCAGCGCGTTCACCCTGATATTCGCCCGCCCCCATTCAACCGCCAGCGACCGGGTCAGGGAAAGCAGCCCGGCCTGGGTGGCGGCAAAGGCCGAGGCGTTTATCACCCCTCGCTCCGCTGTGCCGGTGATCACGTTCACGATCCTGCCGTACTCCCGGCCCGCCATGTGCCGACCTGCTGCCTGGCACAGGAGAAAGACCGCCCGCAGGTTGCGCGAGTGAAGTTCGTCCCATTCCTCTTCCGATATGTCCGCCGCCGGCTTGGCGAAAAAACTCCTGGCATCGTTTACCAGGATGTCCACCTTCCCCAGGGCCGCTTCGCACGCCGCAACCACCCCCTCCGCATCTGAGCGGCTCCGCAGTCCCGACACAGCCGACCCATGCCCGGGGCTTCCTCTCAGCCCCGCCAGTATCGGCTCCACCAGCCCCTCTCTGCGGCCTACGGCGAAAACGGAAGCCCCTGCCTCCGCCAGGGCCGATGCCAGCCCCGGGCCCTCGTCGCCGCCCGCGGTGTGATAGATCGCCACCCGGCCGGATAGGTCGAACTCGGAAAGAATAGGCATTCGGGACTCCTCTTTGCCTGTTGAATGGCCCCTTGGGCGGGCGGGGATGGATGGTCGTTTTTCGCTAGGGTTCCAGGTCCGCCAGCGGCGCATGGCCCGTTGGAGAAATCCCTCCCGCCAGCCCGCCGCCGTCAACGATGATGGTCTCGCCGGTCATGTAGTCCGATGCCTCCGAGGCCAGGAAAACCGCCACCGGCCCCAGGTCCTCGGGTACGCCCAGCTTGCCGATGGGCAGAAAGTCCCCTGAAGGGGGCAGCGTGTTCCGCATATCAACATCCGTGCTGCGGGTCGGGATGAACCCAGGCGCGATGGTGTTGGCCGTTATGCCGTGCCGGGCCAGGCTGAACGAGAGAACCCGGGTCAATTGGATCACCGCTCCCTTGCTGCAGCAGTACATGTAGATGTCCCGCCCGCCCCTCAGGCCGAACCCGGATGCAACGTTTATGATCTTCCCCCCGCCCTGGTCCGCCATCGGCTTGGCCGCCGCACGGGAGCAGAAGAACGCTCCGTTCAGGTTCACGTCCATTGCTCCCTGCCACTCTTCGTCGGAGATCTCCCAGATTGGCTTTCGCACATTTTCGGAAACCAGGGCGGCGTTGTTGATGAGCACGTCGATCCGTCCAAACCGGTCCACCGTTGTTGTAATCAGCTGGTCCACTTGGCCGGAGTCGCTGACGTCCGTCGGAATCGCCATCGCCTCCCTCCCCAGCCCCTCGACTTCGGCGGCGGCGTCTTCAATGGGACCGGGCCGGCGTCCGGCGATGACCACGTTGGCTCCGGCTCGGGCCAGAGCCCTGACCATCGCCAGTCCCAGTCCCGTTCCTCCGCCGGTGATCACCACCGTCTTCCCGTCCAGGCTCAACCGTTCCAGCATTGAACTCACCTTCAGAAACTATCTCAAGACCTATACTATCGCCCCCTTCCCGACCCCGGTTGGGGGGCAGGCTCATGCTCCGCCGGGGGAGGAACTTGTCGGGGAGGTCATTTTAGCGAAAAATTGCAAAAACTGATTTTTGAGACATTTAGGCCGGTCTCGTGCTCAAAACCCCCTGGATCCAAGAGAGTTCAGTGCCAAATTCGGGGCAATCGAGTGCCGTTCCGGGGCCGTTCCGGGGCAGGTCCGGGGCATGATTGAGACATTTTGGGACATTTTTGCGACATTTGAACGTGGGCAGTGAGATATTTTCGTGGTTGAAGGCTCCGGCGCTACCGGCCTGTTGCGAACCGGGAGGCCCGGCGGAATCGGAGTTCCAGGACGAGCAGCACAAGATGAATGGATATCCCCGGAATATCCTGCCTCACCAATTTTCTTCCCACCAACGTTAGTGTTCCGGCGCTGGGGGTGTCAATGGGTGACTGTCAGCGGGTGGGGTCTTACAGAAGGGACCAGGGGCTATCCCGGGCAGGGAGTCCTGCGGTGAAGGGAGGCGGAAGGGTCTTGAGAAAGTTTCCCTGCACCCTTTCCCGTGAGACCCGCCCCGGGCCGGGTCAGGAAGTTGCGGCTGTTCCCGCCTGCCGCAGCGTGACATCCCCCGAGGTCAGGAGCACCCGGCGCCCGTCGTCCAGGCGCAGGACCAGGTTCCCCTGTTCGTCCACCTTCTCCGCCAACCCGGACAGCGGCCCGTCGGGCCCGGCAATTTCCACCTGCTGCCCCAGGGTCTCGAGCATTCCCCGCCACTCCGGCAGCGGCGACACCCCGCGTTTCAGTTGCAGGTAAAGACCGTCAATCTCGTGCAGCAGCCGCGCCAGGAGTTCGTCCCGCGGGGTCTCCCTCCCGGTCTCGGCGTTGAGACTGGTGGCCGCCACCGGCAGTTCCTTCAATTCCTCCGGCGTCAGGCCGACGTTCACTCCAATTCCCAGGACGGCGTGCTTGACCTGGTCGCCGGAAACGGCGCTCTCCACCAGGATGCCCGCCACCTTCTTGCCGTCCACCATGACGTCGTTGGGCCACTTGAGCGCCGGGTCCAGGCGGCAGGTCCTCCTTATCGCCCGCACCAGCGCGGTCCCGGCCAGCGGACTGACGAAAGCCAGCTCATCCTGCGGCGGGTAGAAAATTATGGAACAGTACAGGTTACCCGGTTGGGACAGCCAGGTCCTTCCCAGCCTTCCCCGGCTGGCCGTCTGGGTTTCGGCGACCACCACCGTCCCCTCTTCCGCGTTTGCCTCCGCTTCCGAGGCTGCCCGGTCCATGGTTGACTCCAGCTGCTGGAAGAACAGCAACCGACGGCCCACAACGCTGGTATACAGGCCCCGGCGCAGCGTTTCGGAAACCAGGTTGGGGGGCATGGCGACCTCTGCCCGGCCATTGCCGGCGGCGGGGTTGGGGGATTGGCCGATGATAATAACCGGCCAAAATGGTGTCAAGAAACTGCGCGAAGAACCCTCCCACTCCTACTGTTGTTCGTACGAGAACTTCCCCGTCCACCGCTCCGTTTGCCGGGTTAATGGCGGCTCCACTGAGTCTTCAATAATGTAAATGCGATTGCCCTGTCCCTGATCCGCACCACGTTGACAGCCCTGGGAACCTGTTCTATTCTGCGATGGGTTTTGAGGGGCCGGTGTGATCCTGTGTTCCCCGGACCTCGCAGCGCCAACCCCTTCATGGAGCAAGACGATGCCCAAGGTAATCCCTGTCGCCGACGACCTCAGCAAACCCTTCTGGGATGCGGTGAATGAACGCCGCCTGGTTCTCCAGAACTGCACTGCCTGCAACAAGCTCCAGTATCCGCCTCAGGCCAGTTGCCAGGTCTGCGGCTCGGCGGAACAACTCGGGTGGAAAGAGGTCGAAGGAAAAGGCCACGTCGCCACATACATCGTCATTGAGGACGGGCGGCTGAACCGCCGCATGCCGGACCAGCCCTATAACCTGGCGATGGTGACCCTCGACGAAGATACGTCGGTTAACTTCTACTCCAACCTCCCCGGGACCCCGCCTTACGAAGTCCCTGTCGGTGCTGCCGTGGAAGTTACCTTTGAGGAAGTTGCGCCTGACCAGTTGATCCACGAATGGCGGGTTATTGGGTAGTTCCCGTCTGATCGTATTCTGCGCTTCCTGTTTTTCCCCTTTCACAAACAGACTTTTGAGGACATGCCATGACGAGTCAGAGCGACTACCGCTGGCGCCGTGACCGAGACGGCCTGGGAGTTTGGGAACACCGCGGCAAGGTCGCGGTGGCGGGTGTCGGACACTCTCCCGTGGACCGCCGTTGGGACGGCGTCGATATGGACCGCACCCTGGGAGCATTCACCATCCTAGCGTGCCAGAGGGCCATGGACGAGGCCGGCGTAACCATTGACGACGTGGACGGCATCCTGGTGTGCCAGAGCCATATTGCCGGAGCAAGCGGCGGTTCCTCCTCCCAGTGGGCTCCCCGCCCCTATTTCGACCCGCCCTACGATTCCGAGTGGGGCCTGACCCTGATCAATGCCCAGTGGCTCATCCAGCAAATGGGCTTCCCCAACATCCGCTACGCCCCTGATAACGTGCCCACCATCGGTGAGATGGTCGGCTGGGCGTCCCAGGCCGTCGGAGACGGGCTGTGCAACACCTGCCTAGTCATATATCCCACCGGAAACCTGGAAGGCCGCTACCGGCGCGGCGGGGAAAACGCGGACGATTACGCCCGGGGGGCGCGTCAGTGGACCGTGCCCTGGGGGAACCACGGCGGCAACGACTTCATCAACATCTTTCCCCATAACCAGTACTGCCTCAAGTACGGCGGCCATCACGACGACCTGGCTCCCTTCGTCATGAACCAGCACCGCAACGGTCTGATGACTCCATGGGGTTTCAACTACAACCACGGCGTGGAGATGATCACCCGCGAGGAGTACGAGTCTTCACGGTACATCCTCAACCCCCTGCGCATCTGGGACTGCGACCGGCCGGTGAATGCCTCGGCGGCCTACCTGTATACCACCGCCGAGCGGGCCCGGGACATGAAGCAGCCCCCGATTTATGTCCTCAACCACTCCCAGCACAACTTCCGGAACCGCACTACTCAGCCGGACCTGGACGAAATCGAGATGTGGACCGACCGCGCCGCCGCTCGGATGTACGAGGGTGCTGGCCTGGGTCCGGCGGACGTGGACATATTCAACCCCTACGACGGCTACGCCACCATGACCCAGTTTTTCCTGGAAGCCTTTCAGTGGCACGGAGTCAAGCGCGGCGATGCTTTCCCCTTTTATGCCGGGGACATTCGGGTCGAAGGCCCCCATCCCTTCAGCTCCAGCGGAGGCAACCTGGGGAACGGCCGCACCCGCACCGCCATGTACACCGACAGCATCCAGCAGCTTCGCGGGACCGCGGGGCCGCGGCAGGTGCAGGTTCGCTGCGAAACGGCCCTGTGCGCCTTCACGACGCCTTCCAGCGGCGGCTGGATAATGTTCGGGAAGCATCCCAGCTAGCTGACCCGGCCACGGCCCATTCGCCGACAACGATACATTCGATGGATACATTCGACGGAGGACCTTTCTTGGCAAAGCTCATCAGTTTCGACATCGACGGCACCCTGGAAGTGGGCGACCCGCCCGGCTGCGTCACCCTGGATATGGTGCGGAGCGCCCGGAGCCAGGGTTACATAATCGGTAGTTGCTCCGACCGGATCGTCCGGAACCAGCAGCGCATCTGGAGCAACGCTGAAATCCTCGTCGAATTTACGGTGTTGAAACACCAGCTTGACCAGGTAAAGTCAGAGTTCGATGCCGACGTCTACTACCACATTGGCGACACTGACCTCGACCGCCAGTACGCCGAGCGCAACGGCTTCGAGTTCCTGCTTCCCGACGCGGCGGTCGACACCTTCTGGGCGGAGTCCTGACGCCGCCGTACTAACCTTCGCCGTTCATCCTGCGAGGCCCTATGCCTGCCGACGACCGGACCCGCTGGGACCAACGGTACGCCTCCGGCGATTACGCGGCGTCGTCCGCTGAATGGGCCCCTGCTTGGTTCCGGGACATCGAGCCGTGGCTCCCTGCTGGTGGTTCCGCGCTGGACATCGCCGCCGGCGCCGGCCGCGTTTCCCGTTGGCTGGCCCTACGCGGATACGCCGTCACGGCGGTGGATATTTCCCCGGTTGGGCTGGCGCTGGCCCGGGAAGCTGTGGAGTCCGACGGACTGGTATTGACAACCGCGGAAGTCGACCTGGAGACGGAGCCGCTGCCCCCCGGCACGTTCGACCTCGTGACCTGCTTCCACTACTGGCAGCCCGGCTTGTTTCCCGGGATTGCGGACCGGTTGGCAGGAGGAGGCATCCTAGTGGCCGAGATCTTCACGGTTCCCAACCTGGAACGAAACGAGCGCCCGTCCCGGCGGTTCCTTGCCGAGCCGGGGGAAGTGAAGCAGGCCTGTTACCCGCTGGAGGTACTTTACTACTGGGAGGGTTGGTCCTGCGATCAATCCCTGGCCCGGGTGGTTGCCCGGAAACCTGAATCGCAAGTCTGATCCGGAAGGATAAATTCCAGCCTTGAATCCGGCTCAAGGACGATGCAGGAGGCCGAGATGAAATGGTGCCGGTTTGAACACAACGGCTCTATCAGCTTCGGGACCGTCGATGACGACGAAACCCATGTGGCGGAGGTCGCGGGGCATCCCCTGGAGGAGCACCGGCCCACCGGCAGCCGCTACTCCCTGGCAGAAGTCAGGATTCTTGCGCCGATAATCCCGCCGATGCTCTATGCCGCTGGTCCCAACTACCGGGGCCACGTGGAAGGGATGGCAGCGCGGCGGGGCGCCCGGCCCAGCTATCCGGCCATCCCGGAACCCAACTTCCGCTCCGTTCATGCCATCATCGGCCCGGAGGATAACATAGTGGTGCCCGGGGATTGCTCGGGAGCGGTGCAGCCCGAGGGACAACTCGCCGTGGTGATGGGAAAGCGCGCCCGCAACGTATCCCGGGACGAAGCCCTGGACTGTGTTTTCGGCTACACCATCGCCAACGACGTCAGCCAGCGCGTGTGGCAGTCCAATGACCGCACCATGTTCCGGGGCAAAAACTGCGACACCTTCAAGCCCCTGGGCCCGTACATCGTCACCGGCGCCGACCCCACCGGCTTTCACATCGTCGTCCGCCACAACGGCAGCGTATGGGAAGACTTTCATTCCCGGAACCAGATATGGGACACGGCTACGTGGATCCAGGAGATGAGCCGCTACACGACGCTCCATCCTGGCGACGTCCTCATGCTGGGCACCCAGGGCGCCGACGGCGATATGTTCCCGGGAGACACCATATCGGTCTCAGTCGACGGCATCGGCCTGCTGCGCAATTACATCGTGGCTGAGAGTGACGCAGCCGAAGGATGACGTCTCGGCTTGATCGGAAGGGCTAGATAATCCTTGCTGCCCGCAGCAGTCCCAGCTCCCGCAGCGACAGCCCCAGTTCTCCGTCCAGGATTTCGACGTTGTGCTCCCCCAGACGCGGAGCTGCCCTGTTGTCCTGCATCCCGTTCTCTCCGTCAACGAAAAACCCTGGCCCCGGGTATCTGAGAGTGCCTGCCTCGGGGTGGTCCAGTTCCACGAAGAAGCCGCGTTCTTCAAGGTGGGGGGATTCCACGACCTGTTGCGGGCTCTGCACGAGACCTATTACCAACCCACGGGCCATTGTCTCCCGCATCAAGTCCAGGTTGGTCCACTGAGCCAGCTTGGGGGCCACCAGCGCGTGAAGGTCCTCCCAGTGTTCCATGCGGCCCTGGCGGGTGGAGAACCTTGGATCAAGCAGTCCTGGTTCCTCCAGGAACTCGGCCCAGGCTTCCATGGGACGGCCGCCTGTGCCGGCGGTGGTGAGCGTGACCTCCCCGTCGAGGGTGGGAAGGTGCATCCCGTCCATTACGTTGCCATCGCTGCCGCCCCGGTGAGGACTGCGGCCGGTGTAGGTGAAGGGATGGATCAGCCCGGAGGGTGTGGAAACCGCGGCTTCCATGGTGGAAACGTCGATGTGGGTGCCAACGCCTGACTGCTCTCTTTGGAATAAAGCCGCCATGATGGCGATGGCACCGTTGCGGGCGGCGGTGATTTCCATCTGCTGGAGGGCTGTTCCCATGGGTGGCTGACTGGATGATCCGGTCACAGCATAGAGGTAGCCGCCCATGGCCTGGGCTATCAGGTCGTCGCCGTTGTATCCGGCGTAGGGCCCGGTCTGTCCGAAGTAGGAGATGGAGACCAGGACCAGGCGGGAGTTGGCTTGGGACAGGGTGTCATACCCAAGGCCGAACTCGTCCAACCTGCCGGGAGGGAGGGTCTCGATCACAACGTCGGCCGTCGAAGCCAGCCGGAGAAAGATGTCCCGCCCCGCCGTTTGTTCCACATCCAGGGTGATGCCGCGCTTGTTGGTGTTGAAAGCAAGGAAGGCGGTGGAGCGGTCGGGGTGAGGCTCGTCGCCGATGAAGGGGGGCTCGTGGCGTGCCTGGTCTCCCCAGCCGGGGGGTTCCACCTTGATGGTGTCGGCTCCCTGGTCCGCAAGGAGCTTGGCGCAAAAGGACCCGGACGGCTGGTGGGTAAGCTCCAGGACGCGGATGTCTGAAAGTATCCCGGGCATGAAGTCCTCCGGCAGTGAAGGTGATATCAACTATTGCGGGAAGAGTCCCTGGAGACCGGCGTGGTCAGGGGGCGCGTTCGCCGGGCTTGGGTTGGGAGAAGATGGCACTCTCGTCGTACAACAGGTCTATCTCGGACTGGGACAGCCCCGCGATTTGGCTGAGAACGTAGCTATTGTCCTCGCCGAGCTGCGCGACGCGGTTGAGGCCGACGGGAAGGTTGGGGTCGCGGAAGGGGCGTCCGGCGAAGACCCGGGGGCCGACAGAGGGGGCCTGGGGGTTGGCAAACTCCCACAGATAGTCCCGCTCCTGAAGGTGAGGGTCGGAGGCCAGATCCTGGGCGGTGAGACACGCGCCGGCGCTGATTCCGCGCTCCTGGAGGCTTTTAGCCAGCTCCACATCGTCGTGCTGGGAGGTCCATTCGGCGACGCGGCGGTCCAGCTCGTGGCGGTTTTCCCAGCGGGAGAGCACGGTATCGAATTTTTCCCCCTCGGCCCAGGCGGGATTTTGCATGGCGTTCCGGAGAGCGTTCCACTCGACGTCAGAGGAAACCACGATGACAATCCATCGGTCGCTACCGCTGGCGGGGTAGACGTTGTGGGGAGCCTTCCACCAGTGGCCGCATCCCAGCCGGTCGCGCGTGATGCCCCGCTGAGCTTCCAGGACAGCCGGGCCGATGGCGGAAACGCCGGTTTCCTGCATGGTCAGGTCAATGCGCATGCCCTTGCCGGTCTTGTTCCGCTGGTATAGGGCCAGCAGCAGAGCGAAGGCGACGTTGTTGCCTACGGAGTGGTCCATGTAATTGTTGCTGGCCCGCATGGATGGCCCTCCTTCGTAGCCGGTGAGGAAGGAAAGGCCACAGGCGGCGTCGACGGTGCGGGCCCGCGAGCCGGCGCGACGCCAGGGGCCAGTGTAGCCGTAGGCTGTGCTGCTGAGGGTGATAATCCGGGGGTTGATTTCGGACAGGCTCTCGTGGTCGAAGCCGAAGCGGGCCATCGTGCCCGGGCGGAAGTTGTCGGTGACGATGTCGGACTTGGCGACGAGCTTCAGGAAGGCTTCCTTGCCCTGCGGGCCGGTCACGTCGAGACATAGGCTGCGCTTGTTCCGGGTCCCGTAATAGACGAGACCGCCGCCTTCGTTCCACCATTCTTCGCCGGCCTTGCCGCCGGGAAAAGGCCCGGCTTTGCGGTCCTGGAGGTGGTCGGCGCTCTCAATGCGAATGACCTCGGCGCCGTAGTCGGCGAGAAATCCGGTGCCCCAGGGTAGGGCGTGGACCTGCTCGAGGGTGAGAACGCGGACGCCGTCGAGGATCTTCTTGTCAGCCATCGGGTTACTCCGTCTGTTGTGGATTGTCGTGTGCCAGGCCCGGCGGGATGGTTGCGCTCCAGGGTGTCTCCCTCCGTCCAACGGCGGTGGGGATCCCAACAGGTTCTCCAGGGATACCCTCTGGGGCCGATGGAGGAGCGACGTTTAGGGGCCCTCGCCGATGTCGTCAGCGGCGCCGTCATCTGGCAGGCGCTGGCGGTAATCGGAATCATAGTCTACCGTCCAGCCCAACTCAACCTGGCGGTGGAGGGGAACGGAGGCGGGTTCGCCAGCGCCGAGGAGGGTTGAGCCTACGGCTTCCGCATCTTCCAGCTCGGCGATGGTGGCGTCGGAAAGGCCGAGGAGGCCGGAGAGAAGGCGGTGGTTGTCGGCGCCCAGGGTGGGGGCGGGGCCGCGGATGGAGACATCGGCATTGGAGAGACGCCAGCCCCGGGTGACGTATTCCCTGGTGCCCAGGTTGGACTCAGGGATGTGGTGGGTTTCTTCGAAGTAGCGCCGGTCGCGGAGATGCGGGTCGTTGAGCAGCCCCCGGGCGTCGAGGACGGGGCCGGCGGGAACCCCCGCCCGCTGCAGGGCCTCCATGGTATCCAGGGGAGTCCGCCGGCGGGTCCAGTCCGCGATGATTGGGTCGAGGTCGTCCTGATTGCGGTGGCGGTGGATGGGGTCGTGGAACCGGGGGTCGGTTGCCAGTTCCGCCTGGCCGATGGCCGTGCAGAAGCCCCGCCACTCGGCGTCGTCCCGGACAGCCAGCACGACCCACTGGTCGGTCCCCAGGCAAGGATAGCACCCGTGGGGAGAGAAGGCAGGATGCCGGTTGCCGATGCGGCGGGTGCGGCGGCCGTTGAAGGCGAAGTCGAGCAGGCCCTCGCCCATGAAGGAAACGCCGTTCTGGTACATGGCCAGGTCTATCCAGGTCCCCTGGCCGGTGCGGGCGCGGTGGAGGAGGGAGGCGAGGACCGCCAGCTGGGCACTCCAGCTGGCCAGGAAGTCGGTGTAGGAGTTGGCGATCTTGTTGGGGATGCTCCCGGGGAGGGAACGTCCCTGAGAGTCGACATCAAGGTATCCGGTGAATGCCCCGGTGCCGTGAGTGGGTTCCAGGGCGGTGGCCATGGCCCCGAAATCGCTCCAGGGACCGGTGTGACCGTAGCCGGTGTTGGAAACCATGATCAGGTCGGGACGGTCCTGACGGAGGGTGGCGTAATCCAGTCCGAAGCGGCGGGTGACGTGGGGGGTGAAGTTCTCCAGCAGCACGTCGGATACGGAGACCAACTCCCGGAGGAGGCGCAGGGCGCTATCAGACCGGAGGTCCAGGGTCAGGCTCAGCTTGCCCCGGTTCAGGGTGTGGAAGGTGCCGCCCCGTTCCCAGTAATCGGCCCTGGGAAGGTTGTCCGGGTAGGGGCCGTTGAGGGTGCGGGTGGTGTCCACGAACTGGCTGTGGTGGGTCTCGACCTTGATGACCTCGGCCCCCATGTCCGCCAGGTAGGCCCCACAGTAGGGCATGGCGAAGACCCGGCTCAGGTCGACGACCCGGATACCTTCCAGGGGGCCGCCGCCCAGAGGGCCGCCGCTCATATAGCCCCGGCCGCCTTGAGCTGGGCCAATTCCCCGGAAGCAAGTCCCAGCTCGTCACGGTATATTTCGGCGTTGTGCTGTCCCAGAAGAGGCGCGGGGCGCCGGACATGGTAGGTCATGCCGGAGAGCCGGGGCCCCAGCCCGGGGTAATCGGCTGTTCCCGCAATGGGATGGTCGACGGCGGTGAAGAAGCCCCTTTCCCACAGGTGGGGGCACTGGCAGAGGTCTCCCGCATCCTGGGCCATCCCGAAGACCAGGCGCCGTTCTCCGGACGCCTGGAAAAGGGGCTTCCGGTCCCACTGGGCCAGGCCCTCCAGAAGCAGGGCGTTGAGGTCCTCCCCGAATTCAATGCGCCCCGCCCCGGTGGAGAACCGTTCGTCGTGCAGCGCGGGCACTCCGATGAGGTCGGCCACCGCCGACCAGGGTTGGGAACCCTGGACCGAGGGAATTACGTACCCGTCCCGGGCGGGCATCAGCTCCTCGAACCCGGACCCGCGCACCGGGCGGCGTCCTTTAATAGCCCCCATGAAGTTGTAGTAGGGAACGGCCTGGACCAGGTGGGAGGCCAGACATTCCACCACTGAAACGTCCACGCGGCTGCTCCGGCCGGTGGTCCACCTGTGGAACAATGCCGCCGTGGTGGCGACGGCGCCGTTGATTCCGGCCACATAAAGGGACTGGTCCAGCGCGTTGCGAAGAGGTTCCCGGTCGGAATCGCCGGAGTGGTACAGCAACCCGCTGAAGGCCAGGTTGACGATATCCGTGGCGGCCAGATCCCGGCGCGGCCCGGTCTGGCCGAAGGGGGTGATAGATGTCACCACCAGGCGGTCATGGTCCCTGGAAATGCCGGGGAAGATGGCCTCCGGGAAGCGTTTTTCGGAGGGTTCCCGCTGGCCGGGAAATCCCGGCTGATTCCCGGGGGCTGGGCGGGAAATGTTCTCCACGACAACGTCGGCGGTCTGCAGGAGCCGGTCCAGGAGCAGGCGCCCAGAGGCGGTGGCGGGGTCCAGGGTTATGCTGCGCTTGTTGGTGTTAAGGTACAGGAAGGGGATGCTCTTTTCCGGGTGGGGATCATCGCCCGCGAAGGGCCCGGACCGGCGGCTAGGGTCGCCGCCGGGGGGCTCCAGTTTGACGACATCGGCGCCGTAATCGGCCAGCAGCCGGGCGCAGAAGGGCGCCGAAATCCCTTCGCCCAGCTCAAGGACCCGTATCCCTGCCAGCATCCCGGGCACTACCAGGGTTCTTCCGGCCACACCAGGGGCAATTGCCCGCCACGCCGGGGCAATACCACGGTCCCGGTGCCGGAGGCGGTCTGGTGTCCACGGTCATTCCGCAACCCGACCCGGCAGTCCACCAGGCCGAAGCCGTTCTCCTCCCGCTTTCCGGTAACCTCCCCGAAAGCGGTCAGGGTGTCCCCGGGAAAATCCATGCCTCGGTGCTCCACGTAGAAGCGGCGGAACCAGCCCTCCTCGCCGGCGAAATCCAGCAGGAGCTGGCCGAGATACTGGTTCTTCAGCGACCCGTTGACGACGACGTTGGGCAGCTTCTGGTGCAGCTGGGCGAAGGGAAGGTCCCAATGGATGCGGGCGTAGTTGCCGTTGGCGGCGGCCCAGCGGATGAGGTGGGTGGTGGTCATGGGGCCCTTGACCACCTCCGGCAGGTCCATTCCGGTTTCCACATCCTCGAAGTGCAGCTGGTCCCGCTTTTCCGAAGAAGGCTTGGGAAGGATCACCTCCGGGTCGGGGGGAGATACGGGAACGGTGGTCAGGCCCTCCGCTCCGGCGGGTTGGCTGTGTTCTTCACCCTGGCCGGATTCCGCTTCGGTGGGAAGGGCCCGGTGGATGCTGACGCGCTTGGCCAGACTGAGGACGGTACCG
This sequence comes from Dehalococcoidia bacterium, assembly GCA_034423195.1. Classification (GTDB taxonomy): domain Bacteria; phylum Chloroflexota; class Dehalococcoidia; order Lucifugimonadales; family UBA3495; genus CATOSK01. The sequence continues at coordinate 66,387 of DAOUIZ010000023.1, read as the reverse complement.
TGCTGGTCGGTCTGGGTTTCCTGGCGGACGATGAAAACCAGGGGACCGGACCGCCCCTCCTTCTCGAATATGTCCAGGATTCGGAACCGGCGCGTGATCCATGATCCCACATAGGCGGGGGCGAGGAACTGCCAGTCGCTGCCCCCGTTGAGACCGTAGCTGTTGAACGGGAGGGGCACCTCGAAGTGCCACTCCTGCCCGGCCCCGAAATAGCCGATGGGGGGCGCGATATCCTTCCAGGCAGCCAGGGGCGGACACAGCAATTTTTGGAACCGACTGTTGGAAGCATAGTTTGGGTCAACGTAAAGAGGATTGTAGTCTTCAATGCTGTCGGCCACGTCGTAGGCCATCTCGGCGCTGATGGGAAACCGGTTGCGCTCGGGGTCGGACTCCCGCCCTATGAGGGCGGCAACTTCCGGGGTTATCAAGCCGTTGGACATAGGTCCCGCTCCGTTGGCGTTTCGAGGTTGGAATACCTGGATTTTATAGGAAGGCTGCAGATTGCTCAAAGGTGGCCCAACCCTGGCAGGGGCAGGGCGAAGGGTCTCAGAAACCTGGCTGGTTTATGAGCCGGACGGGCTCAGGGGGCAGTCAGCAGCCCAGTCAACTCGGAAATGGAACCCAGGGTGTCCAACCGGTCCACCGTGGCGATGATGCGCTCGATACGTTCCGCGTCCCAGGTATCCCCGGCCAGAACCCGGAACTTGTTCAGAAGTTCCTCGCGAGGGGCCGGGTTGGAGAAATCTCCCCGCTGGCTGACCACTGAACTCTCCAGTGTCCTGCCGTCCCTCAACCGGACCGTCACCGCCGCCGCAGGATAGTCGTAGCGGCGCAGGTTCATCCGCTCATCCGGCACCACCTTGACCCGCTTCGCCAGGGCCCGGGTTTCCTCGTTGCCGACTTCCTCCGGGTAAAAGGCCGTGACCCCGGTGTTGCCGCGGGCGATAAGGGACGCCACGGCGTAGGGAATGGAAAACTTGGCCGCCAGCATATTCTCCGGTTCCGGGTCGGCCATAATCCGCACGATGGGTGGCGTAATTGCCTCGACGGCTTCCACCTGATCCGCACGGAAGGAATGCTCCGCCAACGCCAGCTGCACCGCGTCCAGCACGGGATGGTGGTACAGGCAGCAGGCGTGGAACTTGAAATAGTTTTGCTGGATTCGCATCGGCCCTTGCCCGAGGCCGGCGGCCGCCGCTTCCGCGTCGAATCCCTCTCCCAGGATTGACCCGTAAATGTCGGAAGGCCCGTCCTCGACCGCGGTGAATCCGCAGTGGGCCAGGTGGGCGGCCAGTATCCCCTGGAACCCGGACCGGCCGGGGTACAGGTTGCGCACGGTCGCGCCCTCGAGGCAGGGCGTCCAGGTGTTGGCCGGGCTCATGGAAGCCGCCAGGTTCATCGCCAGCCTGGTGTCCTTCGCACCGTATCCCAGGAGGCGGGCCGTTGCCGCCGCCGCGCCGATGGTCCCCCAAGTTCCATGGGAATGGACCTCGGGGCGGACGCTGGTGGCGGTCCCGGTCCGCGAAGTCACCTCGTAGGCTGCCACCACCGCCGCCAGGGTGTCCGCTCCGTTGGATCCCATTTCCTCGGCCACCGCCAGGGCTGCGGGCGTTACGTGGATGGAAGGGTGCCCTCCGCCCAACCTGCTTCCCTCGTCCATTTCCAGAGCGACGCCGGCGGTCCCGTTGACCAGGGCCGCCCACGCTGCCGACAGCCGCTGGGAGTGGCCTATCGCCGGGGCCTTCCCGGGGCCGCCCATGGTTGCCGCCAGGCGGGCCAGGTTGGCGTTCTCGGGCAAGCGGCTTCCGGCGGCAATCGCTCCGACCGTGTCCAGCACCACATCCCTGGCCGCTGCGATGGTTGCGCCGGGGAGGTCTTCCGCGCGGGTAGTTGCCACGAACTCAGCAAATTGGTCCAGGTAGTCAGCTGCCATGGTCTCACCCTCCCTCCATTTGGTGTTCATGTTGGTGGTGACGCTGGCATGATGGAGGGCAACGCATGGCCTGTAAACCCTCGCCGAGTTTCCGGCGCCCGGTCCAGGGGACTCGCCCGGTCCGGGAGCCTTTCCCGCCTGCCAATACTTGGGAGAGCAGCACATCTTAACTTTGACACCGGCGCCGCCTACCATGTAATTTAGCCGGTGCCGGTCCGCCCAGCCCGGACAGGTTAGCCCGAACGCGACGCGAGAAACCACTTGATGCAACAGAACGCAGTCATCCCCGGCATTGACGATTACCTGGAGAAGGCCCGTCCACTGGCGGAACAAACGGCGGAAGCCGCCGACCGGATCGACCGGGACCGGCAGATGCCGGGTGAGCTGGCCAACGCGCTGGCCGACGGAGGATTTTTCCGGCTGCTGCTTCCCAGGTCCCTGGGCGGCGCCGAAATGGCCCATCCCGATTTTCTGCGCATCCTCGAGATATTTGCCCCGGCCGATGCCAGCGTCGGCTGGTGCCTCAACCAGAATAATGTCTTCTCCACCAGCGCCGTCATGATGGACCAGGGCATCGCCCGGGAAATCTGGTCCAACCCCCGGGCCGTGGTGACCAACGGCCCGCCGACCGCCGCATCCCTCGCCGTTCCGGTGGAAGGCGGTTACCGGCTCAGCGGTCACTGGAACTTCAGCAGCGGCAGCGACCATGCCACCTGGATTGCGGCCCTCGCTCCCATTGGGCAACCGGGCCAGGTCCTGGACGCCGCCCGCAACCGGGCCGGCACCCGGATGCTGCTCATGCCCAAGGAAGATGTCAAGTTCGTGGACCTGTGGCAGGTCGCCGGTCTGAGGGGCACCGGCAGCTTCAGCTTCCAGGTGGACGATATGTTCATCCCGGAGCACCGCACCTACCAGTTCGAGGGTGAACATAACGAACCGGGCCCGCTCTATGCCATTCCCAGGACGCTGCTGTTCGGATCGGGCTTCGCCACCGTGGCCTTGGGCGTGGCCCGAAAGAGCCTGGAAATCGCCATCGAGGCCGCCTCCACCCGGGCCCCGGGCCGCTCCAGCACCGTCCTGCGGGACCAGCAGCCGGCCCAGCGCCAGGTCGGAGAGGCCCACGCCATCCACCGGTCCGCCCAGTGCTTCCTCCAGGAATCCGTGAACACGGTGTGGGAGTCGGCCTCCCGGGACGGGACCGTACCCGTGGAGCAGCGCCTCCAGCTGCGGGTGGCGGCCACCCATGCCCTCAGGATGTCGGCCCAGGTGGTCGACATTGCCTACAACCTCTGCGGCGCCGGTGCGATTTTCGCGTCCAACCCAATCCAGCGCCGCTTCCAGGACATGCACGTAATCACCCAGCACGTTCAGGCCAGCTACGCCCACTACGAAAGCGCGGGACAGGCGCTCCTGGGACTCGAAGCCCGGGGGGCTTTCTGATTTCATCCCACGGGCTCCATCCCACGGGCTCCATTCCACGGGCCTGGCCCCGTCCGAGGCTGATAATTGAGCACCATCACAGGACTCACCCATGACGATCTTCTCCGGGCCTGTCCCGACGTAACCGGCGATGTGTCCCTGCCCGGCCTGAACGCCCCGGCGCTCATCCATCGCGACGCCTGGGGCATCCCCCACATCCGCGCTGAGAGTGAGTCCGACGCCTTCTTCGCCCAGGGATTCGCCACTTCCCAGGACCGCTTCTGGCAGATGGAGCAGGACCGCCGCCGGGGGTTGGGACGCTGGGCGGAAGTCGTTGGGCCGGAGGGGGTGGAACAGGACAAGTTCATGCGCCGCTGTCTCCTGGAACGCAGCGCGAGGGATGACTATTGGGCGTCCTCCCCGGAGACCCGGGCGATGTTCGACGCCTACGCCGCCGGGGTGAACGCTTATATTGATTCCGCCGACCCGCTGCCCATCGAGTTTCAGATTACCGGCGCGACCCCCGAGCCCTGGCAGCCCTGGGACGGCCTGGTGGTCTACAAGGTGCGCCACCTTCCGATGGGGATCTTTGAATCCAAGGTGCTGCGGGCACGCCTGGTCAGGGCCCTGGGGCCGGAGAAGACGGCCCAGGTCTTCCCGGGATATGAACCTAGCCAGCTTCTCATCCTGCCGCCGGGCGCCCGCCACGAAGGCAGCTTGCAGCGGGGGCTGGAGGAACTGACCGCGGCGGCGGCGGCCGTCAACGAGCTGCACGAGTCCGACCTGGGCAGCAATAGCTGGGTCATATCCGGCGCGCGCACCGCCTCGGGAAAGCCAATCCTGGCAGGCGACTCCCACCGGGCCCTCAACACGCCCAACGTCTACTATCAGAACCACGTCGCCTGTCCCGGCTTCGACGTAGTTGGGCTGTCCTTCCCAGGGCTGCCCGGCTTTCCCCACTTTGGCCACAACCCCTGGGTGGCATGGTGTGTCACCCATACCTGGGCCGACTACCAGGACCTGTACATTGAACGCTTCCACCCGGACATGCCGGAGTACTACCTTTTCCGGGAGGAATGGCGCAGGGCGGAGGTGCGCCACGAGACGATCCGGGTGCGGGGCGCAGAGGATGTCCCATTGACATCGTGGAATACGCATCACGGCCCCATCATATCCGGCGACCCTGCCTCCGGGACGGGACTGGCTCTCCGGTACACAGCCACCGACGGGCCGTCCGCCTGGCCCGATACCCTTCGCGGGATGCTGGTGGCCCGCAACGCCGATGAACTGACCGAGTCCATGCGGGAGTGGGTTGACCCGTGCAACAATCTGGTCTTCGCCGATGTCTCGGGCAACCTCGGATACCTGGTCCGGGGTGAAATACCGCTCCGTGACAGGCTCAACGGCTGGCTGCCCGTGCCCGGGTGGACCGGCCGCCACGAGTGGCAGGGGCGAATTCCATTCGACGAAATGCCCCGTTCCAGCAACCCGGACACCGGGTACATCGCCACTGCCAACAACAAGCCGGTCGACGACAGCTATCCCTATCACATCGGAGTCGATTTCTCCCCCGGATACCGGGTGGAATTGATCTCCCGCGCAATCAATTCCATGGAGAGGCCCACCGCCGCTGATATGGCTGAAATACACCGGCAGCGCCGCTCTATCCCCGCCGGGGCGCTGCTGGACCTGCTGAGGAACGTGGATTTCGAGGATGAAGCACCGACGTGGGCGAAGGACCTTCTGCTGGGATGGGACCGGAACATGGACGCCGGCGCCGTGGCTCCCGCGGTTTACAGCGCGGCCCGCGACCGCCTGCTGGAAAGGCTGCTCAGGCATAACCTGGGGGAGGATCTGGCGAACCTGGCCCTGAACCCGGCAGGCCGGGGCGCCGGAGTATTCCTGACCAGGTTCAAGAGCCTGATGGCCACCGCCATGGAGAAGGGGGACGCCGGCCTGCTTCCGACGGGCGGTACCTGGACGGACCTGGTCGGCCAGTCCCTCCGGGAAGCCATGATCTTCCTTTCGGACAGGCTGGGGGATGACCGCTCGGAGTGGCGCTGGGGAAGGGTGCATCAGGCACGGCCCGTCCACCCCCTGTCCTCCGCTTTTCCCGATTGCGCCTTCCTGCTAGACCCTCCCGCCATCGCCATGTCCGGCGACGGCGAAACCCCGCTGGCCGGAGCCTACGCCCCGGCCGACTTCGCCACGGTGGGTGGTTTATCCGTCGCCCGTTACTCCTACGACCTTTCGGACTGGAACAACTGCCTGTGGGCGATACCGCTGGGGTGCTCCGGTCATCCGGGAAGTTCTCACTACGCCGACCAGAGCGAGCCCTGGAGGAAGGTGGAAATGGTCCCCATGCTGTATGACTGGGACGCCATAGCCGCCCGCGCCGAGACCATCCAGCGCTTGCAGCCTGCTTGATGGTTGGGGAGTGAAGGCATGGGCTACGCCGGCCTGAGCCTGGAAGGAAAGGTTGCCCTCGTCACCGGGTCCGCCCGGGGCATCGGCGCGGCCCTGGCCGTCGGACTGGCCGAGGCCGGAGCGGATGTTGCCGTGTCGGACATGCCTTCCAACCGGGCCGGCATGAATGAGGTGAGGCAGCGGATTGAGGCCCTGGGGCGCGGTTCCCTGGTCTACGACCTGGATGTCCTTGACCTGGACCAGATACGCTCTGCCGTGGGCCAGACAGCCTCGGACCTGGGCGGCTTGGACATATTAGTCAACAACGCCGGGATACGCCGCCGCAGTCCTGCGCTGGAAGTCACCGAGGAGGACTGGGACGCTGTCATAGACACCAACCTCAAGGGGACCTTTTTCTGTTCCCAGGCCGCCGCCGGCATCATGATTCCGCGGGGAGGGGGCCGCATAATCAACGTCGCGTCGCAGCTTGCCGTCGTTGCGGGCGAAAGCCGGGCGGCCTACTGCTCCAGCAAGGGCGGCGTGGCCAGCCTGACCCAAGTGCTGGCCCTGGAGTGGCTCCGCTATGGAATCACTGTAAACGCCATCGGCCCGGGACCGACGGAGACGCCGGGCCTGCTGGAAGCCGACACCCGGGACGCGGACGAATTGCAGGCCGACCTGTCCGTCAATATGCCGTTGGGACGCCGGATGCGTCCTGAAGAACTGGTGGGCGCGGCAGTCTACCTTGCCAGCCCCTCGGCTTCAGCCACCACCGGGCATTTGCTGATCGTTGACGGGGGTTGGACGGCCCGCTAAAGCGGCAGACCCCGGGCTTTTCCAGGGACGCTCCCAGGGACGGGCCGTTGGTCCGCCGGGCCGCCGGCGGCAGCCCGGGCGAGGCGGTGCATCATTCCCACCGTCACAGTCCCCAAGCGCGAATCAGGAGGTTATCCCCTTGGACATTCTGGTAATTGGCGGCACTGGCTACATGGGCAAAATCATGGTGGAACTGCTCCTCGACAGGGGAGACAGCGTGACCGTATTTTCCCGGGGGACCACCCGTCCCGAATGGTGGGACCGGGTCAGCCACATCGCCGGCGACCGCAACGAACCCGGGGATTTCCGGGACAAGCTGGGCGGTTTGACCTTCGACGCGGTTGTCGATACCCAGGCATACCGCTGGGAGGATGTCCGGTCCGCCGTCGAGACCTTCCGGGGCAGCGTGGGCCGGTATCTCCTGGTAAGCACCAGCTCGGTATACCTGGAAGGGATGGTTGACTTCACCCGCCACTGCCCATACGACGAGTCGGTTGTGGACTGGAGCAACATCGACTACTCATATCCTGAAGGTGTTGACCCCTACGCCGTCGGGAAGCGCCACTGCGAAAAATGGCTGCTGGAAAACGGCGGGGGCGTTCCCTGGACCATCATCCGCATTCCCGCTGTCATGGGCCCGGGGGACCCGACGGGACGAATGTGGTGGTGGGTCCAGCGGGCCCTCGACGGGGGGTCGGTCATCGTTGCCAACGAAACGCGGGGGGCGTTTCGGACATTGTTCAGCGCGGACGCGGCGGCCAACTTCGTGCGGGCGCTGGACCGGCCCGGGACAGTTTCGGGGACGTATTTCGTCGGTATGCCCGAAATTATGACACCGGAGCGGTGGGTGAATCTCATCTGGACTGCGGCGGGGCAGACTCCGGAACTGGTCTATGTTCCCCGGGAAGTAATCAGCAGGACTCCCGGGCTGGAGCAGTACGCGGCGCCTTTGACCCGTCCGGCGGCGAACATCCACCGGCGAGGCCGGGCGGAGCAGGACATCGGGCTGGTGGCGACCCCGGTGGAAGAATGGGTGGCCGCCACCGTGGCATGGTACCGGGACCACTACACCGGGCCCGACTCGGACGGCTACCATCACAGGGACCGGGAAGCCGATCTGGCCCGACGTTGGCAGGGGGCGTTTGGCGGATTGGTGGCCAGCTTTTAGGCTGCTCCGCAGTGTCCGGGCCGCCTTGTCCCTTCACTGGGCTCAAGGTATGATTCGCGTTAACCTAACCCCATAACTCGTAGGCCCCAAGGCGGCCAGCCTGGAGGGTGCCATGCCTGAGTCCCACGTTGACACGGTAATAGTAGGCGGACAGATTGTAACTTCCTCCCAGGTTTACGAGGGTTCGATAGCCATTGCGGGAGAGAAGATAGTCGCCATCGGGCCGGATTCACTGCTTCCCCAGGCCGACCGCTACGTGGACGCTTCGGGAAAGCTGGTCCTGCCCGGCCTTATCGACAGCCATGTGCATCTCGACGGCCATGACAACTATGCCCTCGGTTCCCTGGCCGCGGCCCACGCCGGGCTGACGACCCTGGTCCCCTTCGGCACGTATACCTTGGAGGGGGATGAGACCCTTCCCCAGGCGGTCCACCGGACCCGGGAGCAGGTCGAGCAGAACGCCCTGACCGATTTCGCGTTCCACTTCATCCTGCAGAACCGTCCGTCCATTCTGTCAGGGATGCCCGAGGCAATAGACCTGGGCGTCAAATCGTACAAGATGTTCATGACCTACAAGAAGCGTCCGGGCCGGATGTGCGATGATGACTATATCTGCCAGGCGATGGAACTGGTTTCCCGGGGCGGGGGAGTGCTGCAGCTCCACTGCGAGAGCGGCAACATAATCGAGTACCTGGAGAACAAGCTGATTGCCGACGGTCATACTCATCCCACGGACTTTCCGTCCGCCTGCCCGGACTGGGCCGAGGAAGAGGCCATCAACCGGGCCGTGAAGATGAGCGGGGCCACCCGGTGCCCGACCTACGTGGTCCACCTGAGCACCCAGCTGGGGCTGCGGCGGGTGCAGCAGGCCCAGAGCCTGGGACAGCCAGTCTGGACCGAGACCTGCCCCCAGTACCTCCTGCTGTCCGATGCCCAGATGGCGGAGTACGGACCCCTGGCCAAGATCGGTCCGCCGCTCCGTCCCGAGGATGGGCCGGACCGGGACGCGCTGTGGCGGGGCCTGGGTCAAGGGGCTATCTCCATCGTCGCCAGCGATCATGCCCCCTACCCCCAGGAGCTCAAGCAGCCAGGTTGGGACAACATCTTCGTGGACTCAAACGGGGCGTCCGTTCCCTTTGGTTCTCCCGGCATCGAGACAATTGTTCCCCTGATGTACAGCGAGGGGGTGGTGAAGCGCGGCCTGCCCATCTGGTGGCTGGCCCGCGTAATGTCGGAAAACCCGGCCCGCATCTTCGGGCTGTTTCCCCGGAAGGGGATTATCCAGGTGGGTTCGGACGCCGACCTGCTCATAATCGATCCCAAGGGCGACCGCGTAATCACGGCGCGGGACCACCGGAGCAATGCCGGCTACACCCTTTTCGAGGGTTGGGAGGTCAAGGGGCGTCCCTGGATGACGTTCCTGCGGGGGCGGGTGTTGTTGAACCAGGGCATCCTAGAGCAGCAGCCCGGCTACGGCAAATTCCTGGAAAGCGGGCCTCCACGCCCGCCGCTGGGCGGCTCGGTCAACTGATAGGGAAAGATGGGGGTTGCCTGACAGGTCATGAGGATAACCGACGTTCAAGCGGTCTACCCCAGGTACCAGCACGTGGTCCCGTCGTGGCGGACTCATTTCTGGCAGATTGTCGTCCGTGTCTCCACCGATTTGGGGGCGGTCGGCCTGGGCTATGGCGGTGGCGGAGTCGCCGGCGTGGAGGTGGTTAACCGGCACTTCCGGGAGCTGCTGCTGGGCCGCCAGGTGGACAGCATCGAGGACATCGCCGCCCTCTGGGACTATCTCTACCAGGAGTCCCTGCCCTACGGCCGGAAGGGGCTGGCGATCATGGCACTGAGCGGCGTCGACCTTGCCCTGTACGATCTGCTGGGGAAGGCGCAGAACGTCCCGGTATATGAACTTCTAGGGGGACTCAAGAAAGAAAGGGTCCTGGCGTATGCGACCGGGCCCGATTCCGAGTCTTACTCCGACCTGGGGTTTCTGGCGCACAAATTCCCCCACCGCTGGTCGGGACAAGAGTCCGACTACGAATCAGCCTGGACTGCGGCGAACCGGGCCAGGGAACTCTTTGGGGACGGGGCCCGCTTGATGATCGACACCTATATGTCCTGGGACCAGAACGTGACGCTGAACATGCACCAGCGGCTGTCCGAGTTCAACCTTTACTGGTATGAGGACGTGCTGACGCCGGATAATCTGCCCGGCCAGGCCGAGCTGCGTCCCCGGGTCGCGCCGACATTGATAGCCGGGGGTGAGCACGAGTCCACCCATTATGGGTTCGCGGAGATCGCCGCGAGTGAAGCCCTGGGGTTGTGGCAACCGGACATCACCTGGTGCGGTGGAATCACCGCCGGGCTGCGAATAGTGGAGATGGGGAGGAAGGCCGACGTGCCGGTATCCCCGCATCGCGGCGGGGAGGTGTGGGGCCTGCATCTCATCGCGTCCAGCGACTGGGCAGACCTGGCCGAGTTCCATTCCGACCATATTCGGGAGCCCAGGGATGTACTGTGGCTCGATGAACCCTCGCCTGAGAACGGTTATATCGTTGCGAATGATGCCGCAGGATTCGGCGTCAGATTGAATGAGGCCATGCTGTAGCCTTTCCGTCGTGAACCCGCGAGGAGCCTGACCGGTTGGGCCCGGGCAGCCTGTCATCTCCCAGTTTCTCTGTTCTTCCGGCATTGTTATTGTCCACTACCAGTCGCCCCTGTTGTATCATTGGTTGGGGATGGGGAAACGCGGTTATGATGGCCGCGCCGCTTGGGGTGATCTAGCGCAATTTCGTCTCTATCCCGCGAGGTGAAGAATGGCCGACAGCGCCTCCGAACCCCTGCCCCAGGCCAACTCGAGGGATTCGCGGAGGGCAGGGTTCTTCCGCAGGATTGAAGGGCATGTCCAGGGAAAGACCGTCAGTGGACTTATGGAACTGGTGCCCCTCCTGGTGACAGTGCTTGTCCTTGCATTCGTAATCGAGAAGACGGACAGTTTCATTCGTCCCCTGGGCTTCGTGGAGGGAAAGCCCTGGGACGTTCCCGGTATCGGGATCGTTGGGTTGGTCGTGGTGTTTTACCTGGTTGGGCTGCTGGTGAGCACCCGTCCGGGCCGGATGCTGATGGATCTCAAAAGCTCCGTCCTCAACGGTCTGCCGGTGGTAGGCACAGTTTACGGAGTCACCCAGCAGGCGGCATCCACGATGGGCTCCCAGTACCGTTTCAGCCGGGTCGTATTCCTGGAGTGGCCGCGGGAGGGGATGATCGCGATGGGTTTCGTAACGGGACGGGCGATGTCTTCACGAACCGGAGAGACCATGGCCGTGGTCTACATACCCACAGTGCCCAATCCCACGTCGGGAAACATGGCGTTCGTCATGGAGGACGACCTGTTCGAGACCAGCGTCAGCGTGGAAGAGGCGATGAAGATGGTGTTTTCCGGCGGCATCGTCCTCCCCAAGACACTGGCTTTTGGCCGCCTCCCCCGTGACCCGATCCCCAACGAGTACGCTGGAGAGTTCACTTCCATTGAATGACGGTCTCCGGTGGGAGGTCCCAAGGCTGGAGGGTGGAGTGAAGGTGGGAAGAAGGGCAGGGGAGGGGGTAACGCAGCCGGGTTTATGGGCCTGCCCCGGACGGCATATTAGAGAAACATTCCAGGCGAAATCAGGCTTGTTGGCCAGCGTTATTGCGGGGGTGGCGGCGCTGCTCTGGGTGGGTTGCGGCCTGGACCTGTCTCCGCCTGAACCGGACCAGCGGGATCGGCTGGCCCCAACGGAGACCCGGGTAGAACAGGAGCCGGCCATGCGGGTTCCGACTGCCACCTTATCCAATTCTACCCAGTACGTTGATGATGCGAGGAAGACGCCTGTTGCGCAACCCCAGGGAGCGTCGTTTGAATTGGCCGTAAGGGAAGTGCCGGCAGACCTTCCGGCGTATGACCGGGATGACTGGTCCCACTGGTCGGACGAAGACGGGGACTGCCAGGACGCCCGGCAGGAAACCCTGATCGCGGAATCGGCAACGCCGGTCAGGTTCAAAACGGACAATCGATGCAGGGTCGATTCGGGGTTTTGGAAGGACCCGTACACGGGTCTAACCGTTGATGATCCGGGAGGCCTTGATGTTGACCACGTAGTTCCGCTGGCCAACGCCCACCGTTCCGGGGCGTGGGACTGGAGCAGAGGCGAGAAGAAGGCCTACGCCAATGACCTGTCCCACCCGGAGCACCTGCTGGCAGTGACAGCATCAGCCAACCGGGCCAAGGGAAGGAAAGGCCCGGAGGATTGGCGCCCGGATGACGAGAGCCATTGGTGCGACTACGCCCACAACTGGGCCGGTATAAAGACACGGTGGAGCCTGTCGGTAACGCCTGAAGAGCTGGAGGCGCTGCAGGAAATGGCTGCCACCTGTTCCGAGCCGGTGGCGATAACTGCAGTCCAGTCCGGCGATCTGACCGGAAGCGCTGAACCAGACCGGGGACCCACCGAGGCCCCGGCTGCTTCTGACCAGGACAGCCCGCGATACGATCCGGATGGGCCAGACCGGGACTGCGGAGACTTTGAAACCTGGCAGGAGTCCCAGGCATTTTTCGTGGCCGCCGGCGGACCGGAGAGGGACGGTCACCGGCTGGACAGGGACAACAACGGGATTGCCTGTGAGTCCTTGCCGGGAGCGCCCTGAGCCTGGCATGGATATGATGTTGGAAGGGGGAATATGCTGGACCCAAAACTCGTAGACCCGATCCTGGAGAAGCTGGGATTCGGTGAGGTCCCTTCGCCGGATTGGGCAGGTCTGTGCTCAATATATTACCAATGGTCAATGAGCGTTCCCTTCGACAACATTCAGAAACGCCTGTTTTACTCGGGGACCGCCGAGGGGTCCATTCCGGGACACACATCGGACCATTTCTTCCGGCAATGGCTGGCTCACGGCACCGGGGGAACGTGCTGGTCCAACAGCCACGCCATCCACGATCTGCTGGACGCCATCGGGTTCCCGGTGGAGAGGGTGGCGGCAACGATGCTCTCGTCCCCCGACGTGGTGGGTCCGACCCACGGTTCGGTGGCGGCCACCGTCGAGGGTTTACGCTACCTGGTGGATGGCTCCATGCTGACCCGCCGGCCCATCCCGTTCCTGGATGCGGCCCTGCCTCACCCGGTACATCCTTCGGAGCGGGTCTCGATGGAAGGGAAGGACGGGCAGTGGACCGTGCTGTGGCATCCGGCCCACCGTCCCGAGGGCCTGGTCTGCCGCGTCGAGGAAATCGGCGTCCCGCTGGGACGGTTCAACGAGTACCATGAAGGCACCCGCCTCAGGAGCAACTTCAACAACGCCCTATACATACGGCAAAACCGGGAGAAGGGGGTGGACACCATCGCGTTCGGTGAACGGATGACAACGCTTCCTGACGGCGCCGTGGAGCGAACTCCCATTTCCCACGAAGAAGTTGCTGCGGCGCTGGCGGAGGATTTCGGGATCTCGGAGGAGTTGGTTTCGCTCCTGCCCCGGGATGTTCCTCCCTAGCGGCTCAGCACGACGTCAATTAAGGCCATCCGCCCTTCCTGGACTGCGTTGAGGCCGTTGCGGAGAGCCGACTCGAGGTCTGCCGGGTCCTCCACCCGTTCCCCGTACCCGCCGAAGGGCTCCACCAGCTTGGCATAGTCCGGGCCGGGTATGTAGACGCCGTGGAAGATTTCCGAGCGGGCGGCGTCTCCGTCGGGGTAGTAGTGCAGGTGGTTGCGGCGCATGGCTTCGTAATTGCCGTTGTTGAAAATCACGGTGAGGAAGGGCAGGTTGGCTTCCCGGGAGACTCCAAAACTCTGGGTGACCGGGTTGTAGAGGAAGCCGCCGTCTCCCATCAGCGCAACCACCGGCTGGCCCGGGTGGGCCAGCTTAACTCCCAGGGCAACTCCCAATCCCTGTCCCAGTCCGCCGTTGGGGTGGAAATAGCGGTGGGGCGAGTCCCAGCGCACATGGTTGGATATGACGCCGCGATGGGAGGTGACCTCCTCCACGAAGACCGCATCGTCCGGCATGACATCGTTGATGGCGGCACACAGGGCCACCGGGTCTATGGGCCGGTGGCCCTGCACCGCGGTTTCCAACTCCTGGCGGCGGGTTGCCATTTGGTCGTGTTCCGACTGGCACAGGGCCATCCGCTCCTGGATCTCGCGGGACCTGCGGGCGGAGGCCGGCGCGAGGGTGTCGGCCAGTAATCCCAGGGTCAGGGTGAGGTCTCCCTCCAGGTACCGGTCCGCCAGCAGGTTCTGGTAGGCCATCTGGGCCTTGATGGGAGTTTCACCCATGGCGAATACCGTGGTGTGTTTCGGGCCAGCGTTGGGCGGATACCAGGGCGACCGGCTGCCGGCCAGCAGCACGAGGTCAGCCCGGTCCAGGTAGGGAGATGGCTCGAATCCCAGGTGCAGCGGGTGACTCTTGGGGAAGTTGGCGTAGGTGGCGGCGCTTTCCACGACGGGAATGGCGAACAGCTCGGCCAGCCTCACAAGGTTGTGGAAACCCTCCGGCTCGCGTCCGGCGCAATCGGTGATGATCAGAGGGAACTTGCTGCTTTCGATGAACGAGGCCAACTCCTCCACCGATTCCTGGGTGGGCCGGGTCCTGGGGGCGGACGGGACAGGCCGGAGCTTTTCCGGTTGTGCCCACGGGTGGATCATGGTCTCGATGGGGATGTCCAGGAAGGCCGGTCCCATGGGAACGCGCTGGGCCAGCTCGCCGGCACGGACCAGCTGTTCGTAGAGGGTGTAGGGGCTGGTGGCCTGCCCGCTCCACTTGGCGAATTCGTCGGCGAACCGGTTGGGGCCACCGACGACGCTGAGGTTGCGGTACCACTGGCCCTGGGGGTCCAGGTCCGGGTTCTCCCCGTAGCTGTTGGCCTCCCCGGAGCAGACTAGGACGGGTACTTCGCCCAATGTGGCCCCGTGGACGCCCATGCTCCCCTGGAGCAGCCCAACACCGGCGTGGAGCAGGACCGCCTGCATTTTTCCGGTGGCCCTGGTGTAGCCGATGGCCATGTTGACGGCCAGGGTTTCGTGCCAGCAGTTGATGTACTGCGGTCCGGGAGTTTCGTTGATCCGCTGGCGGGCCAGGGCTTCCCAGACAGGGGCCCATTCCGACCCTGGGGAAGAGATGATGTAGTCCACCCCAAGGTTGCGGAATGCCTCGAGGATAGCTTCGCCTCCATCGTGGTTAACCGTTGTCATAGTTTCCCCTGTTTCCAGATTGGGTTGTCTGAG
Source organism: Dehalococcoidia bacterium (assembly GCA_034423195.1). Lineage (GTDB taxonomy): Bacteria > Chloroflexota > Dehalococcoidia > Lucifugimonadales > UBA3495 > CATOSK01. The sequence continues at coordinate 51,386 of DAOUIZ010000023.1, read as the reverse complement.
ATTGTTCCAAAGAACCGCAGTCCCCTGCTAACCAGGGCGGCGGGTTCAGTTGTCCGCAGCCTGAGGTTCGAGGGTGCGGGCGGCCAGTTCGTCGTAGTGGGCCGAGGCGTACTCGTCTATCCGGCCGATGTCTTCTTCGAGGATGTAACCCTGGGCCACCATTTCACGGGTCACCGCGCCGACGCGGGTGACGTAGTCTTCCCGGGACGAGTAGCGTTCTTCTATGGACAAGCGCGGGTCTCCGGATGCTTCCCGCTGGGCCCGGGTGGCGGGGAAGGGGATGGAAGACCCGACGAGGGTGCCGCCGGTGGCCCCGCCGGATGAAAGAATCTGGCCTTCTCCTCCAATGGCGGAGTGGCGGAGGTTCCAGCCGGTGTGGGTGGCTAGGGGAACCCGGGTGGTGGGCATCCGGATCCCGGTCACTTCATTTCCGTCGGCGTCGACGGCGCTAACAAGGTTGGGATAGGGGGCGCCAAACTCCGCCGGAACCCGGGTGGCTACGCCATTATCAAACCCAAAGTCCAGCCGGCGGAAACGCCGCAGAGGGTTGGGAAAGTTGACGCCGGGGATGCGGGCGAAGGTGGAAGCAACCTCGCCGGGGCCGACCGCAGTGGCGTCGCCCAGCCGGGGGTAACTGCTGGCTGGAGGCGCCGCTCCGGAGGTTACCCAGCGGTCCAAGTTCACCAAGGCGGCCCGCAGCAGCGGCCGGTAGTCGGTGCAGTTGAAGGGCTGCTGCCCCCGGTTGCCGTTGGCGGGGTCGAAGTCCCGCAGATTGGGCGTTCCCAGGGGGTGCTGGGAACTTCCGAAGACGTACACCCGGACATTCACGGGGATTTCCAGGTCCTCCTTGCCGGTGACGTCGATGTGGACCAGGGAACCGCCGCCTCCCCAGTATTCGGAGGAGGTGTAGGTGTACATAACTTTGGGCACTCGCCCGGCAGTGTCAAGCCGGGCCAGAACACCGTCAGTGATCCCGGTTTCGGGGTCGGTCTGCGAGATGTCGCTGAAGGGGAACATGTTGTTGGGGCTGCGGCTGGCCTGGCTGGAAGGCTGGGCGAACCGCTGGTTGAACTCGCCTTTCTTGCCGCCGGCGACGTGAGGTATAAGGCCGTCGAAAACGTTGCGGCCGGACTCGTCTATGTTCATCCCGAGGTGGAGCAGGTCGCGGAGGAAGCGCCCGCTCTGGGAAGACCCGAAGGTGTATACCTGCTGGATGTCACCGGCGCAGGGGTTGCCATCCGCCGCGGAACCATGCCTCAGGAAGGAAGCGAGGTCCCGGGTAGCGGCCAATCCCAACCCGACGATGGGGGCTCCGACGGTGCGGTAGATGACCTGGTAGACCTTGCCGGCCTCGAATCCGTCGGCCATGCAGACGTAGGCGGGATCCGGCGTTACATGGCCGTCCGCCATCCGGGCGAAGGACCATTTTTCCCTGGGGATGACCGTCTCGATAGCGTCCTCGTGGTCCTGGACGGTGAGGCAGGCGTCGGGGTCATTGAGGTCGGCGGCGAGGTAGGGCCGGTGGTTCCGGTCGGAAAGGAACTGTTCGTGAACCAGTTCGTTGGGCTGGAAGGTGACCACGAGCTTTCCTGAGACCGGCGAACCGTCAGATTCCAACGCCCCAGGCGCGTTGAGCCGCATAATCCCGGGAGCATCGGGTGCGTCGTGCTGCCAGCCGCACCAGACGACGGTGTAGCCCTGTCTCATCAGGAACCCGTTTCCCACATCCAGCGGTTGGTCCGCAGCGAGGTCGGGAGCATCGTTGAAGTTGCGCAGCACCGTGCCGCGTCCCCGGTTGAGAACGTCGAAGAAGACCCGATGGTTGCCGCGGGAAGGCTCCTCCGGCTGGAGAATGCGGAAGTCAGAGGAGAACCGGACGAGTCCCGCCCCGTCCCGGGCCGCCAGCTTGAGGTCGGTGATGAGGCCGTTGGCCGGGTCGAGAGGGTCCACGGCGAAATGGGCGGTGCCGTCAATCTGGACGTATGCGCCCACTTCTCCAAAGGATTCGCCCTGGGCCAGGGGTTGCCGGCTGCTTATTTCCAACGAAACTATCGCCATTGGTCCCTCCCTGGAGATGTCTCGGCAATTGCGGTCCCGCCAAGGTGGTTGGTCCAGCCCAATGTTGGCACGAAGAGAGCCGGTTGTCCATAAAGCAGCGTTGAATCGGCGCCGATCAACCCTCCGTCCGCGCTTCCTGTTCCACGGGCGGCCGTTGGGCGGAAGGCGCGTCGATCCCCGGCCGCAAGCGGAGTGTGGAGACCAGGACGGAGCAGACCAGAAAGGCAACCATGGCCAGGTAGGCGTACTTGAGGCCCAGGGTGAAGGCGGATTCGACGCCGGACCCCGCGGCAGTGCGGACGGCATCCAGGCTGGGCTCGTAGCCCATGGCTCCCATGGTGGACGCCACGATGGCGGTGGCAATCGCAACGCTGACAACGTTGCCGGCGTTGCGGATGAGGTTCAGGAACCCGGAGACGACTCCGTGATTATTCCGCCGGACCGCGCTGAGAATGGAGCTGGTGTTGGGGCTGTAGAACATCCCCATGCCGCTGCTCTGGAGCATGAGGGCCGGGACCACCAGGAACAGGCTGGAATTTTCGGACAGGTTGGACAGGATGGACACCCCGGTGATGGAAAGCACGGTCCCGCCCACGGTGAACTTGCGCCATCCGAACCGGTCGGAGAGGTGGCCACTCAACGGTCCGATCAGGGCCATGCAGCAGGCCCCGGGGACCACCACCAGTCCAGCCAGCGACGGGCGGTAGCCGAGAACGCTTTGAAGGTAGAAGGGCGTCATAAACAGGACCGCCGAACTCCCAAGAAACATGAGGAAGTTGGAGGTCACGCCCTGGGAGAAGTTGCGCCGGCGGAACAGACGCAACTGGAGCATTGGATATGGATATTTCAGCTCCCACCAGATGAAGAGGCCGGACAGGACCAGGAAGGCTGCCCCGGCCGCCAGGATGGGCCACGAAGTCCAGCCGGTCTTGTGGGCGTGGGTTATGCCAAGCAGCAAAGCCAGCAGGGCGGCAGACGATATTACTGCACCAAACCAGTCGAAGCGGCCAGAACGGGTCCTGAGGGAACCGGTCATCCGCGGGTTGTCGCGGACCACGGCGAGGGCCATCGCAACGCTGATTAGCACCAGGGGAACGGTCCCGAAGAACACCGCCCGCCAGCCCAGGGCGTCCACCAGAAACCCGCCGGTGGCCGGTCCGGCAATGGCCCCGGTTCCCACCATGGTCATGATCAGCCCAATGGCCTTCCCCCGCTCGGACGGCGGAAAGGCCGCAATCACGATGGCCATTCCGGTCCCTTGAGTCATGGCCGCGCCGGTCCCCTGGACAATGCGCGAGAGGATCAGCACCATCAGGTCGGAGGACAACCCGGCGGAGATAGAGCCCGCGACCAGAACCAGCGATCCGGCCACGTAGACTTTCTTCGACCCGACCAGGTCGGCCAGCCGTCCCATAGGGAGGAGCAGGGCGATGATGGTCATGGCGAATCCGATGATCAGCCATTGGACGGTGGGGATGTCGGACTGGAAGTGGGCGGCGATGGACGGCAACGCGACGGTCACGCTGCCGTGGTCGACGACGGAGGCGAAGGTGCCAACCGCCATAGCGGCGAAGGCGTACCATTTATAGCGGGGGGCCATTCTAAATCGCTCAACGCGCCGCTTTCTCTCGCGCTTTCAAGGCAACTTGTGGGTGGGGACTGAGCGGGTCATTCGCCTTCGAAGAAACGACGGGGGTTCTCCACGGTCATCTGCCGGATGTCGGCGTCGGTGGCCCCGAGTTCCTTCAAGCGGGGAAGAACGTGCCGGGGGATAAAGTTATAGCCGTCGGGGTTGGCCCGCCGGCGGGCCTCCTGGACTTCCGCTCCGTAGCGGGCCTTGGGCACGGAATAATCGTGGGAGAGCATGATCCGGTGGGTGAACCCGGCTTCCATGAGCTTCCAGGCGACCTCGGTGCGCTGCTCCCAGTTGGGCGTTCCTGAGACAAGACCGCCCGGATACCGGTCGAGTCCCAGCCATACTCCCTTGTTGAGAAGGCCGAGGAGATATTCCAGGTTGGTGTCGTCGTTGCTGTGACCGATGTACACCCGGTCCAGGTTGACGCCCTCTTCTTCCAGGATGGCGACCTGGGCATCCCCGATGCGTTCCGGGGACCAGGTGTGGGTGGATATGGGGACGCCGGTGGCCTGCTGGGTGCGGGCGGCGGCTCGGAGGACAATTTCCTGCTGGGGGGTGATGCCGCCCCGGTCGCTGGCGACCTTGATGATCCCGGCCTTGATGCCGGTCTCCTCGATACCTTCCTCGATTTCCCTGATGTACAGGGGCGCGATGGCATCCGGGGAGACATCACCGAAGGGACGGGGGACGGCCAGATGATTGCCCGTCGCGACGACGATCTGCATCCCGCTGCCTTCGGCTACCTCGCGGATAAGGTTGACATCCCGTCCGAGGTCGAAGGTGCTGACGTCGATGATGGTGCGGACGCCGTCTTCGTACACGGCCTTCATGGCGGCGATGGACTGTTCCCTGATGCCCTCGCGGTCGATGAACTGGGGGTAGGTGTGGCGAAGGCCGGCGGCGTTGGTGCCGACGTGCTCGTGGCTGAGGGTGAACCCGAAGTCGGCGGTATCAACGGATCCGGTGACAGTATTCACGGTTGCCATTATTTTCTCCAAGGCGCTGGGGAGGCTGGAATTGCTGGTAGGGTATTCTAGTATGGAACGTGAGACATTGATACTGCCACAGGATACGGCCACCATGCCTTGTCTCCCCAATTGGAGCGGGCTATGATGCTGCCGGGACGGGGCTGTCTTGTTCCGAGGGCCGTCGCCTTCGCCGCCAGGGCGGAGGCAAGTTCCCAATCCAGCCATTTCAGGAGGAGTCACATGCCGCGTACACCTACCGTTACGAGAGACCAGGTGCCCGAGAACCTGCGGGAAGCCTTCGATCACGAGACCGCCGCCACGGGAGGGACGGTCACAGGCGGCCCGGGCTCGGTGATGATTCACAGCCCGGAAATGCGGAAGCGGGCCAATGCACTGGTCAATTACCTGCGGGATGAGTCGTCGCTGCCGAAGAAGCTGCAGGAGCTGACCATGATCCTGACGGCGCGGACGATGGACTGCCAGTATATCTGGCACGCGCACTCCGCCCGGTCGCGGGAGCAAGGAATCAGCGCCGAGTTCGTCGAGGCTTTGCGGGACGGGAAGCCGCTGCCGCAACTGCAGCCGGACGAGCAGGTGGTGGTGGACTACGTGACCGAGGTCTTCCAGAACCACCGGGTGGAGGACTCGACCTGGCAGGCGGCGGTGGACCTGCTGGGGCCGCTGGGAGTGACGGAACTGACCACGCTGATGGGGTACTACACCACGCTGGCGTTCAACGCCAACGCCTTCCAGATTGACACTCCGGACGGGGACGAGCCGAAGCTGCCCATTTAGCCCGGGTCCCGTCCGAGAAAGGCGGCGATTTCATGGAGCACCAAATCGGGGTGCTCCATTGGCAGGAAATGGGTGCCCACGCCCATGGGTTTGACCAGGGCTGACGGGAGCAACTGCCTGAAGCGCATCACGCCAGGAGACTCCGGGGTCTGAGCCTGCGGGCCAGAGTAGCTGCCGAGCAGCAATAGGTACTCGGCCCCGCAACCGCCCAGGTGAGCGAGCATATCCAGGGAAGCCCGGTCTTCGTAGAACCGGGCTTCCGCTTCCGGCGGGCACTTCAGAGCCAATTTGCCGTCCGGCATTTCCCGGGCGATGCCGTTGATGAAGTCCCGGAACACATCCTCATGCCACGGACGGTAGGCGTTGCGATTCCGGTATCCGTCGTAGAGGGCCCGACGGGACTCCCAGATGGCTTCCTTGCGACGAGTCCGGGCGGCCACCTCGGCCAAGTCGGGGCCGGATGAGCCCTCGGTGCGCTGGATCACGACTTCGGCCAGCACCGCCCGCCTGATGGTCCCGGGCTGCCATGAATCGGCGACCAGGGTGGCAAGGCCGCCGGAGGAGTGGCCGACGATGTCGACGGGCCCAAGGGCCAGTTCGCGGATGATTTCCAAGAGGTCGCGGGCCAGGGCCTCGAAGGTGAAGCCGCCGGCCGGGACCTCTGTGTCCCCGTGGCCGCGCTGGTCGAAGGCCATGACATGGAACCTTTCCCGCAGGGCACGGGCGGCGTAGCTCCAGACCTGGGCGCAGTGGCCCGTCCCGTGGAGCATCAGCAGAGGCGGGGCAGACGAATTGCCCCAGTCCAGGTAATGGTGGCTCAGGCCGTTGGCGGATACGAATCGGCTGGCGGGCTGCATCCCTGGTCGCCGGGAGAGAATCAGGCGCGGGCGGGGGATGCCTGACCGAGAACGCCCATCAGCTCTGAAATGTCTTCGACGTTTTCCAGGTCCTCGCACAGGTCGATGACGCGCTGGGCATCGGACTGGGAGAGGGCGCGGCCGATGCAGTCCCAGACCTTGTCCATGCGTTCCTGCCGGGACATGGGGTTGCCGGCGGAGCCCTTGAAGCTGCGACATTCGGCGGTGGCCGTGCCGCCATTCTTGAGATAGGCGGTGACCCGGACACCGGCGCTGTCGTCGGCGTTGGGGTCGACCTGGACCTTGCGGAGGGTCTCCTCCATGTCTTCAGCGAAGCGGCGCTCGTCGGTGAAGGTGTCGATGACCACCCGGCCATCGAGCAGGGCGGCGGCGGCGCAGTACTCGACGCTGAACTTGCCGTCCAGGCCGCTGGCGGGGATGGGGCCGGAGTGGCCGCGCCCGCGGCGGTGGATGACCAGGCGGTCGACCATGGAGGCGTCCAGGTTGTGCTCGCTGCGTAGGTTGAGGACGGCCTCGATGGGGTTCTGCATGTAGACCTGGGCCGGGAACCGCTTGACGTCGTAGCCGGGATTCACCAGACGCCAGGGAGAGCCGAAGCCGCCGGTGAGGGTGTCCCAGTCCACGTTGCCGCCGAAGAGGGCGGCGGCGTATCCGACCGGGGACTCGAAGACCTCTTCGCTGGCGGTGTAGCCCATTCCGGCGAGGAGGGCGGCTTCAACACCCATCCGGGCGGCGTTGCCGGGGTGGGTGGACTTGACCATGGTGCCGGTGTTGGCGGTGAGGCCGCCGGTGCGGGAGGCGGCAATTCCAAGGGCCATCTGTGTCTGGGGAGGGTCCAATCCGAGAACCTTGGCGCTGGCGGCGGCCCCACCGAGAGGGCCGACCATGCCGGGCGGGTGGAAGGCAGGATTGGAGGCCGGGGCCGAGGCGGCGCGCATCCGGCCCTGAATGTCCCAACCGAGGGCGTAGGCTTCGATGATGGTCTGGCCGGAGGCGCGGCGAATCTCGCCCAGGGCGAGGGCGGAGGGGAGGCATGAGGAGGTGCCGTGGGTGGGTGGGAAGCCCTGAATCTCGTAGTCCAGGCAGTGACCGAAGACGCCGTTGGCGAAGGCGGCGGCGGGAGCGTTGGTGCTGAATCCCCAGCCGATTACGCTGCAGGCCGGAGAGCCTCCCAACTCCCGGGTGTACTGGCCGATGATGTCGGCGAGTTCCTGGGTGGAGCCGGCGACCATGTTGGCCACGCCGTCGAGGATGGCGACCTTGGCCGCCGCCACGACGTCGGCGGGAAGCTGGTCGCAGGTGGTGTCAACGATGAACCGGGACAGGGCTTCAGAGGCGTTCATTAGCGGTCTCCGTCGGAATTCGATTCGCCCGGGATTCGATTGGCCAAGGAGGGCGGTGCAATTGGCCCTAACATATCACATGGGGGGACGGGCAGGACAATGGCCCAGCCCGGAAGGGGAGTTTTTGAGAAACTGCGACAAAGTAGGACATGTCGCGACATTTGAGCGTGAGGCAAAGGGCCGGGCTGCCGTGTTTTGTACCGTTGATATCCGGTTTTGTCAGTGATTTGTCGCGCTTTTTCCCAGTTCTGCCACACTTTGTCGCGGGCCAGAAGAGCGGGTCATCCGGGCGAGGACGGTGGGAGAGAATTTTCCTGGGGCATTTTGATGCTTTTTGGTGCTTTCTGACGGGTAAGAGCGGATCGAGAGTTCAGCTTGGATTCGCGCTTGGATTCAATGATAGCTGGCGGACGGAGGAGTTGGAAACAAGCAACTGTCATTAATTTGGGGGTTACTCCGGTGGTTACGGGGGCTGTCGGGAGGCTGATGGGTTCCTGCCTGCGCAGGAACGACGGGTAATGGGTTGAAGGAAACTCCAATCCCGGACTTTACAATCGTGCTTCGGCACTGGAAGGACGCGGTTGCCATTGGGAGTGGGTGTCTGCCAAAATGGGGCCAATTTCAGGCGGGGGCGGGCACTTTCCGGCCCCGTCAAGTCGGAGGGTGTGAGAAATGGCGGATAACATCAGCATCCTGGTAGGGACCGTCGGACAGGGAATCATCCGAAGCGGGGACAGCGGGGAGACATGGGGGCGGGTCGGCATCGGCGCCGGGCTGCATTCGGACGCGCTGGTGCGGTGCATCGTTAACCATCCCGGCAATCCAAACGTGGTGTTCACAGGAACGGAGAAAGGGCTGTACCGGAGCGAGGACGCGGGGCAGAACTGGGAGTTCGTGGACTCGGTGATGAACGGGTTGTGCGTGTGGCAGGTGGCGATCAACCCGTCGGACCCGAGCATCATGTACGCGGGGACCGGCACACCGATTCCGGCGGCGATTTTCCGGTCAACGGACGGGGGGAAGACATGGGAGAAGCGTCCGGCGGAAGTGGCGGAGGAGTGCCCGGCGGTGGGGACGCCGCGGGTGACGGGGATCGCGATTGATCCAGACAACCATGACGAGATCTGGGTGGGCCTGGAAGTGGACGGCGTGCGGCACAGCACCGACGGCGGGGAGACGTGGCAGTCCATCAACGGGGCCATTCCCAACCTGGACGTTCACAACGTGGCGGTGGCGCCGGGGCCGCCCAAGACGGTGGTGGTGGTGGTGAACAACGACGTGTGGACGAGCACGGACGGCGGCGGAAGCTGGACGGCGGCGGGGGCGCGGGAGAACTTCCCGCTGACCTATCCGAGGGGCATACAGGTGCAGCCGGGCAGTCCGCAGACGATTTTCCTGACCCTGGGGGACTCGACGCCGGGGCGGACGGGGACGGTAATGCGGTCCAAGGACACGGGGAAGACGTGGGAGAGCTTGCCGCTGCCGGTGGAGCCGAACACGGCGATGTGGGTGGTGAATGCCAACCCCTTCGATCCGCAGATGCTGTTCGCGGGGAGCCGGTACGGATACCTGTACCGGAGCGATGACGGGGGAGACTCGTGGAGCAAGCTGTGGCGGGAGTTCAGCGAGATTTCGTCGGTGATGTGGATACCCAATAATTAATCCCGATAATCCCGGTCAGCGGGCAGAGAGGTATTCAGAATGTCCCAAGCGCGAGAACGGTTCCGGCGGGTGATTGGCGCGGATACCTGCACGCTGGCGGCCAACATTTTCGATCCGCTGTCGGCGCGGATTGCCCACATGCTGGGTTACGAGGTGTGCGTCCTGTCCGGGTCGGTGGGCAAGGTGGCAAACCTGGGAGTACCGGACATCGTTCTGTCCAACATGTCGGACGTGGTGGACCACTGCCGACGGATCACCCGAATCGCCGACGTGAGCCTGATGGTGGACGCGGAGGACGGGTTCGGCAACGCGGTGAACGTCCACCGGACGGTGCGGGAACTGGAAGCGGCCGGGGTGTCGGCTATCGAGGTTGAGGACAACGTGGTCCCCAAGCGGTTCAACGTGGCGGACCCGGGGCTGGTTTCCACAGCGGAGCAGGTGGGCAAGCTAAGGGCGGCAGTGGCGGCCCGGCAGGACCCTACGACGGTTATTGTAGCCCGGTCAGCGGCCTTCGGGGTGTGCTCCGTGGAGGAAGCGCAGGAACGGCTGCGGGCGTATTCCGAGACGGGCGCGGAGGCGGTGATGCTGACCGGAGTAAGGACGACGGAGCAGATGACGGCGGCGCATGAAGCGACGTCCCTGCCGCTGACCATCCTAGGGCCGCCGGCTGAGGCGCGGAACGATCCGAAGTTCATGGCGGACAACGGGTACCGCATCCTGATGCTAGGGAATCCGACCTTTGCGGCAGCGGTGAAGGCGATCCACGACAGCCTGCTGCACCTGAGGGACGGCGGGGCGTTGGAGGACTTGTCGGAGGCGCAGGCGCCGGCGGAGCTGCTGCGGAGGGTGAACCGGACGGACGAGTTCATGCAACTTCAGGAAGAGTTCGTCAGGGACTAAAGTGTCCCTGGAGCCAATTATCATATCTGGAGGACGCCGCTTCCGGGGGCGAGTCAAGGCAACTTGTCTGAAGGCCCCAGGGCGGTTCTGGAGGGTGTGTGAAAACAAGCGTGTGCTCTCATAAATGACCTTTGCTCCGGAGACGGACGGGGGTCTGGATTCCCTTTTTGCGACTCCACCGCAGGCGCAAGGTAACTTGTCTTAACGCCGGCGGCTGTCGCGCGGAGTTCGTCGCAGGAACGACGAAGGGGGCGCGGGAATGACGGGTGGGCAAGCGGGTATTTATCACACACCGTTCAAGGAGGAATATTGTGAAGTATGACGTTGTGATTTGCGGGGCCGGGTCGGCGGGATGCGTCCTGGCGGCGCGTTTGTCGGAGGACCCCAACCGTTCGGTATTGCTGCTGGAAGCGGGGCCGGACTACCCGGACTTCGAGAGCTATCCCGATGACCTCAAGTATGGGTACAACCAGGTGGCGTCGGCGGTGGACGCGCCGCACAACTGGTCGTTCAACGGCTATGCCACGCCGGAGCAGGGGAACACGATGCCGGTGCCCCGGGGCCGGGTGGTCGGCGGGTCCAGCGCGATCAATGGGCAGGTGCTGCTGCGGGGGGTACCGGAGGACTACGACAACTGGGCATCGTGGGGGAACGACGAGTGGTCCTTCATCAAGACGCTGCCCTACTTCCGCAAGCTGGAGACGGACACGGACATCCACGACGACTTTCACGGGTCCGACGGGCCGATCCCGGTGCGGCGGCACAAGCGGGAAACCTGGCTGCCGGCGCAGGTGGCCTTCTTCGAGGCCTGCCGGGAAGCGGGCTATCCCGAAGACCCGGACATGAACCATCCCGAGTCGTGGGGCGTGGGCCCCATTCCCATGAACAACCCCAACGGAGTGCGGATGAGCACGTCGTTGACGTACCTGAACCCGGTGCGGCACCGGCTGAACCTGACGGTCCGCTCCGGCGTTACCGTCCGCCGGATCCTGTTTGAAGGCAAGCGGGCTACGGGCGTAGAGGTGCAGAGCGGGGACGAGGTGTTCGTGGTGGATGCGGACCTGGTGATTTCGAGCGGTGGGGCGATTGGATCGCCGCAGCTGCTTCTACTGTCCGGCGTAGGGCCGCAGGGACACCTGGGCGAAATGGGCATTGCCGTCAATCACGAACTGCCGGGGGTGGGGCAGAACCTGCGGGACCATCCCAACGTGCGCATCCCGATACGGGTCAGTGAGGACTTTCCGCTGGACCCGGAGGCGCCGCGGACACAGCTGGCCCTGCGGTATACGGCGGAAGGCTCCCCGGACCGTAATGACATGCAGATTCTCCAGTCTTCCTTTTCGTCGCCGATGGGCGGGGACCCGCTGGAAGGCGAGGGAATCCGGTTCACCTGCATCATCGAGCTGGCCGACGGGGCGGGGGAACTGAAGCTGGCGTCGACCGATCCGACGGAACAGCCCTTCCTGGACTACCGCTACCTGGAGGAGGAACGGGACCGGGAGCGGCTGCGCGAGGGGGTGCGGATTTGCCTGGACCTGCTGGAGCATGACTCCTACAAGGAGTTCGTGGAGGAGTGCATCAGTCCGACGGCAGCGGAGCTGGAGTCGGACGAGGCGCTGGACAAGTGGCTGCGGGAGAACGTGACGACGACGCAGCACATTTCCGGGACGTGCAAGATGGGGCCGGTGTCGGACCCGATGGCGGTGGTGGACCAGTATTGCCGGGTGCATGGGCTGGAAAACCTGCGGGTGTGCGATGTTTCAGTCCTGCCGGACTGCGTCAGGGCCAACACCAACGCGACGACAATCATGATTGCGGAGCGGGTGGCGGAATGGGTGGCCGGAGGGTAGCCCGGGCGTCCCGCGGCAGCGGCGAGAAGGTTTTCCGAGGAGGAGTTGCGAGATGAAGTTGCTTACCTACGACGGCGGGAGCGGGCCGCGCTGCGGCGTGCTGCAGGACGACCGGGTGGTGGACGTGACGGCGCTGGTCGGAGCGGACCACACTTTGCGGGACGTCCAGGCGCTGCTGGAATCGGATACGGCGGCGGTGCAGAAGGTGGGCGAGGCGTTGTCCCGCAGCGGCGGGGGGCCGAGCGTGGCCTTGTCCGATGTGCGGCTGCGGTCGCCCTTGCTGCGTCCGCCGACGATCCGGGACTTCATGATCTTCGAGGAGCATGCGACGCAGCAGGGGACGCGGGAGCGGGAAGAGGCGTGGTACCGGATGCCGATCTTCTATTTCTCCAACCCGCTGTGCGTGTACGGGCCGGATGACACGGTGCCCTATCCCTCGGCGGCGCAGATGCTGGACTACGAGCTCGAGCTGGCCTGCATCGTGGGGAAGGAGGGAAGCAACGTATCCGAGGCGGACGCGATGGAGTACATCGCCGGGTTCTGCATCTTCAACGACTGGAGCTGCCGGGACTTGCAGCGGGACGAGAGCGCGGTCGGACTAGGGCCAGCCAAGGGGAAGGACTCGGCGTCAACCCTGGGACCGTGGATCGTGACGACGGACGAAGTGGCGCACCTGCTCAAGGATGGCCGGTTGAACGTGAAGTGTTCCTGCCGGGTCAACGGGGACTACTGGGTGAAGGACAGCGACGCCAGCGTGTCCTACCACACCTGGGGGTCGCTGATTGAGCGGGCGTCCCATGACAGCCGCATCGCCCCGGGGGATGTGCTGGGGTGCGGAACGGTGGGCGGCGGGTCGATTGGGGAGGCCATCCGCAAGGGAATCCCGCAGGCGCGGTTCCTGCAGCCGGGGGACGTGGTGGAGATGGACGTGGAGGCTTTGGGGGTGCTGCGGGCGACCATCGGGGAGAAGCCGGCGGGAGACCCGAATTACCGCTATCCGGCCAAGGAACAGCCAGCACTGCCGGAGCGGGGGGCCGCGTCCGGGTACACTTACGAGTTGAAGCTGCGTTAGCCCGCTTCGACAATGGCGGTGTGAGGATTCAGGGCCCGTGACGCTCCGTCACGGGCCTGTTCCGTCAGGGAAGGGACGAAGGGCTTTATCCGGCCAAGGGGCGGGGGCCGAGGGCGTCGGGGTTGTCCGACAGAGCGTTGTGGGTCGCGATGACTGCCCGGGCGAGGGATTCAAGGTCGGCGACGGCCTGGGGGTTGGCGAGTTGGCCGTCCTGGAAGTCGCGGGACTGGAGGTAGACGGTGGTTGGTGTGGGGACTGCGCCGAACCAGCCGAGGACGGGACGAAGCTGGGTGTCCACGGCGAGGTAGTGGTGGTCGGAGCCGCCCATCCCGATGAGGCCGCAGACCTTGCCGTGGAGGGCTTCGACTGGTAGGTGGTCGAGGAGGTTCTTGAGGGCGCCGGTGTAGGAGGCCCGGAAGATGGGGGTGGCGATGAGAAGCATGTCCGCCGAGGAAACCTGTTCCACCAACTTTCCGGTGTCGTCGGGGAAGTCCGTGGGGGGACGGCCATCAGCGAAAGAGAATGAGAAGTCCCCCAGGTGGAGGAGGGTGGCGGTGAGGGCTTCATCCGACCGGGCGGCTGCGTCCAAGGACAGGCGCAAGGCGGCGTGGAGGCGTCCGGGCGGGGTGACCGTGCCGTGGATTCCGAGCAGGGTGGGCATCGCTGGGCGTTCCTTTATCCCAGGACGGCGATGATTTCGAGCTGGACTTCGACTCCGGGCGGGAAGCCGTCGTACTCGATGGCGTGGCGGGCCGGGCGGGCGTCCTCGTCGGGGAACATTTCCAGCCAGGGGACGTTGACGGCGTCGCGGCGGCTGCGGTCTTTCATGTAGACGTGGACGGAGGCGACATCGTCGAGGGTTCCGCCGGCATTTTCCACGAGGGTCTTCATGTTGGCGAAGGCAAGGATGCACTGCTGTTCGAGACCGGCCGGGGTTTCTCCAGTAGCCGGGTCGATGCCGCCGATGGCGCTGGAGAAGAGCATGTTTCCGACGACGGCGCCCATGGGGATGGGGGCTCCGTGGGCGACGCCTTCGACGTGGATAGACTTCCTCTTGCTGGGCATATTCGCTCCTTGTGGGGTTGTTCCTGATTCGCCATCGGCACCTCGTGTCATTGAATTGGGTTGGGGCGGCGGGTACAATCACCCCCAGTTGAACCGGCAAGGGTCAAGCTACGGATGAGATAAAGGCGATCTGGAGGTGTTTCGATGGCGTTTTACCGATTGTACACCGGCGATGACGGACTTTCCCACATGGAAGAGCTTCCCCTGGAATCCTCTCCCCAACTGACCGATCTCCACGAGGCCAAGGGAGTGGTGTTCCGGGCGGCGGAGCCGGGCCGGTTCAGCGACTGGCACAACGCACCGCGGCGGCAGTACATCATAACGCTGTCCGGCGGGGCGGAGATCGGGTTCCGGGACGGAACGGTCCAGCGGCTGGGGCCGGGGGACGTGAACCTGGCGGAGGACATCACCGGCAGCGGGCACACGACGCGGGTGGTGGGGGATGCTCCGAGGGTGACGGCGACAATTCACCTGGAGGAATAATCCCCGGAGTCTGGAGACCGGACGAAGACGAACGCCCCGGGCAGGCCCGGGGCGTTTCTCGTTGTGTGCGTCTGATCGCTTTCGGACGGTTCTGGTCAGTGCATGGGGGAGAAGGAGGCGGGGGCGATCATCTTGTTTTCCTGGCGGAGCATGGAGTCGCGGTAGGCGCCGCCCGGGGGCCAGATGCCGTCGGCGCGGGTCTGGGCGCGGATGCGGTCGCGCTCGTTGAGGTCCGCGTAGGGCCAGATGTGGACCCACTTGTTGAGTCCGCCCAGCTCGGTGAACATTCCGGCGGCCAGCGGGGAGTATTCCTCGCGCTGGGGGATGGCCTTGCCCCAGGCCTCGACGAGGGCAGGGATGGCGCCGGGCAGGAAGGTGTAGCTGCGCATCTCGTAGATGTTGCCTAGGGCCTGGTCGCTCATGGGGCGCATGAAGGGGGCCGGGATGTAGATCTCGGTCTCCTGTCCGACGATGAGGTCGGAGCCGCGCATCCGGTTGAGGTCTTCATCCTGGGCCATGGCGTCGCGGACGGCCTGGCGGTGCTTGAGGTCCTCGTAGGGCCAGATGTGGACGACCTGGTTCAGGGGGCCAAATTCGGTGTGGCCGAAGAAGCCGAGGTCGGAGTGCTTCTGGCGGAAGGGCAACCGCTTCTCGAAGCGTTCCTCAAACTCGGGTACGGCCCCGGGCTTCAAGGTGTAGGTCCTGAGTTCGTAAATCATGCTTCCTCCTTTTTCTTTGGGTCGCCGCTTTCGCTCGCGTAACTAAGGTCCTGTTGGTTGACGCAAGTTTACCAGCGATTGAATCGGGCCACAATTTGAGCTGCGGCGCCCGGTGTCCCCGCTGTGAGGACGGGAGACAAAATTTCTGTCCTAGCGGCTGCCCTGGCCTGCGGTAGTCTGCGCCTTCCTCTGCTTTGGCTTTTATGTTATTCTCACCGCAACTCACCCATCCTTGGACCCGAGAAAACAGGGTCATTCCGCCCCGCCATGATACCGGGTTTCAACCGCGCGGCGCCGAGCCTCGTCCTGCTGGGTGTTTTGGCTCCGGGCCGACATTTAGGAAGACGTTTGAAGTTCGAGGAGGTGAAACCGTGTTAGAAGTGTGGACCCTCAGGCTGATGGGCGCCGGAGGGTTCGGTGTGCTGGGCTGGAGGCTGGGGAGGATCGTCTCCGAGGTGTCGACAGGCCAGGACAGGCTGCTGCCGTGGGGGCTTGCGCTGGCCCTGACCGGCGTCCCGCTGGGAGCGATCGTCACCCCATACCTCGTCCTCAAGCCATTGAACAAGGCGGTCGAGTACATCAACGACATTCCCGGTCCCACCCTGGTTGCAGGCACTATTGGCCTCCTGGTCGGTCTCGTTGTCGCCTCGCTATTATCAATCCCTCTTTATACGCTGGACGGTTGGCCAGGACTGGGGCTACCGCTGGCAGTGACCTTTGTCCTGGGGCTTGCCGGAATTTCGATGGGCGTCCAGCGGGCCCACGAGATGCAGTCGGTGTTTCCCACCCTGGAGTCCCGGCCTTCCCCCAACGGGGTGGTGAAGCCGCCCAAGAACAATGCCATCCTGGTGGACACCAGCGCCATAATCGACGGCCGGATTGCGGACCTCACAGTGACCGGGTTCGTGGAGGGCACCCTGGTGGTGCCTCGCTTCATCCTGGACGAGCTGCGCCATATCGCCGACTCGAGCGATCCATTGCGGAGGAACCGGGGCCGGCGGGGGCTGGAAGTGCTGGGCAGGCTGCGGCAGGAGCCGAACATTTCCCTGGAAGTGCTGGACGTGGGAGTGCAGCACAGCGCGGAGGTCGATTCGGAACTGGTCCTGCTGGCGCGTTCCATGAACGTTCCGATACTGACCACCGACTACAACCTGAACCGGGTAGCCGAGCTGCAGGAAGTCCAGGTGCTGAACGTCAACGAACTGGCCAACGCGCTGAAGTCGATTGTCCTGCCGGGGGAGGACCTGCGGGTCAACATTGTCCAGGAAGGGAAGGAGCCGGGGCAGGGAGTGGCCTACCTGGACGACGGAACGATGGTAGTGGTGGAAGGCGGACGGCGGTATATCGGGGCGTCCCATGACGTGGTGGTGACCCGGGTCCTGCAGACAGCGGCGGGACGGATAATCTTCGCCCAGCCCAGGTAGGCGCCGGCAACCCGAGCCCGCCGGGCAATGGCCGATCCAGTGAACTCAGACGCAGCGCCTGGCAGCGGCCAACCGGGTCTCGATTTGAAGCGGGGCGAACGGGTGGGCGTGGTGGTGGTTGCGGCGGGGATGAGCACCCGGATGGAAGGGGTCAACAAGACCTTCGCCGATCTGATGGGGCGTCCGCTGATCGCCGTGACGCTGGAACCGTTTGATTCCTGCCCACTGGTGGACGAGATTGTCCTGGTGCTATCGAGGGGAGACTTGGGGACGGCGGTGGACTTCCCTGGCCGTTACGGCTTCGCCAAGGTAAGCACCGCGTGCGAGGGGGGAGCGAGGCGGCAGGACTCGGTGCTCAACGGCCTGAAAGCCCTGGAGCCATGCGACTGGGTGATGGTGCATGACGGGGCGCGCCCCGGGGTGAGTCACGACCTGCTGGAGCGGGGGTTGCAGGCAGCGCGGGAAACGGGCGCAGCCGTGGCCGGCGTGCCGGTGAAGGATACAATCAAGGTGGCCGGCGAGGGGAACCTGGTGGCCGAAACGCCGCCGCGGGAGACCCTGTGGGCGGCGCAGACCCCGCAGATTTTCCGGTATTCCCTGCTGCTGGAAGCCCATGCCCGCTGCCGCCAGGATGTTACGGATGACGCGGCGATGGTGGAGATGATGGGCCATCCGGTGCAGATGTTTCCGGGATCGTACAGGAACATCAAGGTGACCACCCCGGAGGACCTGGACGTGATGGCAGCGTTGCTGAAGGGCTCGGGAAGGGCGCAGGAATGACGGTGGATTTCCGGGTGGGGATGGGCTTCGACGCCCACGGGCTGGCGGCGGGCAGACGACTGGTCCTGGGGGGAGTGGACATCCCCCACGACCGGGGCCTGGAGGGTCACAGCGACGGGGATGTGCTGGTACACGCGGTTATGGATGCGCTGCTGGGCGCGGCGAACCTGGGGGACAAGGGAGTGCATTTTCCTTCCAGCGATCCGCAGTACAAGGACATTTCGAGCCTGGTGCTGCTGGAGAAGGTGGGGGAGATGCTGCGGGCATCCGGTTGGCTGATTCAAAACGTTGATGCTACAATACTCGCGCAAAAACCGAGGCTGGGCGGGCACGTTTCCGAGATGCGTAACAACGTGAGCGCGGTGCTTTGGGTAGGGGCGGAACAGGTCAGCATCAAGGCGACCACCACCGACTACATGGGGTTCACCGGAAGGGAAGAAGGCATCGCGGCCTGCGCCGTGGCGGCCGTCAGATACCTCTCCAGGGAATGAACGCCCCGGTAATAAACCCAACAGGCCTCCAGACCAGCCAGCGAGTTTCCCGACTGTCAGTCCGAGCATGAAGCTTTACAACACTCTAACCGGGCGGGAGGAGGAATTCGTCCCCGCCGACGGGAAGACCGTCAAGATGTACGTCTGCGGCGTCACGCCGTACTCGTCCACGCATGTCGGGCACGCCCTGAGCTACGTGGTGTTCGACGTGCTGCGCCGGTACCTGGAACACATCGGGTACGATGTGCTGCACGTCCAGAATTTCACGGATATCGACGACAAGATCATCCAGCGGGCCCAGGACGAAGGGGTGAAGGAAGAGGCGCTGGTGCAGAGGTACATCGAGGATTTCTTCGCCACGATGGACGGGCTGAACATCAAGCGGGCGCACCACTATCCCCGGGCCACCCAGGAGATTCCCAGCATCATCAAGACGATAGAGCGCCTCATCGAGGAGGGGTTTGCGTATCCGGCCGGCGGGGATGTCTTCTTCCGGGTCAACCGGAGCGCGGACTACGGGAAGCTGAGCCACCGGACGCTGGAAGGGATGATCGCGGGGGCGCGGATCCAGGTGGACGAAGACAAGGAACATCCCATGGACTTTGCCCTGTGGAAGGGGGCAAAGGAAGGGGAGCCGGCGTGGGACAGTCCCTGGGGACCGGGGCGTCCGGGGTGGCACATTGAATGCACGGCGATGTCGCTGGACCGCCTGGGAGACCCGCTGGACATCCACGGCGGGGGAATGGACCTGGTCTTCCCCCACCATGAGAATGAGATCGCCCAGAGCGAAGCGTACACCGGCAGGCAGCCTTTTTCCCGGTACTGGGTGCATAACGGGCTGTTGCAGTTCGGCGACGACAAGATGAGCAAGTCGCTGGGCAACTTGGTTTCGGCGGAGGAAGCCCTGGGGCGGTACAGCCCGGACTCGCTGCGGCTCTATTTCCTGAGTTCCCACTACCGGGCCCCGCTGAACTACTCGGAGGAAGGGGCAGCGGCGATGGAGCGGAGCATGGAGCGTTTCCGACACGCCCTGCGGCGTAACGGGAACTCGGGGGAACCCCTGGACGCCACTCCGTTCGCCGAGCGGTTCCAGAATGCGATGGACAGCGACCTGAACACTCCGCAGGCCATTGCGTCTCTTTTCGACCTGGCACGGGAAATCAACCGCTCCCAGGAACTGGGGATGGATGTCGGGCCGGCCCAGGAACGGCTGTCGGAACTGGGCAGTGTGCTGGGGTTGACGTTCCGGGAACGCGAGGACGACGGCGGAGACCTGCTGTCGGCGCAGCCGTTCATCGAGATGCTGCTGGAGACCCGGGCAGAGCTGCGGAAGAACCGGATGTTCGAGCTGGCCGACCGGATCCGGGATGGGCTGGCGGGCCAAGGCATCGTCCTGGAAGATACGGCCCGGGGCACCGAGTGGCAGCGTCAGCCACGGAAGTAGCCGCGTTGCCTCCGGCAGTTTCCTCCCGAGCGGCGAGGGGCCGAGCCTTGCTGGCGGTTTCCCGTCTATCCTGCTGCTGCCTCGCTCTGGGTTCGTGAACAGCTACGCCAGGATGGACGCGCCGAGGATTGAAGTCCTGACCCGGGTGGTCGGGGCCAGCAACGTCCTGATTGAACCCTACGACCTGGACCGCTACTCCGCCGACGCGCTGAGCCCCTGGCGGGCCTTCGGCGCGGAGGCGGCGTTTGAGAAGATAGCCGAGGTGGTGGTGCGGCCCGGGTCGGTGCGGGAAGTTTCCGAAGTGGTGGGTCTCGCCAACGAGTGGCGCGTTCCCGTTATCCCATACGGCGGAGGGACGGGAGTGATGGGCGGAGTCCTGCCGGTGGAGGGCGGGATGGTGGTGGACGTGAAGCGGCTGAACCGCATCCTTTCAATCAGCCCGCAGGATATGACGGCGAGGGTGGAAGCCGGCGTGGTACTGGAGGACCTGTACGACGCGCTGGCGGAGCACGGGCTGATGCCCGGGCATGATCCTTACAGCGTTCCGATAGCGACGGTGGCGGGGACCATATCCACCAACGGGGTTGGCTATCGAGCGGCGGCCTTCGGCCCGATGGGGGAGCAGGTGACAGCCCTGGAGGTGGTTACGCCCACCGGGCAGGTCATCTCGACACGGGCCGTTCCGAAAAACTCGACGGGGCCGGACCTGAACCGGCTGTTCATCGGCTCGGAGGGAGTTTTCGGGATAATCACCAAGGCCACGGTCAAGGTCTTCCGCAAGCCGGAGGCGGAGGTGTTCGCCGCCGCAGCCTTCGACAGCTTCGACCGGGGCTTCGAAGCGGTGGGGGAGATGATCGCCCTGGGGATCCGCCCGACGCTCCTGGACCTGACGGAAGAGGACGGGCGGGTTAAGCTGTACCTGCTCTTCGAGGGGTTCCGGGAGGGAGTGGCCGCCAACCACCAGCGGACAATGCGGGTCTGCGAGGAGTTCGGAGGCAAGGACATTGGCCCGGAGCCGACGCTGGACTACTGGGAGTACAGGCACGAATCCGCGGAGAACTTCAAGCGGACGGCCCTGGACAAACCCAGGGAGGTGCGGTGGAACCGGCAGCGGGGACGGAGCTTCGATTACCT
Source organism: Dehalococcoidia bacterium (assembly GCA_034423195.1). Lineage (GTDB taxonomy): Bacteria > Chloroflexota > Dehalococcoidia > Lucifugimonadales > UBA3495 > CATOSK01. Next base: position 30,684 of record DAOUIZ010000023.1, on the reverse strand, counting down.
GCACCTGGCCCTGCCGATTTCCCAGGTGCTGGAGTACCGGCGCCGGAGCGAGACGATCCTGGCCGAGCACGGGGCCAGGGTGGTGGAGTACGCGCTGTGGAGCCGCCCTGAGCTTTTCTCGATGATGGTGGTGCCTTCCCGGAGCAGCGACGCGGGCTACCGGGACAGGCTGGGGGAGGGCGTGGCAAGGGTGCTGGAACTGGCCCAGGATATGGGCGGCATCATGGAGTACTGCCACGGGACGGGCGTGAAGCTGAACCACCTGCTGGCCCGGGAGCGGGGCACATCCCAGGACGTCATTCAATCCATCAAGCGGGCGCTGGACCCGGCGAACATCATGAACCCCGGCAAGCTGGGGTTGTAGCCCTTTCCCCAAGGGCCTGCGGGGCAGCCGGTCCGCAAAACCCCCTTCCCTAGAAAGAGTCTTTTTCACCTAATTCCCGCGGCCAGCGGGTCGGACGCTATATTCGTGTCATCTATATTATGAGTTTGATAATATCCCTTGACACGATATTAAAGCAGGAGTATATTGGATTAAGTGATGTTACTTCCGACATATTATCGACATAACCGGGTGTAGACGTCCATCCGGGGAGTGCCGTAACCAAGGAAGCGACCGCGCCAATATATTTTGAGGGGGTTCACAGAAACCTACGTTGGAAACACCAGTGCAGACCACGGACAAAAGAATCCTGCCCAAGTTGGGTCACCAGATTGCGAGCGTGTACGATTTGATCTCCGGTCCCGGCATGACGGAGCAGCAGCGGATGTCCAGGCAGCTCGCCGAGGCGGGACGGTATCGCGTCCTCGAGCGCATGGTCTAACCGATAACGCAAGCAGTGAAGAAGGCCTCCGGTGTCACCGGGGGCCTTCTTTTTTGCACGGCCTGGGGCGGTGCGCGATGAGCCGGAACCAAGGGTTGTTCAGAAGGGAAGCTCCTGGCCGATGCCCTGTTCCCTGGCTTTGCGGTAGACGAGCTGGGCGGCTGCGATGTCCTCGAGGGCGACGCCCATGGACTCGAACAGGGTGACGGAGTCTTGGGAAGGGCGCCCGTCCACGCGGCCGGCGACGACATCCTGAAGCTCGTGGGCCATGTCCCAGCGGAAGGTTCCCCGGGCTTCCAGCCACATAAGGTCTCCACATTCGATTTTCGCCTGGTCCAGGTTATCAACCACGATGACGCTGGAGCGGGTGACGGTTTCCTCATCGACCTCGCGGCGCTGCCAGTGGTTGCCACCGGCGGCGTTGACATGGGCTCCCGGGGCGAGCTCGGAGCCGGCGAACACGGGGTCGCGGGCGGACGTTATGGTTACGATGACGTCGGCCCCCGCCACGCAGTCGGAGGGGCTTGTCACGGCTTCCACGTTGAGGTTGAGCTGCTCGCTCATGCGCCGGGCGAACTCCTCCCGGCGCTCGGCGCGGCGGCTGTACACCCGGGCCTGCTTGATGTCGCGGGCGGCGCAGACGGCTTCCAGCTGGGTGCGGGCCTGGAAGCCGGAACCGAAGACGGCGGCGGTGGAGGCGTCCTGGCGGGCCATGTACCTGGTGGCGAGTCCCGAGGCGGCGCCGGTGCGGATCTGTCCGAGCCGGCCGGCTTCGATGAGGGCGAGAAGCTCTCCGGACTCGAAGTCGTAGAGCATGACGAGGAACTTGCTTCCGGCCGGGCCGGCGAAGGAGGGGTAGGCCTTGTATCCGAACACGCCGTGCCCCTCGTCGGATGCGGACATGAAGTGGAAGAAGCCGTTGGGCATTCGGATACGGGAGCGGGGCTTGACTTCGACCTGACCCGCTCCAGCGTGGGAGAAGGCTTCGTCCAGCACTTCGATGCACTCGTCCATGGGCAACAGTCCCACGACTTCGCGCTCGGTCAAAAACAGGGCCATTGGTTCCTCCAGGGTTCTGAAATTTCCGGCCAAGTATAGCACTGGGCCGGACCGGCGGTAATGCAATGGCGGAACCATCCAGGGGTTGGATAAAATGGTGCAAGCCCGGACGGGATCAACGGCACGGAAACTTGCGGTCCGGCAACAGGAAGGGGTGTATGGACAAGCCCGCTGTGTTGGTATCCCGGGAGATATTGCCCGAAGCGGTGAAGATGCTGGAAGAGGGAGCCAAGGTGGAGGTGTGGCCGGATGAATACCCTCCGTCGCCGGATACGCTCCGAGGGCTGCTGGCCGACAAGGCAGGAGTGTTGACCAACATCATGGACCGGATGGACGGGCCAACGATGGAAGCCGCACCGGGGTTGAAGGTAATCAGCAACCTGGGCGTGGGGGTGGACCATATCGACGTCGCCGAGGCAACGAAACGGGGGGTCCTGGTGGGCAACACTCCCGGTGTGCTGGCCAAGTGTACCGCGGACCTGGCCTTTGCTCTCCTGATGTGCGCGGCCCGACGGGTGGGGGAGAGCGAACGGTGGGTGCGGAACGGGCAGTGGCAGATGGCGTTCCATCCGCTGGGCTGGCTGGGCGTGGACATTCACGGGGCGACGCTGGGGATCGTCGGGCTGGGGGAAATCGGGCTGGAGATGGTGAAGCGGGCCCGGGGATTCGATATGCGGGTTATCTACTACTCCCGCACCCGCAAGCCTGAGCTGGAAGCAGAGTACGGACTGGAGTACGCCGGCCTGTCGGTGCTGCTGGAAGAGGCGGACTTTGTTTCGCTGCACGTGCCGCTGACGCCGGAAACAAGGCACTTCATCGGGGAGGCGGAGTTGCGGGCGATGAAAGCCACGGCGGTCCTGATCAACGCCGCCCGGGGGCCGGTGGTGGACCCGCAGGCGCTGTATACCGCGCTGAAGGAGGGGTGGATTTACGCCGCGGGCCTGGACGTGACAGAGCCGGAGCCAATTCCTTCCGACAGCCCCCTGCTGACCCTGGACAACATCGTAATCACCCCCCACGTGGGCAGCGCGGCCATCCCAACGCGGCGGGAGACCATGTTCCTGGCGGTGCGGAACCTGCTGGCCGGTCTGAGGGGGGAGCGGCTGGAGGCGTGCGCCAATCCCGAAGTTTACGATGGATTGGGGATTTAGGGGGTGTGTGACAATTGAGTTTTCACCCCCATCCTAACCCCCGCCTACGCGGGGCAGGCTCTTACCCCGTCGAGGGGGAAGGGAGGTTTGAGATCATTACTTAGCTGGCGGGGGCGGCTTGCTTGATGCCTTCTTCGAGGGCGACCCAGGGGAGCAGGGCGCACTTGATGCGGACGGGGTATTGGCGGACGACGCGGAGGGCGGGCAGGTCTCCCATTCCGGCGAGGGTCTCGTCAGGCAGGGTTTGTCCCTGCATCATGCTACGGAACTGGCGGGACAGCTCCCGCAGCTGTTCCAGGGTCCGGCCGGGCATGGAGTCGGCCATCATGGAGGCGGACGCCTGGATGATGGAGCAGCCGTCGGAAACGGAGCTGACCTCGGCCACGCGGCCCTGAGAGTCCAGGCGGATGTCCAGGGTGACCTCGTCGCCGCAGAAGGGGTTGAACTGGCGGGACTGGATGGTGCCGCCCAACACCGGCGCCCGGTGGCGGGGGTTGCGGTAGTGGTCCATGATGGCGTCGGCGTAGAGGCTGTCGAGGGGGAAGTCGGGCGACTGCGGCATGAGAGGGCTGTTCTCTGACCGGGTTGGTACAACGGGTCGGCGTTGTGCCTGGGGGACGGTTTACTCGGTGGTCACCACGTCGTCCTTGCCGTCCATGGCGGCGCGGAGGGCGTGCCAGATGAGGATGGCGCACTTGATACGGGTGGGATACTCGGCGACTCCGGCGAGCATTTCCAGGTCCTCCAGCAGGTCGTAGTCCAACTCGGCGCCCGGTTCGGTGAGCATGCGGTGGAACTGGTGGAACAGGGCGTCGGCCTCGGGCAGGGTCATGCCCTTGACCCGCTGGGTGAGCATGGACCCGGAGGCCTTGGATATGGCGCAACCGGCTCCCTGGAAACTGATGTCGGAGACCACGTCCTCCTGGGACTCGTTCCGGTCGAGCTTGAGGTAGACGGTGTACTGGTCGCCGCAGAGGGGGTTGAAGCCCTCGGCAAACACGGTGGCATCGTCCAGCTTGCGGAAGTTGCGGGGCTTGCTGTTGTGCTCCAGGAGGATTTCCTGGTAGAGGTCGCTAAGGTCAGACATGGTTCGTTCAACCTTCGGGTGATACTGCCGGGGATGATGTTTAGCTGAAGACCTCGAGGACCCGGTCGATTCCCTTCACCAGGGCGTCAATCTCGGCCGGGGTGTTGTAGAAGGCCAGGGAAGCCCGGGCGGTGGCGGGGATGGCAAAGCGCTGCATCACAGGCTGCGCACAGTGATGGCCGGTGCGAATGGCGATTCCCTGGGAGTCCAGGATGGTGCCGATGTCGTGGGGGTGAATGTCGCCCAGGGTGAAGGAGAGGATGCCCCCCTTCTCCTTAGCGGTGCCGATGAGCTTGAGACCTTCGATCCGGCTGAGGCGGCCGGTGCCGTAGTCCAGCAGCTCCTTTTCGTAGGCGGCGATGCGCTCCATGCCGATGGACTCGACGTAGTCCACGGCAGCGCCCAACCCGATGCTGCCCGCTATGTTGGGGGTGCCGGCCTCGAACTTGTGGGGCAGGATGTTGTACAGTGTCTTCTCGAAGGTGACGGAGCGGATCATTTCCCCACCGGCCTGGTAGGGGGGCATCTGCTCCAGCAGCTCCGCCTTGCCGTAGAGGATGCCGATGCCGGTGGGGCCATAGAGCTTGTGCCCGGAGAAGGCGAAGAAGTCGCAGTCCAGCTGGCGCACGTCGACGGGAATGTGGGGGATGGACTGGGCCCCATCCACCAAGACGGGGATTCCCCTGGCGTGGGCCATCTCGATGATAGCCTCCATGGGGTTGATGGTCCCCATGGCGTTGGACTGGTGGACGATGGACACCAGCCTGGTGCGGGGACTCAGGAGCTTTTCGTACTCGTCCAGCAGAAGCTCGCCGTCGTCGTTGAAGGGGACGACCTTGAGAACGGCGCCGGTCTCCTGGGCGAGAATCTGCCAGGGGACGATGTTGGAGTGGTGCTCCATGCCGGAGATGATAATCTCGTCACCGTCGCCGATGTTCTGGCGGCCGTAGGTCTGGGCGACGAGGTTGATTCCCTCGGTGGTTCCCCGGACATAGATGAGCTCGTGGTCCTCGGCGGCGTTGATAAAGCGGCGGACCTTGCTGCGGGCGGCCTCGTAGTCGTCGGTGGCGCGCTGGCTGAGGGTGTGAACGCCGCGATGGACGTTGGAGTTCTCGGTTGAGTAGTAGTCGACCAGGGCGTCGATGACGCACTGGGGTTTCTGGCTGGTGGCGGCGTTGTCCAGGTAGACCAGGGGATGCCCGTTGACTTCCTGGTGAAGGACCGGGAAGTCCTCACGGATGCGTTCCACGTCGAAGGCGCTGCTGGGAGAGGTCACTGCGCCCTCCCGAGAGGCAGGGTGGCGCTGGGTATGGCCTGCAGGAAGAGGGAGTCCAGGAAGTCCCGCAGGGGTTCCAGCTCCACGGCCTCGATGATTTCGCTGGCGAAGGCATGGATGAGGATCTGGCTGGCAGTGGGAATGTCCAATCCGCGGCTGCGCATGTAGAACAGGGTGTCTTCGTCGATGTGGCCGGCGGTGGCGCCGTGGCCGCACTTCACGTCGTCGGCGTAGATGAGAAGGCTGGGCTTGCTGTCCACCTCGGCGTCGTGGGAGAGGAGCAGGTTCTTGTCGGTCTGCTGGGCGTCGGTCTTCTGAGCTTCCTTCCGGACGGTGACGTTGCCGCCGAAGACGGCGCGGGAATGCCCGTCGAGGATGCCCTTGTAGAGGAGGCGGCTGGTGCAGTTGGGCTGGACATGGTCGATGTTGATGAAGTTGTCCATGTGCTGGGTCCCGGTGGTGAAGTAGAGGCCGTTCAGGGTGCAGTTGGCGCCGGGACCGTCCAGGGTCACCTGGAAGTCGTTGCGCCCGAGAGCGGCGCCCTTGGCAAAGGAGGCGGAAGAGAAGACGCTGTCCCTTCCCTGGATGACGCGGCTGACGCCGACGTGGTAGGCCTGGTCGTTTTCCAGGAGGAGGCGGTGGTGGTTCACGGCGGCCCCATCCTCGACGACTATCTCCGTTACGGCATTGGTGAGGAAGCGCTCGCCGGTGAGGCTGACGTAGCTTTCCACCAGGTTGAGGCGGGAGTTGCTTTCGGCAACGACCAGCGTCCGGGGGTGGGTCACGCGGGGCTGCTCGCGTCCGGTGGTGATGAATACGAGGTTGACCGGGGCGTTGGCCTCGGTGTTCCGGGGGACGTGAACCAGGGCGCCATCCCGCAGGAAGGCGGTGTTGAGAGCGACGAAGCCGTCGTCATCGGGAGGGGCCTGGCGGGACAATTTTTCTGCCAGCAGCTCCCGGAGGCCATTGTTGGCTGCGGCAATGGAGCCGGCGTGAATCCCGTCCGGGGATGGAGAGGACAGGCCGGGGGAGTACCGCCCGTCCACGAATACCAGGTCAGTCCAGCCCGGGTTGGAGGGAGCCGAGGATGTGACGGAACCCCGGTCAATTCCGGCATCCTGTTCCAGGTCCAGCGGGTTGGTGAAGGGAACGCCGGCGATGCGGCGGATGTCGGTGTACTTCCACTTCTCGTTGCCGCGCCGCTGGGTGGGCAGGCCGAGCGCGTTGAAGCGCTCCCACGCTTTTTCGCGGAGGGGGTTGAGCCAGGCCAAGCCGTCACCGGCGGCGGCGAGGGTCTGGAAGTCGGCGGCGTAGTGGGGGAAACGGGTTTGGGTTGTTGTCATTGTGTTGCGAATTGTCCGGTGGGTGAATCAGTTATTGGCTTCTACGGCCTCGCGGATCCAGTCGTATCCCTTTTCCTCGAGTTCGTGGGCAAGCTCGGGGCCGCCGGAGCGGACAATCTGGCCGTCGATTAGGACGTGGACGTAGTCGGGAGTGATGTAGTTGAGGATGCGCTGGTAGTGAGTGACCAGCACGATGGCGTTGTCCGGCCCCCGCAGCTTGTTGACCCCGTCGGACACGATGCGGAGAGCGTCGATATCCAGGCCGGAGTCGGTCTCGTCCAGGAGGGCGAGCCGGGGCTCCAGAATGGCCATCTGGAGGATTTCGTTCCGCTTCTTCTCGCCGCCGGAAAAGCCTTCGTTCACGGAGCGGCGGGTCAACTCTGGGTCGATGTCGACCATCTGCACCTTTTCCCGGAGCATGCGGTCGAACTCGCGGGCGCTGGTCTCCTCCTCGCCTGCGGCGGTGCGCTTGGCGTCAACCGCGGCCTTGAGGAACTGCCAGGCGCGGACGCCGGGGAGCTCCACCGGGTACTGGAAGGCGAGGAACACCCCGGCGCGTGCCCGGTCCTCGGGTTCCAGGGCCAGCAGGTCCTCTCCGTCGTAGAGGGCTTCTCCATTGGTGACGGTGTATTCCGGGCGCCCGGCGAGGGAGTTGGCGAGGGTGCTTTTGCCGGAGCCGTTGGGGCCCATGATGGCGTGGACCTCGCCAGCGTTGACGGTAAGGTTGACGCCGCGGAGGATTTCCTGGTCTTCCACGGAGACGTGGAGGTTGGAGACTTGGAGGAGTTCGGTCATGGAGTGGTTTATGCCTCGTCAGGTATGTCCGGGTCAGGTGGTGCGGAAAATGAGGGTAATTAGAAGGGCTATCTGGGCTGCTCCGATTCCGAGGATGGCCAAAAACAAGCGGTCAACGCGGGAGTTGACGTTGCGGATTTCCTGACGGATTTCTTGGCGGACTTCCCGCAAGCCAGAGTCTATCCGCTCCCCCAATTGGGTGATGGCAACAGACTGTTCGATTATGCGGCCTTCTAGTACTCCAAGGCGGGAATCATCTGTTGCAGTCGTCATTCGCACACCAGATTGGGGGCTGCCACCAATACGCATGGCCTACGCACGGACAGAAGCGGTTGACTGTTGGTCGTTGTCATATACGGTTCCGGTCCGGGAAGTCTACAACGACGGCAGATCTTTCAACAGATGGGCCCAAGCTTCATCCTCTGCCAACTCTTCCCGGAGCCGCTCCTCCGACAGGCCGGTCTGCCCAGAAGATTTCATCAGCGCCGCCAAGGTATCCCGGTCGGCCAGGGTGACCAGAATGTGAGTTCCCTCCTTCAGCTTGACCGGCTCAAGGAGGCGGATTACGCCTTCTTCATCGACAATGGCCCGGTAGGTACACAGCAAAAGAGCTACTCCCTGGGGGCGGGGAACCCGCTACCCCACCGTTCCTTCGAGGCTGACCTTCATTAGCTGGGAGGCTTCCATGGCGAACTCGAAGGGGAGTTCCTGGAAGATGCCGCGGCAGAAGCCGTTGATGATCATGTAGTGGGCGTCGTCAAGGCTGATGCCCCGCTGCTGGCAGTAGAAGAGCTGGTCGTCGCTGACCTTGGAGGTGGTTGCCTCGTGCTCCATCTGGGCCGTCGGGTTGCGGACCTCGATGTAGGGAACGGTGTGGGCGCCGCACTGGTCGCCGACGAGCAGGGAGTCGCACTGGGTGAAGTTCTTGGCGCCGTTGGCGGAGGGGTTGATCTTGACCAGCCCCCGGTAGGTGTTCTCGCCGTGCCCGGCGGAGATGCCCTTGGCGACGATGGTGCTCTTGGTGTTCTTGCCGAGGTGGATCATCTTGGTGCCGGTGTCGGCCTGCTGGTAGTTGTTGACCAGGGCCACCGAGTAGAACTCGCCCACCGAGTCGTCGCCCTGCAGGATGACGCTGGGGTATTTCCAGGTGATGGCCGAGCCGGTCTCGACCTGGGTCCAGGAAATCTTGGAGTTGCGGCCGGCGCACTTGCCCCGCTTGGTGACGAAGTTGTAGACCCCGCCCTTGCCCTCCTTGTCCCCGGGGAACCAGTTCTGGAGGGTGGAATACTTGATCTCGGCGTCGTCCAGGGCGACCAGTTCCACGACGGCGGCGTGGAGCTGGCTGGTCTTGCGCATGGGGGCGGTGCAGCCTTCCAGGTAGCTGACGTAGCTGCCCTCCTCGGCGACGATGAGGGTGCGCTCGAACTGTCCCGACTCCTCGGCGTTGATGCGGAAGTAGGTCATCAGCTCGATGGGACAGCGGACGCCCTTGGGGATGTAGGCGAAGGAGCCGTCGCTGAACACGGCGGAGTTCAGCGTGGCGTAGAAATTGTCGGCGTAGGGGACCACCGAACCCAGGTACTTCTGCACCAGCTCGGGGTGGTTCTGGATGGCTTCGCTCATGGAGCAGAAGATGATGCCGGCCTTCTCCAGCATATCCTGGTAGGTGGTGGCGACGGAAACGCTGTCTAGGACGGCGTCCACGGCCACGCCGGTCATCCTTTTCTGCTCGTCCAGGGGGATGCCCAGCTTGTTGAAAGCCTCCACCAGCTCCGGGTCCACCTCATCCAGGCTCTTGGGGCCGTCGCCCTTTTCGACCGGGGCGGCGTAGTAGTGGATGTCCTGGAAGTCGATGGTGTCGTGGTGGATGTTGGCCCAGGTGGGTTCTTCCTGGTTCAACCGGAGCCAATGGCGGAATGCCCGGAGGCGCCATTCAAGCATCCACTCGGGTTCGTTCTTCTTGGCGGAAATCAGCCGGACTATGTCCTCGTTGAGGCCCTTGGGGGCGGCATCCTGCTCGATGTCGATGGTGAAGCCCCACTTGTAGTCGGACTGGAGTTCCTCGGACGAGGTGGAGCGCGAGATTACCCTCTGGGTGGCCATAGATGCTCCTCCAAACTTAAGCGGCACCGTTGCGGATGGGGGCAGTGCCGCCTCAGTTGGGCCAACGCTGCCATTGGATTTTCCTATTGTTGACCATTTGGGTCAACAATGATCCTAACACCGGCCAGGAAGGGTGTCAACGAAAAACGACGGGGAAAGCGGGCGGCACCATGCCCCGGCCGGCCAGCCCTCCGCCGCCCGGTCCGCCCGTGCCCCCGAGGCCCGAAGCGGAGGGGTGGAGCGGCGGCTGGGTGCGAGGGGCTGCGGTTTGGAAAAAACGATGTGCTATTATGGCCGGAACCCAGGCTGACGGCCAGTGCAGGGATGCGGGCCTGGTTTCCGGTCAAGGAGACCGTTTGAGGAGAAGGGCAGCGCCGATGCGAATCCCGGGACATAGAAGGAGCCAGGAACCCGATGACGTGGGCAACCGGGCGGGCGTTTTCGCGGAGGCGGTGCGGGACGGGAACATGGACCTGGCATGGTCGATGCTGTCGAGAGAGACCCGGGGCATGAGGATGGGAGTGTGGGCGACGCGGAACAGCATCAACATGCAGGACGCCTACCAGGCGGGCTATGATCCGTCCCACTCCATGCGTGCTTCCATGATGGAAGACTTCCGGCAGACGGTGCTGGGGCTGTGGCCGCTGGAGGACCTGACCGACCTGGGAGTGGCCCCCACCCGGTACATCAACGACGAATACGCCTTCGTCTTCCTTCCCTTCGGCGTAACCCAGGACAACGACCGGGTGCATGAACGCCGGATGATGTCCGGGCTGGTCATTCCCATGCGGCTGGAAGACGGGGTGTGGCAGGTGGACATGCCCGGCTGGAGGTTCCTCTACTCGGGAGACAGTCCGGCGTGAGCCGGGGCAGCCGCCCACGCCGGAACGGCCAACGTCCGGGAGAGGCGCTGCCCGGCAGGGCGGAACCCGCGTCCTGCGAATTATGCCTCAGGGACGTTGAAGGGTACACGATTCATCACCTGGTCCCCAAAGCCAGAGGGGGCAAGCTTGGGCCGACGGCCCGGCTGTGCGCCACCTGTCACCGGCAGCTCCACGCCATGTTCTCCGAGTCCACCCTCGCGGCAGAACTCCACTCCATAGAACTGCTCAATGCCAACCCCCAGGTCAGGGGTTACCTGAAGTGGGCCCGCCGCCAGAAGGACGGGGCCAATTTCCGGGTCCGGCGGGCGCGGGAGCGCCGGTAGGGGTCAGGGACGCCGGGAGCTTTCGCTCCAACCTTCGCCTGTTCTCCAGTTAGCTCCTGCCCTCACCACCTCCCTCACGACTGCCGCCACCGGCGGACGCGGCCAGGGCCTTTTCCCGCTGGGCGAGGAGGTGGTCTGTCCGGCGGACCTGGGGATTGAGGAGGGCGGGGCCGACGGCGAACGCGGCGACGGCCAGCCCGCCGATGGCTACGGCGACGGGCGCTCCGAGGACGCTGGCAATGGCGCCGGACTGGAGGCCTCCCAGGGGCATCACGCTCCAGGTCATTCCGAAGAAGCCCATTACCCGGCCGCGCATCCGGTCGGGGACCAGGCTGTGGAGAAGTCCCTGGACGTTGACCATGTAGAGGGAGTTGGCGAATCCGGCAAGGAAGAGGATGGCGAGGGCCAGGGAGAACCATCCGAGGTACTGGGAGGTGACGGCGAAGGCGGCGATGAGCCCTCCGAAGAGGATGGCCCCGCCGATCATCAGGAAGCCCTGGTGGGAGACCTTGGTGCGGGAGCCGAACCAGAGAGAGGTTGCCAGGGCGGAGACGCCGCTGACGCCGACCAGCAGGCCCTGTCCTCCGGCGCCGACCTGGAGCACGTCCACGGCGAAGATGGGCATCAGGATGATGTAGCTCATTCCGAAGAAGCTGTTGATGAAGGTCATTCCGATGAGGAAGGCGAAGATGCGGTTGTTCCAGATGAACGCCAGGCCTTCCAGCATTCCCCGGGCGGCGCTGGACCGGGGGGCGTCGGTGACGGGCGGGACGCGCAGGAAGAAGATGACCAGGGCCATCAGCGCGGAACATACCGAGGCCCCGTAGATTGCCGCCGACGTTCCAACCAGGGCGATGGTCACTCCCGCCAGGGCGGGGGCGACGATGCGGGTGCCCTGCCAGATGGATGAGTTGAGGGCGATGGCGCTGACCAGGACGCGCCGGTCGACGAGGCGGGGGTAGAGAGACTGGCGGGCGGGCTGGTTGAAGGCTTCGACGGCTCCGACGGAAAAGGCGATGGCTAAGATGTGCCAAGGCCGCACCAGGCCGAGCAGGGTCAGGCTGGCCAGCAGTCCGATGAGGGATGCGGTAATGAGTTGGGTGACGATGATGAGGCGGCGCTGGTCCAGGCGGTCGGCGTAGACCCCTCCGAAGAGGTTGAGGACGATGCCGGGAATGGCGTTGGCGAGCCCGACGTACCCGAGGGACAGGGCGGAGCCGGTGATCTGGTAGGCCAGCCAAAGCTGGCTGAACTGGAAGACCTGGTAGCCGGTGACCGAGGAGAGCATCCCCAGCCAGAAGTACCGGAAGGACCGGTACCGCAGGGCCGGCGGGGTGGCGGCGCGGAGCCGGGCCAGCGGGGACGGGGACGGGTTTTCAGGAAGCAAGGGCGTTGTTCAACGGCTCACGGGATGGGGCGTCCCCGGGATGCCGGTTCACTTGTGGAAGGCAGGCAGGACTTCCTGGCCCATAATCTCGAGCTGCTCCATGGACTCGCCACCGGCGCAGAGGGGGCGGACGGCGAACTTGGAGGCTCCGGCGTCGATGTACTGCTGGATCAGCTCGCCCACCTGCTCGGTGGTTCCCAGGGCGGTGAACTCGGTGAAGTGGGCGTCGGGACGGTGGCGGGTGACGAACCGGTGGGCCTTGGTGGCCGCCTGCTCGTAGTCGTCGGAGATGTAGTAGCCCAGCAGGACCCCCACATGGTCCTCTTCGATCTCGCGCTGGCACTGGGCGGCGGTGTCGAAGACGATGTCCCGCCCCTCGCCGACCTCGGAGGGGGTGGCGCTGGAGACGAGCCATCCATCGCCGACGCGGCCCACGCGGCGGGCGGCGGCGGGGCTGCGTCCGCCGATCCATACCGGGGGCGAGGGCTGGAAGACGGGCTTGGGGGTGATGCTAACGTCGTGGCAGGTGAAGAAGTCGCCCTCGTGGGTGACCTTGTCCTCCTCCCAGAGGCGGCGCATGAGGACGATGGCCTCGTCGGTGCGGCGGGCGCGGTCCCCCTTGGGAACGCCGCAGGCCTCGTATTCCTCCGGTTCCTCCTGGCCCAGGCCGACGGCGGGGAAGAAGCGCCCCTGGGAAAGGTAGTCCAGGGTGGCGATCTGCTTGGCCAGGACCACCGGGTTGCGCAGGGGGAGGGCAAGAACGCTGGTGCCGAATTTCATCCGGTTGGAGTAGGCGGCGACCATGGAGAGGGCGACGATAGGCTCGAGGCTGAAGCGGTCGGAGACGATGCGGTCGCTGAGCCAGATGGAGTCATAGCCGTACCTGTCGCCGACTTCGACCAACTCCTTGAGTAAGCCGGGGTTGTCACCACCCTGGCCGAATGCCCCGGGAACGTATCCGATGGCAATGCTCATGATTCCCCCCCTGGACTCAGGACGTAGGACGCGCTGGGGGCATTATAGCGCAAGGGGGAAGTCATTAACCCCAATGATATAATTTCCTCTGAAAAGTTGGGCGACGGGCTCCACCTGACAATGTGGCTTGGTTTGATTGCCGTTCCAAGCGATAGCGGGGGCCAAGAGGTATCGTGGGGAACTGGCTTCAGTTTAGTCTTCTGGCAGTTTGCATCCTCACCGCAGGCGGCGTTGTCGCCCTCACCGTGTTCAGGGACCCGACAGCGCTCGAGTTGGGCCTGCTTCAACTTGTGATACTGGCAACAGGACTGTTGGGCTCCTATATTTTTGGTAGGAACTCCGCCCGGGCCGGGGCGATGGAGGTCATCAAGCCGCACGCACGATCAGCTTTTCGGCGGGTTACTGCCCTCTATATTAGCTTGTACCGGCTCTCCGCTAGGATTGAGGAACTGAAGGGAGCAAAACCAGACAGCCGTTTGGACCTTATCCAAGCGTTAGTCGATGAACAAATTGCAACTGGACAGGATGCCATGGAGGATTGGAAAGACATCGTTCCAGAAGAGGTCGCGCTAATTGAAAGCAGGAGGCCGACAAATGACTAGGACCGTTGAGCCTATCCGCGGCAAAGTGGCTCGTGTGCTCAACGCACGGGAAGTTGCGCTTAACAAGGGTTCCGATGACGGTGTTGAAGTCGGGATGGTGTTCAAGATTCTCAGTGCGAAAGGTTCCGATATCAAGGATCCTGATACGGGGGAGTCCATCGGTTCGGTCGACATTGAGAAGACGAGCGTCAAAGTCACAACCGTTCAAGACAGGGTTTCCGTTGGGTCAACGTTTCGGACGCGAAGAGTAAACGTAGGTGGCGGTTTAGGGATAATAAATAATGCGTTATTCGCACCTCCCAGATATGAGGACCGGATTGAAACCCTGAAGATAAGAGATAGTGCCTTCGAGGAATTGGGGGAGGATGATTCCTTTATTAAAACGGGAGACGAAGTGGTCCAAGATCTCCAATCAAACTTGCTCGCTGAACCTACCTAGGAGTATCCCCGTAGTTAGTAGGCAACAGGACACCTCACCCTTCTATCAAATCCAGGCCTGCCTCCCGGCGGGCGTCGTTGATGTGCTCGAGGACGCGGACGCGGAGGGGCGGCATTTCGTAGCCGATGTCGGCGAGCATCCGGCTGTTGTCGACGAGGTAGGCGTGGGGGACCGGGCGGTCGCCGGTGGTGATGCTGGCGTCGGGGATGAACTCGCGGACGGCGTCGGCCATGTCCTGGATGGTGGCGAGGTGCCCGCCGCTGATGTAGACGTTGTGCCGGAGGTCTTCCTTGAGGGCGGCTTCCACGAAGATTTCTGCGGCGTCTTCGGCGTGGATCATGGGTGAGGCTTCCATCGGGTCGAAGGCCATGGAAACGGGCTGGCCGATGGCGGGCAGGGACACCATGAGTCCGCCGATCATGCCGGTCATGCCGGTGACGCGCCCGTGGCCGAAGACGGTGCAGATGCGGATGCCCCGGATGTCCAGCCCGTAGTTGTCCCGGTATTTGCCGGCGGCGAAGTCGTTGGCAGCCTTGGTCATTCCGTACATGTTTATGGGAGCGGCCAGGTCATCCTCGTTCAGGGGGCGGTCTCCGAAGGTGTCCTGGACGCCGTAGACGGCGATGGAGCTGGCGTAGACGACGCGCTGGATGCCGGTCCAGCGGGCGACCTCGAAGACGTTGTTGGTGCCCTGGATGTTGACCAGCATTCCCAGGTGGGGCCGGTCCTCGGTGTCGGGGGGCAGGAGAGCGGCCATGTGGACTATCCGGTGGACGCCGTGGGTGTGGCAGGCTTCCAGCAGCTGGGGGACCTGGGTCACGTCGCCCCGGTAGACCTTGATCCGGTCCAGGTATGGCTCCAGGTTGGCCCGGGGCGGAGCCAGGTCGAAGCAGACGACCTCTTCCCCGCGCTCGACCAGCTTGCGGATGATGCGGTTGCCGATGAATCCGGTGCCGCCGGTTACCATCACGGACATTGGGGGCCTCCTGAAAGCTGGAGATGTGCGACAAAGCGGGACATTTCGCGACATTCGTGCGTGGGGACACCCGGGGGCCGGCCGTAAACTTTCACTCGAATGTCCGGTTTTGCCGCCGGAATGTCCTGGCTTTGTCGCGGTTTGTCACATAGGGGCTGGACCGGAAGCGGACGGCGGAGGAAACATTTCCTGCCATATTTTGCTGCATTATGCACCATTCCGCCGGACGGGACAGATCAACCGGTGTTTCGCTCGATACTATGGTAGCCGGGGGATGCCGGACTTGGGAAGAGGCAAGTGTCGGCAGGACCGGGCGACGGCATTTGAATCCCTGGAGCTTGAATCCCTTCAACCGCCAGAGGTTGCCGAGGGAGGTTATATGCAGCAGGATGCGGCACCACCGTGTTGGTGCTGTTTCACCAACATGGTGGTGACTTCCACATGGGACAGCCACGGAACGGGCCCTGAATTTTATTGACGCTGCAACCCGCTTGTGCTAATCTCTTGTGGGCCTGAAAAATGGCCCGATTTACTCAGGTTTTTATAGGTTTTGACAGATTTTTCCAGCGTGAAGCCGGATGGTTGACCTCCAACCCACCGACCAGGGCCAGTGGCTTTCCCTGGGAGAGGCGTGCCGTCTCCTCCAGGTGAAGGAGGCCACGCTGCGGCATTGGGCCGACCTGGGGCATCTGCGGGTCTACCGGACGCCCGGAGGGCACCGCCGTTTTTCCAGGGAGGACGTGCTCAGCCTGACCCAGCCGGCGGCCGTTCCGGCGGAGGCTGAGTCGAGGGAGCGGCTGGAGGGCTCCACCCTGCGGAGGATCCGCCGGCGCCTTGGTCACGAGGATGTGGCCCGGCAATCGTGGTTCCAGAGCGTGGAGGAAGAGGGGCGCGACCGGATGCGGCTGTTCGGGCGCCGTTTGCTCTCGCTGCTGCTGCAGGAGTCCCAGCCCCGGCGGCGGAGACAGGAAACCCTGGAAGAAGCCCTGATGCTGGGGCACGAGTACGGCGCCGAAATGGCCGACCGGCATACCCCGCTGAAGGATACGGTGGAGGCGTTCGTGTTTTTCCGCACCATGGTGCTGGATTCGGGCAACGGCGCGTCTTTGTCCCAGATGCTGGAAACGTCGGACCGGGTGCTGGTGGGAATCGTGGAATCCTACGAGAAACGGCTGCACCGGAACGGCGGGGATGCCGTTCCCGCTCGGGGCGGCGCAGCCGAGCAGCCCCTTGACTAATTTCCCTGCATTTTCTTGGCATTACCTTGTGAACAGGCTGCGGAGGCGGCGACCCTTAAAGCCAACGGAGACGGATTGAGATGGACCTGGTTGACCGCAATCTACTGAATATCATCCAGAGCCGGTTCCCCCTGGCCGATGAGCCCTACCGGGCAATCGGCGAGGAACTGGGAATTGGCGGTGACGAGGTCATATCCCGGCTGGCGGAGCTGAAGCGGCAGAACGTGGTGCGCCAGATCAGCGCCATCTTCGACACGCGGCGGCTGGGCTACAAGACGACGCTGGTGGCCTTCGCCTACGAGCCGGAGAAGCTGCACGACGGGGCGGTATTCATCAACCGCCACCCCGGCGTGAGCCACAACTACGCCCGGGAAGGGTCCTACTACAACCTGTGGTTCACCATCGCCGTGCCTCCCGACGGGGACCTGGAAGCGACGATAGTGTGGATGGCGGAGCAGACCGGAGCGCAGAACTACCGGATCATGCCGACGATCCGGTTCTTCAAAATCGGCGTCAACTTCGACATGGTTAACCGGAAGAGCTCGGCCCACAACTACAATCCCGACGCCGCCCCGGGGGAGCAGGCCCAGCGGACGCCGGCCCCGGACTGGAACCAGGCGGTGCCGGTGGCCGAAGAGGAAAAAGCGGCCATTCGGGAGCTCCAGGAGGACCTGGAGCTGGTGAGCCGTCCCTTCGACGCCATGTCGGAGCGGCTGGGCATGACCAACGCCGAGCTGTTCGCCCTGGCCGAGGAGTTCCAGGAAAGGAAGATTATGCGGCGGTTCAGCGCGGTGCTGCACCACCGCCGGTCGGGTTTCCGGGCCAACGCGATGATTGTCTGGAAGGTGCCGGAGGAACGGTACGAGGAAGTGGGGATGATCATGGCCGAACATTCGGCGGTGACCCACTGCTACCAGCGTCCGACGTTCCCGGACTGGCCCTACACCCATTTCACCATGGTCCACGCCACGACCCCCGAAGGCTGCGAGGAGATTGGCGGCGAGATTAGCCGGGCGACCGGGGTGACGGACAACCTGATGCTGTACAGCACCCGGGAGTACAAGAAGACCCGGGTCAAGTATTTCGTCGAGGACTACGAGGAGTTCTGGGAAAACGAGCAGGCGGAGCTGGCCGCCGTCGACGACTAGGCAGCCATCCGCGATTCGGGGCCGGGACTATCCAGCCAGGACTATCCGATAATGAAGGGTCAACGGGCATACAGCGGCGTGGAACGGAAGCAGAAGGTCCGCACCTGGAAGCGGGCCAACCGCGGCCGGGTCGGGCGCAAGACGGCCACCGCCGCGCGGAACCGCCTGCGCGCCCTGCGGATGCGGGGAGAAGTCCCGCGCTGACCGGCCCGGGGAACACGGCGAAGAGGATTCCAGAACAGGACTCCAAACCAAGATCCCACCAAGATTCCAAAAGGAGTAACCAGCCAAAGGACACCATGCCCGAGTACTATCCCGTTTACCTGAACCTGGCCGGCAAGCGTTGCGTGATTTTCGGCGGAGGGCGCGTTGCCCAGGGGAAAATCGCGGCCCTGCGCGACGCCGGCGCCAGCATAACCGTAATCAGTCCCGACGCGACGCCGGGCATCCAGCGGGCCGTCCAGAGGGGCGACGTGGAGTGGATAGCCCGCAAGTATGAACCGGGCGACCTGGAAGGGTCGTTCATCGCGGTGGCGGCGACCAACGTCTGGTACGTCAACCGGGAAATCTACGAGGAAGCGGAGCGCCTGGGAGTGCTGCTGAACGTGGTGGACGATCCAGACCTCTGCACGTTCATCGCTCCGTCCATAGTGAAGCGGGACCCGGTGACGCTGGCGATTTCCACGGGAGGCGCCAGCCCAGCCCTGGCCCGGAAGATGAGGGAGACCCTGGCGGACGACGCCAACCTGCGCTGGGCAGACCTGGCGCCGGTGCTGGCGGAGGCGCGGAAGGAAATCAAGGAGAAACGCGTTGTCATCGACCCGGAACGCTGGCAGTGCTGCATCACCGAGGAACTGCTGGAGATGGTCCAGGGCGGACGGGCGCAGGAGGCGCTGGAACAACTGCTGTCGCGGCTGATGGACGACGGCCAGGCGGACCTCTGCCCCAACCTGTCCCAATGCAGCGGGGGAGGATGTTCGGTGCGTCCCCGCGGGCGGGTCAAGGAGACGGTGAGTTGAGCCTGCTGGTCCTGGGGCTGAACCACCGCACCGCGTCCCTGGACGTGCGGGAGAAGCTCACAATCGAACGGGAACAACTCTCCCAGGCGCTGGATCTCCTGGGGGACTACGCGCCCCAGGGAGTGATCCTGTCGACCTGCAACCGGATGGAGGTCTATACCTATGCCGATGAGCGGTCGGCGGAGGGGATGGGCCTGCCGGCCTACGTGGGAAATTTCCTCAGCGCCATGTCGGGCATCCCGGGCCATGAACTGAGGGAACACCTGTACCAGCACCACGAGGATGAGTGCGCCCGGCACCTGTTCCGGGTGACGAGCGGCCTGGACTCGATGGTCGTGGGCGAGCGGCAGATCCTGGGCCAGGTGAGGACGGCTTTCAGCGTGGCCAGCGATACGGGCAGCGTCCGGGGGCCGCTTTCGGGACTGTTCCACCAGGCGCTGCGGACGGCGAGGCAGGTACACCGGGAGACGAACATCGGGAGCCATTCCCGCTCGGTGAGCCAGGCGGCGGTCCAACTGGCCCGGGGAATCCTGGGGGGCCTGTCCGACCGGCGGGTGCTGGTGGTGGGGGCGGGCGACGCCGGGCGGCTGGTGGCGCAGGCCCTGGCCGATGCCGGGGCGCGACGGATCGCGGTGTCCAACCGTACCCAGTGGCGGGCCGAGGAACTGGCGAAGGAGCTGGGGGGAGTGGCCGCTCCCTTCGAGGACCTGGCCCTGAACATGGCGGAAGCCGACGTGGTCATCAGCTCCACCGGGTCGCCGGGGTTCGTGGTGGACCGGAACATGGTCTCTACCGCGATGCGGGGGCGGAACGGCCGGCCGCTGCTGCTGGTGGACATCGCCGTCCCCCGGGACATCGATCCGTCCGCCGCCGGGCTGGAGGGCGTGGAAGTCTACGACATCGATTCCCTGCAAATGCTGGCGGAAACTTCCCGGGAGAGCATCCAGGACGCCTTGCAGAGGTCGGAGGAAATCGTCGAGGAACGGACGCGGCAGTTCCGGGAGTGGTGGGACTCGCTGGACGTGGTCCCGTTGATCGCCTCCATACGTACCCAGGCCGAAACCATCCGGCGGCAGGAGGTGGCCAAGACCCTGTCCAGGGCCAGCGGCCGGTGGGAAGGGGACCCGGAGGAGTTGGCGGCTCACCTGGATGCCATGACGCAGGCGCTGGTGAAGAAGCTGCTGCACCAGCCCACCCGGTTCCTGAAAGAAAACCGGGAGGCCGCCTCCCAGAAGCTGGCCCGTCAGGTCCTGGACTTCGATGGAGGGTCGCGAAGGCGTGGCCCCCAGTAGTCCGGTCCGGGTCGGCACCCGGGGGAGCGCGCTGGCCCTGCGCCAGACGGAACTGGTGGTCGACCTGCTGCGGGAGGCCCACCCCAATCTATCCTTTGAGCCGGTGGTGGTGCGGACGCAGGGCGACGCCAACGCAACCGCGCCCCTGGCGGGAATGGGACTGGGGGTGTTCGTCAAGGAGATTGAACAGCAGTTGCTGTCCGGTGAGATCGATCTGGCGGTCCACAGCCTGAAGGACATGCCCACCCAACTGCCGGAGGGCCTGACCATCGGGGCGGTCCTGGAAAGGGAGGACCCACGGGACGTGCAGGTCAACCGCTGGGGGGTGCCGCTCAGCGAGATTCCGGCCAACTCGCGCATCGGCACGAGCAGTCCACGAAGGCAGGCCCAGCTACGGCGGCTGCATCCCGGCCTGGTGGTGGTCCCGCTGCGGGGAAACGTGGAGACGCGGCTGCGCAAGTCGGAGGGCGGGGAGTGCGACGGGGCTATCCTGGCGGCAGCCGGCCTGTCCCGGCTGGGCCTTTCCCAGCGGATCACCGAGTTCCTGGACCCCCGGGAGTTCGTGCCGCCGCCGGGGCAGGGGGCGCTGGCGGTGGAGACCCGGGACGGCGACGGGCGGATGCTGGAGCTGTTGTCCCCGGCCGAACACTCCGGCACCAGGTCGGCGGTCACGGCGGAACGGGCTTTCCTGGAAGTCCTGGGAGGGGGCTGCCAGACCCCGGTAGCCGCCTACGCGACCTGCGAAGGAGACAGGCTGGAACTGACGGCGTTCATGGCGTCCCCATCGGGGGACAAGGCGTTTCGCTGCACGATTGCAGGCCCGGCCAACGATCCGAGGGGTCTGGCGGCGGAGGCGTTCCGGGATCTGGCGGGGCAGGGGGCGGATGGGTTGGTACAATAGAAGCGACCACTCGCCTACCGGGGAACTTTGGATGTTGCGTGGTTACGACACTACAATGCCAACCCTAAACATCTGAGTGGATTCTCTTTGGAATTGGAAAATGGAGCCAGAGAATGCCCGCGATTGACGGTGTACCAGAGATTTATGCAGATGTGGTGCAAATAGCCACTGGCAATGCAGGTATTTTCTTCGGATTTCGGGCCGTATCGCCGTTTAATGCTGAAGAGTCGCTGCTACAAGACCCCGGAGCGGAACCACCATCTCCGTTGAAAGCAATCGTTCGTATGAGCCAGGAGGATGCCAAGATCTTTGCCATCGTATTGCGGCACGCCTTGAAACAGTTCGAGGTCGACCACGGGGTTATTGACATTCCCGAGGAGTTCTACCAATCGGCTAACGCAGGGAACGATGCTTGGTGACCTCTATGCACTTCGTGTCGCTGACCTTTGTTCTGATGCGACAACCGGTTCTTTGGAGTTCAGCGAACACTATACATTGCAGTCTCTCCACAGGCCGACTCCCACCCGAGAAGATGTCCGATTCCTGCTTTGTGAGGATGACGCCGAGGTAATTGAGGATTATCCCCAAGATAATCGTGGCCCCTGTTGTCTCGTTTGGGGAGCGACGGATAATCGAGGCAAAATTGGGCACGTTTTGTGCGCGAATCCTCCGAGGTCGAAGGTCATTACTGCTTATTTCCCGGGGGATACCGAGCCTCACAAATGGAACGACGATTACCGCAGGCGGATATGAGGAGGACTACCGTGAATTGCCACTATTGTCACGGCGTGGACACAGTCCAACAAACAATCACCCGGTTCTGTGCCTGCGACGCGCCAGTGCCCTTTATCGTCGAAAACGTACCGGCTTCCGTGTGTTATCTCTGCGGAGATAAGGCGTTTTCCGGCGATATAGTTGACACCTTCGAGAAAATCAAGAACGGCGAGTTTGAAGCCAACGATTCCCGATCGGTCAAAGTCTTCGACATGGAAAAACTAAGACAGCCACCGGAAGCTAATGGGGAAGCTGCCAATGTGTTTACTTCCCTCGCTCACCCTTCGAGCGAGTTGGGTCCAACTATTCAACGGAAACTTCCAACCTCTTCCAGCAGGGTGGTGCTAATGGAATCCCCAACCCTTCCTGACCCGGAACGCTCTTCAGCATGGAGCCTCCGAGAAACTCCCGACTCCAGATTTAAGCGTTGGCAACGGCCAGAAAACCTGTTGCTAGACCTAAAGCTAAACCCGACAGCGAGCCGAATTATCGTCGTGCCCAACCGCGGAAGCTGATGGAGCCACGACCATGACAGGCAAAGTTTACCTGGTGGGGGCCGGGCCGGGAGACCCGGGGTTGATCACCGTCAAGGGGATGCGCTGTTTGCAGCGGGCCCAGGTGGTGGTCTACGACCGGCTGATGGACCCGTCGCTGCTGGACCTGGCTCCGGCGGGCGCCGAGCGGGTGTTCGTCGGGAAGGAGCGGGGGCGGCAGGCCCTCACCCAGGACGAGATCAACGCTCTCCTGGTGGAGCAGGGTCAGGCGGGGAAGGTTGTAGTCCGCTTGAAGGGGGGCGATCCTTTCGTGTTCGGGAGAGGGGGCGAGGAGGCACTGGCCCTGGCGGAGAACGGGGTGCCTTTCGAGGTCGTTCCGGGGATCACTTCGGCGGTGGCCGCCGCGGCCTACGCGGGGATTCCCGTGACCCACCGCAGGATTTCCACCTGCTTCACCGTGGTCAGCGGCAGCGAAGACCCGTCCAAGGCGGAGTCGGCAATCCCCTGGGACATCCTGGCCAATACCGGCGGAACGCTGGTCGTCCTGATGGGCTGGGCCGCGCTGGCGTCCATCATGGCAACCCTCCAGGAAAAGGGGATGGACCCGGGAACGCCGGTGGCCCTGGTGCAGTGGGGGACCTGGCGGCGACAGAAGACGGTCACCGGGGACCTGACCGACGTGGTGGAAAAGGGCAGGGCTGCCGGAATCAGGCCGCCGGTTATTGCCATCGTGGGGCCGGTGGTCGGCCTGCGGGAGCGTATCAGGTGGTTCGACAACCGGCCGCTGTTCGGGAAGAGGGTGCTGATAACCAGGTCCAGGACACAGGCTTCCAATCTGCGGAGTCAACTGGAAGAACTGGGCGCGGATACAATCGAGCTGCCTTCCATCGAGATTGCGCCGCTGGAGGACTACGCCGAGTTGGACGACGCGATTGAGCGGCTGGGGGAGCCGGGCTGGGTGATATTCGCCAGCGTCAACGGGGTCGAGTCGGTGTTCCAACGCCTCCATAAGAAGGGGAAGGATGCGCGGGCCCTGTCCGGCGTCACGGTGGGGGCCATCGGCCCGGCGACGCGGCGGGCGCTGGAGGAACGGGGCGTCATCCCCGATTTCGTTCCGGCCAGGTCGGTCTCGGAGTCGGTGGTCGAGGAGCTGTCATTCCGGGACTGGAAGGATGTTCCTGTATTGCTTCCCGGATCGAACATCGGACGGGACGTGCTGGCCCAGGGCCTGTCCGAGCTGGGCGCCCGGGTGGAGCGGGTGGCGGCCTACCGGACGGTGACTCCCGAAGGGGCAGCGGAGCAGGCCCGGACCGCGTTGTCGGCCGGAATCGACGTGGTGACGTTCACAAGTTCGTCCACGGTGAACAACCTGCTGGACATCCTGGGCGGCGAAAAGCAATACTTGGAAGATGCCCTGGTCGCCTGCATCGGGCCCGTCACCGCCGCGGCGGCGCGGGAACAGGGGCTGCGGGTGGACCTGGAAGCGGAGCAGCCCACGGTGGAGGGTTTGGTCGAAATCCTGGCAGGCCACTTCACCAACCCGGTGGCTCCGGCTGTCTGACAATCTCCCGACGCCGGTGGGCCTTCCTTTCCTTTCAACGATTCGGGGCTGAGACGAAATTTCAAGGAGAACCAGTCATGTTAGGCTTTCCTGATGTAAGGCTGCGGCGGGTGCGGGAATCGGAGACGATGCGTTCGCTGGTGCGGGAAACCCGGCTGTCCGCGTCCCACTTCATCTATCCCCTGTTCGTCACCCACGGGGAAGGGGTCAGGGAACCGATAGAGCCGATGCCTGGGTGCTTCCACCTGTCCCTGGACCTGCTGGCCGAGGAGGCGCGGGAGATAGCCTCGCTGGGCATCCCGGGCGTTCTGCTCTTCGGGCTTCCGCCGGAAAAAGACCCGGTCGGATCGGGAGCTTACGATCCCGAGGGCATCGTGCAGGAAGCGATCCGGGTAATCAAGGAAGCAACGCCCTCCCTGATGGTGATTGGAGATGTCTGCCTCTGCGAGTACACCGACCACGGGCATTGCGGGGTAATCGGCAACGGGCGGGTGGACAACGACAGGACCCTGGAACTGCTGGCCAAAACCGCCCTGGCCCAAGTGCAGGCGGGCGCCGACATGGTGGCGCCTTCGTCGATGATGGACGGGCAGGTGCGGGCCATCCGGGAAACCCTGGATGCCGCGGATGAACAGGACGTTCCCATCATGGGGTACGCGGCCAAGTACGCATCATCCTTCTACGGCCCGTTCCGGGTGGCGGCGGACTCGACTCCCCAGTTCGGGGACCGGCGCAGCTACCAGATGGACCCGGCCAACGCGCGCATGGCGCTGCGGGAAATCGAGACGGACATCGCCGAGGGCGCGGACATCGTGATGGTGAAGCCGGCGCTGGCCTACCTGGACGTCATCCGGCAGGCGCGGGAGCGGTTCGACTACCCGCTGGCCGCGTACAACGTGAGCGGCGAGTACTCGATGGTCAAGGCGGCGTCGCAGCTGGGCTGGGTTGACGAGCAGCCCGTGACGATGGAGCTTCTGACGGCCATCCGTCGGGCGGGGGCGGACATAACCATCAGCTACCACGCCAAGCAGGTGGCCCGCTGGCTGCGGGAGTAGGGGGCGAGGGCAACAATGATTACCAGGCAGGTAGCCGGGGAAATAGGGGAATTGCACGTATTCCGCGAACTGCTGAAGCTCGGCGTCGCCGTTTACCGGCCCCTGGTGGATGAAGGATTGGACGCCCTGCTGAGGCTCCTGGACGGCGAGGTAATCGAGGTGCAAATCAAATCGGCGGGTGGGTCAGGTGGTAAGCACCCGCGCTGGTTTCAGATGCCTTCCTTTGACCCCAGACCGAATTTCTTTATTCTAGGCGTGACATTCGTCGAGGACGAAGTTGAAGAGGTGTGGGTGTTCCCTTCAATGGTTTTCCACGCCTACGCATCCGGCGCCAACGATAAAATCCGTGACCTGGACCTGGAGTCCGGCGCAAGGAAATACGGCGAACCGTTGCGGGAGTACCTGCGGGGGTTCAGAAACCGATGGGAACTGATCGTGGATTATGGCCAGTACCGGAATTTAATGAATTCTCCGGAAGGGTACAAAGACTTAGAGGACATCGTGACCGCCATGGAGTCTTTCGAAGAACCCGAGGAAGGCAATACCCCCTGGGAAGAATTTGCCTCCAGCGTCCCCGATGCCCTATCGGATTAAGCCCCTGAGCAGCAGCGTCAACCGGGCGCTTCGGAGGATTCATCCCGTACACCAGCGGCGCATCATGGAAGCAATTGAGGCCCTAACCAATACCCCAAGACCCAGCGGCGCCGTGCAGTTACGTCCGGCACCTTATCGTATCCGCGTAGGCTCCTATCGAGTTGTTTACCGGATCAACGATGAGGAACGCTGGATAGAGCTCGGCCGGATCGACAGTCGTGGAGAATCCACTTACCGGGGCTTGGGCAATTTGTAGGCCCATACGCGCCCAATCAAATCCCGCACAAGAAGAGGCCCGATGAACCAATCCAATTCTGAACTATTATTTGCCCAGGCACAGCAGTACATCCCCGGCGGGGTCAACAGCCCGGTGCGGTCATTCCGGGCGGTGGAGGGTACGCCGCCGTTCATCGCCCGGGGGAAGGGCAGCCGGGTCTGGGACGTGGACGGCAACGAGTTTATCGACTACGTTTGCTCGTGGGGGCCGCTGGCCCTGGGCCATGCCCATCCTGCCGTGGTGGAAGCGCTGCGGGAGGCCGCGGGCAGCGGGACCAGCTTCGGCGCTCCCACCGAGGGGGAGGTGGAGCTGGCCCGGATGATATGCGAGGCGCTGCCGTCGGTGGACAGCGTCCGGCTGGTCAGCTCCGGGACGGAGGCGTGCATGAGCGCCATTCGCCTGGCCCGGGCCTACACGGGGCGCAACAAAGTCATCAAGTTCGCCGGCTGCTACCACGGCCACGCGGACGGGCTGCTGGTGCGGGCCGGGTCGGGAGCGATGACCCACGGCGTTCCCACCAGCGCGGGGGTCCCCGATTCCTACGCGCAGGAAACGCTGGTGGCCGACTACAACGACCTGGCGTCGGTGGAGCGGTACTTCGAGGAGTACCCCGGGGACGTGGCCGGCGTCATCGTGGAGCCGGTGGCGGGGAACATGGGAGTGGTCCCCCCGTCGGAGGGCTTCCTGGAGGGGCTCCGGCGGGTGACCCAGGCCAACGGGGCGGTCCTCATCTTCGACGAGGTGATTACCGGCTTCCGGGTCGCCTACGGCGGGGCGCAGACGCTGTACGGAATCACCCCGGACATAACCTGCCTGGGCAAGATTATTGGTGGCGGTCTGCCAGTGGGAGCCTACGGCGGGCGGCGGGAAATCATGGAGCAGGTGGTTCCCCTGGGGCCGATGTACCAGGCGGGCACCCTGTCCGGCAACCCGCTGGCGGTCACGGCTGGCATCACCACGTTGAGAGAGCTTCAGAAGCCGGGGGTATACGAAGGCCTGGATGCGCTGGCGCAACGGCTGACCGATGGGATCGCCGTAGTGTTCCAGCGGGCCGAGGTTCCCGGGAGCATCAACCGGGTGCAGTCCATGTTCACCGGGTTCTTCACCGGCGGCCCGGTGGAAGCGCTTGCGCAGGTGGAGCAGTCCGACGCCGGGCAGTACGGCCGCTATTTCCACGCCATGCTGGAGCGGGGCGTCTACTTCGCTCCGTCCCAGTTCGAGGCAGGGTTCGTGTCCACCGCCCATACGGAAGAGGACATCGACCGGACGATAGAGGCGGCGGAGGCTGCCCTGAGGGAACTGGAGACTACCTGATGTCCACCGAACTAGCCAACCGTCATTCCGAAATGAGCTGCCGGCTGATCCAGCAAGCGCACTACGAGTTGGAGCAGAAGGGGGACCGGGTGCAGGCGTCGGAGAAGGCGGCGGGAGCGGTGGCCCATGCTATCAAAGCCATCGGGGAAGACCGCCAGTGGCGGCATGGTTCTCACAACCTGCGGCGGGAAATCATGGGATTGATCGCGGCCGAGTACGGCAATCCCGCGTTGGGGATACTCCAGCAGTACGCCGATGAATTGCATCGCAACTCCTACAAAGACCGGCTGCATGACTGGCACTTGAGGGTGGAGTTGGCCGATGTGACCGGACTGCTGGAGTTCCTGCTGGATGCGCGGGAGCGGGGGCCGAACCCCGATTTCGTCCCCTCCCCTGACCAGCAGCAGTCAATTGACAGGCTTCGGTTGAGCGAGGAGGAAGCTTCGGCCGATCCGCTGATTGACTACCCGCCGCCGATGCCGCCGTTCGTGCCGCCGGAGGGGTAGGAACGGGCATTCTCCCAAGCAAAACAAAGGGGCGGGTCCACAGACCCGCCCCCGTTCTTGTTCCTTTGCCTTCGCTAAGGGGTTAGGCGCCGTAGCGGACGGCGGCGTTGGGGTCGCTGTACTCGACGCCCTTGGTGCCCCAGAAGACGGTGGCAATGTCGTCGACGGCGGCGACCAGGTTCTCGGCGTTTTCCATGCTGACGGTCTGCTTGCACTGTCCGGCCAGCTTGAGGGCGGCGTTGAACTTGGCGGCGATTTCGTTGGGGTCGGTGTTGGGCCAGGTGTAGTCGGCCCAGAGGACGCGGAGTTCGTGCTTGCAGAGCTCCGCGTGCTGTTCCTTGACCGCCACGTAGCGGGACATGGTGTTGGCGGTTCCAGCGTCGTGGCCGTGCTCAAGAGCCTCGATCCGGAGCACCATTTTCTGGACCGTCTGGGCCGCAATCTTGGCTGAGATGGGGTCGTAAATTCCGCAGGGGATGTCACAGTGGGCGTAAGCCTTCTGTACCTTCAACCAGCGCAGCGGGTTAATCATTCGTTGCCTTCCTCCTAGTCTGAGTGTCGCCCCCTCCACCTACCCAGTATCGGGCAGGTTTTCAAAGGCCGGCTTGGCGGCTCCGTGTGTTGAATGGGCAGCCCAAGGTTACAAGAAAAGGGGATTGGGCGCAAGTACGAAATCTCCGGTTAGCGTAAGCCGAGGTCGCTCCGGTCCCCCGAATTCCCTTCGGCGTTGGGTTGACCCCGCAAGTCCCCGACGCTTCCCCGGCGGCTGGTTCACTGGTTCGACACGGCTGCCGCCAGCGGGTATTATCAGGGGCGGGCCGGATGGGGGTATTCCGCCGCCATCCGAGGATCTGAATTGAAGTTCTGAATATAGTCAGGAATATAAGGAGGCGCAGCCATGGCGCGGCTAGGCAACGTAGCGAGAGAAGAGCTGAAACCCGAGGAACACCAGTATTACGACTCCATAGCCGACAGCCGGGGCAGCGTTCGCGGTCCCTACGGCGTGCTGCTGCACAGCCCCGACCTGGCGGCGCGGGTGGCCCACACTGGAGCATTCGTCCGGTTCAACCTGGACCTGCCGGAGTCGCTCAAGGAGACAATCATCATCACCACGGCCCGGGAGATCAAGAACCAGTACGAGTTCTCGGCCCACGCCCGCCTGGCTCGGCAGGCCGGGGTGCCGGATGATACCATCGCCGCCATCGCCAACGGCACCGCTCCCTACGGACTGGAGGGTGAGACGGCCCTGCTGGTCACGTATACCAAGGAACTGCTGCAGTACCGGAAGATAAGCGACGCCACCTACAAAGCGGTCGTGGACAAGTATGGCGTGAGCAAGACACTGGAGATCACCGCCCTGATCGGTCACTACCTGCTGGTTGGGCAGATCCTGGCGGCCTTCGAGGTGGACCTCCCCGACGGGGTGGGGCCGGAGATTCCCGTAACCGGACAATAGCAATCCTGGGAGGGCTTTATGCTGCCCGCAGAAGGACTCTTGACCGCGCACCGGCGGAACTGGGACATGATCGACGCGGCGCTGGCCGATATGGACGACGCCCTCGTCGCCCGCATCCCCGCCGAGCAGTGCAACTCGGTGGCGTGGATCATGTGGCACATGTGCCGGGTGGTGGATACCTTCATCCACACCCGGCTGCAGGAAACTGACCAGCTTTGGACCAGCGGCGGCTGGGCCGGCCGGTTCGGCATGGCCGATGATCCGGAGGACCGGGGCGTGGGCTGGACGGCCGAGCAGGTGGCCGCGTGGGACGCTCCATCCAAGGAGACGCTGGTCGGATACTACGGTGCGGTCAGAGCGGCCGCCGAAGCCTACCTGGAGGGGTTAACCCTGGAGGAGTTGGCGGTGGTGAAGGTGATTCCCCCGGCCCCGGAGCCGCGCACGGTGGCGGCCGGATTGGGCCAGATGACCTGGGACGCCGTGGCCCACGGCGGTCAGATTGCCTACCTGCGGGGGTTGTTCCTGGGAATGGGCTGGCACCGCTAGTCCGGGGGAATAGTCCGAGGGAACGATTCACCGGCGGGGACGCTGCCGGTCGGCGCTGTCCAGCATCAGGGTTACCGGGCCGTCGTTGGCCAGGGTCACCTCCATGTATTCCTGGAAGCGCCCGATGGCGGTGGTCAGGCCCAGCTGGCGGAACAAGTCAACGGTGTGCTCGTAGAGGCGGCGGGCTTCTTCGGGACCGGCTGCGGCGGTGAAGTCGGGACGGCGGCCCTTGCGGGTGTCGCCGTAGAGGGTGAACTGGCTGACAACCAGAAGCTCCGCTCCGATGTCCAGGGCGGAGCGGTTGAATCGGTTCTGGTCGTCGGCGAAAATCCTGAGGTTGGCGACCTTGCCCGCGAGATAAGCGGCGTCGGCCTCGGCGTCCCCTTCCGCTACCCCCAGCAGGACCAGCAGCCCCGCGCCGATGGAGGAAACAGCCTCGCCGTCAATCTGGACGGACGCCGACGAAACTCTCTGTACCAGGGCACGCAAAACCCGTCACCTCGCTGGTCGTGAGGTGACGGGCGGTATTCGCTGGCCGGACATAGGGAGCCGCCCAGCCCTCTTAGACAAGTTGCCCAAATTGGGGGCGAAAGCGGCGGCCATTAGACAGGGGAGCCGCCCAGCCCTCTTAGACAAGTTGCCCAAATTGGGGGCGAAAGCGGCGACCATTAGACAGGGAAGCCGCCCAGCCCTCTTAGACAAGTTGCCCAAATTGGGGGCGAAAGCGGCGACCCGTAGAGGGAAGGTTCTAGGAATCGGTGGAAGCCGCCGCGGCGGTGGACTCGGACTTGGTTTCTGAAGAAGAAGTGGACTTGGACTCGGAAGAGTCGGAGCCGCTCTTGGCCTCCTTCTCCTCCTTGGTGTTGTCCACCCGGGTCTTGGGGCGGCCGTAGTCGGTGGTGTAGAACCCGGAGCCCTTGTAGATGACGGGTACGGCGTGGAAGACACGGCGGCCTTCCCCGGAACAGAGGGGACAGGTGCCGGAACCGGCTTCCTTGAAGCTCTGGGTAAGTTCAAAGTCGTTTCCACAGCTAGTACATTGGTAATCGTAGCGTGGCAATCGAAGCCTCCTGGGGCGGGATGGGACGGGTTTTTGCCGTCAGTTGCACGGAACCCGAAGTTGTTACAAATTTAACAAACGGGCTGTCGGGCTGTCAACGCGGGGACGCGGGCCGGTAGCGTTGCGAATTAGGTGGTTTGGTTTATCAGGCCCCGGATTTCCAACAGGGCCAGCAGGTTGTGGGGCGACCACACGGTGCCCGGCTTCTCCCTCCGCCGCAACTCC
>DAOUIZ010000022.1:0-16580 GCA_034423195.1 Dehalococcoidia bacterium | reverse complement strand
AGCTGGCTGAATATGGCGGAGATGGAATTCAGCGTCCTGGCCCGAGCCTGCCTCAGGGGGCGCAATCCCGACGCGGAAAGCCTGGAGAAGGCGGTGACCGCCAACGTCTCGGAACGCAACGCTGCCGCAGCCCCCATCAACTGGCGATTTACCACCGGGAAGGCCAGAACCAAACTTCTCAGGCTATACCCTGACACCACAACTTTGACTATCTACTAGATCTGCAGCCCAATCACGCGCAAACGAATGAGGGACTCGGGCTGAGGTGACGGGGACTACCGGGTAGACATGGATCCATCAAAGGGCAGAGCAAGTTCTCATCACCGACGTCAAAACCAGACAACAAGTTGTCCTGCGGTTCTCGAAGCGTATTAGCTGCCAGGGAGTGCATCCAGTTGCTCGGTCCGTACCTCCATTACCCTCGGGTACAGAGCCGGGCCAAATTGGTTGAATATCGCCACATCGGCTGCGTCACGCCCATAACCGACGATCACCCGACCTCCGCGAGGAGCGTCCTGCGTGGCGTCGAAGGTGTACCAGCGGCCAGCCACATACGCCTCGAACCAAGCATGGAAATCCATTGGCTCAAGTCCGTGCAAATAGCCCACAACCATACGCGCCGGGATGCAGAGTGACCGACACAACGCGATGCCCAAATGAGCAAGTTCACGGCAAACGCCCGCACGCTGCTGATTGACCTCGACCGCCGACATCTGAAAATTACTGGCAATCGGTTCGTAGCGCACCGAGGTGCGAACCCAGTCTTCAATTCTGGCTACTTGATCGTATCCCGGCGTCATGCCGTCGACGAGTTCCCGGCCGAGGTCAGTAAACCGGTCGGATTCGCAATAACGGCTGGGATGAAGGTACGTTAGCAGTGCGTCCGGAAGGTCCTTCACCTCAACAAAAGGCGCCCCAGGCGACACGTCAATGTCCTCCAATGTAAGGACATCCGAAGATGAACGGATGAAAAACTCCCCCGAGGGAGCGACCAGTCTCCGGGACAGATTGCCGTAGTTGTCCAAATACTCCGTTACCGGAACCCTCGGTCGCAATGTGAAAGTTTCATCCACCACCCGCTGATGGGCTCCGCTTAGCGGACGAAGCATCAGTACCAGAGGCGTAGGAATTCTGACGTCAAAAGTAATTTCGCAACCAGTACGTAGCCACACCACGATTAACCCTTCCGCGTCGAACGCACGTTAGCAAGTAGCTGTTTTGATTATAGTCGCAGTTGGCGTCAATGGGTGGGTAATCAGCCGGATGATCAACGGCGACGCCGGCCGCACCGACATACGGAGCGGCCGATTTCGTTTCTGTGGCCATCGGGGCCTAAGCGATGAAATTCTCCAGACTCACGAGACTTGGATGAACAGTCCAGGCCACTGGGCCAATATCCTCGACCCCGCCCACATAACGATGAACGTTGGGATCGCATGGGACACCTGCAACCTCGTTGTTGTCCAGCAATTCAGCTCGGGCTACGTCATATTCACCGGAAGGCCATCTATCGCCCAGGACGGGATAATCAGCTTCTCCGGAAAAGTCAGACAAACCACCTAAATCGGAACCCTACCAATGCGTTGGGGACGCAGGCCGATTCAACCTGCGGCGTGATAGAATTGCCAAGCTTGGCTCCCAATTAAGACTTGAGCCCAGGACTCGATTCCATAGGACTTGATTCCATGTTGGCCAAAGACTTGATGAGTTCTCCCGTCGTCACCGTCGACCCCGGCCACACTGTCGGGTCGGCGGCCCGTATGATGCTGGAGCACAACGTCAGCGCGCTCCCTGTGGTCGACGACCGCGGCAGGCTGGTTGGGATACTCACCCATTCGGACTTCGGGATGCATCCCCGCTACCTGCCGCACAGCGCGATGGGCTCCATGACCTCTCCCCAGCACATCGAGGAGGTGTCCCGCCGGATGCGGAACAAGCTGGTCAGGGACGTGATGGAAACCCACCTGTTCACCACAGGAGTGGACGACTCGGTGGCCCACATGACGGAGTTGATGCTGCGGCACAGCATTCGCCGCCTGCCGGTGTTGGACGGAGGCACCCTTGTGGGCATCGTGACCCGCCACGACTTCCTGAAACTGATCGCCCAGGACGAGTAGCAACTGCTCTTCCGTCCCTCGCGCAAGCGTGCCTTCCGGTAACCGGTCTATGGCGGCGGGTGACCGTCACCCTGGACCGGGAGACGCTAGCCTGGTTCAGGGCCCAGACGGGGGAGGAAGAGGACACCGGCGGGACACGGTGGCTGGAACTGGTCGCCCAGACCCTCCGGGATCGTGCCCACGGAGGCCGTAAGTCCGAGGCCAGAGCTAGGAGACACCAGGTCAGCATTCAGTGATCGTCGGACGGCGTGGGAACAGGTGCCTGGGGTCGCACAACTTCGATTCTGTCAGCTTGACGTATTGGATGTTTGGCGGCATCAACCCGGCGCGGCAAGAGGAACCCGTGCAGAGGAAGAGGAAATGGCACCATGACCAACAAAGGGAAGGGCCTGCTTATCCCCCACCGGGGCCATGTCGCCGGGACCGATCCCGTCGGCAGCGTCGAGAAGCAGTTCCTGGACTGGTGCCGGGTCCGCGGGGGAACAGTTCCCGGGCTGTCGCCAAGCCGGGCTGGGAAGAGTTGGAGCAGCCCCGGGGCTCCACCGCTCCATGGACCAAGTGCGCCGGGGGAGAGTCGGCTCTCCCGGACCTGTCTAAAAAATCCACATGGCGGCCCCAGGCAGGGCGGATCCGGCATCGAAGCGGGGAAAACGAATATTTTGGCCGTTTGCCCTGGAAATCGCGTTCCGGGGCCTCCCAGGGCCACCAGGAGCAGGAGGAGAAGAACGCCCACAGCCCCGCCGTCCCGCGTCGAGCGTTCCTGCCGGTTCACTCCCTGTTCCTGACCCAGTGGCTGGACGCGACCCTGAACCGGAAGATGGACAGCCCCAGGCTGGGCGAGCGGCTGAGGCAGGCCGGCGACGAGCACGGCCGGGTTGACATCCGCATCGTCGGGGCCCGGACCACCCGGAACATCTGGGTGCTGCCCACGGGCTTCCACCCCCCGGACGAGGGGGTAGGACAACCGGAGGACGGCAACGGAGAGGAAGTCAGGCAGCCCCCGGAGGGCCGGGCGGCGGATGACGGCGACCGAGCCCAGGGGGAGGGGGTGGATAACGGCCCCGCCAGCACGGCGGACAGCGGGATCCACGAGGGAGAGGGCGGTCCGTGAGCATGGAAATGCCCCCGGTGGATAACGTGGATAACGCCTCAGGGGAAAATTCACATGACGCGATGGGGAAATTTTTCCGTTATCCACGTTATCCAGTTATCCACCCCCCAGATTTTGTGCTCAAAATGGGCCTTTTTCCTGGATAACGGGGTCCGGGAGGCCGGTTAGCCAGGTTATCCACGGGCGATTTTCGGGCCGGATTTCCGGGGCTGGAGATTTTCCCGTTCCCTATATACGCGCGAGAAATGAATTTCTCTTTGAATGAATGAATAATTCAGCCCTCGCGCACGAGGGCGCGGTATAGGGGACTGATTTTCCGGCGGGAGCGGCGGAGCAGCCCGTGGGAACGGGGAACCCCGGGAACGAGTACCGGGGGTGGGAGCCGCAACGACGTGGTCGAGTACGGGCGGAGGCCGCCGAGATCAGCGCCTGGAAGCTACTGCACAGCCACTGCTTCCACTCCCTGGGGCACCCCGAGATCGCCCGGGGGCGGTGCCACATCGAGACGTGGAAATGGCTGTCCCAGACCTACCCCACAGCCATGTCGACGCGGCTCCAGGCGGACCAGAGCGGCCATCCGACCGCTCGCTTTTCTTGCATGTCCACAGGCCCTGGGGAATGCCGCAGAAGGGAACCAACCAGGCTATTTGCAGGAGACGAACACGGCTACGCCCTCTTCCCCGAGATCCGGGGTGTTCCCGAGGCGATGCACGAACAGCGTGCTGAAGTTGGAATCGTCGTAGTCCCATCTCTGGATGGAACGCGGCTCGGTCTCATCATCGCAGAAAAGGCCCGCGGCAACGGCATCCAGCACCGGCTTCATGAAATTCTCCACGTCCAGACTCTGGTTGGGGCCGCCGTGCAAGCCAGGGTGGAACCTGAACGCCAGAGAGATAGCGTAGTTGACCCTGGGATCCCAGGGACCGCCACCCCGAGCTTCCTTGACCGACGCAGCAACGTGGACCTTCCAGTCTCGCTGCTTGGGAGCTTTGGCTTTGTCGGTAACCTGATTGACGACCTCGCCCAGGACCAGCAGAGCAAGAGGTTCCCGGGTCGGGGAGGCGAACGCCACCGTGGGCACTTCCCAACCGCTGATATTCCGGGTCTGGAGAAACATCGGACCACCCGAAGCGGGCATGACACTATTTGCCTGAGTTTCTCACCGGCTCGTAGGCTGGTCAACTTGCTGGATCGGCAAGGGGATGGACAGGTGAAGCTTCCGAATAGCGGCCTGATTGACCTGGAAGGGAAGGCACCATAGCATACGAGCCACACTCCGCTGCCCGCAAAGGATAGCCCCCATGACATCCAAGCCCATCGAGAACTGCTACTGGGTCGTGCCGGGCAAACTCCTGGCCGGCGAGTACCCCAGGAACTACGACGAAGACTCATCACCCGGGAAGGTGGCCGCCCTGACCGGCGCCGGCGTCGCCGCCTTCATCGACCTGACGGCCGAGGGCGACCGGCTCCCCTACGTCCAGTGGCTGGGAGAAGCGACCCACCAGCGGTTTCCCATAGTTGACGGTTCCGTGCCGGCATCCCACGAGTTGACCAGGGAGATCCTGGACGCCATCGACGGGCACATCGCCCAGGACCGGATGGTCTACGTCCACTGCATGGGTGGGATCGGGCGCACCGGCACCATCATCGGATGCTGGCTGGCCCGGCACGGGACCCCGGGGAGAGACCCCCTGAAGGAACTGGACTCCCTCTGGCAGTCGTGCCCCAAGTCCAGGGCCTGGAACTCCCCCGAGACCTGGGAGCAGGCGGAGTACGTACTGGGCTGGAGCGAAGGGCGATGATCAGAATCCACCACCCCCACCCCCCGACAGAGACAGTGGCCCCACTTGCTTGAGTTGCAGCACGGCTACTCGGTGATCGACCTGGAGATGGCTGGAGCCGACCCCCAGACCGGCCTCATCATCGAGATGGCGGTCGGCGTTTTCCGCTCAGGGCAAAAGCTGGTCACGGACCGGGTGCTGGTGAAGATAGACCAGCCCATCCCGAAGAGTATCGTCCGGCTGACGGGCATAACCGACCGGGACTTGGCCTCGGGAGGAATACCCATCGACGATGCCCTGGCCTGGTTCATGGAGCGGACCGCAGGTCTCCCCCTGGTCGGGCACAATGTCCTGGAGTCGGACCGTCCCTACCTGGTGGAAGCCGCCCGCCGGCACCGCCAAGCTGTCGATAAAGGCCGGTACCCCAGGCTGGTCATAGAGGAAGACCCGGACCTGCCCCCGGAGCGGTTCATCGACACCGCCGGGCTCTACAAGGGATACCTCCTGGGTGCGTACCCGCAGAAGGGGGAGAGCCACCAGGACTACGTCCAGCGGGTGAATGGCGTGGGCAGCTATGGTATCAGGACCGGGCTGACTGCCGCCTGCGAAGACCTGGGGATCCCCGCTTCCCGGATACGGGCGCACCGGGCCATGGGGGACGTGGTTCGGAACCGGTTCCTGTTCGAGAAGCTCCTGGAACTGAACCCGCCGGAGTGACCTCCCCGTAGGTCATGGGCTGTCAGGAGGCCAGCTTCCAACGACCTCCAACCCCTTTAACCAGCATCCGCCAGCCTCCCCAGGTCCCTTCAACCGTAGGACACCTCCGGCAGCCGGGCCCCACCTATCTCGATCTGGTGGTCCCGAACATACTGGCCGCCCAGGGCTTCGTAGAACCGGCGGGCTGGATGGTTCTCCGCCAGTACCCAGACGATCATGGAGTCCATGCCCTCCCCGATGAGCCACCGGGCCGTTGCCGCCGTCAGGTTGAGGCCGATTCCACGGCGCTGGCGCTCAGGAAGGAGATAAATCGCATAGAGTTCCCCGGAGTAATCCGGATCATCCTCCCGGTTCGGTCCGCCGGCGGACCAGCCGACGACCTGCCCTTGGGTATCAGCGACGAAGGAAACCAGGTCACCGGGATCATTTTCCATGTTCCGGCGCTGCCGCTCGGCCCACTCGCCCACGTCGATGGCATCCAGGAACTCATCCGGCACGATCCCCCGGTAGGCTCCGAGCCAGCCTTCGGCCCGCACCCGTGCGATGCCAGCGGCATCATCTATTTCTGCATGCCGGATCAAGAACTCCATCATGGACCTCAAGTGGAACCGATTTTAGTCACCCTGGGAAGGAGTGACAATGACCAAGGTAGGCGAGGGGGTTTCCCTGAACCAGAACCAAGGCCCTGGAAATCTGGCCTTTCGGCGCCGCCCGATGGGCTTCCCCGTAGGGGCGAAGCCGCTGTGGAAGCAAGGTACCCCGAACCTTGGCCCAGGGACCACCGTCCCGAGCCCCAGCCGGGGTATTCCGGGACGAAACATATCGTGGGCACTCCAAGCGGCACCGGGAAGCGCATCGGGGCGCGTTTCCGGGAACTTCAGGCCATCCTGGCATATCCATGCACCCCCACATCTCCGGTCGTACTCCTGGAAACCACCAGCACGGGGCAGACCCAAGCCGGTAACCTATACTGGATGCGACAGGACACCTGCAATCCGGTCCCGGAGGCAGTTGAATCAACATGAGCCTCAGCCACTCCAATCCCGACCCCGAAGCCCTGGCCATAGCCCGGGAGATGCAGGAGCGGCTGCACCCGGCAGAGGTCATCCTCATGGGATCCCGGGCTGCCGGCGACCACCGCCCCGACTCCGACGTAGACCTCATGGCCGTCGCGCCCGACGAAGACGGGAAGCGGAAGGCCGATGGGATTCTCCGCCTTCTCCTGGAGGGTAAGCGCGAGGATCCGGTGGTGACCGTGTTCACCATCACCAGGGAGCGGTTCCGGCTGACGGCGCCCATGGCCCAGTCCCAGGCAGGGCAGGGGGCCCGCCACGGCGTGACCCCTGAGGGGAGAAGCCTGGATTATCGCCCTCAGCGGGAGCCTGAACCCCGGGAAATCCTGCAGGCGACAATCTACTGGCTAATCTTGGCGGAGAGCGAGGCGCAAGGCTTCGTCCGGCTCCTGGAATACGGGGGCTTCCCGGGGCTGCGGATGCCCGCCCAGCAGGGCCAGTGGGCGCTGGAGTGCGCCATCAAGGGACTCCTCACCGCCGGCAACGACGGCGCCAGGTTCCGCAGGGATGCGGCCCTGATGTGGCGGCACTTCGAAGGTACCAGGCCCGTCTCGGACCGGAGCGGGGCGAGGGCGATGGAGGAGCTTCTCAGGGGCACCGCCGGGCCGGACGGGCCGGGATGCCGCCTCACCGGGTTCTCCGAAGCCTTCCGCCGGGGGGACGTGATGCCGGACCTCACCGGACCGGAACAGGAGTCAGTGGGCCGGCACCTGGCCCCGGCGGTCAACATACTGATCGAGGAGGCCCTGGCCCGAGCGGGAAGCACCCGGAGGCAACTGGAGGAGGCAAAACACCGCTCCCTGTCGGGAGCGCCGTGGTGGGTCTGGTGAACTGAGGAGACGCCCAAGCAGGCTGGGCTGACAGGAGATGTGGACTCCGGCCAGGCCGCGCGTTCCTGACGCAACCTTGACCCAGGCTGCGAACCCTGCGTCGCGGGCCAGAATCGGGGCAGATCGCTCCGTTTCCTACCTCGCCGGGTCCCGGGGGTCGGAGGACGGGAAAAAGCTGGAAACGCCCGGTTCTGGGCCATCTCGGCCGGAACACTGGCAGTTGGTCTTACCTCCCACACACCGCTGCCCTTCCGGCAAGCAGCATAGGAATTTGCTCCCGAGCCGCTTGAGGCAACCCCAACGCCAACTTACAATATCTTCACGGAGCCGGACCGGCCCACCGTCGTACCGAACCTACAAGCCACACGGGAGGACATCCCTTGCAGGACACCCAGCTCAGCCAGATATCCAACTTCATCTGGGGCGTCGCCGACGACTACCTGCGCGACCTTTATGTGAGGGGCAAGTACCGGGACGTGATCCTCCCCATGACGGTCCTCCGGCGCCTGGACGCCGTGCTGGAGCCCACCAAGCAGGACGTCCTCGACCAGAAGAAGTGGCTCGACGAGGCTGGTATCGAGGATCAGGGTAGCGTCCTTGAACAGGCCGCGGGCCAAGCCTTCTACAACACCTCCCAGTTTAGCCTCAAAGACCTCACGTCCCGCGCATCCCAGCAGCAGCTCAGGGATGACTTCAATTCCTACCTGGACGGCTTCTCCCCCAACGTCCAGGACATCATGGAGAAGTTCGAGTTCGGCAACCAGATCCGGCGCCTCTCCGACGGAGACGTCCTGGGCGGCATCGTCAACCGGTTCCTCTCCCCACAGATCAACCTCAGCCCCAACCCGACGCTTAACCCCGATGGGTCAGTGAGACTGCCCGGGCTGGACAACCATGCCATGGGGACCATCTTCGAGGACCTGGTGCGCCGCTTCAACGAGGAGAACAACGAGGAGGCCGGGGAGCACTGGACCCCCAGGGACGCCGTGGAACTCATGGCCCATCTGGTCTTCCAGCCCATCCAGGACCGGATCGAGTCCGGCACCTACCTGCTCTATGACGGCGCCATCGGCACCGGCGGAATGCTCACCATCGCCGAGCAAACCCTCCAGGGCATCGCCGATGAAAACGCCAAGCAGGTCTCCACCCACCTCTTCGGACAGGAGATCAACAACGAGACCCACGCGATCTGCAAGGCCGACATGCTCCTCAAGGGGGAGCGGAACGTTGACGAGAACATCATCGGCGGCCCCCAGCACTCCACCCTTTCCAAGGACGCCTTCGGGGACCGGACCTTCGACTTCATGCTGAGCAATCCTCCCTACGGGAAGAGCTGGAAGGGCGACCTGGACCGGATGGGCGGAAAGTCCGGCCTCAAGGACGGCCGCTTCCTCATCAGCCACGCAGGGAACGCCGAGTACTCCCTGGTGACCCGCACCAGCGACGGACAGATGCTCTTCCTGGCCAACATGGCCAGCAAGATGAAGCACGACTCTCCCCTGGGGAGCCGGGTAGCCGAGGTCCACAACGGGAGCTCCCTCTTCACCGGGGACGCCGGCCAGGGGGAAAGCAACATCAGGCGCTGGATCATCGAGAACGACTGGCTGGAAGCCATCGTGGCCCTGCCCCTCAACATGTTCTACAACACCGGCATCGCGACCTACATCTGGGTGCTCACCAACCGGAAGCCGGAACACAGGAAGGGGAAGGTGCAACTCATCGACGCCACCAAGTGGTTTACTCCCCTCCGGAGGAACCTGGGGTCGAAGAACTGTGAGCTTTCTGACGAGAACAAAGCCCAGATCATCAACGCCTTCATGGACTTCGAGGAGACGGAGGAATCGAAGATCTTCCCCAACGAGGCCTTCGGGTACTGGAAGGTGACCGTGGAGCGGCCCCTCAGGCTGGCAGGAACCGAGCCGGAGCGGGTCTACAAGGCCACGGAGATCAAGAACCTGAAGGCGGAGCAGGAGAAGGACGAGACCGCCTCCCCCGTCATCAAGCGGGTGTTGCCAGCCAGCTCCCAGCCTGTCCCCATCCACGGCAAGTTCGCCGTGACCCTGAAGGGAAAGCCGGCGGTAGTGGAGTACGAGCCCGACACCGACCTGCGGGACACCGAGCAGGTGCCGCTGCTCCACGAGGGCGGCATTGAGGCGTTCCTCGATGAAGAGGTCCTGCCCTACGCGCCGGACGCCTGGTACAACCCAGAGGCCGTGAAGGTCGGGTACGAGATCAACTTCAACCGGCACTTCTACAAGCCCCAGCCGATGCGGTCCCTGGAGGAGATTCGGGCTGACATCCTGGCCTTGGAGCGGGAGACGGAGGGGCTTCTCTCCGGAATCCTCAATTAGCTGACCGAAACCCTGAACCGCAAGGCTCGTCTTGCACGGGATTGGACTCTGCATGAAAAGTCTGCCATCTAGTTGACTTTTTGCATCAGAAACTTCAGTTGATGCGAAAGGGACAGGAGTAATGAAAATGACCAGATACCCAGATTGGCACTCCTTTCGGGAGAAGGTTAGGCAGGCCATGCTGAATAATGACGAGGATGCTATGGGGAGAGCCATGGAGGAGTACGCTGCTGAGATACGACGTAGCGGACAGATACTGGAAATGTATAAGGGAGAAAAGATCCGAGAGGCGAGGGAATACCTGCACGAAATGTTCAAGGAGTTGGATGCCCACCGAGATCAGGGTTCTTCATCCTAGTCATTTCCTCCTCTGGTAACTCTCAATACAAAATGGAATTGAAACCCTACGAAAGCTACAAGGACTCCGGAGCAACATGGCTCGGGAAAGTCCCATCACATTGGGGAGTCGTGCCGAACCGGGGCACGTTCACCGAAGTAGATGACAAGAATCACCCTAACGAGGAGATGCTCTCCGTTACTATAGGCCAAGGGGTGATCAAGCAGAGCACCTTGCTCCAAGACGAAACCTTGAAGGACGGTTCAAGGATC
Organism: Dehalococcoidia bacterium; assembly: GCA_034423195.1. Taxonomy (GTDB): domain Bacteria; phylum Chloroflexota; class Dehalococcoidia; order Lucifugimonadales; family UBA3495; genus CATOSK01. Next base: position 5,991 of record DAOUIZ010000022.1, on the reverse strand, counting down.
GATAAGTCAAGCTACAAGTTGGTGCTCCCAGGTGACATCGCATACAACAAAATGCGGGCCTGGCAGGGAGCAATTGGTTTGTCCAAGTACAAAGGCATAATCAGCCCTGCCTACGTGGTACAGAGGCCCACGTCGGGGAACATAGTGCAGTTCCTCCACTACTTGCTCAGGACCCCAGCCTTCGCCAAAGAGGCAGAACGTTGGTCCTATGGTATAGCTTCTGACATGTGGAGCCTCAGGCCTGAACACTTTAAGGCAATCTCCTGTTGCATCCCCCCTCCCGAAGAACAAGCCGCCATCGTCCGGTTCCTCGACCACGCCGACGAGCAGATCCAGCGGTACATCGCCAGCAAGGAGCGGCTCATCGCACTGCTGGAGGAGCAGCGGCAGGCACTGGTCCACCAGGCCGTCACCCGGGGCTTGGACTCAAGCGTGAAACTCAGGGACTCCGGGGTGGAGTGGCTGGGAGAGGTGCCGGAGCATTGGGAAGTAGCAGCCCTGAAGAGGTTCGTTGCCAAGTGGCGAGGCTCGATTAAAGCAGGTCCATTCGGTAGCCAACTGACGGCACTGGAGATGATAGGCACTGACTTTAAGGTGTACACCCAGAGGAACGTCATCGACCGGGACCTCAAGGGCGGTTCGGACTACGTCAGTGAAGAGAAGTTTCAAGCCCTGCGGACATTCGAGGTAATTCCCGGGGACATATTGGTCACAAGTAGAGGCACCATCGGGCGAACAATGCTAGTACCGGACGGGGTCGAATGCGGCGTATTGCACCCTTGCCTCCTCCGAGTTCATCCTGATGTGGATCACTTGGTTCCAGATTACCTAATGACGTTGATCCAAGACAGTCAAATTCTGCAACAACAACTAGCGTTCTTGAGCAACGCAACCACTATTGATGTTATATATACCGGCACACTTGCAAATATTGTCATTCCAGTGCCACCGACAAAGGAACAAACCGCCATTCTCAGGTACCTTGATCAAGCCACTATCAACCTCAACACATCCATAGACCACGCCCGCCGCCAGATCGGCCTGATGAACGAATACCGGACCCGGCTCATCGCCGACGTGGTCACGGGGCAACTGGATGTGCGGGAGGCTGCGGAAAACCTGCCCGATCCCAGAGGTGAAAACCAACCAGTCCAGCGGAAGCGCAGCGTTTCCGACTCCAGATCACCGTAGCTCTTCGGGAGCTTTCCGTGGAGTGGACCTGGGACCAGGACAAGAACAGGGACAACCTGAGAAAACACGGCGTTACTTTCGAGGAAGCTGCCCTCGTCTTCGAGGGTCCGAACATGACGTTGGATGACCCATACCCGAATGAACAAAGGTATCGAACCATCGGCTATGCAGGGCCCACCATCCTGACAGTTGTCCACACCTGGGAGCAAACCGAAGAAGGGCGACTTCACGGGCGTATAATCAGCGCCAGACGAGCAACCAGCCACGAAAGAGCGCATTATGAACAAGCCTGACACCGGACTGACGGATGAACAATGGGCCAGGTTGAAGGCCCTCGAAGAACTTTCCGACGAACAGATCGACTACTCGGACATACCGCCCACAACGGATTGGTCGACGGCTCGCCGCGGAGTGTTCCAGTTGCCGAAGGGAACGGCGGCACGCCTACGGTCACCCTCATCGCCCACAGACACCAGCGAGAAGGGTCTGGAAACCCGCAGCATCATCCTCCTCGAGGACTCCGGCTGGCTCCAGGGCGAGAACGCCGACTATGCCGCCGCGGGCTGCGTGGACCTGTCCCAACTCGCCGCCTTCCTGCAGGACACCCAGCCCGAGACGGCCCAAGCCCTCCACCTGGACCAGGACGACAACACCCGGCGGCAGTTCCTGGCCCGCCTCAAGCGGGAGGTGGGGAACCGGGGCATCATCGACGTCCTCCGGAACGGCGTCCAGCACCAGCAGCACTCCGTCCGGCTCTTCTACGGGACACCCAGCGCAGGCAACCAGGAAGCGGCTGCGATGAACGCCCTGAACCGCTTCTCGGTCACCCGGCAGGTCCACTACAGCGCCAGGAACTCGAACCGCTCGCTGGACCTGGTGTTGTTCATCAACGGGCTTCCCATCCTGACCTTCGAGCTCAAGAACAACCTCACCAAACAGAACGTCGGGGACGCCGTCGAGCAGTACCGGAAGGACCGAGACCCCCGGGAAGACCTGTTACGCCCCGGGCGCTGCGCCGCCCACATGGCCGTCGACGAAAACAGGGTCCGGTTCTGCGCCGAGCTGGCCGGTCCCAAGTCGTTCTTCCTGCCCTTCGACCAGGGCCACGATGGAGGCGCCGGCAACCCGCCCAACCCCGACGGGCTCCGCACCGACTATCTCTGGCGGGAGACCCTGACCCCGGGCAGCCTCACCGACATCATCGAGAACTACGCCCAGAAGGTCCAGGGAGGGCCGATCTGGCCCCGCTACCACCAGCTGGAGGTGGTGCGGCAGCTCCTGGCCCACGTCGCCGCCAACGGTGCCGGGCTCCGCTACCTGGTCCAGCACTCCGCGGGGAGCGGGAAGTCCAACTCCATCGCCTGGCTGACCCGCCAGTTCATCGGGCTCCAGAAGGACGGCCAGAACGTCTTCGACTCCGTCATCATCGTCACCGACCGCCGGGTGCTGGACAGCCAGATCAATGCCACCATCCGGCAGTTCGCCCAGGTGAGCTCCACGGTGGGACACGCGGACGACTCCGCCGGTCTCCGCCGTCTCATCACCGAGGGAAAGAAGATCATCATCACCACGGTCCAGAAGTTTCCCTTCATCCTGGACGCCATGGCCAACGAACACCTGGACCGGAAGTTCGCCATCGTCATCGACGAAGCCCACTCCAGCTACGGAGGGCGCACCTCGGCCATGATGAACGTGGCCCTGGGAGACCAGCCCGAGGAGGAAGAGGAAGACTACGAGGACCGGATCAACCGGATCATCGAGAGCCGGAAGATGCTGGGGAACGCCAGCTACTTCGCCTTCACGGCCACGCCGAAGAACCGGACCCTGGAGCTCTTCGGGGAGGAGTCCCCCCAGCCTGACGGGACGGTGAGGCACCTCCCCTTCCACGTCTACTCGATGAAGCAGGCCATCCAGGAGGACTTCATCCTGGACGTGCTGCAGAACTACACCAGCATCCAGAGCTACTTCAACATCGTCAAGAAGATCGACGACGACCCGGAGTTCGACTCCAGGCGGGCCCAGCGGCGTCTCCGGCACTACGTCGAGGGCCACGAGTACGCCATCAGCTCCAAGGCGGAGATCATGGTGGACCACTTCAACGAGTCCGTCTTCAGCCCCCAGCTCATGGGCGGGAAGGCCCGGGCCATGGTGGTGACCGACGGGGTGAACCGGGCCATCGACTACTACCTGGCCATCAACGACTGCATCGCCAGGAGGGAGCTGCCCTTCCGCGCCATCATCGCCTTCTCGGGGGAGCGGGACCATGACGGGCAACGGGTCAGCGAGCCCTCCCTGAACGGGTTCCCCTCAGCCAAGATACCCGAGATGGTACGGGAGGACCCGTACCGCATCCTCATCTGCGCCGACAAGTTCCAGACGGGCTACGACGAGCCGCTGTTGCACACGATGTACGTGGACAAGACCCTGGGCGGCATCCAGGCGGTCCAGACCCTCTCCCGGCTGAACCGCACGGCGCCCAACAAGGACAGCGTGTTCGTGCTGGACTTCATGAACAACCCCGACGCGATCCAGGCAGCCTTCGAGGACTACTACCAGACCACCATCCTCGCCAACGGGACCGACCCCGACAAGCTCCACGACCTTCGGGGAACGCTGGACCAGCGCCAGGTCTACTCATGGGAGCAGGTCGATACCTTCGTGGAGGCGTACCTGGACGGGGCTGACCGCAGCCAGCTCGACCCCGTGCTTGACGCCTGCGTGGAGGAGTACCTGAAGCTGGACGAGGATGGGCAGGTGGAGTTCAAGAGCTCGGCCAAGGCCTTCGGCCGGCTCTACGCCTTCCTGTCCCAAGTGCTGCCCTACGGGAACGCGCAGTGGGAGAAACTCTCCATCTTCCTGAACTTCCTGGTGGGAAAGCTGCCCGCCCCCGAGGAGCCTGACCTGTCCCGGGGAATCCTGGAAGCAGTGGACATGGACACGTACCGGATGGAGCGGAAGGCAGCCCGGAGCATCAGCCTAGCCGAGGAGGACGCCGAGATTGATCCGGTGCTGACCGGAGGCGTGGGCCACGCCGCCGAGCCCGAGCTGGACCGGCTCTCCAACATCGTCGCAGAGTTCAACAAGACATGGGGCGGGATATTCTCCGAACCCGACAGGGTCACGGAGGTCATCAACCGGATGCCCGAGCAGGTCCTCGAGGACCAAGCATACCTGAACGCCAGGATGAACTCGGACCGGCAGAACGCCCAGATCGAGCATGACTCGGCGGTGCGCCGGCTGGTCACCGCCATGGTGCGGTGCCAGACCGAACTCTATAAGGCATACTCGGGGAACCCGGAGTTTCGGAAGTCCCTCAACGAGACTTTGTTCCGGATGACCTACTAGGGCTAGAAATAGCGGAACAGTTCGTGGACCCAAGCCAGGAGGGCCAGAATGGGAACCTGCCGGTACTGCAACCAGAACGCCGGCTTTCTCCGGAAGCAGCACGGCCAGTGCCGTGACCTCCACGCCCAGGGGATGCGGGAGATGACCCAACTGGCCGCCCAGGCTGCCGGGACCACCGGCTTCAACGAGACCGCCCTTCGGAATACCCTCCAGTCCATTGCCCTACGGGCCCGGGCAACTGACGATGACATCTCCCAGGCCATCGCCAACGGATGGGCCCAGGGAGTCCAGCACGCCACCCAGGACGGCATCCTGACCCACGAGGAGGAGGACAGCCTCCGGTCCTTCAGGGAGCGGCTTGTGGACGGGGACCTACCGGCCATCGCCCAGGGTTCCGCCACCCTCGACCGGGCCGCCCGGGACCGGATCGGCGCTCAGGCCAGACGGGCCGCCCTGGCGACCGCAGACAGCGGCGGCGCCATCCAGGAACTCGATGGCGCCCAAGGCTCCGGCACTCCCGGGCGGCGGACATGAACCAGGGACGATGTCAGCCGGTGCCATCCGCGCCGGTCGCGGCGTTCATCGGAGGGGACGATGATGATCCCTCCCCCACCGCCATCCGGTACCCCACCCTTGGCTCGGTGAAGATGTGCCTGGGTTCGGCGGCATCGTCCCCCAGCTTGCGGCGCAGCCGCTTCACCACGTCCCTGACCAGCCAGCCCTCGCGGACCCGCTCCGGCCCCCACACCCGTTGGAGCAGCAGGCTCTGGTTCAGCACCCGGGGAGCGTGGACCGCCAGCTCGTAGAGCACCGCGTACTCCGTGGCCGTCAACTCCACCGGCTCCCCGTCCAGCGCCACCTTTCGCTGCGCGTAGTCGATGCTCAGCCCACCGGTAGCAAAGGACACAGACGGCTCACCAGGGAGGGGCTCCAGCCGCTTGCGCAGCGCCGCCCGGATCCGGGCCGCCAGTTCCGTCTGGGAAAAGGGTTTCACCAAATAGTCGGCGGCGCCCATGTCCAAGGCCCGGGCCACGGTGTCGTCCTGGCCGTAGGCTGACACGAAGATCACCGGCACGTCCGCCGTCCGGCGAATGTCGTGCATCAACTGGATCCCGTCGCTGCCCGGCAGCACCAGGTCCAGCAGGACCACGTGGGGCTTCTGGTCGGCCATTAGCCGGGGAACGTCCGCCGGGTCGCAGGTGACGATGGGCGCGTAGCCCGCCCTGTTGAGGACATCCCGGACGTAGCGCAGCGCCTGGGGGTCGTCGTCCACGGCCAGGACCCGGACACGCTCTCTTGTTGTCCGCCTGGTGCGCGACGGGGACGGCGGCGCCGCCGGAACTGCAACCCCCTCCGCCACCGGCAGGGTGAAGGTGAACCGCCCCCCAGGCCGGGGCCGTCGCTCTCGGCCCGGATGCGGCCCCCGTGGGCCTCCACGATGCCCTTGCAGATGGC